>NZ_JBIBYO010000003.1:0-716902 GCF_043083385.1 Streptomyces sp. NPDC014733 | reverse complement strand
GGCGTAGATGTCGCAATCCACACCGAGCCAGAAGGCCCTCACCCGTTCAAGCACCCCACGCGCGTGTCACCAACGTCCCGGGACAACACACCTAGAGGGTGTCCTCCCAGTACGGTGCGCGCAGCCGTCGCTTGTAGAGCTTGCCGTTGGGGTCGCGGGGCAGGGTGGGGACGAAGTCGACGGACTTGGGGCGTTTGTATCCGGCCAGCCGTCCGGCGCAGAAATCCAGGACGGAGGCGGCGAGTTCGGGCCCGGGCGTCTGCCCGTCGGCCGGTTCGACGACGGCCTTGACCTCCTCGCCCCAGTCGTCGTGCGGGATGCCGAAGGCGGCGGCGTCGGCGACGGCGGGGTGGGCGAGAAGGACGGATTCGATCTCGGCGGGGTAGATGTTGACGCCACCGGAGATGATCATGTCGATCTTGCGGTCGCGGAGGAAGAGATAGCCGTCCTCGTCGAGATAGCCCAGGTCGCCCACGGTGAAGAAGTCGCCGACGCGGTTCTGCCGGGTCTTGGCGTCGTCCTTGTGGTAGCGGAAACCGCCGGTGCGCATCTTCAGGTAGACGGTGCCCAGTTCGCCCGGCGGCAGGCGGTTGCCGTCGTCGTCGAGGACGGCGAGTTCGCTGATCGGCCACGCCTTGCCGACGGTGCCGGGCTTCTTCAGCCAGTCGTCGGCGGTGGCGAACGCGCCGCCGCCCTCGCTCGCCGCGTAGTACTCCTCGACGCAGCCGCCCCACCAGTCGATCATGGCGCGTTTGACGTGGTCGGGGCAGGGCGCCGCCCCGTGGATGGCGTGCCGCATCGACGACACGTCGTACCGGGCGCGGACCTCCTCGGGCAGCGCCAGCAGCCGGTGGAACTGGGTGGGGACCATATGGGTGTGGGTGGCCCGGTGGGTGTCGATCAGCCGCAGCATCTCCTCGGGCGCCCAGTGGTCCATCAGGACCAGCCGGTGGCCGATGTGCAGGGAGGCGCCGGCGAACTGGAGGACGGCCGTGTGGTAGAGCGGCGAGCAGACCAGGTGGACGTTGCCGTCGAACGGCCGGATGCCGAAGATGCCGAGGAAGCCGCCGAGGTGGGTCCGTTCGGGCGGGGTGCCGGGCAGCGGACGGCGGATGCCCCGGGGGCGGCCGGTGGTGCCGGAGGTGTAGTTCATGACCCAGCCCAGGGTGCGGTCGGCGGGCGGGGTGTCCGGCTGTCCGTCGAGGAGGTCGGCGTAGGGGCGGAACCCTTCGGCGGTGCCGACCGCGTAGCGCCGTTCGGCGGGCAGCCGGGCCTCGTCGGCGGCGGCCCGGGCCGCGTCGGCGAACCGTTCGTGGGC
Organism: Streptomyces sp. NPDC014733; assembly: GCF_043083385.1. Classification (NCBI taxonomy): domain Bacteria; kingdom Bacillati; phylum Actinomycetota; class Actinomycetes; order Kitasatosporales; family Streptomycetaceae; genus Streptomyces; species Streptomyces sp. NPDC014733. The sequence continues at coordinate 715,584 of NZ_JBIBYO010000003.1, read as the reverse complement.
GAGCAGCACCTTGGCGCCGGAGTCCGCGACGATCCAGGCGATCTCGGGCCCGACCAGGTGGTGGTTGACGGGGACGAAGTAGAACCCGGCCTGGGACGCGGCGAGATACGCCGTCAGGAACTCGACGCCGTTGGGGAGGACGGCGGCGAAGGCGTCGCCGCGGGTGAGTCCGGCGGCCCGCAGCCCGTGGACGAGGCGGTTGCCCGCGGCGTGCAGGCGGCCCGCGGTCCACTCCTCGCCGTCGGGGGCGATCAGGACGGTGCGGTCCGGGTCGGCGGTGGCCTGGGCCCAGAAGCCGGTGGGCGGTGCGGGGTGGTCCGTCATCGTGCTGCCTCCTCGGGGGTGTCTTCTCGCTCTTCGTGGATCAGGTCGTGGCGTCCGGTGCCGTGCGTCGCAAGGCGGAGCCCGCCCGCGGACCGGGTGTCCGTGGGTGGGGCGACAACTCCGCGGGGTGCGGTGCCGGGCGCCGCGGCCCCACGGAGAGCGGAAGGACACCCCCGGGCGGGCGCGGCGGTCAGGCGCGGCCCGCGATGCGGTTGATGCGGTCGACGGCCCTCTCGAAGCCACGGGTGAGGTCGTCGAAGACGGCCTGGACGCTGCGTTCGCTGTTCATCCGGCCGACGATCTGGCCGACGGGCGTGCCCAGCAGCGGGTCGACCTCGTGGCGCTGGATACGGGAGGTGGCCTCGGCGACCAGCAGGCCCTGGAGGGGCATCGGGAGGGGGCCCGGCCCGTCCGCGGCGTCCCAGGCGTCGGTCCAGGCGGTGCGCAGCTGGCGGGCGGGCTTGCCGGTCAGGGCGCGGGAGCGGACGGTGTCGCCGGGGCCGGCGGCGAGGAGCTTGGCGGTCAGCCGCCGGGAGTGGAGTTCGGCCTCCTCGGTGGTGAGCCAGAGCGAGCCGAGCCAGACACCCTGGGCGCCGAGGGCGAGCCCGGCGGCGATCTGTTCGCCGGTGCCGATGCCCCCGGCGGCGAGCACCGGCAGCGGGTCGACGGCGGCGACGACCTCGGGGGTGAGCACCATCGTGGCGATCTCGCCGGTGTGTCCGCCGGCCTCGTAGCCCTGGGCGACGACGATGTCGATCCCGGCGTCGCGGTGGTGGCGGGCGTGGCGGGGGCTCCCGGCCAGCGCGGCGACGCGGATGCCGCGGTCGTGGGCGCGGGTGATGACGTCGGGCGGCGGGGAGCCGAGGGCGTTGGCGAGGAGTCTGATCGGGTAGTCGAAGGCCACGTCCAGCTGGCTGCGGGCGACCTCTTCCATCCAGCCGGTGATCCGCCAGCCGGACGCCTCCCCCTCGGGCAGCGGCGGGACGTCGTGCTCGGCGAGGATCCGCGCGACGTAGTCGCGGTGGCCGTCCGGGATCATCGCCTCGACCTCGGCCTCGGTGACGCCTTCGACCTTGCGGGCGGGCATGACGACGTCGAGCCCGTACGGCAGGCCGTCGGTGTGCGCCGTCATCCAGTCCAGGTCGCGGGCGAGTTCGTCGGGCGCGGTGTAGCGGACCGCGCCGAGGACGCCGAAGCCGCCGGCGCGGGTGATGGCGGCGGCGACCGCGGGGAACGGGGTGAACCCGAAGACGGCGTGCTCGACGCCCAGCGTGGTGCTCAGCTCGGTCTGCATGGGCGCAGGATGCCGCAGGGGGGCGGAGGAGGGAAGGGGTTTTCTGACGTAGCGTCAGTTCGGTCGCGCCCTGCGGCCCACGGCCCCGGCGCGCGGGGGCCGGGGCCGCGCGCCGGACGGCGGAGCGGGCGTCAGACCGTGAACACGAAGTACGCCTCGGGGGTCGACCCGGGAACCCTGATGGCGGTCGGGGTGGGGTTCTTGTTGTTCATGGTGGACGTCTTCATGCCCTTGCGGTCGGAACTCTGGAGCAGCGGGCCGGAGCTGAACAGATGCAGCTGACCGGCCTTGCTCGTGGTCCGGGTGAGCAGCGTCCACACCTGCTGTTCGTGGTCGGGTTCGACCAGCAGCACCTGGAGGCTCTTCCCGAGCTTCGTGGTCCTGGGGGCCGTCGCGTCCATCGGCTGCGACTGGTCGACGACGAGCGCGTCGGGGCCCAGCGTCTTCACGGCACCGGTCCGTGCCGGGGCGAGGTCGAGTCCGCTCTGGATGGAGCTGTTGGTGCTCCCGTCGCCGAGCCGGAGGTTGGCCGGGGAGTTGTTGAGGGCCTCGATCAGGTCGTTGGCCAGCTCGTCGGCCCGGGCCGCCTGGGCGGCCGAGCCGGAACCCTTCTTCGGGAAGAGCTTCTTCAGCGCCTCCAGCGCCGTCTCCGCCGCCTTGAACTCGCTCCTGCAGACCGCCGCCATCTGCGTCGCCGTCGGCAGGGTCCGCTGGTGCGGCAGGAGGTTGCCGCCCTGGGGGTAGACCGCGTCGACCATGCCGTAGAGGTAGCCGACCGCGTCCTCGCCGTTCAGGCACTTGTTGACGGCCTCCATCACCCCGGCGGTGATGGTCTCGTACGACACCGTGTGGCAGCGGGCCTGTCCCGGCCCCACGGGCATGGCGTTCTGCAGGGCGGTGCTGAAGTCGTGGCGGCCGGCCTTGACCAGCCGGCCGCCGTTCGCCGCGGTCTTCCGCTGCACCGCCGCGACCGCCCGCCGCACCGGACCGGACGCGGCGGTCCGCCCCTCCGCCGGGGCGGGCGCCGGCCCCGACAGCACACGGTGGGCGTTCTCCTCCGCGGCGCGTTCGAAGCGGTCGCCCGGGTCGCTGACGCTCAGGCCCCGGCCGTTGTCGGTGCCGGCGACCGGGCCCCGGCGCTGCTGGATGACGTGGGTCAGCTCGTGGGCGAGGGTGTGCCGGTCGCCGCCGCCGTCGCCGATGACGATGTGGTTGCCGGAGGTGAAGGCGCGGGCGCCGACCTCGGCTGCGGAGGTGCGGGCCGCCGGGTCGGTGTGGACGCGGACGTCGGAGAAGTCGGCGCCGAGCCGCGCCTCCATGTCGCTGCGGGTCTCCTCGTCCAGGGGCCGCCCCGGGGTGCGCAACACGTCGTGGACGGCGGAGCGCTGGACGGCGGCGTGCCCGCAGCCGGGGCCGTGGCGGTGCTCCTGCTGCGCCCAGGCGTGGCCGTCCGCGCGGAGCATCTGTACGACGGCGGCGTTCCCGGCGGTGCGCTGGAGCGCCGCCAGCGCGTGGGGTGAGGCGTCGGCGGGCCGCTCCGGTACGGCGGGGAGGCGGGAGGCCGGCGGGCGGACGGCGTGGGCGGGAGGGGTGACGGGTGCGGGCCGGTCGGCCGCGTCGCGGGCGCGCATGGAGTACCTACTACGGAGCGGGGCGGGTGGGCTTCCTGGATATCCGGTGGCGCGCCGGGGCGCCATGGCCCTGGGGGCAGCGCCGCCGGCCGGACAGGCAGCGCTCGGCGGGCCGGACGGGCAGCGCCCCGCCCGGGCCGTGCGGCGGGGCGCCGGCGGCTGAATCCCCGTCAGCTCGCGGCGGGGTGTCTTGACCGGCCTCCGGCGCGGTCCTAGCCTCCGGCCGACCCCGCCCCGCTTCGTCCCTCGTGAGGTGCCCTGTGCGTATTCCTCCGGTTTCCCGTCCCGGCCGTGCCGTCGTCGCACTGACCGCCGCCGCGGTCTGCACGACCGGCCTGCTCGCGGCCACCGCCCCGGCGTCCGCGGATCCGGCGCCCGCCGCCCGGCACGGCGCGGAGCGGTACCCCGACCTGACGCCGACCCCGCCGATGGGCTGGAACAACTGGTCGTACTACATGTGCGACGTCAGCGAGAAGGTCATCCTCGACAACGCCCGGGCGCTGGTCCGCACCGGGCTGGCGGCGAAGGGGTACGACACCGTCACCGTCGACGACTGCTGGACGCTCAAGGAGCGCGGCAGAAAAGGCGAGTTGGTGCCCGACCCGGCGAAGTTCCCGCACGGTATGGCATACCTCGGGCGGGAGCTGCACCGGATGGGCCTGAAGTACGGCATCTACGGCGACGCCGGGACGCTGACCTGCGAGAAGTACCCGGGTAGCCTCGGCCACTTCCAGCAGGACGCCGATCTGTTCGCCAGCTGGAAGGTGGACTACCTGAAGTTCGACGGCTGCAACGTGCCGACGGCGGCGGGCCGTACCAAGGAGGAGACCTACCACGACGTCTACCGGCAGATGAGCCGGGCGCTGCGCGCCACCGGCCGGCCCATCGCCTTCTCGGTGTCCGCCCCGGCGTACTTCCAGTACGAGGGGGAAGCGCTCTGGCACCGGGTCATCGGCTGGTCCGGGGAGGTCGGCAACCTCTGGCGGGAGGGGCGGGACATCGCGGTGGAGAAGCACACACCGGCCGCGAAATGGTCCTCGATCCGCTACAACTTCGACTACAACGCCCAGTTGGCGGCGTTGCAGCGGCCGGGCCGGTGGAACGACCCGGACTTCCTGCTGGCCGGTGACTCGGGGCTGACCGAGACGGAGATCCACAGCCAGATGGCGCTGTGGGCGGTGATGGCCGCACCGCTGATCTCCAGCACCGATCTGACCCGCCTCTCCCCCGCCGCGCTGCGGGTCCTCGGCAACAAGGAGATCATCGCCGTCGACCAGGACCCGCTGGGCGTCCAGGGCGAGCTGGTGCGGCACGACGAGGACACGGCGGTGCTGTCGAAGCCGCTGCGCGGCGGCGACCGGGCGGTGGCGTTGTTCAACTCCGGCGACACCCCCCGCACGGTGTCCACCACGGCGACCGCCGCCGGACTGCCCGCCGCGCACTCCTACCGGGTACGCGATCTGACCACCGGCCGCACCACCCGCACCACCGGCCCCCTCACCGCCACCACGCTGGCGCCGCACGCGACGGTGCTGTACCGGGTGAGCGCGCAGTAGCGGGCGCTCCACCGGCGGGCGGATCCGTGGACCCGTCCGCCGGTACCGCTGCGCCCCGCCGGGCCGGCCGGCGCCCGGGCGCCGGCCGTCAGACCGTGGCCACCAGGAAGTCCTCGCCGCTGGACGGGCGGAGGCCGTCGGACCGGTCGGCGAAGTAGCGGGCGGCGAGTTCGGTTCCGGCCACATGGCGGACGTCCCGGAAGCCGGCCGCGCGGGCCGACGCCAGCATCCGCTGCGGGGGGAAGAAACTGCGGAACGGCGTCCCGGCGGCCCGGGCCCGCGGTGCGGTGGCCTCCAGCGCGGGGCGGTCGGCGGCGTCGAGGAGTTCGGTGGGCAGCAGGAACGTCATGGCGAGCGTCGAGCCCGGGGCGAGAGAGGCGAGGCGGCGCAGGGTCGCCGTGACGGCCTCCTCGGTGAGGTACATGGTGACGCCGGTGCAGGCGACGACGGCGGGCCGGGCGGGGTCGAAGCCCGCCTCGACCAGCCGCGCCCACCAGTCGTCGCCCGCCTCGAAGTCGACCGGCACCAGCCGCAGCCGGTCCGGCACGCCGTATCCGAGGGCGTCGAGGCGGCGGCGCTTCCACGCCTGGGTCCCCGGCTGGTCGATCTCGAAGATCCGCAGCCGGTCGGCGGTCTCCGGGCGCCGCTGGGCGAAGGTGTCCAGCCCGGCGCCGAGGATGACGTACTGGCCGACGCCGCGGGCGAGTTCGCCGGTGACGAGATCCTCGACGAACCGGGCGCGGGCGACGACAGCGGCCCGGAAACCGCTGGTGCCGTGCAGGTCCATGTCCCCGCGCCGCTCCCACCCGTCCGCCGGGTCGGCCAGCTCCAGTCCGGTCTCGTCGTGCAGGACCGGGGGCGCCGCATCCGCCCGGACGTGCAGCGCCCGCCAGAGGGCGACCCGTACGGCGGTGCTGTCCGGTGTCTCGTTCGGTTCGTCGGCCACGGTCCGCTCCTCAGGTGTGCCGCTCCCGGCCCGGTCTCGCGGCCTGCCGGTGGCGGCGCTCCGGGCCGCCCCGGGCGAGGCTATCGCCGCCGCCCGCCCACGGGGAGCAGCCATCGGCACCGGTCCAACACGGGCGCACGCCCGCCCGCGGCATCGTGCCGCCCCGCGCCCCTACCGGGCCCGGTCCGCCGTGACGACGTAATAGTCCAGGATCCCTTCCTGATAGGCGCGCAGGAAGTTCCGCGGCCAGGTGTCCGGGGCCCACCAGCGGGCGAGCCAGCGATCCCAGCCCGGCCAGACGTACCGCCCGATCGACGCGGCGCGGACGTCCGTGAGCCCGGCGTCCGCGAACGCGTCCGTGAGGGCGCGCACCGGCCGGGCGATGTCCAGTCCGCTGTCGAAGGTCTCCAGCAGCCGGGCGAGGTGGCGGGGGCGGTCCGGCGCGTCGTCCACGGTGAAGAATCCGGCGACCGCCGCCCGGCCGCCGGGCCGCAGCACCCGCGCGGTCTGTGCGGCGAAGGCGCCGAGATCCGGGAAGTGCTGGGCCGCCTCCACGCTGACCACCGCATCGAACGCACCGTCCTCGCACGGCATCCGCTCGGCGGCCCCCTGGACGAACCGCAGCCGCTCCGGCTCCGTCCGCAGCAGCTCCGCGTGGGCCGCGCGTGCCCGGCTCAACTGCTGCGGATGGATGTCCATCCCGGTGGCCGCGCAGCCGTACTCCCGCAGCATCACCACACACCCCATGCCGAGCCCGCAGCCCACCTCCAGGACGTGGGCGCCGGGCCGCGGCGCGGCGGTGTCCAGGACGTGCCGGTACAGGTCCTCCTGGCTGCGGACCCGGTCCGCCTCGCCGAGCGGACGGGCCAGGTCGACGGCGCGCCAGTACCCGAAGTTGATGAATCCGCCGCCGAAGACCGGCTGCCCGCCCAGGTCCTCCGGACCGTAGGTCTCCCGCACCACGGGCCGCATCGCGGAACCCGTCTCCTCAGCACTCTCCGTCATCCGTGCCACACCTCCTGGAAGACGCCGTACGCGGTTCCGTCCACGGGAACCGCTCGACGGGACAACGCCGGGCGGGGAGCGCGGGTGACGGGGGGCCGCCCGGCCGCGCTCCGGCGCCCGGCCCGGTCTTCCTGCCCCCTCAGCCCCCGCCCAACGCCTCCGTCGGCGCCACCCCCGCCGCACGCATGGACGGATACACGCCCGCCACCACCCCGATCGCGACCGCCCCGGCCGTGCCCGCGCCGACCGCGGAGAGGGGGACGACGGAGGGCCAGCCCTGGTAGGCCGAGTAGGCCAGGGAGGCCAGGACTCCCACGGCGGTGCCCAGGAGGCCGCCCAGGAGGGAGAGGGCGACCGACTCGGTGAGGAACTGGCCGCGGATCTGCCCCCGGTGGGCGCCCAGGGCCCGGCGGAGGCCGATCTCCCGGCGGCGTTCCAGTACGGAGATGTACATCGTGTTGGCGACACCGACGCCGCCGACCAGCAGGGCGACACCCGCGAGGCCGAGGAAGAGGGCCGAGAACGTCGCCGCGGTGGCGCGCTTCGCGGCCAGCGCGTCCGAGGGACGGCTCACCTGGATCAGGCCGGGGCTCTCCGGGTGGACGGTGGCCCCCAGCACCGCGGCGACATCCTCGACGGCGTCCTCGCGTGCCGTGGTGTAGATGACCGTCGGATGGCCGTCGAAGTGCAGTTCCTTCTTCGCGGCGCCCCAGCCCACCAGGACGGAGCGTTCCAGATCGGGGGCGAGCTTCATCGGGCCGAGGACGCCGACCACGGTGAAGTACGTGTCGTTGATGAGGACCTGGGGCGGCTCCTGGCCGGGGGTCAGGCGGGGGATGCCCAGCCGGGCGGCCGCTTCGTAGCCGAGGACGACCGTCGGGAAGGTGTCGGTCGCGGCCTTCAGGAACGTACCGGAGCGGACCTTGCCGTTCACCGCGGACAGCAGGTCGGTGCGGGCCGCGAGCACCGTCAGGCCCAGTCCGTCGTTGGGGTCGGTGCGGTCCGAACGGCGCACCAGGGCATGGGTGTTGGCGACCGCGCTGGCGTGGGTGACCGGGCCGATCCGCCGGGCCATCTCCGGTGCCTCCTCGGGGAGGAGGACGGGCGGATTCCGGTCGGGCACGGGTTCGGCACGCAGCGTGTTCGTGCCCAGTGCGGACAGCTGACGGTCGAGGTGCAGCTGGCTGGCGGCCGGAATGCTGGTCACCAGGATCAGGGTGGCGATGCCGATGGAGATGCCGAGCGCGGAGAGCGCGGCGCGCATCCGGCGGGTGCGGATCCCGAGCAGCCCCAGACGCAGTACGTCGGACGGGGCCAGCCGGACCGGGCGGGTGAGGTCGGCGTCCGGGGCGGTCGGGGCGGGGACGGTGTCGGAGCGTTTCACTGCGGGCCCCCGGTGTGTGCTGCGGTGTCCGCGACGATGCGGCCGTCGCGGATCTCGACCCGGCGCGGGAGGCGGGCCGCGAGGTCCCGTTCGTGGGTGATGACGGCGATGGTGGTGCCTTCCTCGTTCAGCCGGATGAGCAGGTCGAGGACGGCCTTGCTGTTGGCGGTGTCGAGGGCGCCGGTCGGCTCGTCGGCGAGGACCAGCGCGGGCCGGTTGACCAGGGCGCGGGCGATGGCCACCCGCTGGCGTTCGCCGCCCGAGAGCTGGTGCGGCAGGTGCCCGGTGCGGTGGCCGAGCCCGACGCGTTCCAGCGCGGCGACCGCCAGCGGTCTGCGCTCCCGGCGCGGCACGCCCGCGTACAGCAGTCCGGTGGCGACGTTCTCCGCCGCGCTCAGGCCCTCGGTGAGGTGGAACTGCTGGAAGACGAAGCCGAGCCGGCGGCCGCGCAGCGCCGACAGGCGGCGGTCGGACAGCTGGGCCGGGTCCTGGCCGTCGATCTCGACCGAGCCACCGGTCGGCAGGTCGAGGGTGCCCATGATGTTGAGCAGGGTCGACTTGCCGGAGCCGGACGGGCCGACGATGGCGAGCAGTTCGCCCTCGCCGATGGTGAGCGAGACGTCGTCGAGCGCCTTGACGCCGCCGTGGTACGCCTTCGTCGCGTTCCGGACGGTCAGGACGGGCCGGCCGCTCCGGAGGACGAGGGGGGCGTCGGCCGCCGTGTCCGCGGCGGCCGACGCGGTGTGCGGCAGGCTCATGACGTGGTCACCACCGTGTCGCCCTCCTCGACACCGGTGCCCGAGACCTCGACCATGCCCTTCGCGAACAGCCCGGTCTTGACGGCGACGAGCTCGCCGCCGGGGCGCTGGAGCGCGTAGCCGCCCTCCCGCAGCGCGAGCAGCGAGCCGACCGGCACGGCGAGCACCTGCTTGCGCCGCTCCGCGGTGAAGGTGACCTGCACGGGCGCCGAGCTGAGGTTCTGCACCGCGGCGCTGTCCGCCGGCTCGACCGTGACCTGGAGGGTGGCGTCGGACGGCGAGCCCGAGCTGTCCGCCTCGGCCCCGCCCTGCACGGCCTGCCCGATCGAGGTGACCTTGCCCGGCACGGTCTTCGTGTCGGGCAGGGTGAGGGTGACGGCGTCGCCCTTGTGGACCGGACCGGCCTCCTGCGCCTCCATCTTCACCTGGACCAGCTTGTGGACGGAGGTGATGGTCAGCACCTCCTCCGCCGCCGGATCCCCGAGCTGCGCCTTGATGCCGCTGACCCGGTACGGTCCGGGCAGCACGACGATCTGCTCGGGGGCGAGCTTCCCCGTCTCCTGCTGACCGGTGTCGTGCTGCCAGCGCTTGAGCGCGGCGAGCAGCCCGGGGGTGAGTTCGGTGCCGGGTTCCGCGCCGTCGGCGTTGCCGCTCGCGCGGGGGGTGGGGCCGGTGTCGTAGCCGAGCGCCTTGAGGTTGTCGGCGAGTACGGTCACATCCCGCCCGCCGGTCCCCGCGGTGGCGAGGGTGCGGAAGATGGGGGTGTCGCCGAAGAACACCATCACGGGCCGGTCGTCGACCCAGTACAGCGGCTTGCCGCGGGCCACCGGGGTGTCCGTCTTCGGCAGCCGGGTCACCGCTCCCTTGCCGGTGCCCTTGACCGTCCGCTGTCCGCCGAAGCCGAGGGTGCCGGCCAGTGTCTTGCTGTCGGCGAGGTCCTGCCGCACGATTTTCGTCGTTCCCGCCGAGGGGGCGCCGGCCTCCTTGGGCTGCTGGTCACGGCCGTGCGCGGACAGCGCCACCGCTCCGGCGGCGCCCCCGGCGAGCACCGCCAGGGCCACCGCCACCACCGCGACGCGCCTGCCCCGGCTGCGGCCGGGTGCCGGTGCGCTCTCAGTGCTTGACACTGAAGGACTCCTTCGTGCACGCGTCGTCAACCTTGGTCTGCTCGGCGTCGGAGAGTGCGCTGCCCTTGCTGTCGTTGTACGTCCAGCCGACGGCGGTGCCGTGGTCGTTCTGGAGCATGTGGACGTTCATGCCCTTGCCGTTGAGGCACTTCACGTAGGTGCGGTACTGGTCCGTGTAGTGCGGGTTGACCGCCGAGTCCAGCTCCGGGGGCGGCAGGGGCTTCTTCGCCAGACAGGCGTCGAAGGCCGGCTTGTACTTCGCCTCCTTCTCCTCGCCGTAGAACGGTGCCGCCTGCTTGGCACCCGCCAGCGCGGCCCGCTTGGTGTTCATGGGGACACCGTGAGCCTGGAGGCAGGCGTTGTAGGCGTCGTCGAGCTTGTTCCTCTCCTCCTCCGTGGAGTCCATGCGCAGTTGGGGCCGCCGGGAGTCGGTCTTCGACGCCGTCGAGGAGCCGGACTTACCGGCCGCGGACGGGCTTCCGGTCTCCAGGGTCGAGACGCCGTCCTTGGCGGCCTCGGCGCCGCCGCAGGCGGTCAGCACGGTCGCGGCGAGGAGCGCGCAGACGGAGAGCGCGGCGGTACGGACCGCGGGAGAGAGGGGTGGTGTCTTCTGCATGCCGCCCAGCATCACGACGACTTGTCAGGAAGCTGTCAGGAACTCATGGTGTGCCGGTAGGGGCCGGGTCCGGCGGCCCGGAGCGGCCCGCGGCGTTCCTAGACTCACTGCATGTGCGCGCATGTGGTCGTCGCCGAGGACGACGCGAAACAGGCGGATCTGGTCCGCCGCTATCTGGAACACGAGGGCCACGACGTGATCGTGGTGCACGACGGGCCGTCGGCGCTCGCCGAACTCCGGCGCCGGCCACCGGACCTGCTGATCCTCGACGTGATGATGCCGTACATCGACGGCCTCGACGTGTGCCGGATCGTGCGCGCGGAGACGGACCTCGCCGCCCTGCCGGTGATGATGCTGACCGCCCGTTCCACCGAGGACGACCTGCTGCTCGGCCTGGATCTGGGCGCGGACGACTATCTGTCCAAGCCCTTCAGCCCGCGTGAGCTGATGGCCCGCGCCCGGTCCCTGCTGCGGCGCGGCGGCCGGACGGGTGGCGGTACGGCGGCGGCCGGGCCCGCGCCGGACCCCGTGCTGCGGACCGGACCGCTGACCGTGGACCCCGGGCGCCACGAGGTGTGGGCCCGCGGCCGCCGCATCCACTGCACGCCGGGCGAGTTCCGGCTGCTGGAAGTGCTGGCCTCGCGGCCGGGGCAGGTCTTCACCCGGGCCCAGATCCTGGAGCGGCTGCACGGCATCGACCGCTACATCACGGCGCGCACCGTGGACGTACACGTCATGAACCTCCGCAAGAAGATCGAGGAGGACCCGCGCCACGCCCGCCGGCTGCTGACGGTCTACGGCGTCGGATACAAGCTCGTCGACGAGGAGCCGCCCGCCGACGGGGAGGGCGACGAGCCCGCCGACGGCCGCCGGGAAACACCCCGTGGGCGCTGAGTCACGCGGGCACCGGGACAGTGCCACGCAAGGGAAACCACCTCGCACACGGTCCCGTTGGCGCCGTGCGCCGCGGGCGCTCCGCCGCAGCCTGCTGCTGCGGCTGCTGGCCGTCTCGGTGGTCGTGTCCGTCTGCTCGGTCGCCGCCACCGCGTACGTCGTCGTCCAGATGACAGCCGTCGCCATCCGTCAGGAACAGGGCCAGGCGCTGGCCGACGACGCCAAGGCGTACGACGTGCTGCTCGGCTACGCGGCCCGGCACCCGGACTGGTCGGACGCGGGCGACACGGTGGCCGCGCTCGCCCGCCGGACCGGCCACCGCATCGTGCTGACCAGCCAGGGCCGACCGCAGCCGGTCGCCGACTCCGCCCCGGAGCCCGGCGTGCCGTTCCGGCCGCCCGCCAAGCCCACCGCCGTCATCGACCCGCTCGCCGTCGACCCCGACCTGCTGCCCCGCTCGGCGGGCGACCGGATCGACACGCGGGCGGTGGGCCCGTTCCTGCTGCCCCGCGACGAGAGCGCCGCCCTGGACAGCCTGGCCGCGCGGCTCCGGCGGTGTCTGCGCGAGACGACCGGCACCGACGTCCATATCGAGCGGTCGCCGAGCGGACGCCCCCGTCTGGTGCCGGCGACCACGAGCACCACACCCGGCTGCAGCACCCTGGCCCTCGGCAGCGAGCCGACCCCCACCGAGCGGACGGCGCTCACCGCGCTCAACACCCTCGTCAACGCCTGCCTCGCCCACCGCGGCGCACCCGCCACGACCCTCTCGCTCGACGGCGAAGGACGGCCGGCGGCCACCGGCCGCTGGTCCGGCGGCCCGCTGGTCTCCTCCTGCCTCGCGACCAGCCGCGCGGAACAACTCGCTCCGTACGTGGCGCCCGCCGCGCAGCTGTACGTCGCCACCCCGGGCCGCACCGCGACCACCTTCTTCTCCCTGTCCCCGGCCAACAAGGCGCGGATCGCCGGGAGCGCGGCGCTGGTGCTGCTGGTGACCGTCGCCGTCACCGTCCTGGCGGGCATCCGGCTGGTGCGTCCGCTGCGCGCGCTGACCACCGCGGTGCAGCGGCTGACGGACGGCGACGAGTCGGCCCAGGTGCGGGTGGTCGGCGGCGACGAGATCGGCCGGCTGTCGGTCGCCTTCAACACGATGGCCGAGCGGCGCGCGGAGCTGGAGCGGCTCCGCAAGGCGATGGTCAGCGATGTGGCACACGAGCTGCGGACGCCGCTGAGCAACATCCGGGGCTGGCTGGAGGCGGCGGAGGACGGCGTCGTCGACAACGACGGGGAGCTGCTGGCCTCCGTGCTGGAGGAGGCGCTGCTGTTGCAGCACATCATCGACGACCTGCGCGATCTGTCGGCGGCCGACGCGGGCGAGCTGCGGCTGTCGACGGTGCCGGTGCAGGTCGCGGACGTGCTGGCGCAGACCGCGAACGCCCACCGCGCCGACGCGGAGGCGAGCGGTGTGACGCTCACCGTCACCGCCGACGAGGCGATGGCGGTGGACGCGGACCCGGTCCGGCTGCGGCAGATGACCGGCAACCTCGTCTCCAACGCGATCCGGCACACCCCGCGCGGCGGCACGGTGACCCTGCGCGCGCAGCCGGTCAAGGGTTCCGTACGGATCGAGGTGGCGGACACCGGAACGGGCATCGCGCCGGACGAACTCCCGCACGTCTTCGACCGATTCTGGCGCGCCGAGAAGTCCCGTAGCAGGCAGACCGGCGGCAGCGGTCTGGGCCTGTCGATCGTGCGCAAGCTGGCGGAGGCCCACGGCGGCACCGTCACGGCGCACAGCACGCCGGGCGCGGGCGCCGCCTTCCGGATCACCCTTCCGCTTCCCCGGGAGGCGGCGAGGTGAGCGGGTGGGGCGACGGGACCTCCCCGTCGCCCCGGTGGCCGCGCCACCTCACCGCCGCACCCGCGGCATCCCCAGTCCGATCCAGGAGATGATCTCGCGCTGGATCTCGTTGTTGCCGCCGCCGAAGGTGAAGATGACCGCGGAGCGGTAGCCGCGTTCCAGGTCGCCGTGGAGGGCGGCGCCGGTGGAGCCCTCCTTGAGGGGGCCCGCGGCGGCGACGATCTCCATCAGCCAGGCGTAGGCGTCACGGCGGGCCTCGGAGCCGTGGACCTTGACGGCGGAGGCGTCCTGCGGGGTGAGGGTGGCGCGTTCCAGGGCGTCGACCATCTGCCAGTTGAGGAGCTTCATCGCGTCGAGGGCGGCGTGGGTGCGGGCCAGGCGGGTGCGGACCCAGCCGAGGTCGATGACGCGGCGGCCGTCGGTGAGGCGGGTGGCGGTGGCCCAGCGCTGGACGTCGTGGAGGGCGCGGATGGCCATGGTGCCGTGGGCGGCGAGGGTGACGCGTTCGTGGTTGAGCTGGTTGGTGATGATCCGCCAGCCCTCGTTCTCCCGGCCGACGCGGCGGGTGGCGGGCACGGTGATGTGGTCGTAGTGGCTGGCGGTGGTGTCGTGCGAGGCGAGGGTGTTGATGAGGGTGCAGGAGTAGCCGGGGTCGTCGGTGGGGACGAGGAGCAGGGTGATGCCCTTGTGGGGCGGGGTGCCGTCGGCGGTGTCGCGGGTGCGGACGGCGAGCCAGACCCAGTCGGCGGTGTCGCCGTTGGTGGTCCAGACCTTCTGGCCGTCCACGACGTAGTGGCCGGTGTCCTCGTCGCCGACGCGGACGGCGCGGGTGCGGAGCGCGGCGAGGTCGGTGCCGGCGTCCGGTTCGCTGTAGCCGATGGCGAAGTCGATCTCACCGGAGAGGATGCGGGGCAGGAAGTACGCCTTCTGCTCGTCGGTGCCGTAGCGCATGAGGGTGGGGCCGACGGTGTTGAGCGCCATCAGCGGCAGCGGGACGCCCGCCTGGGCCGCCTCGTCGAAGAAGAGGAACTGTTCCATCGGCGTCATGCCCCGGCCGCCGTACTCCTCGGGCCAGCCGACGCCGAGCCAGCCGTCCGCGCCCAGGCGCCGCACGGTGTCGCGGTAGAAGCGTTTGCGGGCGGCGGGGTCGGCGTCCTGGGCGTAGGTGTTCTCCGGCATCAGCGCGGCGAAGTAGCCGCGCAGTTCGGCGCGCAACCGCTGCTGTGCGGGGGTGTATGCGAGGTGCACGGCTCTCCCCTTCGTCCCGTGTCCGTACGTTCCTGGTCGCCGACGGCAGCCGGGCCGACGGTTTCTGACGCTCCGTCGGTTGCCGGCCGTCGGCGGCACAGTAGAACGCGTTCCAGAAATACGGAAGGGAGCGCACACCCGGCTCAGGGCGTGTGCGGCGCCGGTACCGGGTCGGGGGCCGGGCCCGGTGCGGGCCCCGGGGCCGGCGGGGCGGGGTGCGGCGGGACGGGGTCGGGCTCGGGGGACGGTACGGGGCCGGGGACGGGATCCGGTCCCGGAGCGGGTACCGGTCCCGGCCCGGGGCCGGGTGTCGGGCCCGGCGGACCGGGACCCGGGCCGGGGACGGGCGGCACGGGGTCGGGGTGGGTCGGCCCGGGCGGTCCGGGCGGCTGCGGGACGGTCATGGCGACTCCTCCTCGCGGCTCGGCGCATGGTCCACGGCGGCGCACGGCCCGGCCCGCCGCGCGCGGCCCCTCCCTCTCACCGTGCGCCGCCTCGGGGAGCGCCGCGACCGGGCGGAGCGGGAGCGCGCCCGGCAGGTTCGGGGGATACCGTGCCGGGCGCGCGTACGGGGACGGTCAGCCGTCCAGCAGACCGTTGGTGTCCAGGACCTGGCGGATGGCGCGGCCGGAGGCCAGCTCCTCCAGGGCGTCGTTGATGCCGGTCAGCGGCAGGGTGCCGGTGTGCATCAGCTCGACCGGCATCAGACCGGCGCGCCACAGGTCGAGAAAGCGCGGGATGTCGCGGCTGGGGACCGCGTCACCCATGTACGAGCCGAGCAGCGACTTGCCCTCACCGGCGAAGGCCAGGGCCGGTACCTCCAGCGTACGGCCGGGGGCGGGCAGCCCCACCGAGACGACCTTGCCGCCGCGGCCGACCACGTCCAGGCAGGCGGCCATCACCGCGGGCGACCCGACCGCCTCGACGGCGACCTCCGCGCCGCCCGAGGTCAGCTCGCGGATCGCGGCCGGGGCCTCGTCGGGGGCGTAGGCGTGCGAGGCGCCCAGGCGCAGCGCCAGTTCGCGCTTCTCGGCGACCGGGTCGACGGCGACGATCGGGTACGCCCCGGCGGCGCGGGCGCCGAGCACCGCGGAGAGGCCGACGCCGCCGAGCCCGTAGACGACGGCGGACTGGCCCGGGCGCAGCGCCGCAGTGTTGATGACCGCGCCGGCGCCGGTGAGGACCGCGCAGCCGAACATCGAGGCGACGGCGAACGGGACGTCGTGCGCTATGCGGACGAGGGATTCCTGGGCGACGACGGCGTGTTCGGCGAAGGCGGAGACGCCCAGCTGGTGGTGGACGCGTCCGCCTGCCGCGTCGGTCAGCAGGGACGGGCCGTGCAGCAGTCCGCCGGAGCCGTTGGCCGCCGCGGCGGCGGCGCAGAGCGCGGGGCGGCCCTGGGCGCAGTCGGCGCAGGAGCCGCAGCTCGGCACGAAGACCAGCGCGACATGGTCGCCCGGGGTGACCCGGCGGACACCGGGGCCCGCCTCGACGACGACGCCGACCGCCTCGTGGCCGAGGGCCATGGGCAGCGGGCGGACCCGGTCGCCGTTGACGACGGAGAGGTCGGAGTGGCAGAGCGAGGCCGCGGCGATCTTGACCAGGACCTCCCCCTCGCGGGGCGCCTCCAGCTCCAGTTCCTCGACGGCGACCGGGGCGGTGGTGGCGTACGGGCGGTCGGTGGAGACGGCCCGCAGGACGGCGGCGCGGGTCTTCACGCGGCCACCTCCGCCCGCGGTGCGCAGCGCAGCACCTCGCGGCTCTCCAGCAGCGGGACGACCTTGCCGAGGACGAGGTCCTGGAAGTGGGCGGAGGCGCAGTGGGCGGCGAAGTCGGCCTCGGTGCGGTACTCCTCGTAGAGCGCGAGGTCGCGGGGGTCCTCGGTGCCCTGGTGGACGCGGTAGCCGAGGCAGCCCTCCTCGGCGCGGGAGGCGGTGGCCATGGCGTCGAGGAGCGGCAGGACGGTGTCCTGGGCGTCGGGCAGGGTGCGGTAGCGGGCGATGACCACGTAGGTCATGGGTTACTCCTGGGGTGCGGGCCTCTTGAGGGCGGACGGCGGGACCGGCGGGAGCTGGTCGCGGCGCAGGTGCCAGAGGCGGGGGTCGGAGGTGGCGGCGGCGGCCGCGCCCTGGGCCAGCGCCAGCGCGACGTCCGCCGGGGACTCCACGAAGCCCGCGGCGATCGACGGGGACATGGCGCGGCGGGACTGTGCGTTCATCCGGCCGATGATCGGGGCGGGCATGACCTCGACGAGGTCGGGGGCGCCGCGGGAGACGGCGTCCAGGGAGCGGCGCAGGTTGGAACGGTCGGTGACGAAGACCTTCATGACGGTCAGCAGACCGAGCGGCCGGCCCTTCTCTATGAGGGAGAGGCGGGTGCTCACCACGCCGTGCGCGCCGAGGTCCTTGAGGAATTCGAGCGCGCCCCGGTCCTGGGCCAGACCGGGGCTGGAGTCGACGTTGACGAACACGGCCTTTCCCGCCCGGCCCAGCGCCGGGACGACCTGGGGCAGCTGCCCCACGGCGAACGACGCGAGGATGCACATCTTGGCCGGTGCGGTCAGGAACTGGCGCAGCGGCTGGCTGCCGACGACCGACGCGACGACCGGGACCTCGGCGAGGGCCGAGGTGAGCCGGGGGTCGAGCGGGGCGCCGGACCGGGGAGAGGGGGCCATGGCGGAGCCTTCCGGTGAAGGGGCCTTCCCCGTCGGGAAAGGGCCAGGGGAGAAGGGCCAGGGCCGTCGGGCGGCCCGGTGGGAACCGGGCCGCCGCGGCGATCCGGGTCAGCTCAGCGGGGACGTCCCGAAGCGGCTGGGCAGGCCCAGTTTGCCAGGGTTGAGGATGCCGTCCGGGTCCAGGGCGTTCTTCACGGCGACGAAGGTGGCGAACCCGGCGCCGAGCGATTCCTCCAGGTAGGGGCCGCGCAGCAGCCCGCAGCCGTGGTGGTGGCTGAGCGCCGCGCGGTGCTTGATGAGGACGGCGTTGGCGGCGTCCCACACCGCGCGGTACCAGTCGCGCCGCTTCTCGGGCGCCACGTCGCCGCGGAGCGAGAAGTAGACGCAGGCGCCGTCGGTGTAGGCGTGGGACTGGTGGGCGGAGGCGGCGAGGGTGCCCTCGACGGACTGGATGGCGGCGACCACCTCGTCGTAGATGACCGGCAGATCGGTCCAGGAGGCGGCCATCTCCAGGGTGTCGGCGACGAAGCCGGGGCCGGGGGTGAAGCCGTCCGCGGACTTGCCGACCAGCATCCGCTCGTCCAGCCAGCGCGCGAAGACCGCGTCGCTGTCCAGCTCGGGACCGTACGCGGCGCAGACCTCGGCGGCCACGGCGATCGAGGCGTCGACGATCGTGGGGTCGCCCTCGTCGGCGATGAGCAGGAGGTTGGTCTCGGGGTGGCCGAAGTGGGTGCCCGACTCCAGGGTGTCGTAGAGCCGCAGGACGGCGGGGGTGGCGCCGCGCTGCATGATCTTGCGGCAGGCGTCGAGGCCCTCCGCGAAGGTGGCGAAGCCGTAGGCGACGGCCTTGGCGTAGGTGGGCAGCGGGTGGACGCGGAGCCGGGCGCCGACGATGACGCCGAGGGTGCCCTCGGAGCCGATGAAGAGCTGGCGCAGGTCCGGGCCGACGGCGGCGCGGGCGTAGTCGCCGTAGGTGGCGCGGGTGCCGTCGGCGTGGATCACGTCGAGGCCGACGACCATGTCCTCGATCTTGCCGTAGCGGGTGGAGAGCTGGCCGGCGCCGCGGCAGGCGATCCAGCCGCCGACGGTGGAGACGGCGAACGCGGACGGCCAGTGGCCGGTGGTGACGCCGTACTCCTCCTGGAGCTGCTTCTCGAAGAGGTCGCCGAACATGCCCGCCTGGACGTCGACGACGTTCGACTCGGCGTCGAACCCGGTGATGGCGTCGAGACCGCAGACGTCCAGGACGACGCCGCCGAAGACGGGCAGCGCCGCGCCGGTGACGTTGGAGCGTCCGGCGGACGGGGTGACGGGGATGCCGGCCTCGTGGCAGATGCGCAGCACGGCGGCGATCTGGTCGGCGTCGGCGGCCTCGACGATCACGGCGTCGGGGGTGGCCGGGCGGCCCTCGGTCTCGCCGATCATCGAACCGGCCCACCAGTCGCGGGTGCGGGTGACGACCTCGTCGCGGGCGGTGTGCACGGCGCGGGCGGCGCCGCGCAGCTCCTCGACGACGGCCTCGGGGACCTCGACCGGGTCGCCCTGGAGTGCGGCCGGGCCGTCGCCGACCGGCCGGTCCTTGGCCCATTTGGCGAAGCTGGGGGCGCCGACCGTGTAGTTGCCGCGGTTGAAGGGGTGGGTGATGGTCTGACGGCTGATCATGCTGCTGCTCCTTCGAGGAGGACGGTCTTTTCGTGGCGGACGGAGTCGAGGTACGCGGCGACCGAACGGTCCACCTCGTCCTGGGTGAGGCCCAGTTCCTGCCCGAGCAGGGCGCCGACGGCGGGCGCCGCGGCGGCGGAGGCGTCGCGGGCGAAGAGCCGGGCGCGGGTGCGGCGGGAGAGGACGTCGTCGACGGAGCGGGCCAGTTCGGCGCGGGCGGCGTAGACGACCTCGGCCTTGGTGTACGGCAGGCCGGCGACGACGGGTTCGGCGAGCGAGGGATCGTCCTGGATCAGGTCGCCGACGAAGCGGGCCTCGGTGCCGTAGCGCTCGCCGAGGTGGGCGGCGAGGCCGCCGGATGCGGCGACCGCCTCGGCGTCGTAGCCCGCGCCGCCGAGCAGCGGGAGCTTGACGGTGCGGCTGGGGGCCTTGCGGCCGAGGACGGTCATCACCTTGTCGATGACCAGCTCGCCCATGTGGCGGCTGGTGGTGAGCTTGCCGCCGGTGACGGTGACCATCCCGCCGGTGCCGACGGTGATGTGGTGGTCGCGGCGCATGTCGAGCGTGGCCCCCTCCTTGCCTCCGACCAGCGGGCGCAGACCGCCGATGGAGCCGGTGACGTCGTCGGGGGTGAGCTTGCCCTCGAAGGCGGTGTTGGCGCCCTCCAGCAGGAACTCCATCTCCTGCCGGGTGCAGTGCACATCGTCCGGCGAGCCCTGGTAGTCCTCGTCGGTGGTGCCGAGGACGACGCTGTTGCCCCAGCGGGTGCAGGTGGCGCGGCGGGCACGGCCGGGGATCGGCACGGTGACGGTGCAGTTGATGCGGACCTTGTCCCACGGCACCACGATGTGCACGCCCTTGGCGGGGCGGACCTGCGGGCGGTGGCCCTCGTCGGCCATCGCGTCGACCTGGTCGGCCCAGACGCCGGTGGCGTTGACGACGGCGCGGGCGCGGATGTCGAATCCGTCGCCGTCGGCGGAGACCCGGGCGCCGGACGCCTTGCCGCCCTGCATCAGCAGCGCGGTGGCCGCGGCGCCGTTGAGGACCTTCGCGCCGAGTGCGGCGGCGGTCCGGACGAGGGTGAGGACGAGGCGGGCGTCGTCGGTGCGGGCGTCGAAGTACATCAGCCCGCCCTTGAGGTTCTCCGCGCGCAGCGTCGGCGCCTGCGCCAGGACCTCGGGGACGGTGAGCCGCTGGTGGAGTTTGCCGATGCGCCAGCCGCCGACCAGGTCGTACGTCCACAGCAGGCCCTCGAAGCCCTTGGCGAGGCGGGCGTCGAAGACCCCCTCCTTCTCCAGGACGGGGAAGAGGAACGGCAGCCGGTGCACCAGGTGCGGGGCGTTCTTGCGGAAGCGGTGGCGCTCCAGGAGGGAATGGCGGACGAGGTTGACGTTGCCCTGTTCGATGTAGCGCAGGCCGCCGTGGATCATCTTCGAGGACTTCGAGGAGGTGCCGGAGGCGAAGTCGTCCTTCTCGATCAGCGCGGCGCGCAGCCCGCGCGAGGCCGCGTCGAGCACGGCGTACGCACCGGTGACGCCGCCGCCGATGACGAGGACGTCGTAGGTCTCGTCGGCGAGGTCGCGCTTGATCGCCGCGCGGTCGAGCAGCAGGGCCGATCGGCGGGTCGCCGCGGCGCTGCGCCGCGGCTTCCGGGCGGGCATGGTGATCACAACATCAACTCCTGGTGTTTCGGCGACGGCCCGGGGGTCGGCCGGGCCGTCCGGATGACGGCGCGCGGGCCGTCAGTGGGGGGTGTGCGGGGGCAGGGCACTCTCGTGCAGGTGGGCGGCGAGCAGCTCGTACCAGTCGGCGCGGCTGCGGTCGCGGGCGGCGGGGTCGAGGGCGGGCGTGAAGATCCGGCCCTGCGGCTGGGCCTCGACGATCTCGTCGAGCGAGGACCACAGGCCCTGGGCGACACCCGCGAGGTAGGCGGTGCCGCGCAGGCTGGCGGTGGCGGAGTCGGCGGCGCGCTCCAGCGGCAGGCCGGTCAGATCGGCCTGGATCTGCATCAGCGGGTCGCTGCCGGAGACGCCACCGCCGACCCGCAGCCGGGTGAAGGGCGCGCCCATGGTGTCGGCGACGCCGTCGATGAGGTCGCAGACGGAGTGGGCGATGCCCTCCAGGACGGCGCGGGCGAGGTCGGCGCGGGTGGTGGCGAGGGTGAGTCCGGTGAGCGCCGCGGTGGCCTCCGGGTGCCAGACGGGCGTACGGACCCCGGCGAGCGCCGGGACGAAGCGCGGGGTGCGGCCGGGCCGGGACGGCACCCGGCCGGCCTCCTCCCCCAGCTCCTTCGGCGAGGCGAAGAGGCCGAGGTCGTCGCAGAGCCAGCGCAGGGCGGAGCCCGCGGTGGAGGTGTACGCCTCCAGGCTGAAGTGGCTGGTGTCGCCCTGCCGCCGGCCCGGTTGGGCGAGCACCCCGGAGATGTCGGGCCGGGGCAGGGCGGGTTCGGTGCCGGTCGCGGCGTCGACGAAGGCGCCGGTTCCGTACACGCACATGCCCTGGCCGGCTTCGAGTCCGCCGAGGGCGATGAGGGCGGCGTGCTGGTCGCCCATGGAGGCGGCCACGGGGACGGCAATGCCGAGGGCCGCCGGGTCGGTGGTGCCGAAACCGGCGTCGTCGGAGCGGAGTTCGGGCAGCAGGTCGAGGGGGAAGCCGAGGTGGCCGATCCACTCCTCGTCCCAGGCGTGCGCACCGAGCAGATAGCCGCCGCTGGAGGCCGCGTTGGTGGGCGTGGTGGCGTGCACGGCGCCGCCGGTCAGCCGCCAGATGAGCCAGGTGTCGACGGTGCCGAAGCGGAGCCGTCCGGCGCGGTGGGCGGCGGCGACCTCGGGGTGCGCGGCGATCTGCCGGGCGGCCCAGAGGAAAGGGGCGCGGGCGCCGACCGGCCGGCCCTGGCGGGCCAGCAGGCGAGCGTCCCACTCGGCCTCGTAGCCGGTCAGCTCGTGGGCGTACCGCCGGTCCTGCCACACCACGGCGGGCAGCAGCGGCTCGCCGGTGGCCCCGTCCCACAGCATGGCGGTGGCCCGCTGGGTGGAGAGGGCGACCGCGGTGATCTCGATGCCGTCCTCACGGGCGCCGGCGACGGCGCGCCGGGCCACGTCGAGGGTGGCGGTCCAGATCTCCGCCGGGTCCTGCTCGACGGCCAGGTCGTCCGGGTGGCTGACCGCGATCGAGCGGTAGAACACCTGGTGGGCGGCGCCGGAGTCGAGGACGACTCCGGCCCGGGTGCCCGTGGTGCCTTCGTCGATGGCCAGCACACCGCGCCGGGAGGCGGCGCCGGTGAACGTCTGCGTCATAGCGGCCCTTTCACTTACGAGCATGCGGTACGGGGGCGAGCGATCATCGTGTGCCGGGGCGGGGCCCGGGCCCGGTCAGCGCGCGGGGGCGGCGGGGGCGGTTTCCGGGGCGGCGGCCAGATCCTGGGCCGCGGCCTCGTCCGGGGAGATCCCGGCCTTGGTGGGGTCCCACTTGATGACCAGGCAGGTGACCAGGCCGAGCAGCGGCACGACGGAGAGCACCAGGAAGGTGCCGGCGAGCCCGAGCCCGTCCTTGATCTGCGGGAAGACGTACAGCCCGACGACGGAGCCGAAGCTGCCGACCATGCCGGTGACGCCGGTTCCCAGGGCCCGTACGTCGCTGCTGTACGAGAGGGCGGCGATGGACTTGCCGTTGGCGCCGGGGCCCGCCGCGTGGCAGAGGATGAAGACCACGGGCAGCAGGAACGCGACGGCCAGCGGGACCTTCCCGAAGGTCAGGCCCATCGCGACGAGGGCGACGAAGACCCCGGCGAACCCGGCGGCGGAGCTGAGCCGCAGGCCCAGACGGCGCCCGGCGTAGGCGGAGACGAGGCCGCCGACGATGCCGAAGGCGTTGAAGACCATGGAGCCGACGGTGGCCTTCTCGAAGCTCTCACCGAAGATCGACAGGCTGATGACCGGGAGGTACCAGCCGACCGCGAAGTACTGCATCGACTGCCCGAGGGAGATCACCGAGGAGAGGACGGTGCGCGGCAGGTAGGCGCCCTTGAAGAGGACTCCGGCCTGGCGGAAGCCGGGCGCCGGGGCGGCGGTGGCGGCGCGGGTGGCGTCGTCGGGGCTCCCGGCGACGGCCTTGATGCCGTAGAGCTTGTCGAGGTTGGCGACGGCGTCGTCCAGGCGTCCCTTGCCCGCCAGCCAGGTCGGGCTCTCCTTCAGCATCGCCCACTGGCCGATCAGCAGCACGACGGCGACGACCGCGGCGGAGCCGACGGACCAGCGCCAGATGTCCGCGCCGACGTCCAGGTGGAAGAAGAGCAGTGCCAGGGCGAGGTTGCTGGTGGTGGCGACGTACCAGACGGCCTGCCAGAGGTTGAGGCGGCCGCCCTGCTTCGCGGGCGTGTACTCGGCGAGCAGCGCCATCGCCACCGCGAAGTCGATGCCGTAGGCGACGCCGACCAGGACGCGGCCGAGCCAGACGACGGTGAAGTCCCCGGCGAACGCGGCGAGCAGGGCGCCGGCGATGGCGAAGACCTTGGCGAGCAGCAGCGGGGGGACCCGGCCGAAGCGGGTGGCGAGCCAGCCGCCGGCCGGGTTGAAGAGGATCGCCAGCGCGGGGGCGGTGGCGGTGAGGACCGAGACCTGGGTGCTGGTCAGGTGCATCTGGGTCGTCATCGGGCCCAGACCGGCGCTGAGCGCGGCGTTGGAGTAGGCGTCGAGGAAGAGCCCGCCGAAGACGAGGAACCAGACGACCTGCGCGCGGCCGGTGATCTTTCCCAGGCCATCGATGAGGCCGACGACGTCGGCGACGCCGTTGACGCTCGGACGTTGTGCCATGAATCCGCCTCTGAAGGAAGGACCCATCGGTGGCGGGAAAAGAGGAAGACAGGCATGACGAAACCACCGACAGGTGGTCTATGTCTGTGCCTGTCCAAAAATCTGCGGAAAGCGCCGCAGCACGTTTAATGCAAGGTACGAACTACGAGCGAGGTTAAGAACGGATCAGGAGGCCGTCAAGGGTTTCGCGGGGGTTACCTGAATGTGACGGGCGGGCTGCGCGGGGTGTCCGGGGCGGCCCCGACCTGGCGTGTTGCGGCCCCCGGATGCGGAGCCCGCCGTGCCGGATGTGCCGATCTCTCCTAGCCTGTGCGGCATGACCCAGGAAGCGGGCACGCAGGACCGGGGAAGCGGGACGACCGAGGAGTCCGCACGCGCATCGGCGCTGCTCACGGCCCAGGAACAGGCGGCGGCGCTCTTCGCGGAGATCGGCCGCCGCGGGCTGGTCGCCCCCGGACGCGGTGAGCGCGAGGTGAGCGACGCGGTACGGGATCTGGCCCACGAGATGTTCGGGGTCCGGCGGTACTGGCACAAGCGGATCGTCCGTTCCGGCCCCAACACCCTCCAGCCCTACCGGCAGAACCCGCCGGACCGGACCATCGGCGAGGACGACATCGTCTTCTGCGACTTCGGCCCGCTCTTCGCGGAGTGGGAGGCGGATTTCGGCCGGACTTTCGTCCTCGGCGACGACCCGGTCAAGCACCGGCTCCGCGACGATCTGCCGCTGCTCTTCGAGGCGGGCCGCCGCCATTTCGCCGCCCACCCGGACATCACCGGCGAGGAGCTGTACGCCGAGGTGGTGCGGTTGGCCGAGGCGGCGGGCTGGGGGTTCGGCGGGCCGCACTCGGGCCATCTGCTGGGCGAGTTCCCGCACGAGACGGTGGCCGGCGCCGAGGTCGACTCGTACATCGCGCCGGGCAGCGCCCGCCCGATGCGGCGCGACGACGGGCAGGGGCGGCGCTGCCACTGGATCCTGGAGATCCACCTCGTCGACCGGGAGCGGGGGTTCGGCGGCTTCCACGAGGAGCTGCTGGACCTCGGGCACCGGGAGGCGTCCTGACCGTGCCGGTCACGGGTGCTGGCTGCTGACCGCAACGACCTCGCCCGTCATGTACGAGGCGTAGTCGCTGGCGAGGAAGACCATGACGTTGGCGACCTCCCAGGGTTCGGCGGCGCGGCCGAACGCCTCGCGGGCGCTCAGCTCGGCCAGCAGCTCCTCACCGGCGACCTTGGCGAGGTGCGGGTGCATGGCGAGGCTGGGGGCGACGGCGTTGACACGGATGCCGTGGGCGGCGACGTCGAGGGCGCTGCACCGGGTCAGCGCCATCACCCCGGCCTTGGCGGCGGCGTAGTGGGCCTGGCCCTTCTGGGCGCGCCAGCCGACGACCGAGGCGTTGTTGACGATGACGCCGCGGCCGGCCGGGACCATATGGCGCAGCGCGGCGCGGGTGGCCTTGAAAGTGCTGGTCAGCGTGGTGGCGAGGACGGTGTCCCACTGGGCGTCGGTCATCTCGGCGACGGAGGCGGTACCGCCGAGGCCGGCGTTGTTGATCAGTACGTCGAGGGCGCCGCACTCCCGCGCCGCGGTGTCCATGAGCCGGTCGAGCTGTGCGCCGTCGGTGACGTCGCAGGGCACGGCGAGCGGGCGGGTGCCGGTGTGGTCGGCGAGCCGGTCGGCGGCCTCGGCCAGCCGGCGGGCGTGGCGGTCGCTGATGACGAGGCGGGCGCCCTCCTCGGCGCACCGCCGGGCGGCGGCGAAGCCGATGCCGGTACCGGCGGCGGCGGTGACGACGACGGTGCGGCCGTCGAGCAGCTGGTGGGAGCGGGGCCGGTCGGGGCCGGGGTGCGGGGCGGGCCGGGCGGCGGGCGCCCCGGGGATCTCGGACACGGTCACACGGCTCCCTCGTCGGATGCGGCGGGGTGTACTCCCCCGCCGGGCGGGCCTTCCAGGCGGCGCAGGACCTCGTCGGCCTGCGTGATGATCCGGTCGATCAGCTCCCGGCAGCTCGGCAGGTCGTCGATGAGGCCGACGACCTGTCCGGTGGCGAGGACGCCGAGGTCGGGGCGGCCGTCGAGGAGTCCGGTGCGGTAGAGCAGCGGGGCGTTGGCCGCCATCACCACCTGACTCCAGGTCAGATCGTGGCGGCGGCGCAGCGCGAGGCCCTCGCGGACGAGGCCGGGCCAGGGGGTGCCGGAGAGTTTCCGGAAGGCGGTGGCGTTGCGGGCGGCGCGCAGCAGCCGTCCGGCGCCGGTGGTCCGCTCCAGCCGGGCGACCGGACCGGTGCGCAGGACGCGCTGCGGGACGCCGTCGATCTCCCGGGTCAGGACGGTGTCGTGGACGCCCTTGTCCAGGTAGACCTGTTTGACGGCGGGGGCGACGGGCGAGTCGCGGGTGAGCAGGAAGCGGGTGCCCATGGCGATGCCGTCGGCGCCGTAGGCGAGGGCGGCGACCAGACCGCGGCCGTCGCAGTAGCCGCCGGCGGCGATGACCGGCAGGTCCACGGCGTCGCGGACCTGCGGCAGCAGCAGCCCGGTGGGGACGGCGCCGGTGTGGCCGCCGCCCTCGCCTCCCTGGACGACCACCGCGTCGGCGCCCCAGGCCGCGACCTTCTCGGCGTGGCGGCGGGCGCCGATGGACGGGACGACGAGCAGTCCGCCGTCCTTGCAGCGGGCGATGAGGTCACGGCGGGGCGCGAGGGCGAACGAGGCGACCTTCACACCGCTGCGGATCAGCAGGTCGACGCGGGCCTCGGCGTCGGGCTGATCGGCGCGGAGGTTGACGCCGAAGGGCCGGTCGGTGGCGGCGCGGACCGCGTCGAGGGCGCGGCGCAGCCCGTCGAGGTCGAGCAGCCCGGCGGAGAGGATGCCCAGGCCCCCGGCGTTGGCGGTGGCCGCGGTGAGGGTGGCGTCGGAGACGTACCCCATACCGGTCTGGACGATCGGATGGGCGACGCCGAAGAGGTCGCAGATCCGGGTGCGCAGCGCCGGGTGCGTCATGCCGGGATCTCCGCATCGCGCAGGCCCGCCGGGTCGATGACCTCGCGGATCAGGTGGAGTTCGGCGGCGGTGGGCAGGCGGGTCGCGGGGATGTCGCCGTCGGTGACGAGCGGGCAGCCGGTGCGGGCGACGACGTCCTCGGCGCTGACGCCGGGGTGGACGGAGACCAGCCGGAGCGTGCCGGTCGCGGGGGCGAAGTCCAGGACGGCGAGGTCGGTGACGACGCGGCGCAGCGCGTGGTGGCGGGCCGCGCGCCCCACGGCTGCCGCGGCGGCGGTGCCGACGCCGCAGACCATGTCGACCCGGGGTACGAAGACCCGGGTGGAGTGGCGCGGGACCCAGTAACTCACCGGGTGGCAGACGGTGTTGCCGGGGGCGCCGCGGACGCCGAGGAGCTGCACCTCGGGGGCGTCGTAGGGGCCGATGGCGGAGAGGTTGACGTTGCCGTGGGCGTCGATCTGGGCGGGGATCATCATGGCGTGCCGGCGTCCGCTCCACACCAGGTCGAAGAGGGTGCGGAAGGGCGCGTACCCCTCCACGGGCCCGTCGGGCGCGGCGCCGAGCGGCCAGATCCCCCGGACCAGCCGGGCCTCGCCGTCGGTGAGCAGCAGATCGGGGGCGAAGGTGGCGCGGGCCAGCCGGACGCCGACGGTGGGGGCGGTGCCGAAGGCGCTGGCCAGGATCTCGCCGCTGCCGCGGAACGCCTCGGCGCAGGCGACCGCGCAGATCTCGGCCCGGGTCGCGTCGCTCATACCGGCTGCCCCTCTCCGTGGTGGCCCGGCGCCCGGTGGTGTCCGTCGCCGGTGAGATAGCGGTGGTGGAACGCCTCCCACGCCTCGGGCGTCCGGGCGGCGTCGGCGTACTCCTTCTGGTACGCCTCGTCGCGCGGATAGTCCGGTGCGCAGGAGGTGAAGTGGGCACCGCCGGGGGCCTCGACGACGCCTTCGACGGCGAAGCGGCGGACGACGAGGGTGGCCGGGTGGGTGTCCTCGGTGAGGCGGGCCGTGGGGACGATCCGTTCGCAGGAGACGAAGGCATGCTCGGCGGCGCCGCAGAAGAGGTCGTCGAAGTACGGATCGGGCCCCAGGCACTGGGCGTTGCCCGCCGCGTCGGCGCGGTTGAGGTGGACCAGCGCGGCGTCCAGCGGCAGCGCGGGCATCGCGACCAGCTCCTCACCGCCGCCGTACGGGTCGGCGACGGTGCGCAGTCGGGGGTTGACGGTCAGGACGTCGGAGCCGAGTCCGGCGCGGGTGGGCAGGAACGGCAGCCGCAGCGACGCGGCGTACAGCCCCCACTGGAGCATCCCCTCGTCGTACTCCGCGACCTCGATGCGGCCGCTCTGGCGGGCGGCGCGGAAGTGCGGGTCGAGCGGGATGGAGTCGAGCGAGACGAAGCCGAAGACGAGCTTGCGGACCTTCCCGGCGGCACAGAGGAGGCCGACGTCGGGGCCGCCGTAGGAGACGACGGTGAGATCGCGCAGATCGGAGCGGAGGATCTCGCGGACCAGGGCGAGCGGTTTACGGCGCGAGCCCCAGCCGCCGATGCCAAGGGTCATTCCGGAGCGGAGCCGGGCGACCACCTCCGGCGCGGTCATCGTCTTGTCGGCCATACGCAGCTCCTGACGGTGTGTGCCGTGGACGGTCTCGTACCGGGCGCCCGCCACCGGGCTCCGGGGCGGCTCCACACATACCTAGCAAACGTTTGGTAGATAGATTACGGTGGCCGCGCGGCCGGGTGTCAAGGGCCCGCGGCGGCCCGGCCGGGCGCCGTGACGCGGGCGGAGAGGGGCGGACCATGAGCGGCGATCCGCGGGACTTCACCGGCCGGACGGTGGCGGTCACCGGCGGCACCAAGGGCATCGGGCGGGCCCTCGCCGAGGCGTTCCTGGCGGCCGGTGCGGAGGTCACGGTCTGCGGGCGCACCGCACCGCCGGCCCCGCCGCGCGCGGGCGGCCGCACCGCCCGCACGGTCCGCGCCGACGTCCGCGACCCGGCCGCGGCACGGGAGTTCGTCGACGCCGCGGCCCACCGCTCGGGGCGGCTCGACGTCCTCGTCAACAACGCCGGCGGCTCACCGGACGCCGCCGCGGCCACCGTCTCCCCGCGCTTCGTCGAGAAGGTGGTGGCGCTCAATCTGCTGGCGCCGTTCTACGCGTCCCAGGCCGCGTACCGCCATATGCACGGCCAGGACGGCGGCGGCTGCATCCTCAACATCGGCAGCGTCTCGGCGCACCAGCCGCAGCCCGGCACGGCCGCCTACTCCGCCGCCAAGGCCGGGCTCCTGACGCTCACCCGGGCGCTGGCGCTGGAGTGGGGACCGGCGGTCCGGGTCAACCACCTCAGCGCCGGGCCGGTGCGGACGTCCGGCACGGAGCACGAGGCGGCCCTCGCCGGGATCGTCCCGCTGGGCCGGCCGGCGCTCCCCGCCGATCTCGCCGACGCCTGTCTGTTCCTGGCGGGCCCGGCGGCCGGTTACATCAACGGCGCGGATCTGGCCGTCCACGGCGGCGGCGAGGTGCCCGCCCGCTACCTGGCCGGGCGGCCGGACCGGATGTTCTGACGTCCTGTCAACTTCCGTACACCGGCAGCGGCGACCGGGCCGCCGCGAGCAGCCGGCGGGCCGTGACCCCGGCCTCGGCGGGGGTGCGGCGGGCGCCGCTGTCGTCGCTCGGGCCGGGGTGCCAGCCTTCCATGACGGTGATACGGCCGGCCTCCGCCTCGAAGACGCGGCCGGTGACGCCCGCCGCGTCGGCGGAGCCGAGCCAGACCACGAGCGGGGAGACGTTCTCCGGGGCCATCGCGTCGAACTCCCCCGCGGCCGGCGCCGCCATCGTCTCCGCGAAGGCGTATTCCGTCATCCGGGTGCGGGCGGCCGGGGCGAGGGCGTTGACCTGGACGCCGTAGCGGGCGAGTTCGGCGGCGGCGACCAGTGTCAGCCCGACGATCCCGGCCTTGGCGGCGGCGTAGTTTGCCTGCCCGACGCTGCCCAACAGACCGGCGCCGGAGCTGGTGTTGACGATCCGGGCGTGCGGTGCGCGGCCCGCCTTGGCCTCCGTCCGCCAGTGCGCGGCGGCGTGCCGGAGCGTGAGGAAGTGGCCCTTGAGGTGGACGCGGACGACGGCGTCCCAGTCGTCCTCGCCGAGGTTGACGAGCATCCGGTCACGGAGGAATCCGGCGTTGTTGACGAGGGTGTCGAGGCGGCCGAAGGAGTCCAGCGCGGTGGCGACCAGGGAGGCGGCGCCCTCCGGGGTGGCGATGTCCCCGTCATGCGCCACCGCCTCGCCGCCGCGCGCCCGGATCTCCTCGGCGACCTGCCGCGCCGGGCCGGTGACCGCCCGGGTGCCGTCGAGTCCGACGCCGAGGTCGTTGACGACGACCCGGGCCCCCTCGGCGGCGAAGGCGAGCGCATGGGCGCGGCCCAGCCCGCGTCCGGCTCCGGTGATCGCGACGACGCGCTGGGCGCACAGTCCGGCCATGGCGTTCCCTTCCGTCCGCTGATGACGGCGGGCGCCGACCCCTCTGCCGCCGTCCGTCGAACTGCTAGCCTACCTAACAAACGTTAGATGGAAAGGTGGCCGAACGCCTCATGGGTGTCTCCGTCTCCCGTCCCGAAGAGGGCGTCCGCGTCGTCATGGTCGACGTCCCGCCGGTCAACGCCCTTCCCGTCCAGGGCTGGTACGACCTCGCCGACGCGGTGCGCACCGCGGGCGCCGACCCCGGGGCACGCTGCGTGGTGCTGGCCGCCGAGGGGCGCGGCTTCAACGCGGGCGTCGACCTCAAGGAGATGCAGCGCACGCCCGGCCACACCGCGCTGATCGGCGCCAACCGCGGCTGCTACGAGGCGTTCGCCGCGGTCTACGACTGCGAGGTGCCGGTGGTCGCGGCGGTCCAGGGGTTCTGCCTGGGCGGCGGGGTCGGCCTTGCCGGGAACGCCGATGCGATCGTGGCGAGCGACGATGCGGTGTTCGGCCTGCCGGAGCTGGACCGCGGGGCGCTCGGCGCGGCGACCCATCTCGCCCGGCTGGTCCCGGCGCACCTGATGCGGACGCTGTACTACACCTCCCGCACCGTCACCGCGCAGGAGCTGCGGGCGCACGGCTCGGTGTGGCGGGTGGTCCCCCGGGCGGAGCTGCGGGCGGCGGCGCTGGAGTTGGCGCGGGAGATCGCGGCCAAGGACGGCACGCTGCTGCGGCTGGCGAAGGCGGCGCTCAACGGCATCGACCCGGTCGACGTCCGCCGCAGCTACCGCTTCGAGCAGGGCTTCACCTTCGAGGCCAACCTCAGCGGCGTCGCGGACCGGCACCGGGAGGCGTTCGTGGCGTCGCGGGAGCCGCGGGAGGAGAGGGGCTGAGCGGCGGGGCGCGGGCGCGCGCCGCCCGGTCCGCAGCCCCTCAGAGCCGTTCGATGATCGTCACATTCGCCTGGCCGCCGCCCTCGCACATGGTCTGGAGGCCGAACCGGCCTCCGGTGCGCTCCAGTTCGTGCAGGAGCGTGGTCATCAGCTTGGCGCCGGTGGCGCCGAGGGGGTGGCCCAGGGCGATGGCGCCGCCGTTGACGTTGACCTTCGCCGGATCGGCGCCGGTCTCCCGCAGCCAGGCGAGGACCACGGAGGCGAACGCCTCGTTGATCTCCACCAGATCGATGTCGTCCATCGTCAGCCCGGCCCTGCGCAGCGCGTACGCGGTGGCCGGGATCGGGGCGGAGAGCATCCGGATCGGGTCCTCGCCGCGTACCGAGAGGTGGTGGACGCGGGCACGGGGCGTCAACCCGTGTTCGTGGACGGCGCGATCGGAGGCGAGCAGGAGGGCGGCGGCGCCGTCGGAGATCTGGGAGGCGAGGGCGGCGGTGAGGCGGCCGCCCTCGGCCAGCGGGGTCAGCGCCGCCATCTTCGCGAGATCGGTGTCACGGCGCGGCCCCTCGTCGGCGGTGACGGCGCCGTACGGCACGGTCTCGCGGGCGAAGCGGCCCTCGTCGAGGGCGCGGACGGCCCGCCGGTGGGAGCGGAGCGCGAACTCCTCCATCTCCTCGCGGCCGATGTCCCACTGTGCGGCGATGAGTTCGGCGCCGTGGAACTGGTCGACGGGCCGGTCCCCGTACCGCGCGCGCCAGCCCGCCGATCCGGCGTAGGGCCCCTCGGTGAACCCCAGCGGTTCGGCGGCCCGGCGGCTCGCGAAGGCGATCGGGATCTGCGACATGCTCTGCACACCGCCCGCGACGACCAGGTCCTGGGTGCCGGAGAGCACGCCCTGGGCGGCGAAGTGGACGGCCTGCTGGGAGGAGCCGCACTGCCGGTCGACGGTCACGCCCGGCACCTCCTCGGGCAGTCCGGCCGCCAGCCAGCAGGTGCGGGCGATGTCCGCCGCCTGCGGTCCGACGGTGTCCACGCAGCCGAACACGACGTCCTCCACGGCGGCCGGGTCCACGCCCGAGCGCGCCATCAGGGCCGTCAGCACCTGCGCCCCGAGGTCCGCCGGGTGGACGGCGGACAGTCCTCCGCCGCACCGGCCGACGGGGGTGCGGACCGCTTCGACGAGATACGCCTCGGGCATCGGGACTCCTCAGGGAAGGTGCGTCAGGGGGTGCGCTCCCCGAGGGCGATGCCGTCGAGCACCATCGAGAGGTACTGCCGGGCGATCTCGTCGGGGCTGTGCAGTCCGCCCGGCCGGTACCACGACGCGGCGACCCAGACGGTGTCGCGGACGAAGCGGTAGGTGAGGCGGATGTCCAGGTCGGCACGGAAGACGCCGTCGGCGACGCCGCGCTCCAGGGTGCCCAGCCACGCCTTCTCGAACTTCCGCTGCGAGTCGGCGAGATAGGTGAACCGGGGCTGGACGGAGAGGTGGCGGGACTCCTTCTGGTAGATCGCGACCGCCGCGTGGTGCCGGTCGATCTCCCGGAACGACTCGGTGACCAGCGCCTCGATGGTCTCCCGGGGGCCGAGCCCGGCGGCGAGGACGGCGTCGTAGCCCGCCCACAGCTCGTCGAGGAAGGTGGAGAGGATCTCGTCGAGCATCGACTCCTTGGAGTCGAAGTGGTAGTAGAGGCTCCCCGCCAGCATTCCGGCCGCGTCGGCGATCTTGCGGACGGTGGTGGCGTTGTACCCCTGCGCGGCGAACACGTCGGCGGCCACGCCGAGCAGTTCCCGGCGCCGCTCGGGCGAGGGGGTCATCGTCTTCTTCTTGCCGCTGTCGGGCGCATTGCTTTTCGGCACACCGCCATTGTCGTCCCCCGCCCGCGCCGCGGCGGGACCGGGCCTGACGTGTACCGGAGCGGGCGGACCCGCCGACGCGCGGCGGCGCCCGTCACGGCCGGGGCTCCCGGGGCAGCCCCAGTACCCGTTCGGCGATGATGTTCCGCTGGATCTCGTTGGAACCGCCGTAGAGCGTGTCGGCGCGGGAGAAGAGGAACAGCCGCTGCCACTCGTCGAGGCCGTAGGGGGCCCCGGCGGCCAGAGTGCCGTCCGCGCCGCGGATCTCCATGGCGAGTTCGCCCAGGTCACGGTGGAAGGTCGCCCAGTAGATCTTGCCGATGGACGCCTCCGGGCCCGGCGCCCCGGCGGCGGCGCCCTCCAGCATCCGCAGGGCGTTGCCGCGGACGGTCTCCAGGCTGATCCAGGCGCGGGTGAGCCGGTCGCGGATCAGCGGGTCGCGGGCGGCGCCGTTGCGGACCGCGAGGGCGGCCAGCGCCTCCCATTCACGGCGGAAGCCGACCTGCTGCCCGAGGGTGGACACACCGCGTTCGAAGCCGAGGGTGGCCATCGCGACCTCCCAGCCGCCGCCTTCCTCCCCGACGAGGTTCCCGGCGTCGGTGCGGGCGCCGTCGAACAGCACCTCGTTGAACTCCGCGGTGCCGGTGAGCTGGGTGATCGGCCGGATCTCCACACCGTCCCGGTCCAGGGGCACCAGCAGGTAGGACAGACCGCGGTGGCGCGTCGAACCGGGTTCCGTACGGGCGAGGACGAAGCACCACCGGGCTTCGTGGGCCAGGGAGGTCCAGATCTTGCGGCCGGTGAGCACCCAGGAGTCGCCGTCCCGTTCGGCGCGGGTACGGACCGCGGCGAGGTCGGATCCGGCGTCGGGTTCGCTGTAGCCCTGGCACCACAGGTCGCGGGCGGCGGCGATGGCCGGGAGGAAGCGGGCGCGCTGCTGCGGGGTGCCGAACGCCATGAGGGTGGGGCCGACCAGCTGTTCCCCGATGTGGCCCACCCGGGCGGGTGCGCCGGACTCGGCGTACTCCTCGTGGAAGGCGACCTGTTCCTCCAGGGTGGCGCCACGGCCGCCGTACTCCTCGGGCCAGCCGACGCAGGTCCACCCGGCGGCGGCCATGTGGCGTTCCCAGGCGAGCCGTTCGGCGAACGCCTCGTGCTCCCGGCCCGGCCCGCCGAGACCGCGCAGCGGCGCGAACGCGCCGGTGAGCTGCGCCTCCAGCCAGCTCCGCGCCTGCTGCCGGAACTCGTCCACCGCGCTCATCTGCCGGCTCCCCCACGGATCTCGACGGCCACCGGCCGGTACGTTAACCTACCAAACACTTGTTAGGGAAGGAGGGCGGATGTCCACTGCCCCGACGGAGCCGGTCCGCTACGAGACCCGGGGCCCGGTGGCCCTGATCACCATGGACCGCCCCGCCTACCGCAACGCCCAGAACTCCGCGATGACCTACGCGCTGGACCGGGCGTTCTCCCGCGCGGCCGCCGACGACGACGTCAAAGCCGTCGTCCTCGCGGGTGCGGGCACGCACTTCTCGGCCGGTCACGACATCGGCACCCCCGAGCGCGACGCCCACCTCCCGTTCGACCGCACGGCGGGACTGTGGTGGGACCACTCGGACAAGCAGGGCGCCGAGAGCCGCTACGCCCGCGAGTCCGAGGTGTACCTCGGCATGTGCCGCCGCTGGCGGGAGCTGCCCAAACCGGTGCTCGCCTGCGTCCAGGGCGCCTGTGTGGCGGGCGGGCTGATGCTGGCGTGGATCTGCGACCTGATCATCGCCTCCGAGGACGCGTTCTTCGCCGACCCTGTGGTCCGGATGGGCATCCCCGGCGTCGAGTACTTCGCCCATCCCTGGGTGATGCCGCCGCGGATCGCCAAGGAGTTCCTCTACACCGGCGACCGGATGAGCGCCGCCCGCGCCTACGAACTGGGCATGGTCAACCGCGTCGTCCCGCGCGAACAACTCCTCGGCCACGCCCTGGAGCTGGCGACGAAGATCGCCGGTCAGCCGCGGATGGGCCTGGCGCTGACCAAACGCGCGGTCAACCAGGCCGAAGACCTCCAGGGCCTGCACACCGGCCTCGACTCCGTCTTCGGCCTGCACCACCTCGCCCATGCGCACAACGCGGAGACCTCCCGGGACGCGCTCGGCGGGATGGACGTCCGGGCCATGAAGGAGGCCGGATCCTGATGGACCTCGACCTCACCGCCGCGCAGCGTGCCTTCCGCGACGAGGCCCGCGCCTGGCTCGCCGGCCACGTCCCCACGGCGCCGCTGCCGTCCCTGGAGACCGCCGAGGGGTTCGCCGCCCACCGCGCGTGGGAGCGGACGCTGGGCGCCGGCCGCTGGTCGGCGGTGTCCTGGCCCGAGGCGTACGGCGGCCGGGGCGTCGGCATCGTCGAGTGGCTGCTCTTCGAGGAGGAGTACCACGCGGCGGGCGCCCCCGGCCGGGTCGCCCAGAACGGCGTCCATCTCCTCGCCCCGACCCTGCTGGAGCACGGCACCGACGCCCAGCGTGCGCGGATCCTGCCGCCGATGGCGCGCGGCGAGACGATCTGGGCGCAGGCGTGGTCGGAGCCGGAGGCCGGATCGGACCTGGCCGCGCTGCGCTCGACGGCGACCCGCGCCGACGGCGGCTGGCTGCTCGACGGCCAGAAGACCTGGTCGTCCCGGGCCGCCTTCGCCGACCGCGCCTTCGGCCTCTTCCGCAGCGAGCGCGGCGCGCGCCCGCACCACGGGCTGACGTATCTGATGTTCCCGCTGGACGCACCCGGCGTGACGGTCCGGCCGATCGGCCGCCTCGACGGCAAGCCCGCCTTCGCCGAACTCTTCCTGGACGGCGTCTTCGTCCCCGACGAGGACGTCATCGGCGCCCCCGGCGACGGCTGGCGCGTCGCGATGTCCACCGCGGGGAACGAACGCGGGCTGACGCTGCGCAGCCCCGGCCGGTTCACCGCCGCCGCGGCCCGGCTGACCGCGCTCTGGCGCGAGCGCGGCGCGCCGGAGGACACGGCGCTGCGCGACCGGGTCGCCGACGCGGTGATCGGCGCCGAGGCGTACCGCCTGTTCACCCACGCGGCCGCCGCCCGGCTCGCCGCCGGGGAGCCGATCGGCGCGGAGTCCAGCCTCAACAAGGTCTTCTGGTCGGAGCTGGATCTCGCGCTGCACGAGACCGCGCTCGATCTGCTCGGCCCGTACGGCGAACTCGCCGACGGCGCCGACGAGGCACCCGCCCACGGCCGGTGGGCGGAGGGCCATGTCTTCGCGCTCGCCGGTCCGCTCTACGCGGGTACCAACGAGATCCAGCGCGACATCATCGCCGAGCGGCTGCTCGGCCTGCCGAAGGGACGACGCTGATGCGGTTCCTCCTCGACCGCGAACAGCGGGAGTTCGCCCGGACGCTGAACTCCCTGCTCGGCGCGGCCGGCACGCCCGCGGCGGTACGGGCCTGGGCGGCCGGCGATCCGGGGCCCGGCCGCGCCCTGTGGAGCAAGCTCGCCGATACCGGGGTGTTCGCCCTGGCGGTCCCCGAGCGGCACGGCGGGGCGGGGCCGCATCCGGTCGAACTCGCCGCCGCCTTCGTGGAGTTGGGCCGCCATGCGGTGCCGGGGCCGCTGGTGGAGACGGTCGCGGCGGCGGCCCTGCTGAGCGAGGCGGACGGGCCGGGACGGGCCGCTTCCGCCACCGGCGACCCCCTGCTCGGCGATCTCGCGGCCGCTCTCCTCCCCCGTATCGCCGCCGGGTGCTCCCTCGTCTCCCTCTGCCTGCTCTCGGCGGAGCAGCCGTACGCGCTGGACGCCGACGCCGCCGACGCGGTGCTGGTCGTCGAGGGGGACGCGCTGCGGAAAGCGGAGTCCGTGGGGCCGGTGCAGCGGTCGGCCGATCCGGCGCGGCGGTTGGCCCGGCCGGGGCCGGGGCCCGTCCTCGCGCGGGGGCCACGGGTGCGGGCGGCGGCGGCGCGGGCGGCTGAGGTGGCGGCACTGGCGACGGCCGCCCAGGCGCTGGGGCTGGGCCGGGCGCTGCTCGACGCGACCGTCGGGTACGTCCGTGACCGGACGCAGTTCGGCGTCCCCGTCGGCTCGTTCCAGGCGGTCAAGCACCGGCTGGCCGACACCCTGCTGGGCCTGGAGTTCGCCGAACCGCTGGTGTATGCGGCGGCGCTCGCCCTGGCGCGGGGCGGGGCGGACGGCCGTGGCGTCCCGGCGGCGAAGGTCGCGGCCGGCGAGGCGGCGTACGCGGCGGCGCGCACCGCGCTCCAGCTGCACGGCGCCCTCGGCTACACCGAGGAGCCCGATCTGTCCCTGTGGATCCGCAAAGCCCGTGCCCTGCGCGACGCCTGGGGCACCCCCGCCGCGCACCGCGCCCGCGTCCTGGCCCCGTGACGGCCGGGCCGGTACGGCATCCGGCACCACGACAGCAGCGAAGGAGCGGACGGTGCGACTGACGGCGGAGCAACGGGAGTTGGGGTCCGCGGTACGCGCGGTCCTCACCCGGTACGACGGCGCGGACGCCTGGCGCCCGCTGACCGAACAGGTCGGGATCGCGGGGCTCGGCGTCCCCGAGGAGTACGGCGGCACCGGCGGCGGCGTCCGGGAACTCCATGTCGTCCTGGTGGAGTTGGGCCGGACGCTCAGCCCGCTGCCGTTCCTCGGCTCGGCGGTCCTGACCACGCAGGCGCTCCTCGCCACCGGGGACGGGCGGGCCCGCGCCCGGCTGCTGCCCGGCCTCGTCTCCGGGGCGGTGACGGGCGCCCTGGCCTGGGCCGAGGACGGCTCGTGGGACCCGGCGCAGATCCGGACCGAGGCGGTCGCCGGGCCGGACGGGGGCTGGCGGCTCACCGGCGCCAAGGAGCACGTCCTGGCCGGCGCCGACGCCGGACTGCTGCTGGTGGCGGCGCGCACCGCCGGCGGCCTCGCGCTCTTCGAGGTTCCCGCCGACGGCCCGCGGGTCCGGCGCGAGGCCCTGGTCCCGGTGGACTCCACGCGGGCCCAGGCCCGGATCGTCCTCGACGGCGCCGGCGGGCGGCTGCTCGGTGCCGACGGCGACGGCGCGCGGGTCCTGGCCCACGTCCTGGACCTGGCCGCCACCGCACTCGCCGCCGAGCAGACCGGCGCCGCCGCACACTGCCTGGAGCGCACCGTCGCCTACGCCGGGACCCGCCACCAGTTCGGCCGCCCCATCGGCTCCTTCCAGGCGGTCAAGCACCGGCTGGCCGACGCCTACGTCCAGGTCGAGGCCGCCCGCACCGCCGCCCTGGCCGCGGCCTGCGCCGCCGACGACCGCTCGCCCGCCCTGCCCCGGCTGGCCGCCGCCGCCAAGTCCGCCTGCTCGGAGGCGTTCACCGCGGTGGCCTGCGAGATGATCCAACTCCACGGCGGCATCGCCCTCACCTGGGAGCACGAGGCGCACCACTACTTCAAACGCGCCCACACCTCCGCCCAGCTCTTCGGCTCGGCCCGCTGGCACCGCGCCCGCCTCGCCCGGGAGCTGGGATTGACCGGATGACGGTCGACGGGTCGACGGGTTCCAGAAACGGGCGCCGGACTTGTCCTTCCGCGCACAAATGCCACGTCAAACGCCTTGCCACGCAATCGCGTCGGGGTTCCGGATCCAGACGTACCCGTATCCGCCGTCCGGCCCCCGCGGCGTCCGTCGCGCGGATAACCTCCCGCCGAGGGGCCGACCCTCAGACACACCACCAACGGAAGGTGCGTTCCATGCGTAAGTTCAGGCGTGTTCTCGTCTCCGCCGCCGTCGTCACGATGGCCGCGACGGCACCGATAGCCCTCGGCGCCGCC
The DNA here is from genome assembly GCF_043083385.1 of Streptomyces sp. NPDC014733. Lineage (NCBI taxonomy): Bacteria > Bacillati > Actinomycetota > Actinomycetes > Kitasatosporales > Streptomycetaceae > Streptomyces > Streptomyces sp. NPDC014733. The sequence continues at coordinate 676,793 of NZ_JBIBYO010000003.1, read as the reverse complement.
TCGGCGAACGCGGCCCAGCCCGCGACCGCCGCCCCTGTGGTGAAGCTCTCCTGCGACGCGCAGCAGCTGCGGCAGCAGGCGGACCAGGCCGACGCCCAGGCCGCCCAGGCCGAGGACCGGGCGCGGGACGCGGCGGCCCGCGGCGACCAGCAGCAGGCCACCGCGTACTCGCAGCAGGCGCAGGCGTACCACCAGAAGGCGCAGCAGCTCCGCGACCAGGCCGCGCAGTGCGGCTGACGGACGGGTAGCCCGTAGGTCCGCCACCATCGGCGGGCCGCAGCGGCGGTCCGGGGATCTCCCGGGCCGCCGTTTTCCGTGTGCGGCGGGCGGGTGCGCGTCGGCCGGGACCCGGGCCGCGCCACCGCCGTCACCCGTTCGGAGCAGTGCGTGCGGCGGCTCCCGGTGGGCGACCGGCGCCGCGGGCGCCGCGCGGCGCCCGGCCGGTCGCCGGGGCCGCGGCCGGACCGGAGGGAGCGCGGTCGGAGCCGACCGGTGCGGCGGGTGCGACGCTACGAAGGTGCCGCACCGCGGGCGCCGGCGGTGCGCACACCGTCCGGGACCGGCGGGTACGCCCGGCCCGGCGCCCTTCGCCCCACACGCAGGAGGCCGACATGGTCAGCAAGCCGGACACCACGCTCCAGGGGAAGGCCGCCTTCATCGGCGGCGCGTCGCGCAACCTCGGCGGGCTGATCGCCGGCACGCTCGGCGCGGAGGGCGCCCGGGTCGCGGTCCACCACCACAGCGACTCCTCCCGGGCCAAGGCCGAGGATGTCGTCGAGCGGATCAACGCGGGGCCGGGCGAGGCGTTCGCGCTCCAGGCGGATCTGACCCGGCCGGCGGAGGTGGAGCGCGCCTTCGACGAGGTCGTCGCCCGCTTCGGGAAGCTCGACATCAGCGTCAACACGGCCGGAATGGTGCTGAAGAAACCGATGACGGAGATCACGGAGGAGGAGTACGACCAGATGTTCGCGGTCAACTCCAAGGCCGCGTTCTTCGTGATGAAGGAGGCCGCCCGGCGGATCGCGGACGGCGGGAAGATCGTCACCGTCGTCACCTCGCTGCTGGCCGCCTACACCGGGCAGTACTCCTCGTACGCGGGGAGCAAGGCGCCCGTGGAGCACTTCGCGCGGGCCCTGTCGAAGGAACTGTTCGGGCGGAACATCTCGGTCAACAACATCGCGCCGGGACCGATGGACACCCCGTTCTTCTATCCGGCGGAGGACGACGACTCCGTCGCGTTCCACAAGGCGTCCGCGATGAACGGCGACCTCACCCGGATCGAGGACATCGTGCCGTGGGTGCGGCTGCTGCTGACCGACGGCTGGTGGGCCAACGGCCAGACGCTCTTCCTGAACGGCGGCTACACGACGCGCTGAGACCGGCGGGGCGGCCGCTCCCGCACCGTCCGGGGCGACGGAATCACCGCGTCGCCCCACCGATCGGGCCCGGCTCTTTGATACTGGACGGTGTCGTCCGCCGTCCGGCCGGGCCCGTACGGGGTGGCCGGGATCCATCGCAGGAGGAACCGTTGAAGATGCTCATCAACGTCGCCGAGACCGTCGTGGCGGACGCGCTGCGCGGTATGGCGGCGGCCCACCCCGAGCTGGTCGTGGACGTCGAGAACCGGGTGGTGGTGCGGCGGGACGCGCCGGTGGCCGGGAAGGTCGCGCTGGTCTCCGGCGGCGGCAGCGGGCACGAACCGCTGCACGGCGGGTTCGTCGGGCCGGGGATGCTGGACGCGGCGTGTCCCGGGGAGGTGTTCACCTCGCCGGTGCCCGATCAGATGGTGCGGGCGGCGGCCGCCGTGGACAGCGGGGCGGGCGTGCTCTTCCTCGTGAAGAACTACACCGGCGACGTCCTGAACTTCCGGATGGCGGCGGAGCTGGCCGAGGACGAGGGCGTCACCGTCGCCAGTGTGCTGATCGACGACGACGTGGCGGTGACCGACTCGACGTTCACCGCGGGCCGCCGCGGCACCGGCGCCACCCTCTTCGTCGAGAAGATCGCCGGGGCGGCGGCCGAGGAGGGCGCGCCGCTGGAGCGGGTCGAGGCGATCGCCCGGCAGGTCGTCGGCGCGTCCCGCAGCTTCGGGGTGGCGCTCGCCGCCTGCACGACCCCGGCCAAGGGCAGCCCGACCTTCGATCTGCCGTCCGGGCAGCTGGAATTGGGCGTCGGCATCCACGGCGAGCCGGGCCGGGAGCGGCGCGCGATGATGACGTCCCGGGAGATCGCCGAGGTCGCGGTGGACGCCGTCGTCGACGACCTTCAGCCGGAGCTTCCGGTGCTGGTGCTGGTCAACGGCGCGGGGGCGACGCCGCTGCTGGAGCTGTACGGCTTCGCGGCCGAGGTGCACCGGCGGCTCGCCGACCGGAAGGTGGCGGTGGCCCGCACCCTGGTCGGCGACTACGTGACCTCGCTGGACATGGCGGGCGCGTCGGTGACGCTCTGTCAGGTGGACGAGGAGCTGCTGCGGCTGTGGGACGCGCCGGTGCAGACCGCGGGGTTGCGGTGGGGCCGCTGAGCCGCGCCGCCCCGCGCCCGGGGGACGTCCGGGTGCCCGTACCGTCCGTAGCGCCACGAGCAGAGGAGAGTCACGTGTCCGAAACGGCCCTGGATGCCGCGTTCTTCGTCCGGTGGATGACGGCGGTCGCCGCCGCCGTCGACCGGGAGGCCGATCACCTCACCGATCTGGACTCCGCGATCGGCGACGCCGACCACGGCAGCAACCTCAAGCGCGGCTTCACCGCCGTGCGCACCGCCCTGGAGAAGGAGCCCCCGGCGACGCCCGGTGCCGTCCTGGTGACGGCGGGGAAGACGCTGGTATCCACCGTCGGCGGCGCATCCGGTCCGCTCTACGGGACGCTGCTGCGGCGGACGGGCAAGACGCTCGGCGACGCGGAGCGGGTCGGGCCGGAGCAGCTGCGGGACGGGCTGCGCGCCGGGGTGGACGCGGTGGGGCAGCTCGGCAGTTCGGCGCCGGGCGACAAGACGATGCTGGACGCGCTGGACCCGGCGGTGACCGCGCTGGCGGACGGCTTCGCGGCGGCGGCCGAGGCGGCCGGCGAGGGCGCGCGGGCGACCGTGCCGCTCCAGGCCCGTAAGGGGCGCGCCAGCTATCTCGGGGAGCGCAGCATCGGCCACGAGGATCCCGGCGCGGCGTCGTCGGCGCTGCTGATCGCGGCGCTCGCGGAGGTGGCGCGATGACCGGGCGGACGGCGGTGGCCGGGACGGTGGGCATCGTGCTGGTGTCGCACAGCGGTCCGGTGGCGGAGTCGGTCGCGGCGCTCGCCCTCGGGCTGGCGGGCGGGGCGCGGGCGCCGGTGGCCGCGGCGGGCGGCACCCCGGACGGCGACCTGGGCACCAGCGCGGAGCTGATCGCCGAGGCGGCCCGCTCGGTGGACGGCGGGGCGGGCGTCGCGCTCCTCGTCGACCTGGGCAGCGCGGTGCTGACCGTGAAGGCGATGCTGGCGGAGGGCGACGAACTGCCCGAGGGCGCCCGGCTGGTGGACGCACCGTTCCTGGAGGGCGCGGTGGCCGCCGTGGTCACCGCGTCGACCGGCGCCGACCTCGCGGCGGTGGCGGCCGCGGCCGGGGAGGCGTACGGGTACCGGAAGGAGTGAGACGGTCCCCGGCGGCCGCCACCGAGGGCGGCCGCCGGACTCCGGGCCCGGGCTGCCGATTCGCCGCCGGGGTGCGGGGCCTCGGTCCGGCAGGACGGCCGCGGAGGCCAGGAAGCTCTTGAAGAAGGCGGGGATCTCGCGCAGGGAGTGCAGCGGCGAGTACCACAGCGACTTCATCACCACGGACTTCATCGCGGCGAAGGTGTGCGGGTCGGTGGCGGCGGCGGAGCGGTGGAAGTGGCTGAACTGTCCGGCGCTCCAGGTCCGCGGGTCCGCCCCCATCGCCTGTACCGCGGCGAGCTCCTTCTTCCGGCCCGCCCGCTCCAGCCGGTCCAGGACGGCATCGTGGTCGGAGCGGTCCCGGCCGCCGTCGTAGATCTTCTGGTCGGTTCCGACGTACGCGCCGACGAGTTCGGGGTGGCTGCGCGCCAGGCGGAGCGCGAGGGCGCTGCCGAAGGAGCAGCCCAGGAGCACCACCTGCCGCACACCGAGGCGTGCCCGTACGTGCTCCACCATCTCCACGGCGTCCCGCAGCAGCCGCTCGAACGTCATCTCCCCCTGGCCGTCCGCACCGGAGCGGCGCAGGGTCTTGCCGGTGCCGCGCATGTCCCAGCGGACCAGGGTGACGTGCCGCTCCCAGCCGCGGGAGAGGTTGGCCAGGACCGAGTGGGACGAGCCGGGCCCGCCGTGCAGTTGTGTAGCACGTACACAGTTCATGGCTGGTCGCTCCCGCCCGTCCCTGGAGGTCTCCATGCTCAGCACGATGATCACCGCCGCCGGCGCCTGCGTCGCCGCTCCGGTGGCCGGTCTCCTCGCCCACCGCGCCGTCGTCCGCGCCGGCAACGCCCGCCGGCTGCGCATCACCGACGGAATCCAGGGGTCATGACATCCGCTGAGCAGCGGTGCGGATGACGGCGTTCGGGGCCCTCCGGGTTCAACCCGGGCATCCCGCGGGCGCGTCTCCGTGCCCGCGGCTCAGCTCCCCGCCCCCCGCAGGAGGGACTCGGTGAGCCGCTGCCAGTGGGCCGTCATGAGTTCCGCCAGCCGGTCCGGATCGCCCTCGCGGGCGGCGTGGACGATGTCCCGGTGGGTGGCGACGGCGTCGGCCACCGCGTCGGCGTTGTGCTCGTAGGACCGGGTGATGCGAAGCGTGAGCGGGTGGTCCCAGAGGCTCTCGATCATCTGCAGCAGGACGAAGTTTTCGCAGGGTTCGAACAGTGACATGTGGAAGCGGCGGTTGAGCGAGAACTGTGCGTCGCAGTCGGCGGGATCGATCAGCGCCATCTCCTCCACCAGCGCGTTGAGCCGGGAAATCTGGACCGCGGAGTGCCGGCCCGCCGACTGCCTCGCAGCCAGCGCCTCCAGGGGTTCGCGTACCTGGTAGACATACCGGATGTCCTGCGCCCGGACCTCGTTGACCACATGGCCGTGTCCGGGGGTCCAGGTCACCAGCCGTTCGTGCGTGAGCCGGTTGAGGGCGTCCCTGACCGGTGTGCGGGAGACCTCCAGGGCATCGGCGACCTGGCCCTGGACGAGCTGGGTCTCCGGGGGGAGCTTCTCCTGGATGATCAGGTCCCGCAGCCGCTCGTAAACACGCACGCTGAGGGGCCGGTTGTCCCTCGGCGTCTTGGGCAGCGGGTCGATCGGCTTCATGCGGATGCTCCTCCTCGTGCCCGGGAGGCGCGCAGTCGGCGGCGCCCGGGCGTCCTTCCGTCGAGTCAACCCTAGATCCTTTCGGATCCAGCGGCTTTACAGGATCCGAAGTATCCCTTGCCGACACGGGATACCGTGGATACCGTCTTCTTCCAGCCACACGGAGGAGGACCTGTGACAGCGGCGACAACGGTTCTGCGGGGTGTCGATCTCGATGCCCGGGGACGTCAGACCGGCTCGATCGACATCGAGCACTCGGACAACCGGCACGACGACGGTGTGATCCCCGTGCCCGTCGTCACCCTCTCGGGCGGCCCGGGCCCCACCGTGCTGCTCCTGGCCGGTACCCATGGTGACGAGTACGAGGGGCAGGTGCTGCTGCACCGGCTGATGCGCGAGACGGACCCGTGCGCCGTCAGCGGCCGGCTGATCATCGTTCCCGCCCTCAACCTTCCCGCGGTCCGGGCCGCGGCGCGCGTCTCACCGCTGGACGGCGGCAACCTCAACCGGGCCTACCCGGGCGACGCGCGCGGCGGTCCGACCGCGCAGATAGCCCACGCGGTCGCGACCGGGCTGCTCCCGCTCGCGGACCTCGCGCTCGATCTGCACTCCGGCGGCACCAACAGCCATTACCTGCCCTCGGCCTTCGTGTACGCGGGCCCCGACCCCGAGTCCTGGGCGCGCAAGAAGAGCGTGGCGGAGTCGTTCGCCCTGCCCTGGTCGTTCGTGGTGCCACCGCGTCTGGAACCGGCGTCGTTCTCCGCCGCCGCCGATGAGGCGGGAGTCGTGATGGTCTCCACCGAGCTCGGTGGCGGGGGGTGCGTCGACCCCGCCGTCGTCCGGGAATCCGAGGCCGGGCTGCGCCGCGTCCTGGCCGCCGCCGGAGTGCTCGAGGGGCCACAGGCTCCGCCGCCCGCCCCCTCGACCGTGTGGCTGGACCTGGACCGTGAGTCCGCGGTACGGACCCCCGCTCGCGGCCTGTTCGAGCCGCTGGTCGACCTCGGTCAGCGGGTGGGCGCGGGAGAGATTCTGGGCCGTGTCCACCCGGTGGAGGAGCCGGACCGGCCCTCGGAACCGGTCACCGCCCACCGTGGCGGCGTCGTCGCCATCCTCCGCCGCCCGCCACTCGTCGACTTCGGCGACCACCTCCTCCACCTCGCGAGCCCTCTCGACGAGAGCTCCTGACAGTGCGGATACCCGTCATCCCGTCATGCGGGAGACACCCCTGCCTACGGAAGGTCGCCCCATGTACGCATCCCGGCTCAGTCGCGTGACAGCGCTGGTGCCCACCCTCGTTCTGACGGCCACCGCGTGCACCACCGCGTCCGAGGAACAGCTGCCCGTGAAGAACGCGGCCTCGGCGGTCGGACTGACGTCCGGCCCGGTCGACCGTTCAGCGGCGGCGCTCCTCCCCGGGAGCGTGAAGTCCAAAGGAGTCGTCACCTTCGCCATGGACGCGTCCTACGCGCCCTTCGAGTTCTTCGACCGCGACAACAGGACCGTCGTCGGCTTCGACGTCGACCTCTCCACAGCGCTCGCCGCCCGGATGGGGGTCAGGGCCAAGCAGGTCAACACCGCGTTCGACGGCATCCTGCCGGGACTCCAGGCCCGGAAGTACGACGCCGGTATCTCCGGGTTCGCCGTGACACCGGAACGGGAGAAGCAGGTCAACTTCGTCGAATACCTCGCCGGCGGCACCGGGCTCGGCATCAGAGCAGGTAACCCGCACGGTCTGCGGATGACCCCGAGGGCGCTGTGCGGCCACACCATCGGCGCCCAGAAGGGGACCGTGCAGGGCCTGGAGCAACTGCCGGACATCTCGAAGTCCTGCGTCCGCAACGGCAGGAAGCCCGTCGTCGTCCAGCTGTTCCCGTCGCAGAACGAGGCGAACCTCGCCCTGGCCAGCGGCCGGGCGGAAGCCGTCATGGCCGACAGCATCTCGACCGCCTACCAGGCACGGCTCTCGGGCGGGCGCCTCCGGCTCGCTCCCGGCCCCGACTACGAACGCACCCCCACCGGGATCGCGGTCCCCCGCGACTCCCGCCTCATCCGTGCCCTGGCCGCCGCGCTGAAGTCCCTCAAGGCCGACGGCACCTTCGACAAGATCGCGAAGAAGTGGTCCATTCCACGCAGTGCTCTTCCGACCTCCGGGAGCTGACATGACCGTCCTGCAGTCCACGGCGCCGGCGGCGCCCGCGGAGCTGACCGTTGTCCCCAAGCGCCACTACGGAAGGTGGGCCGCCGCCACTGCGGTCCTGGCCGTGACCGCCGCCCTCGTCGTCTCCGTCGCCGGCAACCCCCGCTTCGGCTGGGAGACCGTCAACGCCTACGTGAGAGACGTCGCCATCGGGCGCGGGCTGCTCGTCACGCTGGAACTCACCGCCGCCTCGATGGCCATCGGCGTCGTCCTCGGCATCGTCCTCGCCGTGATGCGGCTCTCCGGCAACCCGGTGGTGCGGGGCGCGGCGTTCTCGTTCATCACGTTCTTCCGCAGCACGCCGCTTCTGGTGCAGCTGCTGTTCTGGTTCAACCTCGCGGCCCTGTATCCCGTGCTCACCTTCGGGCTGCCCGGTGTCGCGCTCGACGCCAACAGCCTGATCACCCCGACCGTCGCGGCGATCCTCGGACTGGGCCTCAACGAAGGGGCGTACATGGCGGAGATCGTGCGGGCCGGCATCCTCTCCGTCGAGCACGGGCAGAGCGAAGCCGCGGCCGCACTCGGCATCACCCGGCTCCAGACCATGCGGAGGGTGGTGCTTCCGCAGGCGATGCGCGTCATCATTCCGCCCACCGGCAACGAAACCATCGGCATGCTCAAGATGACCTCGCTGGTCAGCGTCCTCGCCGTGCCGGACCTGCTCTACTCCGCGCAGATCATCTATTCGCGCAACTTCCAGACGGTCCCGCTGCTGATCGTGGCCTGCGTCTGGTACTTCGCGGTCACCTCGGTCCTCTCCGTCGGCCAGTACTACGTGGAACGCAGATTCGCCCGCGGCAACCGCACACTGCCGCCCACGCCCCTTCAACAGCTGCGCGCGTTCTTCCGTACGCATGCCGCACCGGCAACCGAGGAGACCAAGTGACGACGTGCACCACTCCCTCCACGGGAGCGCAGCCCATGGTCCGGGCGGAAGCGGTCCGCAAGTCCTTCGGCCGCCTGGAGGTCCTCAAGGGCATCGACCTCGACGTTCAGACGGGTGAGGTGGTCTGCCTGATCGGCCCTTCGGGGTCGGGCAAGAGCACCTTTCTGCGCTGCATCAACCACCTGGAGACCGTCGACGGCGGTCAACTGCTGGTGGACGGTGCCGTCGTCGGCTACGAACGGCGCGGCGACAAGCTGTACCAGCTCGGCGACCGGGAGATCCGCCGCCGGCGCACGCAGGTCGGCATGGTATTCCAGCACTTCAACCTCTTCCCGCACATGACCGTTCTGCAGAATCTCGTCCTGGCCCCGCAGCGCGCCCTCGGCGAACCTGCGGACACAGCGCGCGCCCGCGCCGTGGAACTGCTGGGAAAGGTCGGCCTCACCGACAAGCAGGATGCCTATCCCCGCCACCTGTCGGGCGGACAGCAGCAACGCGTCGCCATCGCGAGGGCGTTGTGCATGCGCCCGAAGCTGATGCTGTTCGACGAGCCGACCTCGGCCCTGGACCCGGAACTCGTCGGAGACGTCCTCGCCGTGATGCGTGACCTGGCGACGAGCGGCATGACGATGGTCGTCGTGACCCACGAGATGGGATTCGCGGGCGAGGTGGCCGACCGGGTGGCGTTCTTCGACGCCGGCCGCATCGTCGAGTGCGGCCCTGCCAAGGAGGTCGTCGCCGCCCCGCGGGAGGACCGCACCAGGGCGTTCCTGGCCGCCGTGAAGTGATCGCCGGCGTCGGCCCCGGGCACAGGGAGCACTCGCTCGCGTGACGCGTGTACGCGCCGAGGCCGGTCAGGGCACCGGCCCGGCCGTCGCCCCGCTGCGGGGTCCGGGCCGGTCCAGCCCCACCACGGGGCGGCGTTCGCCGTTCACGTCATGGAGCACCCCGGCGTCCTCAACCTTGCCGCGTGTGGTGAGCCGGCGGAAGCCATGGATCCGCACGTTCGCGTGCTCCGCCGTCCCACGGACGGTGCCGGGGTCCGGGCGTCACGGCTTGCGCGCGATGGCGGCGTAGCAGGCCGCCTCCGCGTCGGTGACGTGGGTGGCGTCCTCGGGGCTGTCGGGGCGCCACTGGTGGGAGAGGGTGATGCCGGGCTCCAGCAGCTCCCAGCCGTCGAAGAAACGGGCGAACTCCGCGCGGGTGCGGAACTGCAGGTCGGTCCCGGCGGCGCCGTAGATCTCGACGATCCCCGCCATCGCCTCGGGCGCGAAGTCCGGCGTGGCGTGGGTCATGGCGAGGGTGGAGCCGCTGGGCACCGCGGCCTTGAGGGCCTCGACGATGGCGTGCGCGCGGCCCTCGCCGTCGTCGGTGACGAAGTGCATCAGGGCGTTCAGGCTCAGACCCACCGGCCGGGTGAGGTCCAGCGCCGCCAGGAGCTGGGGGGCGGCCATGATGCCGCCGGGGTCGTGGGCGTCCGCCTGGACGTAGGCGGTACGGCCCTCGGGGGTGCTCTGCAGCAGCGCGGCGGCGTGGGCGAGGACGATCGGGTCGTTGTCGGTGTAGACGACGCGGGCGTCGGGCGCCACCGACTGCGCGATCTCGTGGAGGTTGGGCGAGGTCGGGATGCCGGTGCCTATGTCGAGGAACTGGCGGATGCCCGATTCGGTGAGGAAGCGGGTGGCGCGGTGCATGAACTCGCGGTTGATGCGGGCGGCGACCAGCGCGCCGGGGAAGACCCCGAGGACCCGTCCGGCCGCCATCCGGTCGGCCAGGAAATTGGTCTTGCCGCCGAGGAAGTAGTCGTAGATACGGGCCGAATGGGCCCGGTCCAGCTGCAGGTCCACCCCTGCTGCGCTGTGCTCGCTCATCGTGTCCAGCCTCCCCTGTCGGCGGACCGCCGCACGGCGGCCATGATCGATTGTGGCACCGCACCGCACCACCGTCACGGGCCGCACCGTGGCACCCGGGCGGCCGGGGCGCACGCCGGGGCGGACGGCGTGCGCGGGGCGCGCGCGGACGCCCCGCGCCCGTGCCCCCGGTCGCGCGCAGTCATATGAATACCCGACGGCGGATTTCTTCGCCCCCGTGCCACAAATGGGTGCACTTTCCTGTTCATTGGAAGGGAGGACAACCGTCCTCCCGCCGCTCCCCCGGCAGCTGACGCGCCGGGGCCGGCGGTGCACGGCGAACGGAACGAGGACGGCTCGTGAGCGCAGACCGGCACCGGCTCCCGCCCGCATCCGCAGGGGCGCACGCCCGACCGGCGGCGGCGCGGCGGACGACCAGCAGGGCCCGGCGGCCCCCGGCCGTCGCCCGTACGGCACTCCCCGCGCGCCCCCCTTTCACCACCGGCGTACGCGGGGCGTGCCAGGGCGCCCGGGAGCGATATACCCGGCGCGTGCACGAGGGGCGTACATGAGCCGGTACGCCGACCCGAGCACCCTCGGGACCACGGATGCGGAGACGGAGACGGACCGTCAGCTGTCACTCTCCTTCGAGGCGTTCCACACCACTCATGCGCGCAAGTGGCTCAAGTACGCGTATCTGCACACCGGGGGACGCGACGCCGCCGTCGAGGTGACCCGCGGCGCCTTCCGCCGGCTGGCCGCCGTGTGGCCGCACGCGCTGCGGCAGGCGTCGGTGGAGGCGTTCGCCTGGGCGCTCCTCAAAGAGTGCGTCGTGGAGTGGCTCTACGACCACCGGCAGCCCACCGCGCTCACCGAGACCGCGGCGTTCGCGGTGGTCACCAAGGCGCTGCTGCGGGAGTTCCAGGCACAGTTCGCGTTACTGGAGAGCCAGTTGGGCCTGTACGCGGCGATCGCCCGGCTGCCGGAGCGGCAGTGCGACGTGATCGTGCTGCGGCATGTGATCGGGTACGGCGACGCGCAGATCGCGGCGTTGCTCGGCGTCGACGAGGCCACCGTCCGTTCGCACGCCAGCCGGGGCCGGCGCAGGCTCGCCACGGCCCTCGGCATGGATCAGGGAGACACGAGGGGGAAGCAGCCATGACATCCATCCACGACACCGGTCGGCGCGACACCGTCGAGGCGTTGCTCGACGCCGCCGCGGCGGTCGCCGACATCGATGACCTGGAGGGCTTCGGGGAACTCGACGACCTCGGCGTCCTCGGCGGCTTCGGGCTGCTGGACGGCGACGGCCCGGCGGCGGGCCCGGGAAGCGGCGCGCCCCCGGCGGACCGGCCCGAGCGGGGTGCGCCGAGTGCGTATCCCAGTGCGCGGGACGAGGCGACGCACGAGCTGGAGCTGGCCTGTGCGCTGGTGGTGAACGCGGCTGCGGCGGCGGCCAGTCTGGAGCGGCTGGTCGACGAGCACCGTATCGATCCGGAGGGCGCGCTGGTCTTCGCCTGTCTGCTGCACATCACGGGGCGGAGCGAGGCGGCGCACTTCTGGTGGCACTTCGGTGCCGGGGCGGGCAGCCGGACCGCGGCGTACTGTCTCTATCTGGCGCACCGCCGCAACGGCGACTTCCGGGACGCGGCGTACTGGCGTGAGCAGGCGGCGCACGCGCCGGACGAGGAGCGGCGCCCGGTCCCGGCGTTCGACACCCGTCAGCTGCTGCCGGACGCCGCCCGGCACAACCTCCTCGTGCAGTGGCACAGCGGGCTCGCGCCGACGCTGCCGCCCGCGCTGGAGGGCGTGATCAACCGGCTGACGGTCGACGGCGACGAGGACTTCGGGGAGATTCCGCGGCCCTCGCCGACGCTGGTCCGGGATCTGGGCGGGGCCCGCTGACCGGACCGCTCCCGGGCCCTGCCGTCGCCGCCCCGTCCGCGGCGCGGCGGCGGGCCCGGGGCGGCGCCGTCACAGGAAGGTGACGCCCTGGGCGAGCGGGAGCGCGTCGGAGTAGTTGACGGTGTTGGTGGCGCGGCGCATGTAGCCGCGCCAGGCGTCGGAGCCCGATTCGCGGCCGCCGCCGGTCTCCTTCTCGCCGCCGAACGCGCCGCCGACCTCGGCGCCCGAGGTGCCGAGGTTGACGTTGGTGATGCCGCAGTCGGAGCCGTCGGCGGCGAGGAAGCGTTCGGCCTCCCGCTGGTCGCGGGTGAAGATGCTCGCCGAAAGGCCCTGCGGGACCTCGTTGTTGAGGGCGACGGCCTCGTCCAGGGTGCGGTAGGTGAGCGCGTAGAGGATCGGGGCGAAGGTCTCGGTGCGGACGAAGGCGGTCTGCCGGTCCATCCGGACCAGCGCCGGGCGGACGTATGCGGCGCCCGGCGCCTCGTCGGTCAGGCACGCCTCGCCGCCGGCGAGGACGGTGCCGCCGTCGCGGCGGGCGGCGGCCAGCGCCTCGGCCATGGCGTCGCGGGCGGCGTGGTGGACGAGCGGGCCGACGAGGGTGGTGCCGGCGAACGGGTCGCCGACGGTGAGGCTCCGGTAGGCGGCGGCGATGCGCGGCAGCAGGCGGTCGGCGACGTCCTCGTGGACGATCAGGCGGCGCAGGGTGGTGCAGCGCTGGCCGGCGGTGCCGGCGGCGGCGAAGACGATGCCGCGGACGGTGAGGTCGAGGTCGGCGGAGGGGGCGACGACGGCGGCGTTGTTGCCGCCCAGCTCGAGCAGGCTCCGGCCGAAGCGGGCGGCGACGCGGGGTGCCACGTCGCGGCCCATCCGTACCGAGCCGGTCGCGCTGACCAGCGCCACCCGGGGGTCGTCGGCGAGGAGCGTGCCGAGGGCGGGGCCGCCGAGCAGCAGGTGGTGCAGACCGTCCGGCGCGTCGGTGCCGGCGGCCGCCCGGGCGAGCAGCGCGGTGCAGGCGAGGGCGGTGAGCGGGGTGAGTTCGGAGGGTTTCCAGACGACCGGGTCGCCGCAGACGAGGGCGAGCGCGACGTTCCAGGACCAGACGGCGACGGGGAAGTTGAAGGCGGTGATGACGCCGGTGACGCCGAGCGGGTGCCAGGTCTCGCTCAGCCGGTGGCCGGGGCGTTCCCCGGCGATGGTGCGGCCGTGGAGCTGGCGGGAGAGGCCCACCGCGAAGTCGCAGATGTCGATCATCTCGCGGACCTCGCCCAGCGCCTCGGAACGGATCTTGCCCGCTTCGAGGGTCACCAGGTCGGCGAGGTCGCCCTGGTGGGCCTCGATCAGCGCGCCGAGCCGTTTGACGAGCGCACCGCGGCGGGGCGCGGGGACGGTCCGCCAGGCGTGGAAGGCGCGGGTGGCGGCGGCGAGCGCGTCCTCCGCCTCGTCGGCCGTGGTGACCGGCAGCGAACCGAGGGCGCCGCCGGTCAGCGGCGTACGGGCGGTGAGCGCGGGGCCGGACGGGGCGGCGGCCGGGTCGAGGACGGTGGTGGCGCCGCAGCGGGCGAGGGCGGCGGCGGCGCGCTCGCGGAGGGCGTCGGTGGTGGGCAGGCTCATGCGGACTCCTCGGGCGTCGGGGCGAGACCCAGGGCACGGCGGGCCTGCCGCAGCGTGGTGCGGCTGCGGTCGGCGTAGCGGGCGAACGGGTCGTGGACGGGGCGTTCGAGAGCGGCGGCGAGGCGGTCGGCGTCGTAGGGGGCGGCGGTGCGCTCCGCGTCGCGGGTGGTGTCGTGGGTGAGGTTGGAGCGGAAGATCCCGGCGGCGGAGCGCGGGAGGAAGTCCTCGTAGACGATCGGACGGGCGGTCAGCCAGCCCTGGTCGAGGAGGGCGGCGAGGCCGCCGGGCGGGCGGCGGCCGTCGCGGGGGCGGGTGAGGGCCGGGGCGTAGGTGAAGAACGCGAGGCCGTCGGTGGCGAGTTGGCGTTCGGTGCGGGGGAAGCCGGCCTCCCAGACGGCGCGGGCGGTGGCGGCGTGCTCCGCGGCGGTGGTGCCGGAGCCGGCGGCGCGCCGGTCGGTCTCGGCGGTGAGGGCGTCGTAGCGGGCGCGGCCGGTGCGGGTGAGGGCGATGCCGCGCGCCTCGACCTCACCGAAGCGGACGCGCAGGGTGCCGTCGGTGACGCGGCCGTCCGCCTCGCGGAAGGCGCGGGGTTCGGAGAGCGCCCGGAACGACGTCTGGCGCAGCAGGACGTCGGGGCCGTCCCAGCGGGGCGGGCCCTGGATGCGGTCGATCATGGTGATGCCGTGGTCGGTCATCCGCCGGTAGAGGGCGTCGATGTCCAGGACGCGCGGGGTGAGGTGGTTGAGGTGGGTGGTGGTGACCCCGCCGATGTCCGCGGCGACGGCGCTGACCTGGGACAGCTCCTCGTACCAGGCGCGGTCGACCGGTTCGGCGGAGAGCGCGAACGCGCCGGTGGCGAGGGTCAGGAAGCGGTCGGCGTCCGCGTGGGGCAGACCGCCGGCGTCCTCGGCGCGGGCGGCCAGGGTGAGGAGTTCGGGCGGGAAGAGGGTGCGGCGGCCGAGGAAGGTGCCGAGGCGGCGGGCGAGGGCGTCGTCGAAGAAGCGGCGGTCGTCGGGGGTGAGCAGGGAGGTGAAGACGCGGAACGGGTTGCGTTCCAGCTCCTCGGCGTCGAGGGGGCGGAAGGCGGTGGAGACGACGGGGACGGCGCCGGGCCCGTCGCGCAAGTCGTAGAAGCCGACCGGGTGCATGCCGAGTGCGGCGAAGACCGTGCCCGCCTGGCGGAGTTCGTCCGGGGTGCCGACGCGGATGGCGCCGTGCCGTTCGGCGGTGACGCGGTCGAGTCCGCCGAGGTGTCCGGGGTGTCCGTCGCGGCGCACGGTCTCCTCGTTGATCCGCGCGGTCACGTCGAGGAGCGTGGTGTATGCGGGGACCTCCGTGCCGTACACGGCGGACAGGCGGCGGGCGAAGGCGGCGCGCAGCCGCCAGGTGGGGACCATACGGGAGCCTCCAGGGGCGGTCAGATGATGTGGGCCTCGGGACGGGTGGGGGTGGCGCCGTCGAAGCGGGCGGCGGAGAGCGGGGTGACGTCGAGGAACGGGGTGCGGCGCAGGTACAGGTCTCGGACGATCTCACCGACGGCGGGCGCCTGGAGGAAGCCGTGGCCGGAGAAGCCCGTTGCGTACAGGAACCGTCCCTGGTGGTGCGGGGCGCGGTCGGCCTCGCCGATGAGGGCGTTGCGGTCCGGCGTCATCTCGTAGAGGCCGGCCCAGCCGTCGCGGACCGGGAGGCGGGCGAGGGCGGGGGCGCGGCGCTCGGCGGCGGTGCGGAAGGGGGCGAGCCATTCGCGGCTGAAGTTCCGGTCGAAGCCGGGTTGCTGGGCGGGGTCGGAGAGGCCGAGGAGGAGGCCGTCGGCGGCGTCGTTGTGGAAGTAGAGGGTGGAGGCGAAGTCGAGGGTGAAGGGGATGCGGGGCGGGGCCGGGCGCAGCGGGCCGGTGAGGGCGATCTGGCGGCGCAGCGGGGTGACGGGCAGCCGCGCCCCGGCCATCTCCCCGACCACCACGGACCAGGCGCCGGCGCAGCAGATGACGACGGGGGTGCGGATGGTGCCGTACGGGGTGCGGACCGCCTGGAGGCCGGGGGCGGCGGCGGTGTCGACGGCGGTGACCGGGCAGTGGGTGTGGATGCGGGCGCCGAGGCGGCGGGCGGCGCGCAGATAGCCGGTGACGGCGGCCTCGGGGCGGGCGTAGCCGTCGGCGGGTGACCAGGCGGCGGCGACGAGGGCGTCCGGGTCGGCGTACGGGCACAGGTCGTGGGCCTCGCGCGGGGTGATCAGGCGGCTGGGGACGCCGAGGGAGTTCTGGAGTGCGACGCCGGCGGCGAAGAGGTCGCGTTCGGCGGCGTCGCCGAGGAGGAAGAGGTAGCCGACGTGGTCCAGTCCGATGTCGGCGCCGGGGCGGCGGGCGAAGTCGCGCCAGGCGTCGAGGCTGCGTTGGCCGAGGCGGATGTTGAGGGGGTCGGAGAACTGCGCGCGGACGCCGCCGAGGGGTTTGCCGGAGGAACCGGAGGCGGGGTGGTCGCGTTCGAGGAGGACCACGTCCCCGGCGCCCGCCTCGGCGAGGTGGAAGGCGATGGCGGCGCCGATGACGCCGCCGCCGACGATGACGACGTCGGCGTGGTCGGGGAGACCGGGGTTGCCGGGGTGGCCGGCCGGGGTGGGAGCGGGGTCCGGCCGGTGCGCCTGGTCCGGGGTCTGACCGTCGGTCTGGTCTGCGGTGGGAGCCATCGGTTCGCCTTCCCGTCGTCCGGTACCTGGGTGGGTGCGGGGGCGGTGCGCCGCCGGGGGCGCCGCCCGGCGGGCCCGGGGCGGCGTCGCGGCGCGCCTCCGGGTGCCTCGATGGTGGGGTCCCGGCGGCCGGACGTCCATGGAGAGTTGCTCCATGTGATCTTTCAGGGGTCCTGCGGATTCCCGGCGGACGGCGCGCGGCGGCGGCGCCCGCGGCCCCCTCCCCCGGCGGACCGCGCGCCCGTAGATTTGACGCCATGGAACTTCCGGGCCCGCAGCTCAGAACGCTCCTGGAACTGGCCGGCGGCGCCACGATGACCGCGGCGGCCGCGACGCTGGGGTACACCCCCGGCGCGGTGTCGCAGCACATCGCCGCGCTGGAGCGGGCCACCGGCGCGGAGCTGGTGCGGCGGGCGGGCCGCCGGGTGGAGCTGACCGACGCCGGGCGCACCCTCGCGGTGCACGCCGAGCGGATCCTCGCGGCGCAGGCGGCGGCGCTGGCGGCGCTGGAGCGCGGCCGGGGCGAGGTCGCCGGCCGGCTGGTGCTGGGGGTCTTCGGCAGCGCCGCGGCGGTGCTGCTCCCGCCGGCGCTGCACCGGCTGCGCGCCCGCCACCCGGCGGTCCGGGTGGTGAGCCGCGAGGTGGACGTGGACCAGGCGTACGCGGAGGTGTGCGCGGGCCGGGTCGATCTGGCGCTGGGGCTGGACTATCCGGACGCGCCGCTGCCGCGCGACGGCAAGGTGGAGCTGGTGCGGCTGCGGACGGAACGGTTCGCGCTCGCGGTACCGGCCGGGTGCCCGCCCCGGGAGGCGGTGTGCGGCACGCTGCGGCTGGCCGGGGCGGCGGAGCTGGCGTGGATCCTGCCGGCGCCCGCGTCGCACTACGGGCGGGCGGTGCGCACCGCGTGCCGCCGTGCCGGGTTCGAGCCGCGGGTGGCGCACGAGGTGACCGACACCGCGACGTCGCTGGCGATGGTCGCGGCGGGGCTGGGCGTGGCGCCGGTGACGGAGCTGATGCTGCGGCTGCGGTCGGAGGGCGTCACCGTGGTGCCTCTGGCGGACCCGCTGGAGCGGCACCTGGTGGTGGCGGTGGACGCGGTGGCCCGGCGGCGCCCACCGGTCGCGGCGCTGATCGCGGCGTTGGGCGAGGGGGCGGCGGTGCCGGAGGCCGCTGGAGGGACGGCGGCCGGGGCGGGCGCCGAGGGGCTTGCGGGCGGGCCGGACGCGGATCGTACGGGCGGCCCGGCGGTTCCTCCGGCCCCTCGCGGACCGGGGAGCGCGCCGGGGCCCGCCGCCGGAGCCCGTACGGGCGCCCCGTCCGCCGACGGCTACGGCCGCCCCGCGGCGCCCCGAGCCGCCGCCACCCGGCCGCGCACCGGTGCGTAGTGCGCCCCGATCGCCGCCGCGAAGGCGCTCGCGTCGCCGGAGCGGGCGGCGTCGACGACGGCGCGGTGGGCGGCGAGGGTCTGGCGTTCGTCGTCGAGGGTGACGAGGTCGAGCTGCGGGCCGACGGTGGCGTAGCTGTCCCAGAACGCCTGGGTGAGCTGGCTGATGAGGTCGTTGCCGAGGGGTTCGACGAGGAGGGTGTGGAAGGCGCGGTCGGCGGCGGTGAACCCTTCGCCGCCCGCGGGGTGCCGGGCCATCTCCGTGACCAGGTCGTCCAGCGCGTCGAGGTGGGCGGGGGTCAGGGCGGCGACGATGCCGTCGGCGTTGCCGCGTTCGAAGAGTTCCCGGACGTCGACGAGGTCGGCGTAGGCGCGGAAGTCGTCGTCGGGGCTGAGCAGCCCGCGGAAGGTGACGCTCTCGGCGAGCGCCGACAGCCCCAGCCCACCGACGTAGGTGCCGTGGCCGTGGCGGACCTCGACGATGTCGAGCGCGGCGAGGGACTTGACCGCCTCGCGGACGCTGGAGCGGCTGGCGCCGAGGGTGGCGCACAGCTCGGACTCGGTGGGCAGGAGGTCACCGGGGCGCATCCGGTGGGCGAGCATATGGCGCTTGATCTCATCCGCCACCTCCTGGCGGAGCGACGACCGTCCGCGGCGCGCCTGCGCCACCTCAGCACCCGGCACCTGATGCCCCTCTCCCCGTTGCGGCCGGGCGCAGCGTATCAATCGGACATGGCGCGGAAGGGTGCCGTGGGACGGGCCCGCGCTCAGACCGGTGCCGGCCCCCCGGTGTGCGGTTCGTGGTCCGGGTCCTCGCCGCTCCGCGGCTCGTCCGGTTCCGGGGGCCAGACGGGGCGGCTGGCCTGGGGGACGGCGGCCAGGGCGTGGCCGACGGTGGGGTAGCAGGAGAAGACGCCGAGGGACTGGGTGCCCACCAGCAGGCGCAGCATCCGTACGCCCAGGGAGGCGAGGAGGAGGCGGCCCTCCAGGCGGCGGCAGAGCCATTCCAGGGCGAGCAGGCAGCTCAGGCCGCGGGAGTCGCAGAACCGCAGGGCGGTCAGATCGAGCACCAGGAAGCGGTGTCCGGCCGAGACGACGGACCGGGCCTCGGCGAGGAATGCCTGCTCGGTGCGGAGGTCGAGCTCCCCCGTGACACGCAGCACCGCGCACTCGTCCGCCTGGACGAGTGCCGTGACCGCCAGCAATCGCATATCCGCACTCATGCCGTCCAGCGTAAGCGGCCCGGCCGTGGTCCCCGCCGCCGCGGCTGCCGGTGTGCTCGGGGCGTGCTCCGGCGGGCGGGCCGGTGTGCGGCGGTGCGGGTGGGCGCTGCGCCGCCGCTCAAGACCCGTTCCGGGATGCCCCGAACCCCTCGCACGAGTGATCATCCGGGGCCTTCGGTGATCTTTTACGGTCATTCGGGAGCGATTCGGTCAGTCGGTCCGGCCGGAATTCGCCGGGGTCGGTGCGCCCGCAGGTGCCCGCGGACGCTCGGGAGCGGCCAAACGGGCGGCCGACGGAGCACCGGACCGCAACAGAGCGGAAATGCGCGGTCAGAAACGGGCAACTTTTCTCTTCCTGCGGGCAGCGAAGCGCCCCGGTTCGGTTGCTATAAACCTCGGGCGGGCAGAAACGGGCAGGTCCATGACCGAACGGATCGGCGCGCATCCCCTGATCCGGGCCCGGCGGGCCGACGTACAGCGCAGGAGTGAAGCATGAGGGCCGAGGAACGCCAGCACCGGATCCTCGTGCTCGCCCGGCAGCGCGGCCGGGTGGAGGTCGCCGACGCCGCCGAGGAGTTCGCCGTCGCCCGGGAGACCGTACGGCGGGACCTGAGCGAGCTGGAGCGGCGCGGGCTGGTGCGGCGTACCCACGGCGCCGCCTATCCGGTCGAGAGCGCGGGGTTCGAGACGACGCTGGCGCGCCGGGAGACCCAGCAGGTGCCCGAGAAGCGCCGGATCGCGGCGGCCGCCGCGCAGCTGCTCGGCGAGGCGGAGACGGTCTTCGTCGACGAGGGGTACACCCCGGAGCTGGTCGCCGGGCTGCTCCCGGCCGACCGGCCGCTGACCGTGATCACCCCCTCGCTGCGCACCGCCTCGCTGGTGTCGGCCAACGAGTCCGCGACGGTGCTGCTGGCCGGTGGCCGGGTCCGCGGCGGGACGCAGGCGACCGTCGGCTCGTGGGCGCGGGACATGCTCGCCCGCTTCGTCATCGATCTGGCGTTCCTCGGCGCCAACGGCATCTCCCGTGAGCACGGTCTGACCACGCCGGATCCGGCGGTCGCCGAGGTCAAGGAGCAGGCCGTGCGGTCCTCGCGGCGGCGGGTGCTGGTGGGGGTGCACAGCAAGTTCGGGGCGAGCAGTTTCTGCCGGTTCGCCGCGATCGGGGACGTGCACACCGTCGTCACCGACGCCGGGCTGTCCGCGCCGGAGGCCCACCGCTACTCCCTCCTGGGGCCCCAGGTGCTCCGGGTCTGACCCGGGCGGGCCGTGCCCGTCCGCCGCCGCGGCCCGTCGCGGCCGCCCCTCACCCCGTGCGGGCCGCCGCGCCCTCCGGCGCGGCGGGCCGGACACGTCCAGAAAGGTACGAGCCGTGAGAGCACGCTCCCCCGGAATCCGCCGGGCCCGCACGGCGGCGTCGGCCGCCCTGGCGCTGGCGCTGACCTGCGCCGGCTGCTACCGCGGCGCCGGTGACACCGGCAACGACGGCCGCGACACGATCAACGTCCTGATGGTCAACAACCCGCAGATGGTGGACCTCCAGCGGCTGACCGCCCGGCACTTCACCGCGGAGACCGGCATCAAGGTGCACTTCACGCTGCTGCCGGAGGACGATCTGCGCGACAAGATGAGCCAGGACTTCTCCAGCCAGGCAGGCCAGTACGACGTCGCGAGCCTGAGCAACTACGAGACGCCGATCTACGCCCGCAACGGCTGGCTGACCCCGCTGGGCGAACGCGCCGCGAAGGACCCGGAGTTCGACCAGCAGGACATCCTGGCGCCGGTCCGCTCCTCGCTGACCGCGGCGGACGGGAAGATCTACGCCGAGCCGTTCTACGGCGAGTCGTCGTTCCTGATGTACCGCAAGGACGTCCTCGCCGCGGCGGGCCTGACCATGCCCGCACATCCGACGTGGCGTCAGGTCGCCGCACTGGCCGGGAAGCTGGACGGCGCCCGCCCGGGCATGAAGGGCATCTGCCTGCGCGGCCAGCCCGGTTGGGGCCAGCTGGCCGCGCCGCTGACCACCGTCGTGAACACCTTCGGCGGCACCTGGTTCGACAAGGACTGGAAACCGCGGGTCGACTCCCCCGAGTTCACCCGGGCCACGCGGTTCTACGTCGATCTGGTCCGCAGGCACGGTGAGGCGGGCGCCCCGCAGGCGGGGTACACCGAGTGCCTCAACGACATGCAGCAGGGCAAGGTCGCCATGTGGTACGACGCGACGGCGGGCGCCGGGTCGCTGGAGAGCGACGGCTCCAAGGTCGCCGGGAAGATCGGCTACGTACCGGCGCCGGTCGAGAAGACGAAGAGTTCCGGGTGGCTCTACACCTGGGCCTGGGGCGTGCAGAAGGCGAGCCGCCATCAGGACGCCGCCTGGAAGTTCGTCTCGTGGGCGTCCGGAAAGGGCTACGAGCGGTTGGTCGGCAAGGAGTTGGGCTGGTCGCGGGCGCCGGGCGGCAAACGCGCCTCGCTCTACCGCGACCCGGAGTACCGCAAGGAGTCCGGCGCCTTCGCCGCCGCGACGGAGGAGGCGATCCGCACCGCACGGCCCGACGATCCAGGGGTGCAGCCGCGTCCGGCGCCCGGCATCCAGTTCGTCGGCATACCCGAATTCTCCGACCTGGGCACCAAGGTGTCCCAGGAGATCAGCGCGGCCCTCGCGGGCAAGCAGAGCGTGGCCGCCGCCCTCGCCGAGATCCGGCGGCTCGCCCAGGAGGTGTCCGATGCCTACACCGACCGCTGAGACCGTGCGTCCGGCCACCGCGTCCGGTGGTGCGGCGCCCGTACGGGGCCCGGCCGCCCGGCGGGCGAAGGAGTGGGCGCGGCGGGCGCCGCTGCTGCCCGCGCTGGTGTTCCTGGTCATCGTGACCCAACTGCCGTTCGTGGCCACGGTGGTGCTCTCCTTCACCCGCTGGAACGCGCTCGCCCCGGACCGCCGCGGCTTCGCCGCCCTCGACAACTACGCCGCGGTCCTCACCGATCCGGCGCTGCGCTCCTCGGTCGCCACGACGGTGCTGCTGACGGTGGTGGTGGTCCTGGTCAGCCTGGTGCTGGGGCTGGGGCTCGCGCTGCTGCTGGACCGGAAGTTCTTCGGCCGGGGCGTGGTGCGGACGCTGCTGATCACGCCGTTCCTGGTGGTGCCGGTGGCCGCCGCGCTGCTGTGGAAGCACGCGCTGTACAACGCGTCGTACGGCCTGTTCAACGGCGTACTGACCGCGGTGTGGCGGCTGTTCGGCAGTGACGGCGCGCCGCAGCCGGACTGGATGACCTCCTCGCCACTGATCGCCGTCGAGGCGGCGCTGATCTGGCAGTGGACGCCGTTCATGATGCTGATCCTGCTGGCCGGGCTGCAGTCCCGGCCGGCGGATGCGATCGAGGCGGCGCGGATGGACGGAGCCGGGGCGTTCGCGATCTTCCGGTATCTGACGCTGCCGCATCTGCGCCGCTATCTGGAGCTGGCGGCGCTGCTGGGCACGGTGTACGTGGTGCAGAACTTCGACGCGGTGTTCACCATCACCTCGGGCGGGCTGGGCACCGCCAATCTGCCGTACACCCTCTACCAGACCTTCTACCAGGCCCATGACTACGGGCGGGCGTCCGCGCAGGGGGTGGTGGTCGTGCTGTGTTCGCTGCTGGTCGCGACCTTCGCGCTGCGGACCGTGTCGTCCCTGCTCCGCGAGGAGATCACCCGATGACCTCGACCACGACACCCGTCTCCCTGCGGCGCCGCCGCGCCAACGGCCTGCTGGGGCTGGCGGCCTGGCTCTGCGGCATCGCGTTCTTCCTGCCGGTCGCCTGGATGGTGCTGACGTCGCTCCACGGCGAGCAGGACGCGGCGACCAACCCGCCGTCGCTCACCGCCCCGCTGACGCTCGACGGCTACCGCGAGTTCTTCGGCGCGAGCGGTGGGCTCAGCCCGTGGCCGCCGCTGGTCAACTCGCTGACCGCGTCGGTCCTCTCCACGCTGCTGGTGCTGGCGCTCGCCGTCCCGGCGGCGTACGCGCTGTCGATCCGGCCGGTGCGCAAGTGGAGCGACGTGCTGTTCTTCTTCCTGTCGACGAAGATGCTGCCGCTGGTGGCCGGGTTGCTGCCGGTCTATCTCGTCGCGCAGAACACCGGCATGCTGGACGACATCTGGCTGCTGGTCCTCCTCTACACCTCGATGAATCTGCCGATCGCGGTGTGGATGATGCGGTCGTTCCTCGCGGAGGTGCCGGTCGAGATGTTGGAGGCGGCGTCGCTGGACGGCGCGGGGCTCGCCACCACGCTGCTGCGGATCGTCGGCCCGGTGGCGATGCCCGGTATCGCCGCCACCGCGCTGATCTCGTTCCTCTTCAGCTGGAACGAGCTGCTCTTCGCGCGGGTGCTGACCGGAGTGGTGGCGGGCACCTCGCCGGTGTTCCTGACCGGCTTCGTCACCAGTCAGGGCCTCTTCCTCGCCAAGGTCTGCGCGGCGGCCACGGTGATCTCGCTGCCGGTGCTGGCGGCCGGGTTCGCCGCCCAGGACAAGCTGGTGCAGGGGTTGTCCCTGGGGGCGGTGAAGTAGCCGGGCACCCCGCGCACCGGGCGGTCAGGTGCGCGGGGTCAGGCCGGTGGCGTGGGCGACGAGCAGGGCGACGTCGTCGTGGTCGTGCGGATGGCGCAGCGCGGCCAGCAGATGGTCGCAGAGCTCCTCCAGGTCGTCGTGGGGCGCGGCCAGCAGGTCGACGAGGCGGTCGAGGCGGCGGTCGAGCGGGGTGTCGCGGGTCTCCACCAGCCCGTCGGTGTAGAGCACCAGCCGGTCGCCGGGGCGCAGCGGGACGACGGTCTGCTCGAAGGGGACGCCACCGACGCCGAGCGGGGCGCCGGTCGGCAGGTCGACGAGGACGGGGCGCGGTCCGGGGCGGACGACGACGGGCGGCAGATGCCCGGCGCTCGCCATCCGGCACTCCCCGGCGTGCGGGTCGTAGACGGCGTAGATGCAGGTGGCGAAGGCGGGATCGAGTCCGGTGGCGGCACGGTCGAGGTGGCGCAGCACCTCGGCGGGCGGCAGGTCGAGGTCGGCGAGGGCTCGGGTGGTGGTGCGCAGCTGTCCCATGGTGGCCGCCGCGTTGATGCCGCTGCCCATGACGTCGCCGATGACGAGCGCGGTCTTGTCGCCGGCCACCGTGAGGGCGTCGAACCAGTCGCCGCCGACCTCCCCGGCGGCGCGGGCCGGCCGGTAGCGGTGGGCGATGGCCATCCCGGCGGGCTGCTCGGGCGCCTGGCTCATCAGGTGGCGCTGGAGGGTGAGCGCGGTGCGGCGTTCGCTCTGGTACGAGCGGGCGTTGTCGATGCAGACGGCGGCGCGGGCGGCGAGTTCGACGGCGAGGACCACGTCGTCCTCGTCGAAGGGCGCCTCGTTGCGGACGCGGTAGAGCGACACCGCGCCGAGGACGTCGCCGCGGGCGATCAGCGGGACTCCGAGGTAGGAGCGGAGCCCGGCGCGCGCCAGGGCCGCGGCGCCGTCCTCGTCGGCGGCGATCCGCGGCAGGTCGGCGGGGCGCACCCGGGCGAGGAGCACCGGGCGGCCGGTGGTGACGCACCGGGTGATGACGCGTTCGGCGTCGTAGGAGGCGAGTTGGCCGGCCGGGTCGAGCGCCTGCTCGGCTTCGGTGGGGCGGGCGCTGGCGACGGCGAGCGCCCGGAAGCGTACCGGGCCGTCGGGGACGGGTGGGAGCGGGCGGCGGCCCTCCAGGACGGAGTCGAGGACGTCGACGGCGGCGAGGTCGGCCAGTTCCGGGACGACGACGTCGGCGAGTTCGCGGGCGGTGCGGTCGACGTCGAGGGTGGTGCCGACGGTGGCGGAGGCGTCGACGATGACGGCGAGGCGGCGGCGGGCGCGGGCCGCCTCGGTGGCGGCGCGGTGGTGGTCGGTGACGTCCAGCACCGAGGAGGCCACGCCGAGCACCTGGCCGCCGGGGCCCTCCAGGCGGTAGTGGGAGACCGACCAGGCGTGTTCGACACCGGGGTCGTCGGGCGGGCTGCCGACGGTGACCTGGTCGAGGCGCGGGGTGCCGGTGTCGAGGACCTTGCGCATGCTGCTCATCAGCATGTCGGTGTCGAGGAAGCGCAGGCACGCGTCGGGGCGCAGCCCGAGCTGGGCGCCCGCCGGCTGGCCGTTGAGGCGTTCCAGCGCCGGGTTGACCATGACGTACCGCAGGTCGGTGTCGAGGACGGCGAGGCCGATCGGGGACTGGGCGACGAGCCGGACGGAGAGCGCGAGATCGCGCTCGGTGCGGCGCAGCAGCCGGCTGTCGCAGGCCATGCCGAGGGCGTAGACGCGGCCCTCGGCGTCGGTGAGGCGCATGTTGCGGAATTCGATCAGCCGGGTGGTGCCGTCCTTGTGCCGGACCGGGAAGGAGCCGGCCCAGGTGGTGCCGTCGGCGATGACCCGGGAGAAGAGCTGGAGGGCGAGGTCGGTGTGGTCGGGCGGGACCAGCAGCGGTGCGGCGAGGCGGCCCAGCGCCTCGGCGGCGCTCCAGCCGAAGAGCGCCTCGGCCTGGGGGCTCCACAGCGTGATCCGGCCACGCGCGTCGAGGACCACCGCGGCCACGCCCAGCACGTCGAGAAGGCCGCCCGTGTCCCCCTGTGCTGCCCCGGCGGGGCCCACGTCGCCGGGGAACGGGTCACTCGCCCCCATCCAGGCACTCCTTCCGCCGGTCGCGGGCGGTGCCGGGGGCACCGTCCGTTTTCCGCCGTGCTGCGCTGCGCACCATCATCCCTCGCGGGCGCCGAGTCGGCCATGGCCGGGCGGTACGGCGGGGATCCGGGCCCCGGCGGGCCGCTGTGACGGGCGTTTTCGGGGCCGGGCGGTGCGGCGGCGGCATACGTCCGAATCCCGCCCCTCCGATTGGAGGTGACATCCGTGAGCCACTACGCTTTTTTAGTTGCCTCTAGCAACTAATTCTTTCTTTACACCGCCTTTCCGCGCGCCCGTCGCCGGCCTCAGGAGGATTCCCCGTCATGCCCGCAGCCGCCCCGCCCTTCCGTTCGCACGTGGAGGAGAACCTCGACGCCCTCGCCGCCCACCCGGACCGCGAAATACTGATCCACCAGGGCCGCCGGATCACCGGCGGCGAGCTGCGCGACCTCGTCCACCGCCTCGCCCGCGCCCTGCGCGCCCGGGGCGTCACCCGCGGCGACACCGTCACCCTGCTCAGCGGCAACCTCCCCGAGGTCATCGCCGCGCGCTACGCGGTCGGCCTGCTCGGTTGCCGCATCAACCACCTGTACAACAAGCTCTCCGCCACCGCGCAGGCCGCCATCGTGCGCGACGTGGAGACCCGGGCGCTGATCGTCGACCCGCGCCAGGCCGAACGCGCCGCCGAGCTGGTCGCGCTGGCGCCGGGCCCGGACGTGCTGATGCTCGGCCCGGCCAAGACCGGCAGCGATCTGCTGGAGCTGGCCGCCGCGCAGAGCGCCGAGCCCGTGGCGAGCGAGGCCCGCCCCGACGACATCTGCCTCATCCGCCACACCGGCGGCACCACCGGCCACCCCAAGGGCATCTGCAGCACCTTCGACCAGGGCCGCTGGGACCGCGGCGGGATGTTCGAGACGGACGCGCCCCGCCAGCTCGTCTGCACCACCCTCGCGCACGCCGCGGGCCTGCTGGCCGACATGGTCCTGCACCGTGGCGGCACCGTCGTCCTGCACGACGACTTCGACCCGGCCGAGGTCCTCGCCACCGTCGAGCGCGAGCAGATCACCCACCTCTTCCTCCTGCCGCCGCTGCTCTACGAGCTGATCGACCACCCCACCGCGGCGACCACCGACACCGGCAGCCTGCGGCACCTGACGTACGGCGGCTGCCAGGCGTCGCCCGCCCGCCTCGCCGACGCCGTCGAGCGGTTCGGCCCGGTGCTGACGCAGGTCTACGGCCAGAACGAGGCCGGCGGCGTCTCCCTCCTCACCCCCGAGGACCACGACCCGGCGCGCCCGGACCGGCTCCGTTCGGCCGGAAAGATCCTCCCCGGCGTCGAGGTCGCCGTCCGCGACGAGGCCGGCAACGACCTCCCGGCGGGCGGGACCGGTGAGCTGTGCGTGCGCTCCGACATGACGATGAAGGGCTACTGGAAGCAGCCGGAGCTGACCGCCGAGGTCATGCGGGACGGCTGGGTACGCACCGGCGACATCGGCTTCGTCGACGCCGACGGCTACGTCACCATCGTCGACCGCATCAAGGACATGATCGTCGTGGTCGGCGGCCATGTGTACACCACCGAGCTGGAGGACCTGCTCAACAGCCACCCGCAGGTCCGCCAGAGCGCCGTCTTCGGCGTCCGTGACAGCGACCGGATGGAGCGGGTGCACGCCGCCGTCGTCCGCGCCCCCGGCGCCGGCGTCGACGAGGCGGAGCTGCGCACCCTGGTCCGGGACACCCGCGGCGCGATGTACGAACCGGCCCGCATCACCT
The DNA here is from genome assembly GCF_043083385.1 of Streptomyces sp. NPDC014733. Taxonomy (NCBI): domain Bacteria; kingdom Bacillati; phylum Actinomycetota; class Actinomycetes; order Kitasatosporales; family Streptomycetaceae; genus Streptomyces; species Streptomyces sp. NPDC014733. The sequence goes on along the minus strand of NZ_JBIBYO010000003.1, from coordinate 649,350 downwards.
TCCTGGACGCACTGCCGCTGACCGATGCGGGCAAGCCCGACAAGAAGCTGCTGCGGGCGGCGGCCGAGGAGGCCGCGGCGGGGCGCTGATCCCGCCGGGGGAATCCGTCACGCGATCGGCCGAGTACGGGGTGCGTGCGCGTTTCGCGGGTGGTGGGCCGGGGTGATCTGTGAATCGATCACATCCACCGCACTCTCGCGAGGAGTCTTCATGCGCATCCGCGCCGTCCTCTCCGCCACCGCTCTCGCCGCCGCCATCGTCCTGGGCGGCGCCGGCTCCGCCATGGCCGGCGGCGACCACCACGAATCGCACTCCAGCCACTCCAGCCACTCCAACGGCGACGTCAAATTCGGCTCCTGTGGCCTCGGCGCCGCCATCATCGCGGGCAACCCGATCTTCGGTGAGGGCTGCCGGGCCGGCAGCTTCAACTGGATGGACGAGATGGACGAGATGAACGAGGGGAAGTAACCCGCCTCTCCGCTCCTTGAGCGGGACCGGCATGATTCCGGCCGCCACCCCCGCGGGTGACGGCCGGTTCCCGTGCGCGGCGGCGGTTGCCGCCCCGGTGGGCGACACGCTGGGCCGAAGGGGCCACCCCGAATGCGACATTGCGGGCAATAATCCGTCACAACGATCCTCTCGACATCGTCATGGACGGGGTGACATGGCCCCTGGCCGCCGCACACCGCAGGCCCAGCGGAGCCGGAACGCAGCCAACGACCGCCTGCTCCGCATCCTGCTGCGCCGCCGCAAGCACGCCCTGCGCGCCGCGGACGTCACCGTCGCCGACCGTCCCCAGGTCCGCCGCGCGGTCTCCGCCGCCGCGCTCGGCAACACGATGGAATGGTTCGACTTCGGCGTCTACGCCTATCTGGCCGGGACGTTGGGCAAGGTCTTCTTCCCCGCCAGCTCCCCCGGCGCACAGGTCGTCTCCGCGTTCGCCACCTTCGCCGCCGCCTTCCTCGTCCGGCCGCTGGGCGGGCTGGTCTTCGGGCCGCTCGGCGACCGCATCGGCCGGAAACGCGTCCTCGCCGCGACCATGATCATGATGGCGATCAGCACCTTCGCGGTGGGTTTCCTGCCCACCTACACGGCCGTCGGCTTCGCCGCGCCGCTCCTGCTGCTGGTCTGCCGCCTCGTCCAGGGGTTCTCCACGGGCGGCGAGTACGCGGGCGCCACGACGTACATCGCCGAGTACGCGCCCGACAAGCGCCGCGGTTTCCTCGGCAGCTGGCTCGACTTCGGCACCTTCGTCGGCTACTCGCTCGGCTCCGGGCTGGTCACCGTCCTCACCGCGGTCCTCGGCGACGACGGGATGACCGGCTGGGGCTGGCGGCTGCCGTTCCTGGTGGCCGGTCCGCTCGGGCTGATCGGCCTGTACATGCGGCTGCACCTGGAGGAGACGCCCGCGTTCGAGCGGGAGGCGGAGGCGGCGCGCGAGGAGGCGGAGAAGATCCGCAGCGAGGGCGGCGACGACCCCGTCGAGGTGGCCCGGCAGTCCGGCCACGGCCGGCTGAAGGAGATCTTCACCCGCCACTGGCAGGCGGTCCTCATCTGCATGGGGCTGGTGCTGCTCTACAACGTCACCAACTACATGGTCACGTCGTACCTGCCGACCTTCATGAGCGAGACGCTGCATCAGGACGCCCTCACCGCGCAGCTGCTGGTGCTCGGCACGATGATCGTGGTGGTGCTGACGATCACCACCGTCGGCCGCACCTCGGACCGCTGGGGGCGGCGGCCCGTCTTCCTGGCGGGCAGCTTCGCCCTGATCATGCTGGCGGCGCCCGCGGTGCTGCTGATCCGCGCCGGGGGCATCCTGCTGCCCGCCCTCGGCTGTCTGATCCTGGGCCTGCTGCTGGTCTGCTTCGCCGGGACCTCGGCCGCCACGCTGCCCGCGCTGTTCCCGACCCGGCTGCGGTACGGCGCGCTGTCGATCGCCTTCAACATCTCCGTCTCGCTCTTCGGCGGGACGACGCCGCTGTTCGCCTCCGCCCTCGTCCAGGCGACCGGCGACACGATGGTCCCGGCGTACTACCTGATGGTGGCGGGCGTGATCGGTCTGGTGGCGACGTTCTTCCTGCACGAGACGGCGGGCAAGCCGCTGCGCGGCTCCGGACCGATGGTGGAGACGACGGAGCAGGCGCGCCAACTCGTCGCCCGCAGCCGCACCCAGGCCGGGCGCCGCGCCCGCGACCTCTGGATCCGGCTGCGCCACCCCTGGGCACACTGACCGCACGGCGGTGCCCCGCCCTCCCGGCGACGGGGAGCGGGGCACGGGTGCGGGTGCCGGGCATCCCCGGCAACGGTCCCGGCCGGGCGCGCTCAGTGCGCCGTCCAGCCCCCGTCCAGCGGCAGCGACGCGCCGGTGACGAACGCCGCCCCCGGTGAGCAGAGGTACGCCACCATCTCGGCGACCTCCGCCGGTTCCACCAGGCGTTTCATCGCGGACCGCACCAGCAGCACCTCCTTGAGCACCCGCTCCTCGGGGATGCCGTGCGCCTCGGCCTGGCCGGCGATCTGCCCCTCGACCAACGGGGTGCGGACATAGCCGGGGTTGACGCAGTTGGAGGTGACACCGTGCGGGGCGCCCTCCAGCGCCGCGGTCTTCGACAGGCCCTCCAGCCCGTGCTTGGCCGCGACGTACGCGGACTTGTACGGCGAGGCGCGCAGGCCGTGGACGGAGGAGATGTTGACGATGCGGCCCCACCCGGCCCCGTACATGTGCGGCAGCGCGCCGCGGATCAGCCGGAACGGCGCCTCCAGCATGACCGTGAGCACGTCGTGGAACGTCTCGGGCGGGAACTCCTCAAGGGGGCGGACGAGTTGGATGCCCGCATTGTTGACGAGGATGTCGCACCCGGCGGCGGCCCGTTCGGCCGCGTCGAGGTCGGTCAGATCGAGGGTGCGGGGGTCGACGGCGCCGGGCAGGCCACCGGGGAGGGTGTCGAGGAGGCGGGTCAGCCCCGCCTCGTCGCGGTCGACGGCGCGTACGGTCGCGCCGGCCGCGGCCAGCCGCAGGGTGCAGGCGCGTCCGATGCCGCCGGCGGCGCCGGTGACCAGCGCCGTCCGGCCGCCGAGATCGAGGGATACCTGTCCGGGTGTTCCCATCATGGTCATGGCGGCACCCTACGGGCCGGGCCGACGGACCCCGGAGGGTTCGCGCCGCCCCGGGCCCCGTCCGCGACGTCCCTTGCCGGCCCCGGCGGCGCTCACCCGGTCGGCCGCCCCGGATCGCCGTACCGCCCCGGGGCTCCTACCGTCCGAAGATGCAGTACGCCACCGACACCAGGGGGTCCGACCATGCGCCGACTGCTCACCGTGCCGACCGTGCTGCTCGCCCTCGCCGCCGCGGCGTGCTCCGGCGGCGAGCGGTCCGCGGACACCGCCGCCTCCCGCACCCGCGCGCCCGGGACGCCGGCCCCGTCCGGCAGCGCGCCGACCGTGCCGGGGCAGCCGGTGGAGTGCGGCCGGATCCGCGATGCGCTCGGCACCGCGCACGATGTGTCCCTCTACGCGGACCCGGGCGCCGACGGCACGGTGGGCTGCGGTGAGGCCCACGACGTGATGGCCGATTTCTTCCACCACGCGCCACAGGACGGCGGCGGCACCTCCGGCTCCCTCACGGTCCACGGCTGGCTCTGCCGCTACGAGGGCGGCCCCACCGGCACCTGGGTCAGCAGCTGCCGCAAGGACCGCCTGGAGATGCACACCGAGGAACCCGACGGCCCGCCCTCCGACGCGCCCGGCTCCCCCTCCGACGAACCGGGCTCCCCCTCCGACTCCCCCGACGAGTCCCAGCTCCCGCCGCTGCCGGACGACTCCAGCACGCCGGTGGACGACCCGTCGACCGAGGAGCTGTAGGCCGGGAGGCGGGTGCGGGGTGCTCAGGGCATCCCGGCCGTGCTGGCGGGGCGTACCACGCTCGGGCCGAAGCGGGCCCGGGCCCGGTCGGCGGCGGCCTCGATGCGGCGGGCCTTGTCGTCGTCGGGGCCGAAGGTCAGCTGCCGGGAGACCGCGCCCGCCTCGCACAGCTCCTCGGCGCGGAGCGTGAGGCGGCGGACCCGGGCGCGCTGCAGCCCCAGGCTCCGGTGCAGCGTATGGGCGGCCGCGCGGAGTTGGGGGCTGTGGGAGGTGGGTTCGGACAGGGTGCGGCCGCGGGTGGTGGTGGAGCGGTCGGCGTACTGGACGGTCAGGGTCAGTGTGCGGCAGGCCCGGCGTTCGTCGCGGAGCCGGGTGCCGAGGCGTTCGGCGAGGTGGGTCAGGGCGTCGCGCTGCCGGTCGGGGTCGAGTTCGTCGTGCGGGAAACGGTGCTCGGCGCCGAAGGCGGGCGGCGGGGCGCCGGGCCGGACGCGGGTGGGGTCGATGCCGTGTGCGCGCCGGTGGAGCTGCCGGCCGGCCGCCGTCCCCAGGATGCGCTGGAGGGTGAGCAGCGGGGTGGCGGCGATCCGGTCGGCGGTGGTGAGGCCGTAGGAGGCCAGGGTGCGCGCGGTCGCCGGGCCGACCCCCGGCAGTGCGGCGGCGGGCAGACCGGTGAGGAACGCGGTGACGGCCTGCGGGTCGTCGGGGAGGGCGCGGATCGCGCCGGGGGCCCCGCGGTGGGCGACCAGTTGGGCGAGGAGCGGGCTGGGGCCGATGCCGACCGTCGTGTCGACGTCGAGGACGGCGGCGGCCCGCATACGGATCAGCGCCGCGAGCCCGGCGGCGTCGCGGTCGAAGTACCGCACGCTCCCGGACACATCGGCGAGCGCCGCATCGGGCGGCAGCGCCCGGACCACGGGGGTGAACTCGCCGAGGAGGTCGATGAGCTGCCGGTACGCGGCCTCGGCGCGGGCGCCCGGGAGCGGCAGGTTCCCGAAGTGCAGGTAGAGGATCATCGTCGGTCACCCCGCGCTGCCGGGACTCGCATGGTGGAAGGTCCTTCCGTCGAGGGCCGTGAGCGGGGTGCGGGCGGCCGGGGTGCCCGGTGGTTGCAGGTCGGCCCAGGGGTGGAGGGTGTCGCCGGTCGGCTGGACGAGGGTGCGGCGCGGCCCGGCCCGGTGCGCGGCGGGAGCCGGTGGGGTCTCCCCCGCTCGGGCGGAGCCGGGAGCCCGGGGAAGGGCGAGCCGGTCCGCGACGGCGGCCGGGCCGCCGCTGCGGTACAGGTCGATCAGTTCGGCCAGGTCCCAGGCGGCCGTGCCGGTGATGCTGACGGCGCGCGGGGGCCGGCGGGTCAGCGTGCCGCGGACCAGCAGCAGGCCGCTGTGGAAGACCGTATGGGCGCAGCGGGCGTGGCTGTCCTCGAAGAACGCCAGGTCGGACAGGCCGGTGGGGTCGTCGAGGGTGGCGAAGATGACGCGTTTGCCCGAGCGGATCGGCGGGGTCTGGGTGGCGACCTTGACGCCGGCGACCAGCACGGTGGCACCGTGCCGCAGCCGGGACAGTGCCGCTGCGGGGGTGGCCCCGATGTCGGCCAGCAGGGACCGGTGTTCCTCCAGCACATGGCGGGAGACGTCCATGCCGAGCACGTCCAGCTCCGCGGCGAGCTGCTCGGAGCCGTCCATGGCGGCCAGGCCCGTGGCCGGGGCCTCGGTGCCGTCCGGGGTGGGGCCGGTGTCGCCGCTCTCCATGGGGAGTTGGCCCGCGGCCGCGCCGTGTCCGCGGCCGGAGCGGTGCAACTCGGCGATCTTCAGCAGGAGTTCGCGGCGCGGGCCGAAGGCGTCCATCGCCCCGACCTGCGCCAGCCGTTCGGCCAGCGGGCGGCTGGGGCGGGCGCGCTGCCAGAAGTCCTCCAGGGAGGCGTAGGGCTGTCCGGCGGTGAGGCGGTCGCTCTCCGCCTCGGTGATGCCGCGGACCTGCGACAGCCCGATCCGCACCCCCCATTTACCGGACACCAGTTCGACCGTGTGTGCGGCCCGGGACGCGTTGATGTCGGGCAGCAGCAGCTCCACCCCGTGCCGGCGGGCGTCCGCGGCGAGGACGCGCTTGTGGTACATCCCGGGGTCGTGGGTGAGCAGCCCGGCGAGCAGGGCCGCCATCCGGTGGGCCTTGAGCCAGCTCGACTGGTAGGCGGGGTGCGCGAAAGCCGCGGCGTGCGCCTTGGCGAAGCCGAAGCTGCCGAAGCCCGCCAGGACGTCCCACACCTCCCGCACGGCCTGGACCGGATAGCCGCGCCCGCGGGCCTGATCGGCGAACCAGGCCCGGACCCGGCCCTGCCGCTCGGGGACGGACAGGGCGCGGCGCGCCTCGTCCGCCATGCCCCGGTCGCAGCCGGTCATCGTCGCCATGATCGCGATGACCTGCTCGTGGAAGACGACCTGCCCCTCGGTCTCCCGGAGGATCGGCTTCAGGTCCGGGTGCGGGTAGCGGATCGGCCTGCGCCGGTCGCGGGCCTCGATCAGCGGAGCCACCATGTCGGCGGCCACCGGCCCGGGCCGGAACAGGCTGATGTCCAGGGCCAGATCGCCGAAGGTGCGCGGCCGCAGGTTCCGGACGAGTTCGCGCTGACCGGGGCTCTCCAGCTGGAAGGTGCCGAGCGTGTCCCCGGAAGTGATCAGGTCGTACGTGGCCGGGTCGTCCGGCGGCACCTGTGCGGGATCGTCGAGGTCGAGGTGTTCGCCGGTGACCCGTTCGATCTCGGCGACCGCGTGCGCGAGCGCGGACTGCATCCGGACGCCGATGACGTCGATCTTCGGATGTCCGGTGTCCTCGATGTCCTCCTTGTCGAACTGGGACATGGCGATGTGCTCCACGGTGGTCGGGACGACCGGGGTGCGGCGCAGCAGCCCCGCGTTGGAGACCAGCAGACCGCAGGGGTGCATGGCCGCCTCGTGCGGCAGCCCGTCCAGCGCCTCCACCAGCTCCCACAGCCGGCCGTGGTCCTCGGCGGCCACCGCGCGCAGCTCCGGCAGCTCGGCCAGGGCGGCGCGTACGTCCTTCGCCCGGATGTGCGGGAACGCCCTGGCGAGGCGGGCCGCCTCGTCGGGGGCCATGCCCCGGGCCCGCGCCACGTCCTCGATCGCGCCGCGCGCCCGGTACGTCTTGTGGACCGCGAGCGTCGCCACCCGGTCGGCGCCGAACCGCTCCCGTACCGCCTGATAGACCTCCAGGCGGCGCGCCGACTCCACGTCCAGGTCGATGTCGGGCAGCGCGGATCGCCGGGCGGACAGGAAGCGTTCCATCAGCAGACCGTGTGCCACCGGGTCGATCGGGCTGATCCCCAGGAGATGGGTGACGAGGGAGCCCACGCCCGAGCCGCGGGCGGCGACCCGGATGCCGAGGTGCCGGGCCTGCGCCGCCACCTCGGCCACGGTCAGGAAGTATCCGGCGAAGCCGTGCCCGGCGATGATCCTCAGCTCCTCCTCCAACCGGTCCCACCGCGGCGCCTCCCGGTGGTAGCCGCGGTGCAGCATGCCCGCCGCGCACCGGTCGGCGAGGGCGCGGTCGGCCGACTCGCGGGACGCACCGACCAGTTCGGGCTCGGGAAGGTTGAGCCGCCCCAGGCCGAACGCCTCGCCCGGGTCGACCACGCAGCCCGCCGCGGTCTCCTCGGTCGCCGCCAGCAACCGCCGCGCGTCGGCCCCCCGGCCGCCCGCCGCCTCGGCGATCCGGGCGGCGATCCGCTCCATCTCCCCGGCGTCCTTCAGCCACCGCTGCCCGCCGTCCAGCCGGGCCGCGTCCCGGGTGTCGACCGGCACCAGCAGCCGGGCGGAGTCCAGGATGTCGGCGACCTCACCCTGACCGGGGTCGGCGTAGCGCACGGCGTTGCTCAGCACGGCCGTCACCCGCTGCTCGGCGGCGAAGCCCGCCAGCCGGGCGGCGAGGCGCAGCGATCCGGGCCCCGTACCGGTCCGGCCGTGGCACGACACCTCCAGCCGCAGCGCCTCACCGAACCGCTCGCGCCACGGTGCGAGCAGCGCGGCGGCCCGGTCGGGACGCCCGGAGGCGAGCGCCTGCCCCACCTCGGAACCGGCCCCGAGGAGCACGCACACCTCGCCCTCGGGGCAGACCAGGTCCTCCCAGGTCAGGCCCGTGTCCGACGCCGCCGATGCCGACACCAGGCGGCACAGCTCGGCCCAGCCGCGGGCGCTGCGGGCCAGGAAGACCGCGCGGGACGGAGCCTCCGTCACGAAGGCGCCGCCCTTGACGGGGGTCCGCCGCCGTCCGGCCGGGCCGTCCCCGGGCGCCGGGGTGCCGGGCACCGCGAGGTCGGCGCCGAACAGCGGCCGGACGCCGGCCCGTGCGCACGCCTTGGCGAAGCGCACCGCGCCCGCGAGCGAGTCCCGGTCGGTCAGCGCCAGCGCGTCGAGCCCCCGCTCGGCGGCCCGCTCGGCCAGGGCGTGCGGAAGGCTGGCCCCGTAGCGCAGCGAATAGCCGCTCGCCACATGGAGATGCGTGAACGACATACACACCTCCTGGCTCCCTTGACCCCCCTCTGTGTCCTCTGCGACCCCCACGGCATCACGACCGTGGACCCACTCTAACGCACATGTTCGCACGCTCGTTCGAGTAACGGTCCGTACCGACCGATGACGGAGAGTTTCCCCGGTGCGGAGCGGCTGCCGTCCCTCCTCGCGGGCCCTACGCGAAGTCGTACACGGCGAAGTCGGTGACCCGGACGTAGCCGAGGCGCCGGTAGAGGGCGTTGCTGGTGGCGTTGGCCGGGTTCGTGAAGAGGACGACGTCCGTGGCGCCCGCGGCCAGGGCGGCGCGGCTCACCTCGGCCGTGACGGCGCCCGCGTAGCCGCGTCCCCGCAGGTGGGCCGGGGTGTACACGGGGTCCACCCGGACCATGCCGCCGACCGGCGCCGTGCAGCCGGCCAACGAGACCGGGGTGCCGTCCGGCGCCTCCCAGAACGTGAAGCGTTTGTCGGCGAAGCGTGAGGTGGCCCAGGACCCGGCGTCGACGGCCGGGGTCTCGCCGACGGCGGTGACGAACCCGTCGCACCAGCGCAGGAGCGCGTCGTGGTCCGCCGCGCCCAGGACCCGGCCCCGGCCCGCCGGACGCGGCTCCGGCGGGGTGAGCGTGCCGAGCCGGTAGAGGTGGAGCCGGCCACGGAGCGTCGGCGTCGCGCCGGTGTGCCGCTGCCAGGCGTCGGCGAACGAGGCGGCGGTGCGGTGCTCCGCGCTGACGTACGGGAGGGCGTATCCGAGCCCGGCGAGGTGGGCGGCGAGGCCGTCGGCACCTTCCGGGGTGAGGGCGGTGGGGCTCAGCCCGCGGGCCGGGAGCCGGTGGAAGGCCGCGCGGACCTCACCCGCCCGCTCCAGCCGCCCGAACACGGCGGCTCCGGCGCCGTACGCGTCCGGCCCGTCCGTCCGCAGCCGCTCGATCACCGTCAGCGGCATGGTGTGCGGGGCGGGACGGGAGCGCAGGAAGTCCCCGGCGCGGGCGAGGTGTTCGTCGACGTCGTGGGTGAGGTGCCATCCGTCGGGTCGCATACCTCATGGTTCCCCGGGCGTACGGCGGCGCGGGCGCCCTTTGCGGCGACTTGACGGGGCCGCCCCGGCGCCGCGTCCGGAGCCGGCTTCGCCGCAGCGCGTTCCCTGCCGTCCTTGCCCCGCCACGGGCGCCCGCGCCGCCCCGGTCGGCATCGGAGTGGCCGTCCGGGGCGGCCCGAGGACGTGCTCGCGCTCAAGGCGGATCTCCAGCCGGGCGGCAGCATGGCGGCCAAGGTGGAGAGCGTCGGGCACCGGCTCGCCGACCACTGACGGAGCCCCGGCCGCCGCCGAAGGCGCGGCCCTATCCGGTTGCGCCCCGCCCGGCCGTCCCGCTGAGCTACCCCCATGGACGGTGCCATCGAGCGGACGCGGCGGGCGGAGCCACGACGGGGCGGCGGCAGCGCACCGCAGCCGGCCGCCTGGCGCAGGGCGGTGGTGCTGGGGGCGCTGATGCTGGCCGCCCTCACCTTCAACACCGCGGAGAATCTGCCGATCGGGCTGCTCGGGATGGTCTCCGGGAGCCTGCGGGTGCCCCTGTCCGCGGTCGGGCTGCTGGTGACCGGGTACGGCGTGGCGGTGGCCGTGGCGTCGCTCCCGCTCGCCCACGCCCTGCGGGCGGTGCCCCGGCGCCATGTGCTCACGGGGCTGTTCGCCGTACTGATCGTGTCCAGTCTGCTGGCGGCGTCGGCCGCCTCCTACGGGCTGCTCCTCGTGGCGCGGCTGCTGACCGCGTCGGCCCAGGCGGTGTTCTGGGCCGTGATGGGGCCGGTCGCGGTGGGGCTGTTCGCGCCCGGGGTCCGTGGGCGGGTGGTCGGCGCGCTGTCCGTCGCCGGTTCGCTCGCCCTCGTGCTCGGGGTCCCCGCCGGAACCTGGCTGGGACGGCAGACCGGCTGGCGGATTCCGGTCGCCCTGCCGGCGGTTCCCGGGCTCGTCTGCCTGGTGACGATCGCCGTCCTGCTGCCGACCTCACGCCCGGACGAGGCGCCCGCCGCCTACGGGAGCCACCCCGACGCCCGCCGGTTCGGGGCCGTCCTGGCGGCCGGGGCCCTCTCCGCCACCGGCGCGTTCACGGGCTACACGTACCTCGTGACGTTCCTGGGTGAGGTCGGCGGGTTCTCCCCGGGCACGGTCGGCGGCCTGCTCGCGGCGTTCGGCGTGGCGTGCCTGGTCGGGGTGGGTGTCACCGGGGCGCTGCTGGACCGCTTCCCGCAGGCCGCGACGGGCGCCGCCGTGGCCACCCAGGCGGTCGGCATGCTCGGGCTGTACGCGGCCGGTACCCGTCCGGTGGCGGCGGTGGTGTTCCTGATGCTGACGGGCGGTGCGCTCGGGCCGGTTTTCCAGACCACCCAGAATGCCGTGCTGCGCTGCGCACCGGGGCGTACGGACCTCGCCTTCGCGGCCAACTCCGGTGCGTACAACGCCGGTATCGCGGCGGGCGCCGCGCTGGGCGGGCTGGTGCTGCCGGCGGGGGTGCGCGGCACCTTCCTCGTCGGCGGGCTGCTGACCGCGGGGGCGTGCGGGGTGCTGCTCGGGAGCGCCGCGGGGAGATCCCGGCGGCGGAAGGCCCCGCCGTCACGCCTGCCGTCCGCCGGGGGAGGCAGGAGTGACGGCAGGTGACGGCAGGGGGCGGCCCCGGCCCCATGCAAGGAATTGCTTATTTTCGAAATTCGCTGATCCAGCAGGCGGCGGGGCGCCCAGCCCGGATCGGCGCGCGGTGGGCGGGGCGCTCCCGCGCTCCCGCGCTCCCGCCGACCGGGGAGCCCCGGCCCCCGCTCCCGGCCCCGAGGGGCTGTTTCCCTTGCGTCCGGTTCAAGCCTTCACGGTATGGTCACCTCTCCTGATCACGAGCAAGTGCACTGTGATCCTCCGTGGTTGGGGCACCCGCAAGTCTTGTCACTTTCGTCTGCCCCAGCCGTATTCGGCGGCGGGGCATCCGACCGATCAAGGAGTGGCCATCCCATGACGGGCCTTCCCAGAAGGAACCTGTTCCGCGTCGCCGCCCCGGCCTTCGTGGCCGCCGGGGCCGTCCTGGCCCTCACGGCCGCGACCGTTCCCGGCCGGGCGGCGGCGTCCGCCCCGCCGGCGGACGTGCTGGCCGAGAAGATGTCCCGGTCCGTGACCGGTGAGAACGCCTGGCGCCACCTGGAGGCCCTGTCCCGGGCCACCGCGGCCAACGGCGGGCACCGGGCGGACGGTTCGCCGGGTTACGAAGCCTCCGCGCAGTACGTGACCCGTACGCTCACCGCCGCCGGTTACCAGGTCAAGCGCCAGGAGTTCTCCTTCCCCGACTACGACATCCTGTCGGAGAAGGCGTCCGTGACGGCGCCGGAGACCCGGCAGCTGAAGCCGGTCATCGCCCGCTTCTCGGTCTCCACCCCGGTGGGCGGGCTGACCGCCGGCGTCGCGGTGCCGTCGGGCAAGCCCACCGGCTGTACGGCGGACGACTACGCCGGTACGGACGTCAAGGGCAAGATCGTGCTGGTCGATGTCGACGACTGCTTCATCACGCAGAAGCAGATCGTCGCGTCGGAGGTCGGCGCCGCCGCCGTACTCATGAATGTCAACGCCCCCAATCCCGACCTCAATCTGCGCTACCGCATGGTGCCGCCGGAGGACGCCCGCATTCCGATCGCGACGCTGAGCCGGGGCGAGTCCGAGCAGCTGAAGGCGGACGTCGCCAAGGGCCCCGTCACCGTCAATGTCGACCTGCGCGGCAACAACACCACGACCAAGACCTACAACCTGCTCGCCGACACCCCGACCGGCCGTGCGGACAACACCGTGGTCATGGGCGCGCACATCGACAGCGTGGACACGACCCCCGGTATGAACGACAACGGCGCCGCCTCCGCCATGCTGCTGGAGACCGCGGTCAAGATGGCCCCGGAGTGGAAGCACCTCAAGAACCGCGTCCGGTTCGCCTGGTGGGCCGCCGAGGAGAAGGGGATCTCCGGGTCCCAGTACTACGTCGACCAGTTGAGCCCCGAGCAGCGCCGTCAGACCGCGCTCTACCTCAACCTCGAAATGATCGCCTCCCCGAACTTCGCGCGGCAGGTCTACAACGGCCGCACCTCCGACGGTCCGGGGCCGGCCGGCTCCGAGCGGATCTCCGAGCTGATCAACGGGCACTTCGCCGCCCGTAAGCTGCCGACCGTGGGACTGGACCTCGACGGGCGCTCCGACCACTCGCCCTTCGTCGAGGCCGGGATCCCGTCGGGCGGGGTCAACGCCGGAGCCGACACGGTCAAGTCCCCCGAGTGGGTGAAGCTGTTCGGCGGCAAGGCGGGCGAGATGCTCGACCCCTGCTACCACCAGGCCTGCGACACCCTGGCCAACGTCAACCGCACCATCTTCGACCAGAACGGCCGGGCGATGGCCTGGGCCGCCGGCCGCTTCGGCGTCGACACCTCCGACATCAACGGCACAGGCACCGCGGTGAAGTGACCCCTGCCGCTCCGGCTCCCGCCCGAGGCGGGCGCCGGAGCGGCGTCCCGCGGCCGGCGACGCCCGTCAGTGCTCGTCCGCCGTCGCCGGTACGGGCCGCTCGTCGGGCTCCTTCGCGGTGAGGAAGCCCATGGTGCGTACCTCGCGCAGCGCCAGCAGGCCGAGGCTGCTGGCGCCCACCAGGACGGCGGCGGCCACCAGCACCGTGGCGTTGCCGGTCGTGGCGGCGACGGGGGCGGCCAGGGAGAGGCCGAGCGGACGGGCGGCGAAGGAGAGCAGCGCGTCGTAGGAGTCGGCCCGGGCCAGGGTGTGCGGCTCGAACCGCTGCTGCATCACGGTCTGCCACACGGTGTTGAGCACACCGAGCCCCAGCATCGCCACGAAGTACGCGGCCGCGTTCACCGCGGTCGGCGCCGGCACCGCGAACGTCAGCAGGGGCAGGGCGAAGACGGCGCCGCCGAGCGAGGTGGCGACGAGCGGGCGGGAGACCGGCAGCCGCGGCGCCAGGTAGGCGCCGATCAGCATGCCGACCATGCCGCACTGATAGGTGATCACCCAGGAGGCGTCGCCGCCCAGTTCGCGGAGGGCGACGAGCGGCCCGAGCGTCATCAGGACGCCCGCGGTCAGGTTGGAGATGCCGTGGCCGATGAGGTTGGTCCAGAACCAGCGGTGGGCACGGACCACCTGCCACCCCTCGGCCAGATCCTTCAGGAAGCCGCTGTTGCCGGCCGGGCGCTCGTGCCGGGTCACCTTCAGCCCGCCCACCGTGGCCGCGGCCACGACGAACAACGCCGCGGTGAGCACGAACGACCAGCCGACGCCGATGGTGATCACCATGACGCCGACGATGCCGGGCCCGGCGACCAGGGCGATACCGCGCGCCGTACCGAGGTGGCTGTTGGCGCGGAGCCGGGCGTGGGCGGGCACCACCGCGGTCACCAGCGGTGACACCGTGGGCGTCCCGATGGCGACGGCGGCACCGGTGATCACCGACAGCAGGGAGAGGTGGGTGATGTTGACGACGCCGAGCAACAACTCGACACCGATGGCCAGTTGCACCAGGCCGCGCACCAGGTCGGCGGCGAACGCCACCCGCTGGGGCGGGAGCCGGTCGGCGAGCACCCCGCCGACCGGCAACAGCACCAGCTGCGGGATCAGCTCACAGGCCAGCACCAGACCGAGGTCGGCGGCCGAGCCGGTGGCATGGATGACCGCCAGGGTCAAGGCGGTGGGGATCAAGCACGTGGCCAGCACGGACAGCGTCCGGCCGACCAGCAAGCGCCGGAATCCGACGAGGGGAGGCGAGGGGACAACGGGGGCTTGCATGGGGTCAGGTTCCGCCATTCATGGGTGAGCGGGTGCAGACAAGGGGGTGACGGTGGGGCAGGCGGCTGTCAGCGCAGTGGTTCCGTGGCCCGCAGCGCTCCTGCCAGTTCGGCGAGCAGCTCGTCCGGAGCGTCGAGGAAGGCGTGATGGCCGCCCTCCAGGACGGTCTCGGTGTACTTCCCGGCGTCCGCGTAGGCGCTCCACTCCCCCATCTGATCGGGGCGGATCTCCTGGTCGTCGCGCCAGCCGAGCACGCGGACATCGCAGGGCAGGGTCACCGGCCGTGCGAGATGGTACTCCTGGTTGGCGGTGACATCGGCCCGCAAAACGCGCAGGCTCATCTGGATCATGTCCGGGGTGGGGGCGCCGCCCATCGCCTTGGTCAGCTCGGCGAGTTCCACCGCCAGTTCGGCGTTGCTCATCCGCAGGAAACGCCCGAAGGGGCCGACGTGCGGAGCCACCTGCGAGGAGATGAAGAGCGTCCTGGGGGTGGGCAGTCCGGAGCGTGCCAGCAGCAGCGCGGTGGCGAAGCCGGGCAGTGCGCCACCGCAGTGGCCGAAGAAGGCGAAGGGCCGGTCGAAGTGCGGCAGCAGCGCCTCGACGACCTGCTCGGCGAGCGCGTCGTACGTGCCGTAGTGGGGCTCCCGGAGGCGGTTCTCGCGGCCCGGGGGCTGGATGCGGCAGATCTCGATGTCGCCGATGCGGTCGGGCCACTTGTTGTACATCGACGCCCCGAGGCCGGAGTACGGGAAGCAGAAGAGCCGTGCCGCGCTGTCCTGCTTCGGGGGGCGCAGCAGCATCTTGTTCGGGTGACGGGCCGGGGGCATGGGCCGGCTTCCTTTCTCGGACGGTGGAGCGGGAGGAGGTGCGGCCTCAGGCCGGTACGGGGCCGTCCGCCGTGACGGCCTCGTCGAGGATCCGGTCGGCGCCGTGCCGCAGCCGCGCGGTGAGCGGCATGCTCTTGATGCCCGCGACGAAGTTGGAGGTCAGGTGCTCGACGGGGCCGGCGGGGGCGAAGGTGTCGACGGTGGCGACGATCTCTTCGAACAGCAGCCGCAGCGCGATCCGGGCCAAGGGGGCCCCGATGCAGTAGTGGGGTCCGAAGCCGAAGGCGACATGGCGGTTGGGGGAACGGGTCACGTCGAAGCGGAACGGGTCGGCGAAGACCTCCTCGTCCCGGTTGGCCGAGCCCAGCCAGGCCACGACCGCGTCCCCGGCCTTCAGTTCCTGGTCGCGCAGGGTGAGGTCCCGGGTGGTGTAGCGCATGAAGTGGTTGGCGGGGGACGCCCAGCGCAGCCCCTCCTCGACGGCGCCGGTGACCAGGGACGGATCGGCGAGCAGCCGCCGGTACTCCTGCGGGTGCTCGATCAGCGCCAGGACGGTGGCCGCGATGGCGTGCGGCGTGGTGACGTTGGCGCCCAGGAGGAGGCTGTAGCAGTTGTAGACGACCTCGTCGTGCCGCAGCTTTCTGCCGCCGGCCTCCAGCTCCGTCAGGAAGCCGATCAGGTCGTCGTCGGCGAAGCCGTGGCGGATACGCCGTTTGACCTGGCCGGAGAAGTAGGCGAACAGTTCGTGGTGGGCGGCGGCCAGGGTGCCGTCCCCCTCCGACTGGCGGTAGTCGGGGTCGTCGGGTGCGACGGCCATCGTCGTCAGATGGGTGAGCCGGGGCCAGTCGGCCTCGGGCAGCCCCATCAAGGTGCCGGTGAACGCCATCGGGAAGCCCGCGCCGGCCGCGGCGACGTCCCAGGTGCCGCCGTCCAGCAGCGGGGCGAGCATCCGGTGCACCACCCTGCGGATCCGCGGGCGGCGGGAGGTGAGGGCGCGGTGCGAGAGCACCTTGCTCATCGGCTCCCGCATGGCGGAGTGCACGGGCGGGTCGCTCGCCGCCATCATCTTGCCGCCGGCCGGGTCCGTGCCGCCCAGGATGGACAGCAGCGTGCCGCGGTGGGAGGTGAACCGCGTGTGGTCCCGCAGGACGTCGTTGACGTCGTGGTACTTGGTGACCGACCAGAACGAGCGGCCGTCGGCGAGGGTCTGCCGGTGCACCGGGGACTTCTCGCGCAGGAGCGTCCAGACGGCGTGCGGGTCGCCGGCGGCGTAGAGGGTGGGGTCGAACAGGTCCACCGTGGCCAGGTCGATGTCGGCGCCGCCGGGGCGGGGGAGGGATATCCTCATCGGTTTTCACTGTCTCCTGTTCGGATCGGTCAGCCGGCCCGCGTGCCGTCGCTCTCGCCCGAGGTCAGCAGCCCGGTGAGGTAGGCCGACAGCTCGTCGACCGTCGGGTTCTCGTAGAAGGCCACCGGTGGCACGTTCACGTCGTACTCGGCGCCGATCTCCCCGGTGATACGGGCCGCCATCAGGGAGTGGCCGCCGAGCTCGAAGAAGTCGTCGTCGACGCCGATCGGGGAGAACTCCAGGAAGTCGGCCCACAGCTCGGCGAGCCAGGCCGCCACTTCGGTGTCGGGGGCCCGGAAGTCGCTGCTCAGCTCGGGGCGCCCGGGCCTGGGCAGCGCGGCCAGCCGCGCCCGGTCCACCTTGCCGTGGGAGGTGAGCGGCAGGGCGTCGAGCCGGAGGAAGAAGGCGGGGAGCATGTAGGCGGGCAGGCTCCGGCCCAGGTGGCGGCGGAGCACGGCGGTGGGGACCGCGCCCTCGCTGACGTAGTACGCCGTCAGGGAGCGCTCCCCGCCCGGCTCCCCCTGGGTGACGACCGCCGCGTCGGCGATCTCGGGGTGGTCCCGCAGGGCGGTCTCGACCTCGCCGGGCTCGATGCGGAAGCCACGGATCTTGACCTGGTCGTCGACCCTGCCGTGGAATTCGAGCGTGCCGTCCGGGCGGCGGCGGGCCAGGTCGCCGGTGCGGTACATCCGCTCGCCCGGCACCGCCGAGAACGGGTTCGGTACGAACCGGTCGGCGGTGAGAGCGGGGTTGTTGAGGTAGCCGTGCGCCAGCCCGAGGCCCGCCGCGTACAGCTCACCGATCTCGCCGTCCGCGACGCGCTCCAGGCTCTCGTCGAGGAGATGGACGCTGGTGCCCCGCACGGGCCGTCCGATGGGGACCGGGCCGTCGGCCACGGCCCCGTCGAAGGTGTGGCAGGCGGTGAACGTGGTGTTCTCCGTGGGCCCGTAGCCGTTGATCAGGCCGGTGTGCGGCAGCTCGCGCAGCGCACGGTCGACATGCGCGGCGGAGAGCACATCGCCGCCGGCGAGCAGGTGGCGCAGCCCGGTCAGACCGTGGGTGCCCGACTCGACGACGGCGTGGAAGAGCCCGGCGGTCAGCCAGGCGACGGTGACCTCGTTCTTGGCGATGATCGCGGTGAGGTCGGCGGGGGTGAGGTCGCCGGGGGGAGCCACGACCAGACGGCAGCCGTTGAGCAGTGCGCCCCAGATTTCGAGGGTGGAGGCGTCAAAGGCGACGGGTGCGAAGTGCAGGAAGACGTCGTCGGACGATATCGACAGGAAATCGGTGTCGACCACCAGGCGTATGACGGCCTGATGGGGTACGCAGACGCCCTTCGGTTTTCCTGTCGAGCCCGAGGTGTAGGCGAGGTACGCGGTATTTTTCGGTCCCACCGGTACACCGGCCGGCGCCGTGGGAAACGACGCGAAGGGGGCGGGGGAAGCGTCGAGAAGAATCGCAGTGGGTGTTCGGGCGAGCCGCTCGGTGAACTCGGATGTGGTGATGACCGCCTTGGCGCCGGAATCCTCAAGGAGAGCGGTGTGGCGTTGTTTCGGTTGCTTGGGATCCAGCCCGAGATAGCTGCCGCCGGATTTGAGAACGGCGAGCAGGGCGACGATCAGATCTGCCGAGCGGTCCAGGCAGATTCCCACCGTGTCCTCTGCGCCGATCCCCAGTCCGCGCAGTTGATGCGCCAATTGATTGGCGCGCGATTCCAGTTCGGCGTAGGTCAGTTCCCCGTCGTGTGCGCTGATTGCCACGGCGTCCGGGGTGGCGGCCGCCTGCCGGGAAAAGAGGGAGTGCACCGACGCCGCTCCCGCAGCGCCGACCGAATCGTCCCATGCGGTTTTCGTCGACATTCTCCGTCCGTTCTCTGAGTTCTCCCACGCTGCTGCAGCAACAGCCGTGGGGCCGATGGAAGGGAAGTGCGATGCCGGGAAACGCCGGTCAGCGGACCGGAGCGGGCGGCAGCCCGTCGGGCACGGCGGTCCAGACCGCCGACGCCTTGGCGAGGAGCTGCTGTGCGGCGTCGAAGACGGCGGTGTCGACAGAGGCGGTCCGGGCGTTCGTACGCCGCAGCGCGCCGACGACGACATGGGTACGGCCCACGGCCGGCGGCCGCGTGATGACCGTGGTCATCCTGCTGAGCACCATGGGCGTGGTGACGGGGTCGCCGGTCCATCCGCCGGGGCAGTCCAGCACGCTCCAGACGAGGGCGTCGGGTATGCGGCCGCCGGCGTCGGCCTGGTCGTCCGTGGGGGTCCACAGGCAGGCGACGGTGCCCGGCCGTCCCGCCACCGGCCCGGGGGTCAGTGCGAGTCCGTCGCCGGCCGGACGCGCGTGGCCGCAGACGAAGCAGGTGGGGAAGGGGTGACCGGTGAATCCCGCGAAGCCGCGGGCCGCCCGCTCGGCCTCGGCGAGGGAGAGCGGGTCCGTCCCGGCCGGCTCACCGGCCGCCTCGGCGACCGTGGCGATGAGCTCGCCGGCCAACCGGACCTGGGACCTGCGTGCCCCCCGACGGAAATCCAGCGGAACGTCCATCGGTGGCGGGGACAGCAGTGTCACGGCCACGGGCGAACCTTCTCCGGGCCGGATCAGATCAGCAAAGAGGCCACACGCATAACCGCCTTGCGCGGAATGCGGTGGACCGTTGAACCGGGAAAGAATGGTGGTGCTCAATAAATCGGACACGACGCGGACACTCCCCCACGGCCGTATAGCGCACCAAAGAACGGCAGGTTTTCTGCCGTCCTCACACCGTCGGCTTCACGGTTTTGCTGCATCGCGGCTGGTGGAAGACCTCCCACACCAGCTCACGCCGTGCGTTCCTAGATCAAACAATCGAACCTTAACTCAACGACTCCGCGCAGGGCAATGGTTTCTTCTCGCCTCACAATCTGGGACATAGATGGCGGAACGGGGCGTTCCACCCTCTCTTTTAAGTCTTGGGCCGCCACATGATTGAAGTCGCCCTCCACAGGAAAGAGTGGAATCCGTCCAGAGGCTTCCAATGGGTCTGGTGCGAGCAGGACAGGCCATGCTTTACTTCCCGGCGACAGTGGCATTCGTGATCCCCTGCGGGATTGACTTCGTAAGCCCACAGGGGATTTTCACATGTCAGTGCCTCGCACCTGAGATACCTGTTGGTAATCCGCCGACTTCCTGCCGTTCCGGGCTCCGGACCGCTTCCTCCAGTGGAAACTCGGCGTTCCCCCCTCGAGATACCCGTTGTGCCCTCACAGGTCTTATGCCGGTCAGCAGGGACAGTTAAGGAGCGCTCGTGTACGCCGCCCCCTCCCAGAATCCGTCCGCCTCCCCGTCCGACCACCGCTCGACCGCCACGCTCTTCCGCGAGGTGGCCGCACGGGACGGAGCACGTGCCGCCGTCCGCCACGGCGACACCGAACTGAGCTACGCGGAATTGGCGCTGGCAGCCGGCGGACTCGCCCGCCGGCTGCGCGCGCAGGGCATCGGGCGCGGGGACGTGGTGGCCACGGTGGTGGACCGCTCGGTGTGGTCCGTGGTCTCCGTCCTGGGCGCGTGGGCGGTCGGCGCGGCCCCCGTGCACCTGGAGCCCACGGACCCCGAGTCCCGGATCGCGGCGCTGCTGACCGCGACCGGGGCCCGAGCGGTGCTGACCGACGCACACAACCGGCCGCGGCTGGCCGAACGGACGGCGCCCGTCCTGCTGTTGGACGCCTCGCTGCCGACCGCGCCGTACGAGCCCGACGAGGAGGCCGATCCGCAGGACACGGCGTACCTCGTCTTCACCTCCGGTTCCACGGGCGTCCCCAAGGCCGTGGACGTCCCGCACCGGGCCGTGCTCAACCACCACTTCGCGTTCTGGCGCTACATGGACGGGATCACCACCGCGGACAGCTTCGGCCTGACCACCACGTTCGCCGCCGACCTCGGCCTCATCTCGGTGTTCGGCGCCCTGCTCAGCGGCGCCCGGCTGGACATCTACGACCGCAGCACCACACTCGACGCCGAGGCCCTGGCGACGGAGCTGAAGAACCACCCGGTGGACGCGTTGACCTACACGCCGTCCCTCCTCGAAGCGCTGGCCGGGCAGCGGGACATCAGGACGCTGCTGCCCGGCCGGATGGTCATCGTCGCGGGTGAGGCGTTCCCCCCGCGGCTGGCCGCCGCGCTCCTGGAAGCCCGCCCTGACCTGCAAGTCTTCAATGCTTACGGGCCCTCCGAAGCCACCATCGAGATGATGCTCCACCAGGTGACGGAGCCGGACACGCACCGCTCGCGCATCCCGGTCGGCAAGGCCATCGACGGGGTCGAGCTGCGGCTGCTCGGCGACGACGGCGCGCCGGTGCCCGACGGAACCCCGGGCAACCTCCACATCGGAGGCGTCTGCCTCGCCCACGGCTACCTCGGCGACCAGGCCCTCACCGAGCGGAAGTTCACCCGCGACGCCACCGGCGAACGCCTCTACCGCACCGACGACCTGATGATCCGCGACAGCGACGGGATCTACGCGTACCTGGGGCGGGCCGACCGGCAGCTCAAGGTCCGCGGCAACCGCGTGGAGCCCGACGAGATCGAGTCGGCGCTGCTGGCCCTGGACACCGTCCGGCAGGCGCTGGTCGTCGGGGAGAGCCCGGCGCCCGACGCACCGACCGAACTCGTCGCCTACGTGGTCACGGCCGGTCCCGTGGAACCTGCGGAGCTCTCGCGGCAGCTGGGCACCACCCTGGCCCGGGCGCTGGTCCCGAGCCGCATCGTGCCCGTCCCCGCCATCCCCGTCACCGTCAACGGCAAGGCGGATCTGGCGGCCCTGCGCGCCATGGCCTCCGACGGCGGCGCGTCCGCCGGCCCGGTGGCCCATCCCCCGCGGACCGGCACCGAGCAGTTCGTGGCCGACCTGTGGTGCGCGGCGCTCGGGCGGTCCGAAGTCGGGCGCGACGAGCGGTTCATGGAGATCGGCGGGGACTCCTTCAAGGCCCTGCGGGTCTTCGCCGGGCTGCGCCGCCGCCATCCGGACCTGACCATCGGCCAGCTCTTCGCGCACCCGACCGTCGCCGCGCTGGCCGCCGCCCTGGACGCGGCGGACCCCGCACGCACCGGCCGGTCCACGGCAACCGTCGAGTTGTGAGAGACGACATGAAGACGGCACCCGACAGCACCGCAGTGGCCGTGATCGGCCTGGCCTTCGACTTTCCCGGCTGCGACGACTGGGACTCGCTCACCGGGATCCTGCGCGCCGGACACGACCGCACGGGGCCGCTGCCCGCGGCCCGCGCCGAAGCCACCGGCACCATCCGCTCCGACCTGGACCAGGAGGGCGGCTGGATCGAGGACATCACCGGCTTCGACCACCGGTACTTCGGTCTCTCGCGCGCCGAGGCGCAGTTGATCGACCCCCGCCAGCGCAAGATGCTCCAGCTCGCCGTGGCGGCCGTCGGCAACGCCGGCTACGCGCCCGCGGAGCTGCGCGGCCGTGACGTCTGCGTCTACACCGCCGGGTACGGCGGGCCCGAACCGACCCTGCACGACCTGCTGTCCGAGGACGACCGGCGCGACGGCGCGGCCCTCACCGGCAGCATCCGTGCCTTCGCCGCCGGACGTATCGCCTACCACCTCGATCTGCGCGGCACCGCGCTGGTCATCGACACCGCCTGCTCGTCCTTCCTGGTCGCCCTGCACGAGGCCCGCTGGAAACTGGTGCGCGGCGAGGGCGACATGGCGCTGGTCGGCGGCTACGAGCTCGTCCTCGGCCGCCCGCCGCGCCGCCCGGAGGGCGCCGACGGGCTGGGGGTGCTCTCCGCCACCGGCCGCTGCCGCCCCTTCGACGAGAAGTCGGACGGCACGACCTTCGGCGAAGGCGGCGGCTTCGTCCTGGTCAAGCGGCTCGCCGACGCGGTGCGCGACGGGGACACCGTGCATGCCGTGATCCGGGGCAGCGCCGTCAACCAGGACGCCGGACGCAGCAACGGGCTGACGGCGCCCAGCCCGGCGGGGCAGACCCAGGTGATCACCGCCGCCCTGCGGGACGCGGGCGTGGACCCGGCCACCCTCGGCTATGTCGAGGCCCACGGGACGGGCACCCGCATCGGCGATCCGATCGAGATCCAGGGGCTGGCCGACGCGCTCGCCGCCTTCCCCACCGGCTCGCCGCCCCCGGCCGCGCTTCCGCTGTCCTCGGTGAAGGGCAACTTCGGTCATCTGGACTGCATGGCCGGGTTCGCGGGGCTGGTGCGGGTCATCGCCCAGTTCCGGGCCGGGGAAATCTTCCCGACCGCCCACTTCACCGCGCCCAACCCGCTGCTCGGCCTGGACGGCGGCGCGCTGCGCATCGCCTCCCGGTGCGAGCCGTGGCCGGCCGGCGACACCCCCCGGCGCGCCGCACTGAGCAGCTTCGGCCTCAGCAGCACCAACGCGCACATGGTCCTCGAAGAGGGCCCCGCCTCCGGGCGGCCGCTCCGGGCCCCGGCCACGGACCGGCCGGGCGAGCCCGCCGAGCACGTCGTCGCCCTCTCCGCACGCAGCGACGAGGGTCTGCGCCGGTACGCCACCCGGCTCCGGGACGCCGTCGCCGCGGCCCCCGACTGCTTCCCGCTCGCCGACGCGGCCGAGGTGCTGGCCGTGGGCCGCGAGCACCCGGCGCACTTCGCCCACCGGCAGGCGTGGACGGTGCACGACACGGCCGGGCTCCTCACCGCACTGGACTCGTTCCTGTCCACCCCGTCCGCCGGCGGCCCCGCGGCCCCCGTCGGGGAGGGCGGCCCCCGTCCTCTCGTCCTGGCCCTCGGCTCCCCCACCGACGCGTACCCGACGCCCTCGGCCGCCCACCTGCGGACGCTGGCGGGCCGGTATCCGGGCTTCGCCCGCGTACGGGACGAGGCCCTGGGCCGGCTCCCGGCGGAGCGCTGGAGCCCGGTGCAGCGGCAGTTGCTCCACCTCGCCGGGGTGCGGGCGCTCCTCGCCGACCTCGGGGTCACCCCGGACCTCGTCCTGGCGCACGGCGTCGGCGCGGTCGTGGCCCGGTACGCGCGCGGCGCGGTGGAGCTGCCGGCCGCCTTGGAGCAGGCGGCCACCGAGGCGCGCGCCGCGGCTCCCGACGCGGAGCGGCTGGAGGCGGCGCTCGCCGCGTTCACCGAGGGGGCGGTCCTGCTCGACCTGGCACCCGGCAGCGCCCTGTCGGCGCTGCTGCCGGACCGGCGCGCCCCCCGCGTCGAGACGCTCACCGCCGTCTCCCCCGCCGAACTGCTCGGCGTCTGCCATCGCCACGGCTTCCCCCTGGACCGGCGTACGGCCCTGGGGCGGGTCCCCCGGCGCCGCGTGGAGCTGCCGCTCGCACCGTTCGCCGAGGAGCACTGCTGGCCGGACACCGCGTCCGCGCCGCGGGCGGTGGCGGCGGAAGCCGAAGGGGCGGCGCCGGCCGACGCGGCGCCGCCGGTCACCGCCGGCGCCCCGACCCCGGAGGCAGCGGTGCTGGAGGTGGCCGGGGAGGTGCTCAAGGAGCCCGGGATCGGCCTGGACGACGACTTCTTCGAGCTGGGCGGCAACTCCCTCAACGGCGTCCAGCTGGTCACCCGGCTGAACGCGCTCCTGGGCACCGAGATCGAGGTGCTGGACCTCTTCGACTTCGGCTCCCTGCGCGACCTGGCGGCATCGCTCACCACCGCGGCGCCCGCCCCGGCCCGGGCAAAGGCCCCGGCCGACGCGGAGCCCGAGGCCGCCGAAGGTCCGCTCTCCGGGCAGCAGGCCGCGATCTGGGCCGCCGCGCAACTCGCCCCCGAATCCGCCGCGTACAACGTGCCGGGCGCCTTCCTCTTCGACGGTCCGGTGGACGCCGACTGGCTCACCGGGCGGCTGGCGGCGGTCGTGCGCCGCCACCCGATGCTCCGGGTCGGTCTGCGCGACGGCCACGACGGCCCCGTCCAGGTGATCACGCCCCCCGAGAAGGCCCGGGTCGCCCTGGAGCGCCTCGACGCCGATCTCCGGCCGCACACCGTCGCCGACGGCCGCGAACCCCTGCTCGCCCGGCTCAAGGAACTGGTCGACAGGCCGCTGGACCTGTACGCCCCGAACCCTTCCCGCTACCAGCTCCTCCGCGCCCGCTTCGCCGACGGTGACCGGTACGTCCTCGTGATCACCCTCCACCATCTCTTCTTCGACGGCTGGTCCTGGCGCGTCCTGATGGACGACCTGGGCGGGGCCGGCGACCGTGCGGCGCCCGGGAAGACGTATCTGGACTTCGTCCGGGAACAGCGGGAGATGCTGGCGGGCGAACGCGGCCGGCAGCTGGTCGCCTTCTGGACCGAGCGGCTCGCCGGGGTGCCGACCGTGGCGCTGCCCGCCGACCGCGCGGACGCCGACTTCCGCGAACCGCCCGGCCGCGGCGCGGACCTGCCCCTGACGATCGAGGCCGAACTCGCCACGGAATTGCGGGAGATCGCCCGCCGGGAGCGCGGCACGCTCAACATGGTGCTGCTCGCCGGGTGGATGGCGCTGCTGTGGAAGCTCGGCGGCAACCGCGATCTGGCCGTCGCCGGGCCGGTCACCGGCCGGGTGCCGGGCCATGAGGAGGTCCTCGGCTGCTACGCCAACACCATCGTGGTCAGGGCCGCGCTGGACCCCGGCGAACCCTTCGCCGTGCTGCTCTCGGCGGTCCGCGACGCCCAGTTGTCGGCGCTGTCGCACGGCGATCTGCCCGCGGACCGGATCATCCGGATCGCCCGCCCGCACTCGGCCGAGCCGGTGGCCACGACCAACTTCGGTTTCCAGAACGAGGTCGAGCCGATCAGGACGCTGGGCCCCGGCGGTCCCGGCGTCGAGCTGCTCGACGTCGACCCCGAGGCACCCACGTTCGCGCTCAGTGTGTCGGTCCTGGAGTACGGCGACGCGCTGTGGGCCCGGCTGAAGTACGCCACGGACCTGTTCCGCGAGGAGACGGCCGCCGCGTGGCTGGCGGAGTACCGCGCCCTCCTGGCACGTCTGGCGGAACTCGGCCCCGGCGCCACCTTGTTCGAGCTGTTCGGCTCCCCGCCCGCACGGGTCGGCCCGCCGGCGATGCCGGACTTCACCTTTTGAGCGCCCGCACGCCCGCGAAGAGGAGAAACCTGCCCGTGGACACCACCACCGACCAGATCAGCCTCGCCTCCCGCGAGTTCTGGCGGCAACGCCGGGACGCGCTGCGCGAGGGGGCGCTCGCGACGGCGGAAGCCCTGGGTGGCTCGCCGGACACCGTCAGCGGCGGCCCGACGACCGCCCGGGCGGCCCTCACCCCCGCCGCCCGCGCACACCTGGACCGGATCACCGGCGGCGAACCCCTGCTCCGCTGGACGGCCGCCGCGGCCGCCGCCGCCCTCGTGCTGCGCCGCTTCGGCGCCGAGGACGCGGTCACCCTGCTGGCCGGTGCCCCCCTCGGCGACGGCCTGCCCGTACTCCTCCGGCCGGACCCCGCGGCGACCTTCCGCCAGTGGCTGGGGACCGTGCGGAACGCGGCCGCCGAGACCCGCGCGCACGGCGATGTCGACGAGACCACCCTCAAGGACCTCCTGGAAGGACACCCGGCGCTCGGCGTCGAGGTGTCCCCGCAGGACGCTCCGGCGCAGGAGGCCGCGCCGGGGCCCGGGACACCGGCGGCCGTCTCCCTCGGCATCGGCGCCACGGAGATCACGGTGACCTCCGGGCTGCTGTCCGCCGCCCGGCTCCGGGCGCTGGCATCCGGTGTGTCCGCGGCCCTGGAGGCAGGGCTGGCCGAACCGGACCGCCACCTCGCGGAGATCGGTGTCCTGGACGACGCCACCCGCCAGCAGGTGCTGGTCACGTTCAACGACACCGCGGAGCTGGACAGCACCACGCCCTACCGGGAACTGCTCCTGGCCCAGCTGGCGACGCGTCCGGACGCGCTCGCCCTCCACGACGGCGAGAGCGCGTTCACCTACCGCCGGCTGTGCGCCCACGCCACCGCCGTCGCGCTGCGGCTGCGGCGCGCGGGCGTCACCCGCGAGAGCCAGGTGGCGCTGGTCGCCCCGC
Source organism: Streptomyces sp. NPDC014733 (assembly GCF_043083385.1). Classification (NCBI taxonomy): domain Bacteria; kingdom Bacillati; phylum Actinomycetota; class Actinomycetes; order Kitasatosporales; family Streptomycetaceae; genus Streptomyces; species Streptomyces sp. NPDC014733. The sequence continues at coordinate 622,989 of NZ_JBIBYO010000003.1, read as the reverse complement.
GCAGCGCCTGGTTCCTCGTCATGGCCGTCGGGGTCCTCTTCGCCGGTGGCGTGTACGTCCCGCTGGACCCCACGATGCCGGCCGAGCGCCGCGACAAGCTGCTGCGCGGCGCCCGCGTCGTGGTGGCGCAGGACGGGGTGGAGGTGCCGCGGGACCTCGACGCGACGCTGCTGAGCCCCGAGGAGCTGCGCGCGGAGGCCGAAGCGGCTCCCGGGACGTACGACCCCGGGACCGTACGGAACCTGCTCGGCCCACCGGCGGCGCCCACCGACCTCGCCTACATCATCTTCACCTCGGGCTCGACGGGCACGCCCAAGGGCGCCGGGGTGGAGCACCATTCGTTCCTCAACCTGCTGGCGACCCGGGTACCGGACTACGGTCTGCGGCCCGGCGTGGAGGTCCCGCAGACCGCGCCGCTCACCTTCGACCTGTCCATCTGGCAGATGTTCGCCGGCCTCACGTCGGGCTCGACGGTCTGTGTGGTCCCCGACGACGTGGTGCGTGACCCCGCGGCGCTCGCCGCGATGGCGGTCGGCCACCGCTTCGGCTGCCTCGCCCTGGTGCCCACCTACATCGATGTCCTCCTCGGTCACTTCGAGGACGACCCGGCCGCCGCGGCCGCCGTGCGGACGACCCTGCAACGCCTGATCGCCACCGGCGAACCGCTCAGCGGCGAACTGGCCCGGCGCTGGCACACCGTCATGCCCGGGGTGGAACTGCTCAACGCCTACGGCCCCGCGGAGGTGGCCGACGACAGTACGGGCGGGCCGGTCACCGCCGACGAGGGCGGGTACACCTCCGTCGGGAAGGTGCTGCCCCGCGTCCGGGTCCACATCCTGGACGCGGATCTGCAGCCGGTACCGCCCGGCGTCACCGGTCAGGTGTACATCGGCGGCGAGAGCGTGGGCCGCGGCTACATCGGGCAACCCGCCCTGACCGCCGCCGCGTTCCTGCCCGACCCGTTCGCCGCCGAGCCCGGACGGCGCATGTACCGCACGGGAGACCTCGGCCGGTGGCGGGCGGACGGCGGTGTCGAACTGCTCGGCCGGGCCGACAACCAGGTCAAGATCCGCGGCCGCCGGGTGGAGATCGGCGAGATCGAGCACGCCGTGGAGGGCCACCCCGACGTGGCACGCGGCGTCGTCGAACTGCTCAAGGACGACGGTCCGGAGCGGCTCGTCGCCTTCGTCACCGCACAGCCCGGTGGCGCACCGGACGCCACCGCGGTCAAGGAGTACGTCGCCGGCCGGCTGCCCGCGTACATGGTCCCCCAGGAGGTGCTGCTCCTCCCCGTACTGCCGCGCAACCCCAACGGCAAGATCGACCGCAGGGCGCTGCGGGCACGCGCCGCCGACCGGCGCGTGGACACCCTCGCGTACACCGCACCGCGCACCCCGCTCGAAACCGCGCTCTGCGAGCTGTGGCAGAGCTGTCTGCGCCGTGCGCCCGTCGGCGTCACGGACGACTTCTTCGCGCTCGGCGGCGACTCCATCACCGGTATCCGTATCGTCCAGGCGGCCGGACGCCGCGGCATCGAGCTGCGCCCCCGGCACCTGCTGGAGCACCGGACCGTCGAGGCGCTGGCGAGGGTCGCCCGGTGGCGCGGGCCCGGGACCGGCGCGGCCGACCCCGGCGAGCGGCACGCCGCCGCGCCCCCGCCCGCGGAAGCCGAGTCGGCCCCGCTCACCCCCGCCCAGCTGGCGTTCTTCGCCCGCGGCGTGCCCCGGCCGGACTACTGGAACCACGGGGTGCTGTACGCCGTGCGGCGGCCGGTGACCACCGAGGAGACCGCACGCGCCGTGCGGCTGCTCGCCGAACGGCACCCCATGCTGCGCGCCCGGACGGCGGCGGCGGACGGCGAGCTGACCCAGACCATCGCCCAGGAGGCGCCCCCCGTCACCGAGTTCGACCTGCGGGAGGTGGCGGCGGACGCGCTGGAGGGCCGGATGCACGCCGCGGCGACCGAGCTGCACGCGGCCCTCGATCTGCGGACCGGGCCGGTCTGCCGCGCCGGTCTGCTGCGGCTGCCGGACGGACGGCACGACCGGCTGGTGCTGATCGTCCACCACGCGGTGGTCGACCTCTACTCCTGGAACGTGATCACCGAGGAGCTGTCGGCGATCCTGCGCGACGGCGGCACCCGGTCCCTCGCCCCGGCCGGTACCCCGTACACCGAATGGGCCCGCCGCCTGCACGAACTCGTCCGGTCCCGGCCGGAGCGGCTGGACGCGGAGTACTGGCTCTCCCGCGACTGGGACGCCTGCACCCCGGTGGCGCGGAGCGCGCCGCAGGGCCTCGAAGGCAACACCGAGGAGATCACCTTCACCTTCGACCGGGACTGGACCCGCCGGTTCACCGGCGGGGCGACCGACGCCGGGCTGACGGTGTACGAGCGCCTGCTGGCCTGCCTCGGCACCGGGTTCAAGGACTGGCTCGGCCTCGGCGGCGGCACCCTGCAGGTCCAGCTCGGCGGGCACGGCCGGGAGGACCTGTTCGACGGTGTCGACCTCGGCCGTACGGTCGGCTTCTTCAACACCGCCTACCCCTTCGCCCTGCCGATGCTCGCCGACCCCGCCGACGCCGTACAGGCACGGTCGGTCGCCGGCCTGATCAGGGAGATACCGGGCCGCGGCCTCGACCACGACCTGCTGCGGTACCTCCACCCCGACCCTGAGGTGCGCGCCCGGCTCGCCGCCGTCCCGGTCCCCCAGGTGCTCTTCAACTACTGGGGCGAGCCCGCCTATCTGCACACGGACGACGGGGCGGCCGACGCCGCGCCGGGCCCGCTCGGCGAGGTCCGTATCGACATCTCCGGCGACGACCGGCCCGCGGACATGCCGCGGCCGTTCCCGATCGAGATCTACCCCAGCATCGTCGCCGGCCGGCTGTCGATCCTGTGGCGCTTCAGCGGTGAGGTCTTCACCGCGTCCCGGATGCGCGCACTGGTGGACGCCTACGCCGCGGCGCTGCGCTCCAGCTGCCCCCGTACCGATCCGTCCGACTCCGAGGAGATGTCCCGATGACCTACGCCGTCGTGGTGAACGCCGAAGCACAGCACTCCGTCTGGCCGGAGGCCAAGGCCCTGCCCAGCGGCTGGGAGCGCACCGGGTTCACCGGCTCCCGGGAGGAGTGCCTGGCCCACATCGCGGAGGTGTGGACCGACATCCGCCCCCGTTCCGTGGTGAGCGGCGCCTCGTGAAGCGCTCCGAACCCACCCCCCTGGTCTGGCGCTACGGCGCCGAGCGGGCCACCCGCACCTACGTCCTGGCCCCGTTCGCCGGCGGCAGCGCGTACGCCATGGGCGACTGGCCCCGCCGGCTGCTGCGCGGGAACGAGTCCGCCCTGGTCCTCCAGTACCCCGGGCGCGGGCCGCGCGCCGCGGAGCCACCGGCCACGTCCCTCTCGGCGCTCGCCGCCGAGGCGGCGGAGGCCGTCCTGAAGCACTCCACCGGCCCGGTCGTGCCGGTCGGCCACAGTCTCGGCGGGGTCCTCGCCCACACCCTGGCGCTGCGTCTGGAGGACGCCGGGCGCCCGGTCGAGCTGCTGGTCGCCTCCGCGGCCCGGCCGCCGGCCTCGGTCCGCCTCGACGCCGGCCAGGTCCTCGCGATGACGGACGCCCAGTGGCTGGCCGAGCTCACCCGCTTCAGCAGCTACGATCCCCGGCTGCTGGAGGACCCCGACGTCCTGGACCTGATCGTGCCGGTCCTGCGGGCCGACTACCTGATGCTCGCCCGGCACGTCCCCGAGAACCGCCGGGTGTCCTGCCCGGTGGTCGCCGTGGGCGGCGCGGACGACACCTGGGTCGGCGCCGGTCACCTGGCCGCCTGGGGCAGGTGGACCGCGGCCGGTCTCACCACCCGCACCCTGCCGGGGGGCCACTTCTACTACCGGGACGGCCTGACGGCCCTGACCGGCCTGATCCACGACGCGCTGGACGGCGTCCACGGGCGAAAGGTGTACCGGTGAAACCCCTCATCGTGGTGTACGACTTCGGTGCCGCACAGCCGGGAGACATCGCGGTGGGCCTGGGCGACTGGGCCACCTGGGTCTTCGCCGCCGAGCGCAACGAACACACCCGTCGCATGGCACCGCTGCTGGAACAGTTCGCCCCCGTCGTGTGGATCGACTCCCTCGACGACGCGGTACGCGAGCTCGGCGGCCACCACCCCGGCGGCATCGTGACGTTCAGCGAGAAGGCCCTGCGGCTCACCGGCGAACTGGCCGACCGGCTGGGGCTGGTCCAGCACAGCCCGGCCACCACCGCCCTGCTGACGGACAAGTGGAAGCAGCGCGGTGCGCTGCGGGCGGCGGGCGTCGACTCGGTGCGTTTCCGCCGTGTCGACTCCGTGCACGACTGGGCGGACGCCGTCGCGCACGTCGGGCTGCCCGCGGTCCTCAAGCCCGCGTTCGGGGGCGCCAGCCGCAACACCTTCTTCGTGTCCGACGAGGCGGACGGGCGCTCCCTCGTCGGGCGTCTGCTGGCCGACGGCGCGCCCGGATACGGCTCCGACCGCTCCCTGGTGCTGGAGGAGTACCTGGTCGGGCGGGACTGCGCGCCGTTCGGGGACTACGTCTCGATCGAACAGCTCGTGCAGGGCGGCGAGATCACCGATATCGCCGTCACCGGCAAGTTCCCCATGGTGCCACCCTTCCGGGAGACCGGGAGGTTCTGGCCCGCGCCGCTGGACCCCGAGGAGACCGCGCGGGTCTTCACGCTGGCCCGGCGGGCCGTGGCGGCACTCGGCATCACCACCGGCCTGACCCACACCGAGGTCAAACTCACCCCCGCCGGGCCCCGGTTCATCGAGGTCAACGGGCGGCTGGGCGGCGGCATCAACGAGCTCGCCGGACGGGCCGTCGGCCGCAACCTCATCGAGCTGGCCGGCCGGGTCGCCCTCGGCGAGCGGGTCACCGTGCCCGCGCTCCCGGCCGGCCGCCTCGTCTACCAGATCACCCACCCCGCCCCCCGCGAGGCGTGCGAACTGCTCGACGTGACGGGTGTCGACGAGATCCGCGCACTGCCCGGAGTGACCCTGCACCGCCCGTACACCCGGCCGGGTGCCCGGCTGCCGGGGGGCGTACAGACCCAGGATCTGGACGTCGTCATCGGTGAGACCACGGGTCCGGAGGAGCTCGCGGTGGTCGTCAAGGAGGTGGAGTCACGGCTGCGGTTCACCTTCGCCTTCCCCGGCCGACCCGGCCCGCAGACGGTCACCGGGGCCGAGCTGGGCCGGCTGTGACACCGGCCCGGACGCCACGACAACACGAAGGAGCGGATACGTGAGCGGCACATCCACCGACGGGCCGGCCCGCCAGGAGCAGCTGTCCGACGCGGGCGTCCTGGCCCGCATCTGGGAGGAGGTCCTCGGCGTCGGCCCGGTCGGCCCCGACGACGACTTCTTCTCCCTGGGCGGGGACTCGCTCCTCGCCGCGCAGGTCATCGGCGTGGCCAAGGAACGCGGCCTGCGCCTGACCCTCCTGGACCTGTTCAAGAACCCCACCCCGCGGGGCACCTGCGCCGGCTCCGCCGCCGCGGCCGGCCCGGAGGCGGGCGACCCGGAGGACGGGCTGCTCCGCGCCGAGGACCGGGCCCTGGTCCCCGAGGGCGCCGAGGCGGTACACCCCGCCACCCGCCTCCAGCTCGGTCTGATCTACGAGAACCTGATCAGCGGCGGCGAGCTCTACATCGATGCCGTCTCCCGCACGGTCACCCTCCCCCTCGACGTGTCCGTGCTGCGGCGGGCCGTCGACCGCGTCGCCCGTCGCCACCCGGTGCTGCGCTCCCGTTTCGACCTCACGACGTTCAGCGAGCCCATGCAGGTGGTGGAGCGGGAGGTGGAGGTGCCGCTGGAGACGGCGGACCGCTCCGGCCCGGACGCGGCCGAGCAGCACGAGAAGGTCATGCAGACGCTGCTGACGCCCTTCGACCCCGAGCAGGCCCCCCTGTGGCGCGTGCACGCCGCGCCCGTCGGCGACGCGGCGTTCCGGCTCTCCTACGCCTTCCACCACGCCGCGCTGGACGGGTGGAGCGAATCGGTCCTCAGCAGCGAACTGATCCGCCTGTACGCGGGTCTGCTGCGCGGCGAGCCGGTCGAACTCGCCGCGCCCGCCCCCGCGCAGGAGTACGTCCGCCTGGAGCGGGCGGCGCTGCGCAGCGAGGAGTCACGGCGCCACTTCGAGCGGCTGGGCGCCGACCGGGGTGCGGTGCCGCCGGAGCGGGGCGACGGGTCCGGCGACCCGTTCCGGAAGGTGTGCGCCCCGATTCCCACGGCGGACATCGAGCGGCTCCGCCGGCTCGGCGCCGACTGGGGCCTGCCGGTCAAGAGCCTCCTGCTGGCGGCGGACTGCACGGCGCAGGCGGCGCTGGCCGGCGGCTCCGCGGTCACGGTCGGGCTGACCGTGAGCGGCCGGCCGGAGCGGGTGGGCAGCGAGCTGACGCTGGGGTTGTTCCTGAACACCCTGCCGCTGCGCCTGGACGTGGCCGGGGTGTCCTGGCGCACCGCGGCCCGGCGCGCCTTCGATGCGGAGAACGCGCTGCTGGCGCACCGCCGGTTCCCCGATGCCGAGGTGCGGTCCCTGCTCGGGGGCCCGCCCTTCGCCACCGTCTTCAACTATGTGCACTTCCACGCCCGCGACCGGCTGCTGGACGCCGGGCTGGTCACCGCCGACGAGGACCTGCGGGACCGTTCCAGCTTCCCGGTCCGCGTCGAGGTGATCGACGATCCGCGTGGCCGGGGCCCTCTCCTGGAGGTCACGGTCGACGAGGCCCGGTACGGCGCGGGGACCGCCGAAAAGCTGCTGCGGTACGTACTCTCCGCGCTGCATCTGATGGCCGAAGGTCCCGACGAACCGGCCCTCGCCGGTCTCCCGCACGCCTAGAGAGTGGATGCCCCTCATGCCTTCCAGCCCCCTGGCCTCCTACGCGCAGCTCGGCATACGTGAACTGCACGATCAGGACCCCGAGTTGTACGAGCTGTTGGACCTGGAGCACCGGCGCCAGTCCGGGACGCTCGCCATGATCGCGGCCGCCGGTGTCGCCCCCGCCTCCGTGACCGCCTGCGAGGGCACGGTGCTCGGCAACGTCACGGCCGAGGGCTACCCCGGCGCCCGGTTCCACGCGGGCTGCGAGGTGGTGGACGAGGTGGAGCGCCTGGCGGTGCGCCGGGCGAAGGCCGTCTTCGGCGCGCGGTACGCCAACGTGCAGCCGCATTCCGGCAGTACGGCCAACCAGGCCGTCCTCTTCAGCCTCCTCAAGCCCGGCGATGTGCTGCTCGGGATGGAGCTGAGCGCGGGCGGCCACCTCACCCACGGTTCGCGTGCCTCGGTCTCCGGGCGCTACTTCACCTCGGTGGGGTACGGCACCGACGCCTCGGGGCTGATCGACTTCCACGAGGTCGAACGCCTCGCCGAGGAGCACCGGCCGAAGCTGATCGTCTGCGGGGCGAGCGCCTACCCGCGCACGCTCGACTTCGCCCGCTTCCGCGCGGTGGCGGACAAGGTGGGCGCGGTCCTCCTCGCCGACATCTCCCACATCTCCGGCCTGGTCGCGGCCGGACTCCACCCGAGCCCCATCGACCTCGCCCATGTGACCACGACCAGCACCTACAAGCAGCTCTACGGGCCTCGCGGCGGTCTCATCCTGATGGGCCGGGACGCCGACCTGCCCGTACCCGGCTCCCGCCGTACCTTCGCGGAAACCCTCCAGAGCGCGGTCTTCCCCTTCGTCCAGGGCACCCCGCAGATCCAGGCGATCGCGGCCAAGGGCAGGGCGCTGGCGCTGGCGGCGGAGCCCGGGTTCAAGGAGCTGGCCACCCGCATCCTCGACGGGGCCGCCACCCTGGCCGCGGCGCTGACCGCCGCGGGCCACCGCGTCCTGACCGGCGGTACCGACAACCACATGGTGCTCATCGACGTCAGCCACAAGGGGCTGACCGGTGTCATCGCCGAGCAGGCGCTGGAGTCCTGCGGGATCATCGTGAACAAGAACAAGATCCCCGACGACCCGCACGGCCCGCACATCACCAGTGGGCTGCGCCTGGGCACCAACATCCTGGCCGCCCGCGGTATGGAGGGCGACGCCATCCGCCGGTGCGCGGCCCTCGTCGACCGGGTCCTGACGTCCGTACGGGCGCTCGGCGCGGACACCTGGCACCTCGACGACGCGACGCGGGCCGCCGCCCGGGCCGAGGTCGCCGAGGTGTGCGCCCGCCACCCCCTCCCCCACGGGGGACTCGGCCCCGCGGTGTGAGAGCCGCGTTCCGGACAAGCGGCGCGCGGTGGCTCCCGGGGCGCGCCCCGGGCGGCTGCCGCGCGCGGCCCGCCCCCGGGCGCCGAGCGTCACGGCCCCGCGAGGAGCGGGAAGACACCCCCTAGGACAGCGCCGGCACCTCGCCCCGCCCCTCGAACCACGCCTCGCCCTCCTCCGCCGCGCGGCGGATCCGGGTCAGCGCGAACTCCTCCAGCTCAGGGAGCGCGTCCAGTGCGAACCACGCGACGTCCAGCGACTCGTCGTCGTTGACGCGCGCCTCACCGCCGACCGCCCGGCAGCGCAGCGTGGTGTCCATGAACTGGCAGATGTCGCCGTTCGGGTAGGTCAGCGGGGGCAGCGCCTCGACGAGGACGACGCGCTCGGGGACGACCCGGACCGCCGTCTCCTCGAAGACCTCGCGCACCGCGACGGCCGCCGGCTGCTCGCCGGGCTCGGCGATGCCGCCGATCACCGACCAGCCGCCGGTGTCCGCCCGGCGGCCCAGCAGCACCCGGCCGTCGTCGTCGAAGACCACGGCGGTCACCCCGGGCAGCCACAGCAGCCGGTGTCCGATGGTGGAGCGCAGGTCACGGATGAAGTCGGGGGTTGCCATGTCTGCACTGTAGAGGACCGGCGACCGTCCCCAGGGGTGGCCGTGGGGGTGTCCCTAGGGTGTGGCCGTGGGGGCCGGGATGCGGCTGCGGATGCAGCGGGCCGCGCCCTCGGCGTCGTCGACGGTGACCGTGAAGGTCCGGCCGTCGCGGAGGGTGAGGACCACCGCCTCGCCGCGCCGGACCACGATGGCCATGCCCTGCTCGGGACGCCAGCGGTAGCCCCAGCCGCCCCAGTGGCGCGGTGTGACCCAGGGGGCCGTCTCGACGCCGACGACCCCGGAGAGCGGGATACGGCGGCGCGGCACCCCGATGTGCCCGCAGCGCACCTCCATGGACTCCCCGTCGACCTGTACGTCGACATGGACGAAGGCGAGCGTGCCGAAGAGCACCAGCAGACCGGCCGCGACACAGCCGACCACCGCCATCACCAGCGGCACCACCGAGGAGGCCCACCGGCTGTCGACGGCCAGCTGCACGCCGAGCGCCAGACAGGCCACCCCGATCGCGGCAAGCAGCCACTGGACGCGGTTGGTGGCGCTGCCGCGCCACACCTCGGGGAGTTGCGCGTGCGCGCCGGACAGGTGGGCGTCGTCGCCGGTGCCGGAGGGGTGGGGGTGCGCGTCGGGGGCGGCTGCCCCGTCGTGGGGGTGGTCCCTCATGCCACGCAGCGTACGCGCCTTCCCGCCCACGGGCAGCGTGTCGCCCGCCACGTCAGCGGGGACCGGCGGACGGCGCCGGGCTCCGGTGCGGTCAGCCGCGCCCGGCCGTCGCGGCGGCGCCGGAGGCGAGCAGGCGGCCCTCGGCGTACGCCAGGGCGAAGGACGGCAGTACGCCGGGGCGGCCGCTCTCGATCATGTGCAGGCCGCCGGTCGGCGCGGCGTCCGGCGCGGGCTCGGCGCCGATCCGCCGCAGCGCCTGGGCGGCGACCGCGTCGGCCGAGCCGTACAGCACGAGGGCGGGCGCGCCGGGCTGCTGGAGGGCGTCGCGGATGGCGTCGGCGACCAGTTCGTAGTGGGTGCAGCCGAGGACGACGGCGCGGACGCCGCGCGGGGTGCGGGCGGCGGCGGCCGCGACCGCCTCGGCGACGGCCCGCTCGTCGGCCGCCTCGACGGCGTCGGCGAGGCCGGGGCAGGGCACCGCGGTGACGTCCACGCCCGCGGCGAACCGCTCGATCAGCCCGCGCTGGTACGGGCTGCCGGTGGTGGCCGGGGTCGCCCAGATGGCGACCGGGCCGCCGGAGGCCGCGGCGGGCTTGACCGCCGGGACGGTGCCGATGACCGGGATGCCGGGCTCCAGCTCGGCGCGGAGCGCGGGCAGGGCGCTCACGGAGGCGGTGTTGCAGGCGACGATCAGCGCGTCCGGACGGTGCTCGGCGGCGGCGCGGGCGCAGGCCAGCGCGTGCGCCACGATGTCGTCGGGGGTACGCGGCCCCCAGGGCATGCCGTCGGGGTCGGTGGAGAGGACGAGATCGGCGTCCGGCCGGAGCCGGCGCACCGCGGCGGCCGCGGGAAGCAGGCCGGTACCGGAGTCCATCAGCGCGATCTTCACCCGGGCACCCTACTCGGCCGGTGCCCGACTTGTCATACCGCACCGGGCGCTCCGGACGGGCGCGCCCCCGCCCCGCCGGGCGCCCGGAACACCCCGCCACCGCGCCCGCCGTGCGGCAGACTGCGGCCCGTGGGAGCGATGGAGTGGATCGGTGCCGGGTCGCTGGCGGCCTGGGTGTGGCTGCTGCTGGGGCAGGGTTTCTTCTGGCGTACGGACGTCCGGCTGCCCGCCCGTACGGAGCCGGAGCGGTGGCCGTCGGTGGCCGTGGTGGTGCCCGCCCGGGACGAGGCCGGGGTGTTGCCGGAGAGCCTGCCGTCGCTGCTGGCGCAGAAGTATCCGGGCCGGGCCGCGATCTTCCTCGTCGACGACGGCAGCACGGACGGCACCGGCGCACTGGCCCGCGCGCTCGCCGCCGAGCGGGGCGGGCTCCCTCTGACCGTCGTCTCCCCCGGCGCGCCGGAGCCCGGCTGGACCGGCAAGCTGTGGGCGGTGCGCCACGGGATCGCGCTGGCGCGGGAGCGGACGGACGCGGAGTATCTGCTGCTGACCGATGCCGACATCGCCCATGAGCCGGACGGTCTGCGGGAGTTGGTGGCGGCGGCGCGGTCGGCGCGGCTGGATCTCGTGTCGCAGATGGCCCGGCTGCGGGTGGCCACCTTCTGGGAGCAGCTGATCGTTCCGGCGTTCGTGTACTTCTTCGCGCAGCTCTACCCGTTCCGGTGGGTGAACCGGCCGGGCGCCCGGACCGCGGCGGCGGCCGGCGGCTGTGTGCTGCTGCGCGCGGACGCGGCGGAACGGGCGGGCGTCCCGGAGTCGATCCGGGGCGCGGTGATCGACGATGTGACGCTGGCCCGTGCGGTCAAGGCGTCCGGCGGGCGGATCTGGCTGGGGCTGGCGGAGCGGGTGGACAGCGTGCGGCCGTACCCGCGACTCGCCGAGCTGTGGCAGATGGTCGCCCGCAGCGCCTACGCCCAGCTGCGCCACCAGCCGCTGCTGCTGCTCGGGACGGTGCTGGGGCTCACGCTGGTGTACCTGGCGCCGCCCGCCGTGCTGCTGGCGGGAGCGGTGGCGGGCAGCGCCGTGGCGGCCGGGTGCGGGGGCGCGGCGTGGGCGGTGATGTGCGGGACGTTCCTGCCGATGGTGCGGTACTACCGCCAACCGTGGTGGACGGCGCCGCTGCTGCCGTTCACCGCTCTGCTGTACCTGCTGATGACGGTGGACTCGGCGGTACGCCACCACCGGGGCCGCGGGGCGGCGTGGAAGGGCCGGACGTACGGCGCGCCGTGAGGGCCGCGCCGCCGCCGGTCACTTCCTCGCGGGCGACCACTTCAGCCCCCAGCCGTACGCCTGGTCGACGGTGCGCTGCGGGCTGACGCCGGGCTCCGGGACGAGGTAGCGGGCCTCGCGCCGGACGACGAGTTCGCCGCCGGTGTTGGTGATCAGGGCGAGGGCGCAGACCGTCGAGGGCACCGTGCAGGCGTCGAGGGTGAACTCGACGGGCGCGCCGTGCTGCGGCTGAAGGGTGACGGACGCGGTCAGCCCCTCGAAGCTGCGGGCGCCCGCGTAGACGGTGACGAAGAGCAGGATGCGGCGGATGTGGCTCTGGTGGTCGAGGTTGACGGTGAGGTTCTCGCCGGTCGCGACGGCGCCGGTGCGGTCGTCACCGTCGAGCTGGATGTAGGGCGGGGAGTGCAGCGCGCCGAAGCTGTTGCCGAGCGGGTGGACCACTCCGGCGCTGCCGTCGGTGAGTTCGTAGAGGGCGCACAGGTCGAGATCGAGGTCACCGCCGGGCGGCAGCAGCGCGCCGCGCGCGCCGAGCGCCTCCATGGCCTTGCGCCCGAGCTTCCTGCCGAACCGCTTGGCGGCCCCGGCGCCGGTCCAGTTGAGGTTGACCCGCATCGCCCCGCCGGTACCGCCCTGCTTGGTGAGCGAGACCGACGGCGCCTCCTTCGTCAGCGTGACCTTGGTGAGGCTGACGGGGGCCGGGGTCACGGGAGGTGCGGGCGGCGGGCCCACGGGGGCGGCCGCCGGTGCCGGGGGCGGGCCGCCCGGGGCCGCACCGTACGCACCGTCCGGTGCGGGGCGCGCGGGCACCGGCGGGGCCACCGGAGGCACCGGCGCGACCGGCTCCGACGGCTCCGACGGCTGCGACGGCTCCGACGACTGCGCCTCGATGCTGATGCCGAAGTCGGTGGCGAGGCCCGCGAGGCCGGTGGCGTACCCCTGGCCCACGGCGCGGAACTTCCACCCGCCCTGGCGGCGGTAGAGCTCGCCCAGGACGAAAGCGGTCTCGGCGGTGGCGTCGGCGCTGTCGAAGCGGGCCAGTTCGGCACCGTCCGCCGCGTCCAGCACCCGGATGTACAGGCCGGGAACCTGCCCGAAGGTGCCGCCGTCGGCGGAGGCGGCGAGCACCACGGCGTCCACCGCGCCGTCGAGGGCCGCGAGGTCGACGGCGAGGGTGTCGGTCCGTACGTCACCGGAGCCGTTCCCGCCCTCGTACCGGACGGCGCCCGAGGCGTGAACCGGTTGGTTGTAGAAGACGAAGTCGCCGTCGTCGCGCACCCGTCCGGAGACCAGGAGGAGGGCGGAGGCATCGACATCCGGCACCCCCGGCGCGGCCCGCCAGCCCAGCTCGACCCGCACGGCCCCCGCCGCCACCGGAACGTTCCCGCCCTTGAGCATCGCCATCTCGGCACCCTTCTCGCGCTTCCCGCACCCCACCGACCTCACGGAACACTCCCGTCCCGCCAGTCACCCCGTCAGTCACGGCTGTACCCAACCTACTTGGCCGGAACGAGGTGTGAACGTCCCCTGTTCACTTGCGAGAAGCGAGGTCTTTACGCATTTTCTACGGGTGATCTCGACCGATTTTCACCATTTAGCCACCATTACGGGCAGGAGGTCACCACCGCCCCGCGAAACAACCCGCATTCCAGGCTCCCCAATCGGCACATCGTGGGCTTAACTTAAGAGGTATGACCTCCCCCCGCTCTACCTACGGCGGCGGCTACTACGCTTCGCCGTCCTTCCCGGACACCCCCATCTACGACAGTCTCGTCGCCGAACGCGGGACGCCGCAGATCGCCCCGATCCGGGTCAACCCGGCGCCGTACGACACCGGCTCGTCGTACCTTCCGGCGCTCCCGGCGGCGCTGCCCGCCGCCCCGTCGTATCCGTCGCCCGGAGTGGGCCACCCCGGTGCCGCGGCGCCGGTCGCCCCGCTCCAGCACACGCCCGCGCCGTACATCCCGCAGCAGGCGGTCACCCGCAGCCACCCGGCCGCCCCGCAGCCGCCGCGCCCGCCCATGGGCACCGGCTACGAGGCGATGCGCCCGGCCGCCCCCGTCGCCCCGGCCCCCCAGCGCCCGGCGCCGTACGACGACCCCTACGGCCGCTCGTACCAGCCCCGGGGCTACTGACCCGGAGCGGGGGCACGGGACCGGCCTCCCGGGTGGGCTGTCGGTGGTGGCTGGCAGGATGGGGACATGCCCGAGCCAGTACTGCGTGACATTCATCTGTACCCGGTCAAGTCCCTTGCGGGGGCCGGTCCCGGCGAGGCGGTCGTCGAACCGTGGGGCCTCGCCGGGGACCGGCGCTGGATGCTGGTCGACACCGAGCGCCGACTGGTGACCCAGCGGCCGCATCCGAAGCTGGCGCTGGCCGCCGCCGAGGGCCTGCCGGACGGCGGCGTACGGCTCACCGCACCCGGGATGGAGCCGCTGACCGTCGAGGTGCCGGAGCCCGGCCGGACGATCACGGTCGGGATCTGGCGGGACGAGGTCGAAGCGGTACCGGCCGGCCCCGCCGCGGCCGCCTGGTTCAGCCGGTATCTGGAGACGCCGGTGGAGCTGGTGCACCTCGACGCGCCCGGCGAGCGGCGGCCCATCGACCCGCAGCACTCCCGGCCGGGCGACACCGTCTCCTTCGCCGACGGCTATCCGCTGCTGCTCACCACCACCGCGTCCCTGGACGCCCTCAACTCCCTCATCGCCCAGGGCGATCACCCCGACGAGGGCCCGCTGCCGATGGACCGTTTCCGTCCCAACGCGGTCGTCGACGGCACCACCCCCTGGGACGAGGACACCTGGCGCACGGTCCGGATCGGCGCCGTGGTCTTCGACGTCGCCAAGCCCAGCAGCCGGTGCGTCGTCACCACCACCGACCAGCGCACCGCCGAGCGCGGCAAGGAGCCGCTGCGCACCCTGGCGCGCCACCACCGCATCTCCGAACGCCCGGTCTTCGGCCAGAACCTCATCCCGCGCAGCACCGGCACCATCCGCGTCGGCGACCCCTTCGAGATACTCGGCTGACGGCACCGGGCCGGACGTCGGCGCGGACCGTACGGCCCCGCGGGGCGCTCCGGCCCGGAGGCGGTGGGTCGGTGCGCGCCCGCGCGCGGCACGGCCCCCGGCGCCCGGCCGGGCCGCGGGGATGAGCCGGAACGCCGGTCGCGGTGGGCCGAAGCCGCGCACGAGCGGCGTCGGATGGGGTATTCAAGGAGTCGGAGAGGGGGCCCGGTGAAGCCAGTGAAACCCGGTCTGCGCGCGCGGTGGTGCAATCCGCTGCGCCGCCGTACCGACCATGTCGAGTCCTTGCTGACCGTGCTCGCCGTCCTGCTGATCGCCCTGGGAGCGCCGTGGGCAGGGGTGGAGACGGGCAGCGCGGTGCACGACACGTTGCTGGCGACGGTGCGCTCCCAGGCCGCCCACCGCCATCTGGTGTGGGCCACCGTCGACCGTCTCGCCACCCGCGCGCCGATGGACCCCGACCCGGAGACGTCCTCCCGGCACGACTCCCATCTACGGGTCGTCGCCCGGTGGACGGCGTGGGACGGCAGCCCCCGCACGGGCCGGATCGGCGCGCCCCGGCCCGTCGAGCCCGGCGACCGCTTCCGGATCTGGACCGACGACCGCGGCATGGTCATCCCCCGCCCGATGGACGAGTCCACCGCCGCCACCCACGCGACCCTGGCCGGCCTCGGCGTCGCCGCCTGCGCCGGCGGACTGGTCGAGGGTGCCCGCCGGCTGGCCGTGCGGCAACTGATGGTGCGCCGCTACCGCCGCTGGGACGAGGCGTGGGCGCGCGCGGGTCAGACCTGGGGCCGCGCGGACGCCGGGAACTGACCCGTTCCGGAGCCCCGCGGCGCACGCCGCGGACGTCTGCGCCGGGCCCGTGCGTCCGTGCGTCCCCGTGTCCGGCCGATGCTGTCCGACCTCGTCAACTACCGCCCGCCGGGCGCGCTACGGTGGTGCAGCCAGCCACTCGGCTGGGGCCCGGGCACCCGTATGCGGACATCAGCGGACGGAACCTGCCGGGCCGTCAACAGCCGCACGAGGTGGGGGCACGACAGCACCATGGCACAGGGCTCGGTCCAGGTGACGCACTCCGGAACATCCCGCTGGCGACGCCGCACGGGCGAGTACAGCTCGCTCTCCGCAGCGCTGGAGGCCGCGGGGGACGGTGATGTGCTGACCGTGCCGGCGGGGACGTACCGCGAGAATCTGGTGTTGCAGCGCGCGGTGACGCTGCGCGGCCCGGACGGGGCGCGCGGCTCGGTGCGGATCGTGCCGGCCGACGGCGTCGCGCTGACGATACGGGCGTCCGCGATCGTCCACGATCTGCACCTGGAGGCGACGGATTCGGCGTCGCCCGCCGTCCTGGTGGAGGACTCCGCGCCGGAGTTGGTGGGCCTGCGGGTGGTGACCCGCTCCGCGGCCGGCGTCGAGGTGCGCGGCGGGGCGCGGCCGACGGTACGGCGCTGCACGGTGGACAACGCCGGGGGCGTCGGCATCAGCGTGCTGGACGGCGCGGGCGGCGTCTTCGAGGAGTGCGAGGTGGTGGCCGCGGGGCAGGCCGGGGTCGCGGTGCGCGGCGGCGCCCATCCCCGACTGGAGAGCTGCCGGATCCACCACGCCTCCGGCGCCGGTCTGTCGCTGCACGGCGAGGGCAGCGCCCTGGAGGCGGTGGGCTGCGAGATATACGAGATCAAGGGCACCGGGGTGCAGGTCGCCTCACGCGCGACCGGGCATCTGACGGACTGCACCGTCCACCGCACCTCGGCCGACGGCGTCACCCTCGACACCGACGCGGTGCTCACCCTCGCCGACAGCGACATCCACGACATCCCGGAGAACGCCGTCGATCTCCGTTCCCGCTCGGTCCTCACCCTGACCCGCTCCACGGTGCGGCACTTCGGACGCAACGGCCTGTCGGTGTGGGACCCGGGCACCCGCGTCGACGCCAACCAGTGCGAGATCCACGACAGCACGGGCGACTACCCCGCGGTGTGGGTGAGCGACGGCGCGACGGCGGTGCTGGACGCCACCCGCGTCCACGACGTGCCGGACGCGCTCTTCGTCCTCGACCGCGGCTCGCGCGCCGATGTCGTCGACTGCGATCTGTCGCAGGTACGCAACACCGCGGTGTCGGTGAGCGACGGTGCGACGGTGCAGCTGGACGACTGCCGGATCCGGGAGGCGGCGACGGGCGCGTGGTTCCGCGACCACGGCAGCGGCGGCACCCTCGCCAACTGCGTCATCGAGGGTGCGCAGACCGGCGTCATCGTCACCAAGGGCGCCGACCCCACCGTCGAGGGCTGCACGGTCGGTTCGCCCACCGAGGCCGGTTTCTACGTCTCGGCCGAGGGGCGCGGCACCTTCCAGAACTGCCGGGTGACCGGCAGCTCCGGCTTCGGCTTCCACATCATCGACGGCTGCCGTACGACGCTGACCCGCTGCCGTACGGAGCGGTGCGCCCGCGGTGGCTACGAGTTCGCCGACGGGGCCTCCGGCGACGGCACCGGCGGCCCGACCGTCACGGACTGCACCAGCGACGAGAGCCGGACCGCGGCGCCCGCGCCGTCCACGGGGGCGGCACCGGCGGTGCAGCAGGCGACGCAGACCACCGGGCTGCTGGGCGGGGTGCCGGCACAGGCCGCCGCGCGCCCGGAGACGCCGCCGGCGGAGGCGGAGCCCGAGGCGCCGCGACGGCCGTCGGAGGAGGTGCTCGGCGAACTCGACACCCTGGTGGGGCTGGAGAGCGTCAAGCATGAGGTCCGCAGCCTGATCAACATGATCGAGGTGGGGCGCAGGCGCCAACAGGCGGGCCTGAAAGCCGCGTCCGCCCGCCGCCATCTGGTGTTCACCGGCTCCCCCGGCACGGGCAAGACGACCGTCGCGCGGCTGTACGGGGAGATCCTGGCCTCCTTGGGGGTGCTGGAGCGCGGGCATCTGGTCGAGGTGTCACGGGTGGATCTGGTGGGTGAGCACATAGGCTCGACCGCGATCCGCACCCAGGAGGCGTTCGACCGGGCGCGCGGCGGGGTGCTGTTCATCGACGAGGCGTACGCCCTCTCGCCCGAGGACTCGGGGCGGGACTTCGGCCGGGAGGCCATCGACACGCTGGTGAAGCTGATGGAGGACCACCGGGACGCCGTGGTGGTGATCGTCGCCGGCTACACCGCCGAGATGGAGCGCTTCCTCGCCGTCAACCCCGGGGTGGCGTCCCGTTTCTCGCGGACCATCACCTTCGGCGACTACGGCGCGGAGGAGCTGCTGCGGATCGTCGAGCAGCAGGGCGAGGAGCACGAGTACCGGTTGGGCGAAGGGTCCGACGAGGCGCTGCTGAAGTACTTCACGGCGCTTCCGAAGGGCCCGTCGTTCGGCAACGGCCGTACGGCACGGCAGACTTTCGAGGCCATGGTCGAGCGGCACGCGGGCCGGGTCGCCCAGCTCACCGACCCGAGCACCGACGACCTCGCCCTGCTCTACCCCGAGGACCTTCCCGAACTGCCCTGAGACGGACGGGGTGGGGCGCCCGTCCCCGGCTCTGCGGAGGCGGGCGCCGTCGTCGCGCGTTGTCCCGGCAGGGTGGTGCCGAGGCGGGCGAGGAGTTCCCCGCGGACCCGGTCGAAGACGGGGTCGGCCTGGTAGTCGCCGTGGCCGAGGATCTGGGCGGGCAGCGGGTGCTGGAGGGTGCGGCCCAGGGTGAGCGGGTCGCGCAGCGGCCCCTCGTCGACCCGTCGGCCTTCCTCGGTGGTGAGGCGGATCGGCCCGCCGATGGGGTCGGTGAAACGCCAGAGGTTGCGCCAGTCGTCCATCTCGCGATGGAGCCCGGTCAGGAACGCCGGGCCGAAGAACGCGGGGAACCAGCGGCCGTAGAGGCGCTCCAGCGGGGATCCGCAGGTGAGCAGCGCGACACGGCTGCGGGTGACGAGGTCGAGCTGCCAGACGGCCGCCGCGGCGAGCACGCTGCCCTGGGAGTGGCCCGAGATCACCAGCCGCCCGTCGAACCGCTCGGTCCAGGTGGCCATCCGCCAGGTGAGGTCGGGGACGGCACGCTCGGCGTAGCAAGGGGGCGCGAAGGGGTGGGCGGCGCGCGGCCAGAAGGTGCCGACGTCCCAGAGGATGCCGATGGTGCGGCGGGCCGAGCGGTCGCGGTAGGCCCGCCGTCCGGTGGCGAGCAGGAGTATCACCCCGGCACCCATCAGCCAGGAGCCGAGGGCGGACGCGGTCTCGGCGGCGGCGTGCACGGCGGGCGGGGCGCCGTCGGTGGCAGGGCCGGGCGCGCGGCCGGTGCACCAGGC
Source organism: Streptomyces sp. NPDC014733 (assembly GCF_043083385.1). NCBI lineage: Bacteria > Bacillati > Actinomycetota > Actinomycetes > Kitasatosporales > Streptomycetaceae > Streptomyces > Streptomyces sp. NPDC014733. The sequence continues at coordinate 603,995 of NZ_JBIBYO010000003.1, read as the reverse complement.
GCCGAGGACGGCACCGGCGCCCAGCAGGAGGGTGACGGCGGCGGTCGCGGCGACCAGGACCGGCGCGGAGTCGGTGAGTCCGGCACGGGCGATGGTCCCGGCGATCTTCCCGGTGAGCCAGGCGTCGGGCTTCTCCCGGTCGTCGTAGAGACCGGGGACGTCGGCGGCGACGCGGCGGCTGACGGCGCGCACCCGCACCGCGGCGAGCAGGGCGACGGCGACCACGACGAGCAGCAGGACGGGGATGACCGACGCCTGCCAGGAGAGCAGCACCGGCGGCCCGGCCATCGCCGCTCCGGGGTCGCCCGGGGTGGCGTCGCCGTCGATCCAGTCGGCGAACCGCTGGGCCGCTCCCCCGGACAGCACACCGCCGACCGCGCAGGCGAGCAGGGCGACGGCGGGGCCGCCCATACCGTTCAGCGCGGCACGGGCGTCGCCGCGCGAGGCGCGGTGCAGGACCCGGGCGGTGAGCACGAGGGCGAGGACCAGGACTCCTTGGAGGACGGTGAGGAGGCCGAAGCCGGAGACGCCGGGCAGCGCGCCCGAGGTGGCGGCCATGGGGCGCTGCCATGCGGCGTGGACGGCGGTGAGGGCGAAGGCCCCGAGGGCGGCGTAGGGCAGGGCCCGGACGACGGCGCGGTCCCGGTCGTCGTCGGGCACCGCCTCGCTGCGGGCGGTGCGTCCGACGACGGCGAGGGTGGTCGCGGCGAGCCCCGCGAGCAGGGCGAGGAGGGCGTCGCCGGTGACGGTGAGCGCCGTTCCGGCGCCGCTCCGGGCATCGGTGGTGCGGACGGCCCAGAGCACGGCGGCGGCGATGGTCAGGACGCCCGCGGAGGTGTGGGCGGTGCGCAGCCGGGCCACGACGCGGCGGCCGTACCAGAAGCCGTCGAGACTGAGGGCGGTGCGCTCGTCGGGCGGGGTGTTACGGGAGGTGCCGGGGCGGCGGGGCGGCGGCGACGCCGATTCGTAGGCGCTCCAGGTGCGGTGGGAGAGCCAGGTCAGGAGGGCGATGACGAGGAGCGGCAGGGCGGCGGCGAGGACCAGCCGGCGGCCGGGCAAGCTCCACCAGCCGCCCTGGGCCGGGCTGACGAACCCCATCCAGGACCTGCCGGCGACGCAGGAGGCCGTCCCGGCGCACTGCCAGGCGGTGAGGTCGAGGGCGATCTCGCAGGCGGCGGCCGTCAGCAGGACGGTGAGGCTGAGGGCGAGGGCGCGGACGAGGATGTCGTAGACCCGGTGGGCCGGGTGGCGCGGCGGGCCTGCGGGGCGCATCCAGTGGGCGAGGTTGGCGACCATGAAGGGCAGCAGGACGAGCCAGAGGGCGCGGGCGCCGTTGCCGGAGGTGAGGTTGGACCAGCAGTACGCCTCACGCACCGGGGCGTCGCGGTAGTCCTCGGGGTGCTGTTCCGCGTCGGCGTCCTCGCTGCGGCGGTAGCAGGCCGCGGTGTCGTCGCCTGTGATCAGGGTGGTGCGGGGCTCGCCGAGCATGTCCTGCGGTGTGGTGCCGCCGACGCCGTGCACCAGCAGTTCCAGGGCGAGTTGGGGTGGGCGGTCGGCGGTGGTGTCCGTGGTGCCGTGTGGGCGTGGCGGTTGCGTGTGCGGTGTCGTGTCCGCGGTCTCCACTGTGTCCCCCGTAGTCCGAGCGGCGCCGGCGGCGCCAGGTCCTCACACAAGGATCACCTTTCCCCGCCGTGGAGTTGCACTCCCCTCTCGAAAGAGCACTCTTCGCCCGATAAATACCCCCGTGGCCCCAAGGAGGCCCGATTCCGCGCTTCCCGACCGGCTGCGGTCCGCGCCTGCCACGCCTCACGCAACGCCTCCTCGCCGAGCGACCCGCTCGCCCTCTCCACTCCGTGCGCAGCAGCGGGCGCCCTCTAAAGTCGGACCATGCTTCTGTGGCTCAACGGCCCTTTCGGGGGCGGCAAAACGCAAACGGCGTTCGAGATCCGACGGCGGCTGCCCGGCAGCGTGGTCTGCGATCCGGAAGAGGTGGGGTTCGGCCTGCACCGGATGACCCCGCCGGGCGTCCGCGGCGACTTCCAGGACTTCCCGGCCTGGCGGCAGGGGGTGTTTGAGGTCCTCGACCTGGCGCTGTCCCGCCATCCCGGCCCGGTGATCGCGCCGATGACCGTCGTCGAACCGGCGTACTTCGACGAAACGGTGGGCCGGTTGCGCGAGCGCGGCCACGACGTACGGCACTTCGCGCTGCTGGCCGAGCGTGAGACGGTGCTGCGGCGGCTGGCCGAGCGGGGCGTGGGGCAGGCCCTCCGCTTCGTCATCGGTAAGGAGCGGCAGCTGCTGCGGGAGAGCTTCGCGGTGCGGAAGCTCGATCTGTGCCTGGAGCGGCTCCAGGGGCCGGAGTTCGCCGAGCACGTCCGGACCGACTGGATCACGGTCCCGCAGGTCGCCGACCGCGTCGCCGCCTCGGCCGGCCTGACCCTCACCCCGAACACCGACGGCCCGGTACGGGGCCGGCTCCGCCGTGCGGGGACGGGGCTGCGGCACATCCGGCTGTACTGAACGGGCCGGACCCGTGTGCGGCGCCCTCCCGCCCTTGTGCCGTCACGCCGCCCGGGGGAGGCGGCGAGCGCGTCCGACGGCGTTGTCGGTGGCTCGTGCGAGGATGGGCACCACAGTCGGGACGGGCGGCGGAGCGCAGATGACGCGCCGGTGAGCTGGGCGGAAAGGACGGGCCGGGGTGAGTGACAACCAGAATCTGCTGGCCGAGCAGCGGCGGGCCCTGATCCTCGAAGAGGTCAGGCGGCGCGGTGGCGCGCGGGTCAATGAACTCACCCGCAGGCTCAGCGTCTCGGACATGACGGTCCGCCGCGATCTGGACGCGCTGGCCCGGCAGGGCATGCTGGAGAAGGTGCACGGCGGCGCGGTTCCGGTCGGTGAGCCCAGTGCGCACGAGCCGGGTTTCGAGGCGAAGTCGGCGCTGGAGCTGAGCGCCAAGGAGGACATCGCGCTGGCGGCGGCGCAGCTGGTCCCCCCGGGCAGCGCCATCGCGCTGGCCGGCGGCACCACCGCCTATGCGCTGGCCCAGCAGTTGGTGGACGTGCCGGATCTGACGGTGGTGACCAACTCGGTGCGGGTCGCCGATGTCTTCTACACCGCGCAGCGGGCGACGGCGAGCGGCGGCGCGGGCCCCCGCGCCGGTGCGGCAACGGTGGTGCTGACGGGCGGGGTGCGGACCCCGTCGGACACCCTGGTCGGGCCGGTCGCCGATGCCGCGATCCGCTCCCTCCACTTCGATCTGCTCTTCCTCGGGGTGCACGGCATATCGGTGGAGGCGGGGCTGTCCACGCCGAACCTCGCGGAGGCGGAGACCAACCGCCACTTCATGCACTCGGCGCGGCGGGTCGTGGTGATCGCCGACCACACCAAGTGGGGCACGGTGGCGCTGAGTTCGTTCGCGCCGCTGGAGCAGGTCGACGTGGTGGTGACCGATTCCGGTCTCACCGCTGAGGCGCGGGAGCGGTTCGCGGAGCTGCCGCCGGAGCTGGTGGTCGCGGGCGAACCGTGGCAGGACGCCGAGGGAGAAGAGTGACGGGCCGGCCCCCGCGCGCACATCACAGGGCGATGGACGCCAGCGGACCGCGCATATACACCAGTTGACTTGCCACCGGGACACGGAAGCGAGCCGCACGCCCGGTGTGAGCGGAGGCGGGGCCCTCCGTGAACGCGACACCGCAGACATCTGCGGCCGGGGCCTCTAGGATCCGCGACGCCGGTCCACCCGAGGACCGGGGCTTCGCGGGCGGCCCGTGGTGTCCGCGAAGCCGTACCGCTCTACCCGTTGGGGGTTGCTCCATGCGTCGGCTCCGCCCCGTAGAACTGGACTTCGCCCGGTCCGCGCCGCTGCGGCTGGTTTTCTCCGCCCGGCTCGGTGCGCCGCCCTCGGCGGTGTATGCGGCGTTGGCGGAGGACACCGGAGGGTGGGCGCGCTGGTTCACCGGGGTCGCGGAGGCCGTGCCGACGGACGGTGGCGCGGGCCGGGAGGTGCGGCTGACGGGCGGCACCCGCTTCCTGGAGACGGTGCTGGCCGCGCAGCCGGAGACGCGGTACGCCTACCGCGTGGACCGCACCAACGCCCCGGTCCTGCGGGCCCTGTTGGAGGATTGGCAGCTCACCCCGGAAGGCGACGGAACCCGGCTGCGATGGACGTTCGCCGCCGACGGCCCGGGCCCGCTGCGTCTCGTCCTGCTGCTCGCACGGCCGGGCCTGGGCCGGGCCTTCCGGGGGTCGGCCCGGGCGCTCGACCGACGGCTCACCCGGGCGAAGAGCAGCAGCTGACCGCCCCGGGCGGGCCCGGGCGGCCGTCCGGGTCAGTCGGGCCAGACGCCGGTGCTCAGGAAGGTGTCGAGGGTGCGGGCGTACGGTGCGATGTCCAGGCCCTGGGCGGCCAGCCAGTCGTCCGAGTAGTACTTGTCGAGGTAACGGTCGCCCGGGTCGCACAGCAGGGTGACGACGGATCCGGTCCGTCCGGCGGCGCGCATCTCGGCGACGATCCTCAGGGCGCTCCACAGGCCGGTGCCGGTCGAGCCGCCCGCCTTGCGGCCGATGGCCGTCTCCAGGGTGCGCACGGCGGCCACGCTGGCGGCGTCGGGGACCTTCATCATCCGGTCGATCGCGCCGGGTACGAAGCTCGGCTCCATCCGGGGGCGGCCGACGCCCTCGATCCGGGAGGGGGTCGTGCAGTGCGCCGAGGCGTCGCCGGTGAGCCAGCCGTCGAAGAAACAGGAGTTCTCCGGGTCGGGGACGCAGATACGGGTGTCGTACTGCATGTAGTGGACGTAGCGGGCGATGGTGGCGGAGGTGCCGCCGGTGCCCGCGGTGGCCACGATCCAGGCCGGTTCGGGGTAGCGCTCCAGGCGCAGCTGCTCGTAGATCGACTCGGCGATGTTGTTGTTGCCGCGCCAGTCCGTGGCCCGTTCGGCGTAGGTGAACTGATCCATGTAGTGGCCGCCGGACTCCGCCGCGAGCTGTGCGGAGACCTCGTAGACGGTGCGCGGGTCCTGCACGAGGTGACAGGTGCCGCCGTGGAATTCGATCAGCCGGGCCTTCTCGCGGCTGGTGGTCGCCGGCATCACCGCGATGAACGGCACCCCGATCAGCGACGCGAAGTACGCCTCGGAGACGGCGGTGGAGCCGCTGGAGGCCTCGATGACGGGCTTGCCGGGGCGGATCCAGCCGTTGCACAGCCCGTAGAGGAAGAGGGAGCGGGCGAGGCGGTGCTTGAGGCTGCCGGTGGGGTGCGTCGACTCGTCCTTGAGGTAGAGGTCGATGCCCCACTCCTCGGGGAGCGGGAAGCGCAGCAGATGGGTGTCGGCGGTGCGGTTGGCGTCCGCCTGGACCTTGCGGACGGCTTCCTTCAGCCAGCTGCGGTAGTCCGGGTCGGTGCGGTCGACGTCGACGGTCGGCGTCGGGGCGTGGACGGCCGTCCGCGGTGCGCCGTCGGCGCCGGCGCGGTGCGGGGTGTGCGGCTGCTGTGCGGTGCTCACCGAAGCGCTCCTCAAGGGTTGCGAGCCCGTACGAACAGGCGGGCCGAATTCGACTATAACCACCTTGCGCACGCTTCTCACCTGCATAAACGCACCTTTGGGAGGCTCCAAGGAGGGCCTGGGAGACAGGCGTTCGCGCGGACCGGGCCCGAGGGCACTGGTGCCCGGCGCGAAGGCCGTGCACACTGCCCCCATAGGGGGCGGTGAGGGGCACCTGCCCATGGCGAGGAGGTGGCGGGCATGGCCGAGCCCGAGTTCAATGCGACGGGTGTGCACATCGAACGATCGCTGCGGTCCCTGACCCGGGCCGGGCAGGTCGTCATCCGGGACGGCAGGCTCGCGTTGCTGACGAGCTACGGCAAGGAGATCGACAGTGCGCCACTCCGGGCGGTCCAGGTGCACAAGCCCCTGTTCGCCGCCCGCGACCGGGCGTTGGCCCGCCTGAACGGCAACCGCTACTCCCTGACCCTGGGCGCGCCCGACCGCTTCCTCGACGCCGTACAGGCGGCCCACGCCCCGCGGACCTGACACCGCGGACGACCTGCTCTCCCGTGACGGCCCCGCCACCCGGCCGGGCCGTCAGCGTGCGCGCCCGGAGGAGGCCCGGGCCCGTAGCCGGGCCGCTGCGCCGTTCGGGGGACGGCCGGTGACGCGGCGCGCACGGGCCCGCGGATACCGCCCCGGAAGGGGCGCACAGCGCTTTCCGCGCGCCGGGGTGCGGGCGGATGGCGGCGACGCGGCGGGGCTGCGGTTGCGGGAACATCGCCGCGGGCCGACCCTGGACCTGTATCACTGAGGGTTCACCGGCGATGACGCTGCGGTGTACGGCGGGCGTCGCCGGTTTCGGTCTTCGCCCCGCCCCGCGGGACGCCCGGCCTCGTCAGGGAGTCGCGTCGTGATCAGGCAGCCCAGCAGACACTGCACGGTGGAGCTCCAGGCCCTCCCGGCCCGCATCGGCCAGGTGCGCCGCATCATCTCGGCCCAACTGCGGTACTGGCACCTCGATCCCCTGGTGGACCCGGCCACGCTCGGCCTCACCGAACTCCTCGCGAATGTGCACCGGCACGCCCGCCCCAGCAAGCAGTGCACCATCCAACTCTGCGTCCTGATAGATCAGTTGACGGTATCCGTGCACGATCACGACCCGCACCTTCCACAGCTGCGGGCCGCCGGCACCTGGGAGACCTGCGGCCGCGGCCTGGCCCTGATCGCCGCGCTCAGCGAGAGCTGGGGCGTACGCCCGGACGGCGCCGGGAAGGTCGTGTGGTTCACGCTGCCCGCCCTCTCCCTCGCGCCCCGGGAGCCGGTACCGGCCCCACCTCCCTGGACCGGCGGCCCACTGGAGCACACCTGGACAGCAGCCGACCCACGCATCCGGATTCGGGGCGCAGGGGTCGGCTGAGCGCTTTCCGGCCTCAGAGGACCACCCCTGAAGGCCGGAAAGCGATGCCGACCGACGCGGGGAGACCCGTAGCTCCCGCGTCGCCGAACGCATCCGGCATGCCGCGCCGGACCGCGGGGGCGGGCGCGTTCCCGGCGCCCGACGGACCCTCGCGCGGACGCCACGCCACCGGCGGCGGCTGCCCGACACACTCCGGTCGCCGACCGACGCGGGGCACGGCGCTCATCTCCTGCCGGGCGGCGACCTCACCCCGGCCACCGCCCGGCCACCGGAGCGCGGCGGGCGCCGAACCGCCGACGGCTCGGACGGCTGAGCGCGGAGCGGCGGGAGACCGGGCAGGAGGCGCGGACCGCGCCGGGCGGCGGGGCGCCCCGAAGGCTCAGCGCGGGAAGGTGACGGCGATGCCCACATGGGGGCGCTTGCCCCGGCGGAGCAGGGCGCCGCCGGTGTCGAGGATGCGGAAGCGCAGTCCGTACTTGCCGGCCATCGCGCGTCGCACCCGGGCCAGCCCCTGAGGTTCCTCCATGAGGCGGGCGGTGCCTTCGAGGGTGTCCGCGCCCTCGGTGAGGTTGCCCCGTACATCGCAGGGGGTGACCGTGACCCGGGTGTCGCGGCGCAGCCGTTTGACCTTTCCGCTGTCGCTACGCGTCCACACCAGCAGTTCGTCCCCCTGGGCGACGGCCCACACCGGGGTCGCCACCGGGGCGCCGCTGCGCCGGTACGTGACGAGGCTGACGTAAGGGCTGCGGGCCACGGCTTCGGCAATCATGGCGGCAGCCTACGGGCGCGCGGCGGCGAAGCGTCGGCGCCGGGCTCCCGGGTGGCGGCCGGGTCGCGACGGACGGCCCGGCCGGATCGCGTCCGCCCGAGCTTCCCCCTGCCCCGCTCGGCCAGCGCTTGCGGCCCGGCCTTCGCGGATACCGCGCACAGGCCCGGCGGGAGCGGCGGATCCGTCTACGCCCGCCGGTCCTCCTGAACGACCAGCGGGTCGTCCAGCACCGGCTGCCAGGCGAGTTCTGCCGCACCGACGAGGCTGTTGTGGTCGAGACCGCAGGGCAGGATCGGCACACCGCCGCTGCGGCCCCACAGGCTGCGGTCGGCGACGACGGCGCGGAGCCGTTCCGGATCGGTCTCCAGAAGGGTGCGGTGCAGTCCGCCGAGGATGATGCGGTCCGGGTTGAGGATGTTCACCAGTCCGGCCAGGCCCAGCCCGAGGCGGTCGATGAGGAGGTCGGCGGCGGCACGGACGGCCGGGTCGTCGTAGGCGGTGCGCAGCAGGTCGGCGGCCTGATGGAGCAGTGAACCCTCGGGCCCCGGGGGGCGTCCGGCCGCGTTCAGGAAGGCCAGGGGGTCGGCTTCGACGTCCAGGCAGCCCCGGCTGCCGCAGTGGCAGGGGGTGCCCTCCGGGTGCACCGTGAGGTGGCCCACCTCCAGGGCGAGTCCCGAACTGCCGCTGTGCAGACGCCCGTCGAGGACCAGGGCGCCGCCGACACCCCGGTGCCCGGAGGCGACGCAGAGCAGGTCGCGGGCGCCCCGTCCGGCGCCGTGCCGGTGTTCGGCGAGGGCCATGAGGTTGACGTCGTTGCCGCTGAACCCGATCGCCTCGGTGACGCCGGGGATCGCGGCGTCGGCGAGCGCGCGCTGGAAGATGTCCCGGACGGGGGCGCCGGCGGGCCAGGCGAGGTGGAGCGGGTTCAGCGCCTCGCCGTCCGGCTCGGCGACCGCGGACGGCACGGCGAGGCCCGCCCCCAGGCAGCGGCGGCCGGTCTCCCGCAGCAGCCCGGCGCCCGCGCCGACCGCCTCGGCGAGGACATGGGCCGGGTCGGCGGAGATGGTGCCACTTCCGGTGGTGGTGGCCACGATGCGCCCGCCGAGCCCCACCAGTGCGACGCGGAAGCCGTCGGCGTGGATCTGTGCGGCGAGCACCACGGGCCCGCGCTCGTCGACGAACAGGCGATGTGACGGCCTTCCTTGGGAACCGGCGGAGGCGGTCGGGCGGGAGTCGACGGTGATCAGGCCGAGGGCTTCCAGCTCCGCCGCGACGGCTCCGGCGGTCGCGCGGGTCACGCCGAGTTCCGAGGTGAGGACCGCGCGGGTGGGGGCGCGTCCGGTGTGTACGAGCTCCAGTGCGGGTCCGAGGGAGGCACGGCCCCGCTCCAGCCTGGTTGTCCGAGTCTGGGTCACGCCTCCATTCTGGCTTTGTATCGCGTCGGAACAAAACACGGTGGGTCCCCGCGCCGGATTCGGGACGAACGGTCGCCCGCCGATCCTCGCCGGAGAGCCCCGAAGTGCGTCAACGCGCCGCCGCCGGAGGGCCGGTCACGCGCGGAGCCCCTGTGCCCTACATGCGGATATGGGCCGGGAAAACGGGTGACGGGCGGGGAAGCAGGAAACGGACGTCGGGCCCGGTCCCGGATGGTGGGATCACAGACGGACGGACGGGGGCGTCGGGTTCCGTTGTCAGTGGTGGCTGGCAGACTCGGGGCATGGAGATCACCGAATTCGTCGAAGCACTGCGGCTGGACGGAGCGCTGCTCGCCGCCGCCGCGGAGGAGGCCGGCCCCGAGGCCCCGATTCCGGCGTGTCCGGAGTGGCGGATGCGCGATCTGGTCACCCACGTGGGCCGGGTGCACCGCTGGGCCACGCGGTATGTGACCGAGGGTCTGGAGCAGCCGTCGGCACCGGAAGCCGCTCCGGACCTCGCCGACGAGGAGCTGGTGCCGTGGCTGCGCGAGGGGCATCACCGGCTGGTGGTGGCGCTGCACGAGGCACCGGATTCGCTCACCGCGTGGACGTTCCTGCCCGCCCCGTCGCCGCTCGCCTTCTGGGCCCGGCGGCAGGCGCACGAGACGGCGATCCACCGCGCCGACGCCCAGCAGGCCCTCGGCGCCACCCTCACCCCGCTGCCGCGCGCCTTCGCCGCGGACGGCATCGACGAGATACTGGCCGGGGTCCACAGCCAGAAGCGCAGCCGGGTACGCACCACGGAGCCGAAGACCCTGCGCGTGCGGGCGACGGATGCCGCCGACGCGGAGTGGACGGTCCAGCTGTCCGAGGCGCCGCCGCGCACCGTACGGACCTCCGGGGAACATGCCGGCACGGAGGCGGGCGAGCCCGCCGACCTGAGCGTCGAGGGACCCGCCGAAACGCTCTACCTCACCCTGTGGAACCGCGCACCGTGGAAGGACCTGACGGTGAAGGGCGACGAGAGCCTCGTACGGCTCTGGGAGGAGCACGGCGGGATCTGACGGGGCGCAGACCGGAGGAGAGCCGTCTCGCGCAAGCCGCGGCGGCTCGCCCCCATGGCCTGCCCGGCAAGCGGCGGGAGGCGCACACAGGCTCCCCACCACGGGCTGCTAGGTTGCGTGGCGCCGAAGGAACGCGTGTACGGGGGTTGTGCTGTGATCGGGTGGGGAGCAATAGCGGGGATCGCCGCGGTGGAGTTCGGCATGGTGCTGACGCCGGGGCCGAACATGATCTACCTGGTCTCCCGCTCGATCGCCCAGGGCCGTCGGGCAGGGCTGATCTCGCTGGCCGGGGTCTTCCTCGGCTTCCTGGTCTACCTCTTCGCGGTGTCGGCCGGTATCGCCACCGTCTTCGCGCTGGTGCCGGAGATCTACCTGGCGATCAAGCTGGCCGGGGCGGGCTACCTGCTCTGGCTGGCCTGGAAGGCCGTCCGGCCGGGCGGCCGGTCCGCCGTCGCGACCGAGGAGCTGGCGCAGGACAGGCCCCGCAAGCTCTTCCTGATGGGCTTCCTCACCTGCCTGCTCAACCCCAAGGTGGCCATCCTCTACATCTCGCTGCTGCCGCAGTTCGTCGACCCCGACCGTGGCCATGTCGGTCTGCAGGGGCTGCTGTTGGGGCTGGTCCAGATCGCGGTGGGGGTCGCGGGAAACGCGTTCTTCATCGTGACGGCCGGATCCGTCGCCGGGTTCTTCGCCCGGCACCCGCTCTGGCAGCGCCTGCACCGCTATGTGATGGGAACCGCGCTGGCGGGCTTCGCCGTCAAGATCGCCACCGAACGGACGGGCGCGGCGGTCGCCCTGCGCTGACGGCGGCGTAGCCCGCCCGGGGGCCGGCCGCCGGCTCAGGCGGCATCGCCCGGCTCGGCGACCAGCCCCACGCCCTCCGCGAGCCGTCGGGTCGCATGGGCGAAGAAGGTGTCGCGGCCCTCCACCACCCGGTGGAACTGGCCGAACAGCTCGAAGCTGATGAGGCCGAAGAGCTGCGCCCAGGTGGCGACGAGGGCCGCCATGACGGACGCGGGCAGCGCGATGTCCAGCTCCGCCATGAGGGCGCGTACATCGGCCGCCACCTCCTCGGGCAGCGGTCCGGGCGGCTCGTGGAGGACCCCGGCGGCGTGGGCGTCGCCGACGACGGCGATCAGTGCGCGGGCGACCCGTCCGGCGGGCGCCGTTGTCGTCTGCGGGGCGTGGTAGCCGGGGACGGGCGTGCCGTAGAGCAGGGCGTACTCGTGCGGATGGGCCAGCGCCCAGGCGCGGACCCCGCCACAGACGGCGACCCAGCGCTCGACGTATCCGGGCGCCGCGGCCGTCCCGCCGGGTGCGGCCGATCCGCCCGTACCGACTCCGGCCGTACCGGGGTCCGCCGCTTCCGCCGCCGCGCCGATCGCGTGGTACGCGTCGAGGATCAGGGCGGTGAGCAGCTCGTCACGGCTGGGGAAGTAGCGGTAGAGCGCGGAGGAGGCCATTCCCAGGGCGCGGGCGACCGCGCGCAGGGAGAGCTTGGCGGCGCCTTCGGCCGCGAGTTGTGTGCGGGCCTCGTCCTTGATGGCCGCGGTGATTTCGCTGCGGGCCCGTTCCCTGGCCCCTCGGATCGCCGTCATGGGAGGGAGTCTGCCATCCATCGGATCACCGCACCACAAAGCGACCGGTGAACAAAAACGAGAGCACTGCTCTTGCGTGCACGCAGCCCACTCGTGCACACTGATCTCAAGCGAGAGCAGTGCTCACATTTGTGTGATCGGGCCTGCTCTCCACACCGCGGCACTGCCGCCTCACTCCACGAACGCCCTGGAGGGCCAGATGTCCCGCTACCTCAAGCCCGGCCGCACGACCGCCCGTTTCAACGCCGCCGTCGGCTGGCTGGCCCGCCGCGGCATCAGCCTCGCGGGCGCGGCGGACCTCTCCGTCCGGGGCCGTAAGAGCGGCGCCTGGCGGCGGGTCCCCGTGAACCCGATGACGTACCAGGGCGCGCGCTATCTCGTCTCCGCGCGCGGGGAGTCCGACTGGGTGCGCAACATGCGTGCGGCCGGCGGCGGGCAGCTCCAGGTCGGCCGCCGCACCAGCGCGTTCACCGCCGTGGAGCTGTCGCCGGAGGAGACCCCGGAGCTGCTGCGGGCCTATCTGCGGCGCTGGGGCTGGGAGGTGAAGGCGTACTTCGGCGAGATCACCGCCGACTCCTCGGACGAGGCGCTGCGCGCCGCGGCCCCGCGCCACCCCGTCTTCCGCCTCACGGAGTCGTGAACCGGCCCCCGGTCGGCAGCGACGACGGACCACACCCACGGCACACGTAGCGGCAGGGCACCGGCGCACCGGCGCGATGCGGGACCGCACAGCGGACGGACCGGAACCGCCGGACAAACGCCCCTCGCCTCCGTCCAGTTGGCCCGTCGGCGGTCCGGCGGGCGAGGCCCTAAGGTTCTCGCTTGTGACCCATACCTCCGCCCACCTCGAAGCAACGGCGAGCGCCTACGGCGCCATCGCCGACCTCTACGCCGACCTCACCCGTAACGCGCTGGACGGCTTTCCGCTGGACCGCGCCGTGCTCGCCGCGTTCGCCGAACTCGTCCGGGCCGCCGGCCCCGGGCCGGTCGCCGAGCTGGGCTGCGGCCCCGGCTACCTGACCGCCCATCTGCGGGAGCTGGGGCTGGACGCCTTCGGCATCGATCTGACGCCGGCCATGATCGACCTGGCCCGCGAGGCCTATCCCGGCCTGCGGTTCGAGGTCGGTTCGATGGACGCGTTGGACATCGCCGACGGCACCCTGCGCGCCGTCGTGTCCTGGTACTCGGTCATCCACACCCCGCCCGAGGAGCTGCCCGCTTACTTCGCGGAGTTCCGGCGGGTGATCGCGCCCGGCGGCCACCTTCTGCTCGGCTTCTTCGAGGCGGAAGGCGGGCCGCTCACACCGTTCGACCACAAGGTGACGACCGCCTACCGGTGGCCGATCGACGACCTCGCGGAGCTGGCGGGGAAGGCCGGGTTCACCGAGGTGGGGCGGATGCTGCGGGAGCCGGCCGAGGGGGAACGGTTCCGCCGGGGCCATCTGCTGATGCGCCAGGGCTGACCGGTCACCGGTCAGCCCTGTACGCCCCCGGGGTCACCCCTCCCTGGCCTGCTGCCGCCGGTCCATGACGTCCAGCGCGCGGCGGGCCAGCGGGTGGCTGCGGACCAGTTCGCCGAGGGTGGTGGTGCCGCGGGTGATGTCGGCGAAGGCGTTCCAGGCGGGGCGGAAGCCGGTGAGGACGGCGTGCAGCACTCCGGGGCGGCGCGCGAAGACCGCGTGCATACGGCGGCCGACACTCATCTCGACGCCGAGTCCCGCCTTGATGGCGAAGGCGTAGTTGAGGGCCTGGCGGCGGGCGTCCACGGCGTCGTGCGCCTCGGCGACGCGGGCCGCCCACTCCCCCGCCAGCCGGCCCGAGCGCAGCGCGAAGGAGATGCCCTCCCGCGTCCACGGCTCCAGCAGACCCGCGGCGTCCCCGGCGACGAGCACCCGGCCGCGGGAGAGCGGCGAGTCGTCGGTGCGGCACCGCGTCAGATGCCCGGACGAGATCGCCGGTTCGAAGCCCGCGAGGCCGAGCCGGGCGATGAAGTCCTCCAGGTACCGCTTGGTCGCGGCGCCCTCGCCGCGGGCGGAGATCACGCCGACGGTGAGGGTGTCGCCCTTGGGGAAGACCCAGCCGTAACTGCCGGGCAGCGGGCCCCAGTCGATGAGGACCCGGCCCTTCCAGTCCTCGGCGACGGTCGGCGGCACCGGGATCTCCGCCTCCAGACCGAGGTCGACCTGGTCGAGTTTGACGCCGACGTGCGCGCCTATCCGGCTCGCGCTGCCGTCCGCGCCGACCACCGCGCGGGCGAGGATCACCTCACCGCCGGCGAGGACCACGGCGACCGTCCGGCGGTCGGGCACCTCCGCACCGTGCTGCTCGACCCGGGAGACCGCGGCGCCGGTACGGATCTCGGCGCCGGCGTCCTTGGCCGCCTTGACCAGGCCCTCGTCGAACTCGGGGCGGTTGATCAGCCCGAACAGCATGCTCTTGGAGCGCCGGGTGCGGGTCAGCTTGCCGTCGAGCGAGAAGGTCACCGCATGCACCCGGTCGCGCAGCGGCAGGATGAAGCCGGGCGGCAGGGAGTCGCGGGAGGGGCCGATGATGCCGCCGCCGCAGGTCTTGTAGCGGGGCAGTTCCGCCTTCTCCAGGAGCAGTACGCGACGCCCCGCGCACGCCGCCGCGTGTGCCGCCGAGGCGCCTGCGGGACCGGCGCCCACCACCACGACGTCCCACACCTGCTCGTTGTCCTGGGCTGCCTGCTCGCTGCTCACCGGTGCTTCTGCTCCCGTTCGAATCCTCGCTGCGCCTACCGTCCGCATCCTACGGGCCGCACTCCGCTCGAACGTCTGTGGGAAGATCGGGGCGATTCACACCCGTACCTCCGGGTCGCCCGCGGTACCCCGCCGGTCGGACCGCAGGTCCGGAACAGCTCACCGCGCCCACAAGGAGCGACCATGTCTGACAGCCCGCTGGCCCGTACCGTCGCCGCGTTGCAGCCCCGCGCCCGCACCGAACTGGCCGAGCTGGTGGCCTTCCGTTCGGTCGCGGATCCGGAGCAGTTCCCGAAGAGCGAGTGCGAGGCGGCGGCCGGCTGGATCGTCGAGGCGCTGCGGGCCGACGGTTTCCAGGACGTGGCGCTGCTGGACACCCCGGACGGTACGCAGTCGGTCTACGGCTTCCTGCCCGGCCCCGAGGGCGCGCCGACGGTGCTGCTCTACGCGCACTACGACGTGCAGCCGCCGCTGGACGAGGCCGCCTGGGACTCCCCGCCGTTCACGCTGACCGAGCGGGACGGCCGCTGGTACGGCCGCGGCGCGGCGGACTGCAAGGGCGGCGTGATCCTGCATCTGACGGCGCTGCGGGCGCTGCGGGAGCACGGCGGGGTGCCGGTGAACGTCAAGGTCATCGTGGAGGGTTCGGAGGAGCAGGGCACCGGTGGCCTGGAGCGGTACGCCGAGGCGCACCCGGAGCTGCTGACCGCGGACACCATCGTCATCGGGGACGCCGGGAACTTCCGCGTCGGCCTGCCGACGGCGACCGCGACGCTGCGCGGGATGACGCTGGTGCGGGTCTCCGTCGACACCCTGGCCGGCAATCTGCACTCCGGTCAGTTCGGCGGCGCCGCGCCCGACGCGCTGGCCGCGCTGATCCGCGTCCTGGATTCGCTCCGCGCCGAAGACGGCTCCACCACGGTGGACGGACTGGCCGCGGACGCCACCTGGCAGGGGCTGCAGTACCCGGAGGAGGAGTTCCGCAAGGACGCGAAGGTGCTGGACGGCGTCGGGCTGATCGGCGACGGCACGATCGCCGACCGGCTCTGGGCCCGGCCCGCGGTGACCGTCCTCGGCATCGACTGCCCGCCGGTCGTCGGCGCCACCCCGTCCGTCCACGCGGGCGCCCGGGCGCTGATCAGCCTGCGGGTGCCGCCGGGCACCGACGCCGCCGAGGCGACCCGGCTGCTCACCGCCCATCTGGAGAACGCCGCGCCCTGGGGCGCGCGGGTCGCCGTCGAACAGGTCGGCCAGGGCCAGGCGTTCCGCGCCGACACCGGCAGCCCGGCGTACGCGTCGATGGCCGCGGCGCTTCGGGAGGCGTACGACGGCCAGGAGATGCAGATCGCCGGGATGGGCGGCTCCATCCCGCTGTGCAACACCCTGGCCTCGCTCTACCCGGAGACGGAGATCCTGCTGATCGGGCTGAGCGAGCCCGATGCGCAGATCCACGCGGTCAACGAGAGCGTCTCGCCCGAGGAGCTGGAGCGGCTGTCGCTCGCCGAGGCGCTGTTCCTTCAGCGGTACGCGGCCGAGCGGAGCTGACGACCGGAGCGACGGTGTGTCCACCGGGCGTCCGCGAGCGGTGCGGACGCCCGGGGCGGCGCGACCGGGCATTCCCGGCGCGTTCATCCGCCCGCCGGAACGCCCCGCTCCAGAAGCATCGGGCAGCCGCGCTCGCGGGCCCGCAGCGCCCAGCGCAGCCGGCGGAAGCGGACCGGCGGCAGCAGGTGTTCCGCCTCGGTCTCGGTGACGAAGCGCCACTGCCGCAGCTCGGCGCCGGGCAGCCGCAGGTCACGGGTCTGCTCGGCGGTGAGCCGGCCGCCGTCGAACAGCAGCCGCAGCCCGCCGAACCCAGGCGGTTCGGGCGCCTCCCAGTCCAGGACCAGCAGGCGCGGGGTGCGCGGCAGTCGGAGCGCCAGCTCCTCCACGACCTCGCGGAGTCCGGCCTGGGTGGGCGGTTCGCCGTGCTCTACGATGCCGCCGGGGAACTCCCAGCCCGGTTTGTAGGTGGGGTCGACGAGAAGGACACGGTCGGCGTCGTCGAAGAGCAGGACCCCGGCGGCGAGGGTTTCGGCGGTGGGCTCCGGGGTCTGCACGATGCCGCAGTCGGCGGTGCCGGAGCGCACCGCCTCGGCTATCTCCTCCGCGGCCCGCCGGGGCGTCAGCCGCCCGGTGTCCACCGTGTACGCGTCGTCCTTGAGCCAGCTCAGCGCCTCGGCGTACGAGGTGAGGGCGTCCAGGCCCCAGCGGCGGACCTGCGCCGCGCTCGCCGCGTCGGCGGCGGTTTCCTCACGGTGCGCGATTCGCTCTCGCAGGATCGTTTCCTCCGCATCCAGGAGAAAATGCCGGACCGGAATGCGGCGGGCGGCGAGCGCGCCGAAGATTTCGTCGCGGTATTCCTGACGCAACAACGTCATCGGGGTCACCAAGGGGCCGGGGACCTCGGTCAGCAGCGCCGCCGCGGTGTCCACGACCAACCGGCGCCAGGCGGGCAGGTCCTGGAGGTCGTCGATTTCCTCCAGGCGCTTGGCGGGCAGCATCATCCGCAGGCCCTGACCGAGGAGTTCGGGGTCGTAGAGCGTGCTCCCCGGAAGCAGGTCGAGCAATTCCTGCGCCGCTGTGGTCTTGCCCGCACCGAACGTGCCGTTCAGCCAGACGATCACGGTGTCCCCTCTTCTCCGGAACCAGGTGAGTTGCCCGCACCAGCCTGCCACGGAAAACGCTCGAATCCACGGGCCGCGCGCACAGCCGCGGACGGTGCACCGCGCGGCGGCGACGTGGACACGGGGCGCCGCGCGGGCCCTGTGCACGCGCCGGTCGCACCATGCGCCACGGTGGGGACACCACCTCGTATCCCGCCCGCGAAGCCCTCGGCAACAAAGCGCTCCCCAGCGCTTCTCGGGCCGAAACCCCCGCCCGCGCACGGGCCCGGGGAACCTCGGCATCCGCATATGACGGCGGCCCATCGCACCGGTAACACGCGAAACGGCTCTCCCGGGCGGCCCCTTCGTCGCCTGTGACGGAAAGGGAAATCCGGGTCATCTCGGGCTTCCTGCGCCGCCGCCCCAGGGCGCGGCCGACGCCCCGGCCGGACGCCCCTGCCCGCCCCGCGAATCACACACGAACGAACGCATCCGCGCAGAGGTGAGAGGGGGTGCGACACCTGTCACCGCCAATTCGCCGGAAATACAGGCAGTTCGCGGCCTCGCTACGGCGTTACGCGCCTCTTCCAACAGAGTTCAACAGGCTCTACCGTCACTTCACACGAGCGACCGGTCCATCCCCATCCATCCCCCGAGGACGGAGACCTGTTCATGCGTCAGCTCCTGCGCTTCCCCGCCGGCCCGCGAGGGCGGCACGCCGCGCTCGGCGCGCTGGCCGCCGCGCTGCTCTGCGTCACCGCGGCAGCCGCCCCGCCGACCGGCGCCCGGAATCCCGCCGCGCCCGCCGCCGGCACGGTGGCGGACGGGCTCGCCGCCACTCCCCCGATGGGATTCAACAACTGGAATTCCACCCACTGCGGCCTGGGATTCAACGAGAAAATGGTCAAGGAGATCGCCGACCTCTTCCTCGACAAAGGGATGAAGGACGCCGGATACACCTACGTCAATCTCGACGACTGCTGGGCGATGCCCACTCGCGATCCGAACGGAAAACTCGTCCCGGATCCGATCCGTTTTCCGCACGGCGTCAAAGCGGTCGCCGACTACGTCCACGCCAAGGGGCTGAAGTTCGGCATCTACACCAGCGCGGGCACCAAGACCTGCAGCGACATCGGATTTCCCGGGGCGCTGGGCCATGAGAAATCCGACGCGCAGCAGTTCGCCGACTGGGGCGTGGACTATCTCAAGTACGACAACTGCAACAACCAGGGCGTGGACGCCCGGCAGCGCTACACCGCCATGCGCGACGCACTGCGCGCCACCGGCCGCCCGATCACGTACAGCATCTGCGAATGGGGCGAGAACAAGCCCTGGGAATGGGCCGCCGAGTTGGGGCAGTCGTGGCGGACCACCGGGGACATCAGCGACAACTGGTCGAGCATGCTCAGCATCATGCAGAAGAATCTGCCGCTCGCCCCGTACGCCGGTCCCGGGCACTGGAACGACCCGGACATGCTGGAGGTCGGCAACGGCGGGATGACGGACACCGAGTACCGCAGCCACTTCACGCTCTGG
Source organism: Streptomyces sp. NPDC014733 (assembly GCF_043083385.1). Taxonomy (NCBI): domain Bacteria; kingdom Bacillati; phylum Actinomycetota; class Actinomycetes; order Kitasatosporales; family Streptomycetaceae; genus Streptomyces; species Streptomyces sp. NPDC014733. The sequence continues at coordinate 585,342 of NZ_JBIBYO010000003.1, read as the reverse complement.
GCCATGATGGCCGCACCACTGCTCATCGGCACCGATCTGCGCACCGCCTCGCCGCAGACGTACGACATCCTGCGGAACAAGGACGTCATCGCCCTCGACCAGGATCCGCTGGGGCGCCAGGCGACCGTGCTGAGCAGCGACGACGGGCGGTGGACGCTGGTCAAGGAGTTGGCCGGCGGGGACCGGGCCATCGCGCTGTTCAACGCGAACGACAGCGAGCAGCAGATCACCACCAGCGCGACCGACGCCGGACTGCCCGCGGCGCGCGGCTACCGGCTGCGGGACCTGTGGCAGCGCACCGACCGGCACACCACCGGCGAGATCACCGTGACGGTGCCCGCACACGCCACCGTCGTCTACCGGGTGACGCCGGAGCAGGGCGCCTGACCCCGCACGCCTCGTGCCGGGCGGCGGACCCGCCCGGCACCGCGGCGGTCAGCAGACCGGCAGCCCCGGAATCGGCTGGTCGTTGGCGCCCCCCTTGAGGTAGACGACGCTGACGTAGACGTCGGTGTTGCCGCTGTCGTCATCCGTCCTGGCCCACCAGACGTTGGTCCACCGGCCGTCGGTCTCCCGGCGGCCCAGGTTCGCCTGGCAGTAGAAGTAGTTGGTACCGCCGTTGACCACACCGACCTTCTGACCGGAGGCGGTGTACGAATCGGCGGTCCGCCACACCACGCAGTTGGTCTTCCCGGCACCCCCGGGGGTGCATGACGTCTCCGGCGGCGGGGTGCTGCCGCCGCCGGTCGGGGCACCGGATCCGCCGCCCGCGCCCCCTCCGTGGTGGCCGCCGCCGGTGCTCGGACCGTCCGCCGGGGAGGAGGCGGCGTCGGACGGCTCGTCCGTCCGCGACGGCTCTCCGCCCGGGCTCTCGCCGGCGTCGTCCCCCTTGCCGGTGTCCGTGCCGCCGTCCTTGTCCCTGCTGCTCGCGTCCGGGGAGACCGGCGCCCCGGACCGCGTGGCGCGGCTGGCGTCGCCGTCGACCGGCGCGGCCGAACCACCGCGTGCGGAGGGCTCGCCCCTGTTGCCGACCAGCAGGTAGGTGAGGCCGCCGCCGGTGGCGAGGACCACCAGCACGGCGGCGACGGCGAGCGCGATCCGCCCGCCGCGGCGCGGGCGCGGCAGCGGCGCGGTGTCGCCCGCGCCACGGGACGCCGCCACCGCGCCGACCACCGCGGTCGGCTGGTCGTGCAGCGGCTCCGGACCACCGGGCGGCGTCCGCCCGGCGGAGCCGGCCGTGCCCGGGCCGGAGAGCCAACCGGTGGGCGCACCCGAGGCGTTGCCGCCGGTGGCCGCCGCCCCGAAGGGCTGCGGCGGCGGGGGCGGGCCGACCGGCTTGATGTCGGTGGCGGTCGGCAGATGCGGTGCGCCGGGCACCGGCATCGCCTCCGGGTCACGTCCGTCGGCGACCGCCTGGAGCATCTCCCGGGCGCGCGCCGCGTCCGGCCGGTCCGCCGGGCTCTTCGCCATCAGCGCGTGCAGAACGGGCGCGAGCGGTCCGGCGCGCCGCGGCTCGGGGAGCGGTTCGGTGACGATCGCGGTCAGCGTGGAGTACACCGACGTCCGGCGGAACGGCGCGGTGCCGCCCTCGACCGCCGCGTACAGCGTCATACCGAGCGACCAGATGTCGGACGCCGGGCTCGGGCCCATGCCCTGGGCGCGCTCGGGCGGGAGGTAGTCGAGCGAGCCGACCAGTTCGCCGCTGCGGGTGATGTGGGTCTCGGCACCGTCGCCGGGCGCCTCGATGCTGGCGATGCCGAAGTCGGTGAGGACCACCCGGCCGCTGCTGTCCAGCAGGACGTTGCCGGGCTTCACGTCGCGGTGCAGCACCCCGGCGCGGTGCGCGGCGTCCAGCGCGTCCATCACCCGGGCACCGATCGCGGCCATCTCGCGCGGCTCGATGCCGCCCCGGCGCCCGACCGCGTCGTCCAACGAGGGCCCGTCCACCAGCTCCATCACGATGACCGGGCGGCCGCCCTCGTCGATGACGTCATGGACGGTGATCACGCCGGAGTGCCGGATCCGGGCCGCGGCGCGCGCCTCACGCTGCATCCGGGTGCGCAGATCGGCCAGCTCCGGCGCCGAGGCGTCGGTGTAGGCGCGCAGTACCTTGACGGCGACCTCGCGGCCCAGCACCTCGTCCACGGCGCGGCAGACCACGCCCATACCGCCGCGGCCGATCCGGCCGGTGACGCGGTAGCGGCCGCCGAGCAGACGGCCCGTCAGATCGTCGTCGGCCCGGGTGCCGGAGGCGCCCACCCGCGGTCCGGCGTCCGGGGCCGGCGGCCCCGCCGTCACCTCGTCCGGCCCGGCGGCACCCGCCCCGCCCGCGCCGTTGCCCTCGTCCGCCCCGCGCTGTCCGCGCTCCCCCGAAGCCACGTCGTCGTTCCTCCCGCTGCCCGACGTCGCCGTCGGCCGTCTCCCTGCCCGCCTCTTCCGACGTGCACCAGGGTAAGGCGCCGGATGCGTGCCGGGGACGCCCCGGGGCGGCGAATCGTCCGCCGGAACGGTGCGGTTCGCGGCGTCCGGAGCGTACGTCCGCACACGGAAGGGCCACCCGGTGCCGGGCATACCGGTGCGATCCGGGCGATCCGGCAGCTGGACGGGGCGTCAGAATGCCGCGGCGAAGGTGTCGAGGCGGGACTGGTGTGCGGCGGCCGCGGCCGCGCCGACCAGGCCGGCGTCGGTGCCCGTCTCGGCGGGGACGACGGTCAGCCCGGAGACGAAGGAGAGCGTCGCGTACTCCCCGAGCGCCCGGCGCAGCGGCGCGAACAGCACCTCACCGGCGCCCGCCACCCCGCCGCCGACGACGGCGAGTTCGATCTCCACGAGCGCCGCGGTGGCGGCGATCCCGGCGGCCAGCGCCTGCGCGGCCCGTTCGAAGGAGCGCCGGGCGACGGGGTCACCGGCGCGCGCCGCGGCCGCCACCGCCGCCGCTCCGTCCTCGCCGCCGGGCCCGGGCCGCCAGCCGTTCGCCAGGGCGCGGCGGGCGATGTTCGGGCCGCTGGCGATGCGCTCCACGCAGCCACGGGCGCCGCACGGACAGCGGTCCCCGTCGAGGTCGACGCTGATGTGACCGATGTGCCCGGCGTTCCCGGTGGGTCCGGGGTGCGGACGGCCGCCCAGGATCAGGCCGCCGCCGACGCCCGTGGAGACCACCATGCACAGCGCGTTGGCCCGGCCTCGCGCCGCGCCCTGCCAGTGCTCGGCCGCCGCCATCGCCACACCGTCGCCCATCAGCACGACGGGGAGCTCGCCGGTGAGCGCCCGGACGCCCGCGACCAGCGGGAAGCCGCGCCAGCCGGGGATGTTGACGGGGCTGACCGTACCGGCCGCCGCGTCCACCGGACCGGCGCTGCCGATGCCGACCGCGCCCACCCGCGCCCACTGGGGCGCCGCGGTCAACTCGCCGACCACGGCGGCCACCGCGCGCATCACCGTGGCCGCGTCCCGGTCGGCCGGGGTGGGCCGGGAGGCGCGTACGAGGAGTCTGCCGCGCCCGTCCACCAGCGCTCCGGCGATCTTGGTGCCGCCGATGTCCAGCGCTGCGCTGAGGTCCTTCTGCATCGGTGTCGGTTCTCCTGGTGGACGCGGGGACCGACGGCGCCGGTCCGGTGACGAGGAGGTCAGTCTCACCCCAGGTGACAACGTTGTCCAGCGACTATGCTCGGCGGAACACGCCAGCCGCAGCCGAGGGGACCCCGCACGTGACCGACACCGCCCGGGGCAGCTCCCGCCGCTACGGCACCCGCCCCACCATGAAGGATGTCGCGGCCCGCGCCGGGGTGGGGCTCAAGACCGTCTCCCGGGTGGTCAACGGCGAGCCGGGGGTCACCCCGGACACCGAGAGGCGCGTCCAGGAGGCCATCACCGCCCTCGGCTTCCGGCGCAACGACTCCGCCCGGATCCTGCGCAAGGGCCGCACCGCCAGCGTCGGACTGGTCCTGGAGGATCTCGCCGACCCCTTCTACGGTCCGCTCAGCCGCGCCGTGGAGGAGGTCGCCCGCCGCCACGGCGCACTGCTGATCAACGGCTCCAGCGCCGAGGACCCGGCCCGGGAGCAGGAGTTGGTGCTGGCGCTGTGTGCGCGGCGGGTCGACGGCCTGGTGGTGATCCCGGCCGGCGACGACCACCGCTATCTCGCACCGGAGCTCGCCGCGGGCGTCGCCACCGTCTTCGTGGACCGTCCGGCCGGGCGGATCGAGGCGGACACCGTGCTGTCGGACAGCTTCGGCGGCTCGCGGGACGCGGTCGCCCATCTCATCGCGCACGGCCACCGCCGGATCGGCTTCATCGGCGACCGGCCGCGTATCCACACCGCGAAGGAGCGGCTGCGCGGCTACCGCACCGCGATGGGCGCCGCCGGGCTGCCGGTGGACGGTGCCTGGGTCTCGCTCGGCACCACCGAACCGGAGCGGGTGCACACCGCGGCGCGCGCGATGCTGGACGCGCCGGAGCCGGTCACCGCGCTGTTCGCCGGGAACAACCGCGTCACCGTCACCCTCGTACGCGTACTGCGGCAGCGCACCGCGCCGGTCGCGCTGGTGGGGTTCGACGACTTCGAGCTGGCCGATCTGGTGAGCCCGGCGGTCACCGTCGTCGCGCAGGACCCGGCCCGGATGGGGCGGACCGCCGCCGGGCTCCTCTTCCGCCGCCTGGAGGGCGCCGACGAGCCGCCGCGCCGGGAGGAGATCCCGACCCGGCTGATCGCCCGCGGCTCGGGCGAGATTCGGCCGGGGCGGGGCTGACTCCGCCCGGCCGTCCCCGTCCGGGAGGCCGCGGCCCTTCGCGCCGGCTCACCGACACGGATGTCAGAGTTCGGCGTCGCCGGCATGGCCACCTCGTCCGCACGTCCCGTTCCCCGCCTCGACGTCGCCGTACAGGGCAACGGCCCCGCGCTGCTGCTCACCCACGGCGCCGGAGGGGGCATCGAGGCCGACTTCGGTCCGTCCTCGACGGCCTCGCCCGCGACCACACGCTCGTCGGCCCCCATCACCCCGGCTCCGGCGGCACCCCGGTCGCGGCCCGCCGAAGGGTGAGCGGGGCGGGCCGCCGCTCCCCGGTGGCGGCGGCCCGCCGTCTCACGCCTCGCGGACCGGGCGCCCCGCGAGAGCGTCCAGTTCGACGCGGGTGAGTCCGGTGAGCCGGGCGACCTCGGCGATGTCGAGGGCGCCGCAGTCCAGGCCGCGCAGCAGGTAGGAGCTGAGCGCCTTGGCGGTGGCGGGTTCGTCCATGACCGCGCCGCCGGCCTTGCCGACGTAGGCGGCGAGCCGGACCGCGGCCTGCTCCAGGCCCTCGCGGTAGAAGGCGTAGACCGCGGCGTAGCGGGTCGGGAGGTGTCCGGGGTGCATGTCCCAGCCCTGGTAGTAGGCGCGGGCGAGGGAGCGGCGGACCAGTCCGTGGTGGAGGCGCCAGGCGGCGTGGACCTGTTCGGTGGTGCCGACGGGCAGGACGTTGGTCGAGCCGTCGGAGAGGCGGACGCCCGTTCCGGCGGCGGCGACCTGCATGACGGCCTTGGCGTGGTCGGCGACCGGGTGGTCCAGGGACTGGTGGGCGGCGCTGACGCCGCAGGAGGCGCTGTAGTCGAAGGTGCCGTAGTGGAGCGAGGTGGCGCGGCCCTCGGCGGCCTCGATCATGCGGGCGACGGTGGCCCGGCCGTCGGCGCCGAGGATGGACTGGGTGGTCTCGATCTGGATCTCGAAGCCGATCCGGCCGCTCGCCAGCCCGTGTGCCTTCTCGAACGCCTCCAGGAGCCGGACCATCGCGGTGACCTGCTCGGCGTAGGTCACCTTGGGCAGCGTGAGGACCAGGCCCTCGGGCAGGCCGCCGGCGTTCATCAGGCCGGTGAGGAAGATGTCGAGGGTGCGGATGCCGCGGTCGCGGACGGCGGCCTCCATGCACTTCATCCGGATGCCCGTGTAGGGGGCGGCGCTGCCGTCGCGGTACGCGGCGGCGACGAGGGCGGCGGCGCGGGCGGCGGTCTCGTCCTCCTCGGCGTCGGGCCGGGGTCCGTAGCCGTCCTCGAAGTCGATGCGGAGGTCCTCGACCGGCTCGCGGGTCAGCTTCTCGCGGACGCGGTCGTGGACGGGTCCGGCGAGGTCGTCGGGGATGCCGAGGACGCGGGCGAGCGCGGCGGCGTCCGGTGCGTGCGCGTCGAGGGCGGCCAGCGCCTCGTCGCCCCAGTTCCGCAGGGTGGTGGCGGTGAAGGCGTCACCGGGGACGTAGACGGTGTGGACCGGCTGGCGGGTACCGGGGTCGCCCGGGTACCGGCGGGCGAGGTCCGCGTCGACATCGGCGAGGGAGGCCCCGATGCCCTCACGTACGGTGTCCGCAAGGCTGGTCGCCACGGTCTCCTGCTGCCCCATTCCGACATCCTCCCGAGGATTACGCGCCATACGCGAGCCTTCCGCGTAACGGAATCAACAATCCGTATAGCGAAGCTAACCGCGGCGCACGGCAAGGTCAACACCTCTTTGCGACGGGGCGGACCGCCGCGGTCCGGCGGCCCATGCCCCCGCAAAGTGCCTGGCACCCCGTGGCGCGGCCCGGCAGACTCACCCCATGACGACTTGGATCGCCCCCACCGTGGAACGCCGCCCGATGCCCGCCGCCGTCGGTGAGCGCGAGATGCTGCAGGGCTGGCTCGACTGGCACCGCGACACCCTGCTGACCAAATGCGCGGGCCTGAGCGGCGAGCAGCTGACGCTGCGCAGCGCGGCGCCCTCCACGCTCAGCCTCCTCGGGCTGGTACGCCACCTCACCGACGTCGAACGCGCCTGGTTCCGGCAGCGCTTCAACCGCGAGCTGCTCCCCTCGGTCCACATCACGGACGAGAACATCGACGCCGACCACGACGACGGCACCGCCGGGAGCGCCGAGGCCGACCTCGCCGCGTTCCGCGCGGAGACCGCGGCGTGCGATGCGGCGGTGGCGGACCGCGGCCTCGACGAGACCTTCGCCGCCCCGCGCGGCCGGGAGCTCAACCTGCGCTGGATATACACCCACCTCATCGAGGAGTACGCCCGGCACAACGGCCACGCGGACCTGCTGCGGGAGCGGATCGACGGCACCACCGGCGACTGACCGCACGGCGAAGGCCCCGTACGCGCGGTGCGTACGGGGCCTTCGCCGTGGGCGCGGACCGGCCGGCCCGGATCGGCTCAGCCCTTGCGGGTCTTGACCTCTTCGGTCAGCGCCGGGACGACGTCGAAGAGGTCGCCGACGACGCCGTAGTCGACCAGGTCGAAGATCGGGGCCTCGGCGTCCTTGTTGATGGCGACGATCGTCTTCGAGGTCTGCATACCGGCGCGGTGCTGGATCGCGCCGGAGATACCGGCGGCGATGTACAGCTGCGGCGAGACCGACTTACCGGTCTGGCCGACCTGGTTGGTGTGCGGGTACCAACCGGCGTCGACGGCGGCACGCGAGGCACCGACGGCGGCACCGAGCGAGTCCGCCAGCGCCTCGATGACCGGGAAGTTCTCGGCGCCGTTGACGCCGCGGCCACCGGAGACCACGATCGCGGCCTCGGTCAGCTCCGGACGGCCGGTCGACTCACGCGGGGTGCGCGAGACGATCTTGGTGCCCTTGGAGGAGTCGGCGACGGTCACGGCGAGCTGCTCGACCGTACCCGCGGCCGGAGCGGCCTCGGGCGCGGCGGAGTTGGGCTTGACGGTGATGACCGGGGTGCCGGTGGTGACACGCGACTTGGTGGTGTACGAGGCCGCGAAGACGGACTGGGTGGCCACCGGGCCCTCGTCGCCGGCCTCCAGGTCGACGGCGTCGGTGATGATGCCGGAGCCGATGCGGACCGCGAGGCGCGCGCCGATCTCCTTGCCCTCGGCGGAGGACGGCAGCAGCACTGCGGCCGGGGACACGGCCTCGTAGGCGGCCTGGAGCGCGTCGACCTTGGGGGCGACGAGGTACTCGGCGAACTCGGGGGCGTCGGCGGCCAGCACCTTCACCGCGCCGTGCTCGGCGAGGGTGGCGGCGGCGGTCTCCGCGCCGGCGCCGAGGTGGACGGCGACGGGCTCGCCGATGCGGCGGGCCAGGGTCAGCAGTTCAAGGGTGGGCTTGCGGACGGCGCCGTCCACGTGGTCGACGTAGACAAGGACTTCAGCCATGGGGTGACTCTCCTGCGGGAAGAATGAGGGCGGTTGCGGGGCGGCCGGGGTGCGAGGCCCCGGCCGAGGGCCTCAGATGAACTTCTGGCCCGCGAGGAACTCGGCGAGCTGCTTGCCGCCCTCGCCCTCGTCCGTGACGATCGTGCCGGCCGTACGGGCCGGGCGCTCCGCGGCGCCGTCGACCGTGGTCCAGGCGCCCTCCAGGCCGACCTCGTCCGCGTCGATGTCGAGGTCGTCCAGCTCCCAGGACTCCACCGGCTTCTTCTTGGCGGCCATGATGCCCTTGAAGGAGGGGTAACGCGCCTCGCCGGACTGGTCGGTGACGGACACGACGGCCGGGAGCGACGCCTCCAGCTGCTCGCTGGCGGTGTCGCCGTCACGGCGGCCGGTCACCTTGCCGCCGTCGACCGCCACCTCGGAGAGCTGGGTGACCTGCGGGACGTTCAGCCGCTCGGCGAGCAGGGCAGGCAGCACGCCCATCGTGCCGTCGGTGGAGGCCATACCGCAGACGACCAGGTCGTAGCCGGCCTTCTCGATGGCCTTGGCGAGCACGAGGGAGGTGCCCAGCGCGTCGGTGCCGTGCAGGTCGTCGTCCTCGACGTGGATGCCCTTGTCGGCGCCCATCGACAGCGCCTTGCGCAGCGCGTCGTTGGCGTCCTCGGGGCCGACGGTCAGGACCGTGACCTCGGCGTCGTCGGCCGCCTCCTTGATCTGCAGGGCCTGCTCGACGGCGTACTCGTCCAGCTCCGAGAGGAGGCCGTCCACGTCGTCGCGGTCGACGGTCAGGTCCTCGGCGAAGTGCCGGTCGCCGGTGGCGTCGGGCACGTACTTCACACAGACAACGATCCTCAAGCTCACGCCGGCTCTCCTACCTGCTTCGTCTCTTCAGAACTGCCTTGTGCTGGCAGCATAGGCGCCTGTGGGGGCGGCTCCGGGTCGGTTCGGGTTCCCCGCGCCGACCCCGATATTACTCACCAGTACATACAGTGTCGTCCCCGGAATCAAGGCCGCTGAACTGTGACCTACCCAACGGCCCCGACCCGGGGATGACGAAGCGTTACGGGAACCCGTCAGTCGCGCAGCGCGTTGAAGCGTCCCTGGTGGTACAGGAGCGGACGGCCCGGTCCCGCCGGATCGCCGAGGAGCGGCTGGGCGAGGACGATGCGGTGGTCACCGGCGGGGACGCGGGCGACGACCCGGCACACCAGCCAGGCGAGGACGCCGTCGAGCAGCGGTACGCCCTCCGGGCCGGTGCGCCAGGAGGTGCCGGGGCCGAAGCGGTCGGCGCCGCTGCGGGCGAAGGTGGCGGCCAGCTCCTGCTGATGCTCGCCGAGTATGTGCACGCCCAGGTGGTCCGTCGCGGCGAGCGCGGGCCAGGAGGAGGCGGTGGTGGCGACGCCGAAGGAGAGCAGCGGCGGTTCGGCGGCGACGGAGGTCAGGGAGGTCGCCGTGAAACCGACGGGGCGCTCGCCCCGCGCGGTGATCACCGCGACGCCCGCGGCGTGCTGCCGGAAGACGGAGCGCAGGAGTTCGGGGGAGGCGGTGCGGGGCGTGCCGAGATCGGGCGATGCCGTCATGGAATTGTCCTTCTGCTGAGGTCTACGAGCCGTGGCAGGGCCGCCGGCCGCCCTGGCGGAACCGGCAGCGGTGGTGTCGTCGCTGCTCACGCGCCCGGACAGCGCGCGCTGGCGGTCCTCAGCAGATCCACGTGCGCGCGTCCGTACAGCAGGGTTCCTGGCCGCATCACGTCAGCGTGACGAGCTTCGGGGCGGAGCGTCAAGGGGCGCCCGGTATCTGGGAGATCCCTCACCGGACCGCCTCGCCGAGCGCCGCGATGACATCGGCCTTACGGGGCTGACCGGCGGCGCGGCGCACGATCGCGCCCTCGGCGTCGAGCACCAGGACGGTCGGCGTACCCGTGATCCGCAGCTGCCGGACGAGGCCGAGCCGGGATTCGGCGTCGATCTCGGTGTGGGTGACGCCGTCGACCATGGCGGCGACCTCGGCGAGGGTGCGGCGGGTGGCGCGGCAGGGCTGGCAGAAGGCGCTGGAGAACTGCACCAGCGTGGCGCGCTCCCCGAGCGGCGCCCCCAGACTCTCCGCGTCGAGCCGTGCGCCGTCGTCCTGCTGGGGCACCGTCGGCCTCCTGGATGTGGGGTGGTGCGGGTGGTCGTCCGAAGGTGCAGCGCACGCGGCGCCGGAATGATTCCCACGGGCGTCCCACCACTCCCGGAACGGCGGCGCGAACGGTACGCCCGGGGCGCGCGCGGCGCGACGGGAGCGGGGCATACGTGATGAGAATCTCCCGCTCCGGGGGGCCCGTGTGGTAGCCGCGACGCCTGTGATCGGGCACGATCTCCCGAAAGCCGCTTCTTACGGCTGCGTAGGTTTCCGCCGGGAGAACCCTCCCCGGGCACAGAAAAGGGGCCCCCCGACATGGCCGAACTGGTCTACCCGCCGGTGATCGGTGCCGCGCGCACACTCTTCAAGTCACTCGACCTGAAATTCGACATCGCGGGCGCGGAGAACATTCCGCAGCACGGCGGCGCGGTGCTGGTGAGCAACCACATCGGGTACCTCGACTTCGTCTTCGCAGGTCTCGCTGCGCGTCCGGCGAAGCGTCTGGTGCGGTTCATGGCCAAGGAGTCGGTGTTCCGGCACAAGGTGTCCGGGCCGCTGATGCGGGCGATGAAGCACATCCCGGTGGACCGCGCGCAGGGTGTGCACGCGTACCGGCACGCGCTGTCGGCGCTGCGGTCGGGCGAGGTGATCGGCGTCTTCCCGGAGGCGACGATCTCGGAGTCGTTCACGCTGAAGGGCTTCAAGTCGGGCGCGGTGCGGCTGGCGCAGGAGGCGGGGGTGCCGCTGCTGCCGATGGCGCTCTGGGGCACCCAGCGGCTGTGGACCAAGGGCCACAAGCGGGATCTGGGGCGTAACCACTTCCCGATCACGATCCGGGTGGGCGAGCCGATGGACGCGGACCCGGCCGAGCAGGCGGAGAAGATCACCGATCGGCTGCGCTCGCGCGTCCAGGACCTGCTGGAGGCGGCGCAGCGCGCCTACCCCGTGCGCCCCAAGGGGCCGGAGGACACCTGGTGGATCCCGGCGCACCTGGGCGGTACGGCCCCGGCGGCGCCCGGCTCGCCGGCCTGACGCCGAGGCCCGGGGCCGCGGGGCTCCCGGGCTCTTCCACGCTCTTTCGGCCTCAGAAGTCGGTGGGGAGCGTCCGCCACAGCTCGGCCCGGTCGGCCGCCCGCCGCAGACACCGGAGTACGACGGGCCGCGGCTCGGCGTACAGCACCGGTGAGTCCGCCTCGCCCAGATCCGTACGGACGGGCCAGGCGAGCTGTTCGCGGTCGGTGCGGAACTGTGCGTCCACGCCGGGTTTGTTGCCGCGCGGATCCTGGCGCGCCCAGTCGCCGCCGGGGAGTTTGAGCGCGATCAGTCCGTGCAGGGTGTCGAGCTTCTGGTAGCAGAGCGCGGTGGGGATGGACTCGGCACGCAACAGGGCGGCCAGGGCATGGGCCTTGGCGAAGCAGATACCGGTGCGCCGCGTCAGCACGTCGGAGGCGCGCCACGTGACGCGGGGGTCGTCGGCGTCGTGGGAGTGCGGGACGGTGTCGCGCACGAACTCGAAGGCGGCCTTGGCGTATGTGTATGCGTCGGTGGTTTCGGCGCGCAGCCGTGCCGCGGTGGCCCGGACCTGCGGATGATCGTGGTCGATGGCCTCGCTCACCGCCAAGTAGGCCGACAGCTCCGGGTTTTCCTGGATCAGCTCCATGCGCCGGGAGCGTAGCGATGCGCCCGACCGAGAGTCAATGACTTTTCGGTCGGACGCATACCTATTCAGTTCTACGGGGTGCCGTCAGGCGGCGCCGATCTCCTCACGGAGGGCGGCGAGGAAGCCGTCGACGTCCTCCTCCGTGGTGTCGAAGGCACACATCCAGCGGACCACCCCGGCCGCCTCGTCCCAGAAGTAGAAGCGGTAGCGCTTCTGGAGGCGTTCGCTGACGGCGTGCGGCAGGCGGGCGAAGACCGCGTTGGACTGCACGGGGTAGAGGATCTCCACCCCGGCGACCTCCCGGACGCCGGCCGCCAGACGCTGCGCCATGGTGTTGGCGTGCCGGGCGTTGCGCAGCCACAGGTCCTTGGCGAGCAGCGCCTCCAACTGCACGGAGACGAAGCGCATCTTGGACGCCAGCTGCATCGACAGCTTCCGCAGATGCTTCATCCCCCGCACCGCGTCGGGGTTGAGGACGACGACCGCCTCGCCGAAGACGGCGCCGTTCTTCGTGCCGCCCAGGGAGAGCAGGTCCACGCCCACCGCGTTGGTGAACGTCCGCATCGGCACGTCCAGCGACGCCGCGGCGTTGGCTATCCGCGAACCGTCGAGGTGCACCACCATGCCCAGCTCGTGGGCGTGCTCGCAGATCGCCCGGATCTCGTCCGGGGTGTAGAGCGTGCCCAGTTCGGTGCTCTGGGTGATCGAGACGACCTGCGGCATGGCGCGGTGCTCGTCGTCCCAGCCGAACGCCTCACGGTCGATCAGCTCGGGGGTGAGCTTGCCGTCCTCGGTCGGCACGGTCAGCAGCTTGAGGCCGCCGACCCGCTCCGGGGCGCCGCACTCGTCGACGTTGATGTGCGCCGACTCGGCGGCGATCACCGCGCCCCAGCGGTCGGTGACCGACTGGAGCGCGACGACGTTGGCGCCGGTGCCGTTGAAGACGGGGAACGCCTCGGCCCGCTGCCCGAAGTGGCTGCGGATCACCCGCTGGAGGTGGGCGGTGTACTCGTCCTCGCCGTAGGCGATCTGATGACCGCCGTTGGCGAGGGCGAGGGCCGCGAGGACCTCCGGGTGCGCGCCCGCGTAGTTGTCGCTGGCGAAGCCGCGTACCTGGGTGTCGTGGTGCTGCCGGGCGTCGGTCTTGCCGCCGCTCACGGCTCGGGGGTCAGCCACAGACGCTTTCCATTCACTTCCCGGGCGGGCCTGCCCCAGACCCCGGCGATGGCCTCGGCCAGCTCCGTGACATCGGTGAAGCCCGCGAACTTGGCGTTCGGTCGCTCGGCGCGCATCTGGTCGTTGACGAGCGCCTTGACGACCAGGATCGCAGCCGCGGCCCGCGGGCCCTCCTCGCCCCCCGCCTTGCGGAAGCCGTCGGCCAGCGCCAGCGTCCACGCCTCGGCCGCCGCCTTCGACGCGGCGTAGGCGGCGTTCCCGCCCGTGGGCTTGCTCGCCCCGGCGGCGCTGGTCAGCAGGTACCGGCCGTTGCCGGAGCGCTGAAGTCCTTCGTAAAAGGCGAGGGAGGTGTGCTGAACGGTGCGGATGAGGAGGTTGTGCAGCAGGTCCCAGTCGTGCAGGTCGGTCTCGCCGAAGGTCTTCGAGCCGCGCCAGCCGCCGACCAGATGGACGAGCCCGTCGACCCGGCCGAACTCCTTCTCCGTACGGTCGGCCCACTCCCGGGTCTGCTCCGGGTCGAGCAGATCGACCGTGTCGCCGATGACCGTGGCACCGCCGTGGGCGTAGCGGGCGGCGTCGACCGCCTCGGCCAGCCGGCCGGCGTCCGCGTCACAGCCGACGACCGTGGCGCCCGCCTCGGCCAACCGCAGCAAGGTGGCCCGCCCCGCGGGTCCGGCGGCGCCCGCCACCGCGATGACAGCGCCCTCCAACGACCCCTGGCCGCCCGTCGAAATACTCATCTCCGTCGCCTCCTCATCCTTCTGGACACCTGACTGACCTGCGGTTTCGGTGGTGGCGCGGTCCGTGGTCACGCCGCCGCCGGCATCTCGCGGCCGGCCGTGATGCCCTTGGTGGAAGCGATCACCGTACGCAGCTTCTTGGCAAGGGCCTCGTAGAACATGCTGAGCGGGAACTCGTCGGGCAACACGTCGTCCACGAGCTTGCGCGGCGGCTGGTCGAGGTCGAGGGCGTCGGGACCCTTCGCCCAGACCGATCCCGGGTGCGGGGCGAGGTAGGTCGAGACGAGGTCGTAGGCGGCGAACCAGTGGACCAGCTTGGGCCGGTCGATGCCGTCGCGGTAGAGCTGCTCGATCTCTCCGCAGAGCTGGTTGGTGACCTTCGGCGCCCGCTCCCAGTCGATGTGGAGAGTGTTGTCCGTCCAGCGTACGACGTCGTGCTTGTGGAGGTACGCGAAGAGCAGCTGGCCACCGAGGCCGTCGTAGTTGCGATTGCGGTCGCCGGTGACCGGGAAGCGGAACATCCGGTCGAAGATCACCGCGTACTGCACGTCACGGGCCTGCGGGTACCCCTCGGCCTCCAGCTTCACGGCCTCGCGAAAGGCGGTGAGGTCGCAGCGCAGCTCCTCCAGGCCGTACATCCAGAACGGCTGGCGCTGCTTGATCATGAACGGGTCGAACGGCAGGTCACCGTGGCTGTGGGTGCGGTCGTGGACCATGTCCCACAGGACGAACGCCTGCTGGCAGCGGTCCTGGTCGGCGAGGAGGGCGCGGATGTCGTCGGGCAGCTCGATGCCGAGCGTGTCGACGGCCGCCTCGCTGACGCGGCGGAAGCGCGCGGCCTCACGGTCGCAGAAGATGCCGCCCCAGCTGAACCGTTCGGGGGCCTCGCGCACCGCGATGGTCTCCGGGAAGAGGACCGCGGAGTTGGTGTCGTACCCGGCGGTGAAGTCCTCGAAGGTGATCCCGCAGAAGAGCGGGTTGTCGTAGCGGGTGCGCTCCAGCTCTGCCAGCCATTCGGGCCAGACCATGCGCAGGACGACGGCCTCGAAGTTGCGGTCCGGGTTGCCGTTCTGCGTGTACATCGGGAAGAGCACGAGGTGCTGAAGGCCGTCGGCGCGCTGCTGCGCGGGCTGGAAGGCCAGCAGGGAGTCGAGGAAGTCCGGTACGCCGAAACCGTCGTCCGCCCAGCGGCGCAGGTCGGCGGCGAGCGCCTCGTGGTAGGCGGCGTCGTGCGGCAGCAGCGGGGCCAGCTCGCCGAGGGCGGCGATGATCACGTCGACCTCGTGGCGAACCGTTTCCGCAGTGGGGGCGCCGTCGGCGGTCAGGTCGATCGAGCCGTCCTTGGACTGCCACGGCCGGATGGCCTCGACCGCGTGCTTCAGGGTGGCCCACGCCGGGTGCGCGGTCACCGGCTCCGCGGGCGCGGCACCTGTCCGAGCACCCACAGGCGAAAGGATTTCCGTCATGACTGCCCTCCGGCGGTAGATCGTGTGGTGCACCCACCGTAACCAGCCAAGGTTCTTTCGCTCAAGAGGGGCCGGTGAAAATTATTCCGTCGGCACCCCCAGATCACGAGGATTTTTCCTGCCGGCGCGGGGTGGAGCGACATGTTCTCACCGAATCCGCCGTTCCGTAGCCCGGGGCGCAGGACGGCGTCAGCCCCGTGGGGACGCGCCCACGCGCGGGTGAGCGGGTTCGCGGACGGCCGGGGCGGACAGATACCCCTGAGCGGGTGCTCCCGGCCGGCAGCCAGGGGTTCGCGTCCGGTGCGGGGCACGGTGGACGGCCTCCGCGGGCGACCCGGCCGCGGGTCGCGGGGGCGCCCGGCGGAGCGTGCGGTGGCCGGTCCGCGCCCCTTCCGGGGCCCGGCGAAGCCGTTAGGATGTGCGCCATTTCGTACGGCTTTGTGCCCGAGGTCGTGGCACGCGGGGCGCCGGGCCGGGGCGGTGCGGGCCGTCGCCGGGGCCGGGCGTCCGGGGCGTTCCGGGGTGCGGGGCCACGGCACCGCCGCACGGCGAGTTGCGACGTCAGAGCAGTACCGAGCCGACAGAAGCGAGGCAGCCTTGTCCTTTCTCACCATCGGACACCGCGGATTGATGGGCGTGGAGCCGGAGAACACGCTCCGGTCGTTCGTCCGCGCCGAGCGCGAAGGGCTCGACGTCGTCGAGCTGGATCTGCATCTGAGCAAGGACGGCGCGCTCGTGGTGATGCACGACGCGGATGTCTCGCGGACCACCGACGGCAGCGGGCCGATCGCCGAACAGACCCTCGCGGAGCTGCGCGAACTGGACGCCGGACGGGGCGAGCGGATCCCGGTGTTCGAGGAGGTGGTGGACGCGGTCCGGGCGCCGCTGCAGGCCGAGATCAAGGATGTGGCGGCGGCGCGGGCGCTCGCCGAGGTGCTGCGGGCCCGCGACCTGACCGGCCGGGTCGAGGTGATCTCCTTCCACGACGAGGCGTTGGCGGCCATCCGGACGCTGGTCCCGGGCGTCCGCACCGCGCTGGTCGCCAGCCGGTACGGCCTGGACGTGGTCGACCGGGCGCTGGCGGTGGGGGCGCCGATGCTCTCGCTCAACATCCGCCGGCTGACCCTGGAGTTGGCGGAGCGGGCCCGTGCCGCGCAGCTGCGGGTGGTGGCGTGGACCGTCAACACCCACGATCAACTGCGGCTGGCCCGCGGTCTGGGCCTCGACGGCGTGGTCACCGACCGGCCGGAGATCCGCCGGGCGGTGCGGTTCACGGCCTGACAGGGCCGCCCCGGAGCGGGCCGTCCACCGCGCCGGTCGCGGGACGGCTCGCGCCGGGGCACTCCTTCGGGCGTGGCCCGGGGCGTGCTTCCCAGGGGGCGCCGGCCCGCCCCGGCGCCTCGCCTCGGGCGAAATCCGCAGTTCACGGGCGTGCAATCTCGTTCCGGCATCCGGACGATTTCCGCAATGATCTCGACAGATGGCCTCCGGCCCTGTCACTCTCCCGCCATGCGCCTCGCCTCTCGCCCCGCTCTTCTCGCCGTGTGTGCCGCCGTGTTGGGGTCCGCCGCCGTCGGCTGTGCGCCGCAGGACGCGCCGTCCGATGCGGCGGGCAGGGCGACGTGCGCGCCCGGCAAGCTGGACACGGTGACGGCCGGGAAGCTGACCGTCGGCACCGACAAACCCGCGTACGCGCCGTGGTTCCAGGACGACGACCCGGCGAACGGCAAGGGCTTCGAATCGGCCGTCGCCTACGCCGTCGCCGACCGGCTCGGCTACCCGCGCTCCGCGGTCGGCTGGCAGACCGTGCCGTTCAACAATGCCTTCGCGCCCGGTGAGAAGAAGTTCGACTTCGACATCAACCAGATCTCGATCAGTGCCTCCCGCGAGCAGGCCGTCGCCTTCTCCTCCGGCTACTACGACGTCCGGCAGGCGGTCGTGGCGCTCAAGGGCTCGAAGGCGGCGGGCGCGAAGAGCATCGCCGACCTCAAGGGCGTACGGCTCGGTGCCCAGGTCGGCACCACCAGCCTCGACGTCATCAACGACACCGTCCGGCCCACCCAACGGCCCGCGGTCTACCAGAAGAACGACTTCGCCAAGTCCGCGTTGAAGAACGGTCAGGTGGACGCGATCCTCACCGATCTGCCGACCGCGTTCTACATCACCTCCACCGAGGTCAAGGACGCGAAGGTCGTCGGGCAGTTCGCGGACACCGGCGCGGACGGCGAGCAGTTCGGGCTGGTGCTCGACAAACAGAGCCGGATCACCGGCTGCGTCCGGTCGGCCGTCGACGCGCTGCGCAAGGACGGCACGCTCGCCGCGCTGGAGAAGAAGTGGCTGGCCGACGCCGCCCATGCGCCGGTGCTCAAGTGAACCTCGTCAAGGGCCCGTCGGTGCCTCCCCAGGACGACGGCTACGTCCCGTCCGCGCGGCGGCTGGCGCGGGAGCGGTACCGGAGGACCCGGGCCCGCCGCGCGGTCGCCGTCGCCGCGGTGTCCACGCTGGTGACCGCCGCCGTGCTGTACGTGGTGATCACCGAGTCGCCCGGCTGGCAGCGCACCCGCGAGACCTTCTTCAGCGCCGCGTACGCCCGCAAGGCGCTGCCCAGGGTGCTGGAGGGGCTGCTGCTCAACCTGGAACTGCTGGTGGTGTGCGGCGCGGCGGTGCTGGTGTTCGGGATGGCGCTGGCGGTGGCGCGGACGCTGCGCGGTCCGGTGTTCTTCCCGCTGCGCGCGCTGGCCACCGCGTACACCGACTTCTTCCGCGGACTGCCGCTGATCATCTGCCTGTTGATGGTGGTCTTCGGCGTCCCGGCGCTGCGGCTGCAGGGCGTCACCACCGATCCGGTGCTGCTCGGCGGGGCGGCGCTGGTCCTGACGTACTCCGCTTACGTGGCGGAGGTCTTCCGCGCCGGCATCGAGTCGGTGCACCCCTCGCAGCGGGCCGCGGCGCGGTCGCTGGGGCTGTCGAGCGGGCAGGCGCTGCGGTTCGTGGTGCTGCCGCAGGCGGTACGCCGGGTGGTGCCGCCGCTGCTGAACGACCTGGTCTCGCTCCAGAAGGACACCGGTCTGGTGTCGATCGCCGGGGCGGTGGACGCGGTCTACGCGGCCCAGATCATCGCGGGCAAGGACTTCAACTACACGCCGTACGTGGTCGCCGGGCTGGTCTTCGTCGCCCTGACGATCCCGATGACGCGCCTGACGGACTGGGTGACGGCCCGGATGGACCGGCGCCGCGCCCAAGGAGGGATCGTATGAGCGGGCCGGGTGCCGCGCCGGTGCTGCGGCTGGAGGCCGTCCGCAAGACGTACGGACGGGGCACGGTCGTGCTGCGGGACGTCGATCTGGAGGTCGCGCCGCACACCGTCACGGCGCTGATCGGGGCGTCCGGCTCCGGCAAGTCGACGCTGCTGCGGTGCGCGAATCTGCTGGAGGAGATCGACGACGGGGCGATCTTCCTGGACGGCGAGGAGATCACCGATCCGCGCGCCGACGCGGACGCGGTGCGCCGCCGGATCGGCGTGGTCTTCCAGGCGTACAACCTCTTCCCGCACATGACGGTGCTGGACAACATCACGCTGGCGCCGCGCCGGGTGCACGGGGTGGCGCGGGACGAGGCCGAGGCGCGCGCCCACGAGCTGCTGGAGCGGCTGGGGCTCGGCGGGCGGGCGGACGCCTATCCGGACCGGCTCAGCGGCGGGCAGCAGCAGCGCGTCGCCATCGTCCGGGCGCTCGCCTGCCGCCCCCGGCTGCTGCTGCTCGACGAGATCACCGCGGCGCTCGACCCGGAGCTGGTGGGTGAGGTGCTGGGCGTGGTGCGCGGGCTGAAGGAGGAGGGCATGACGATGGTGCTCGCCACCCATGAGATGGGGTTCGCCCGGGATGTCGCGGACCAGGTGTGCTTCCTGGACGCCGGGGTGATCCGGGAGCGCGGCACCCCCGAGGAGCTGTTCGGGGCACCGCGCGAGGCCCGGACCCGGCAGTTCCTGGAACGGGTCGTCGGTACGGGGCGCCGGTAGCAGCGGCGGCGCTGCGGTGCGCTCCGCCGCGGGCTCACCGGGTGGGCTCAGCCGAGTGGCTTGACCAGCAGTTCGAAGGCGAGGTCGTCGCGCTGCGGGATGCCGAACCGCTCGTCGCCGTAGGGGAACGGGCTCAGCACGCCGGTGCGGCGGTAGCCACGCCGCTCGTACCAGGCGATCAGCTCGGTGCGCTGCCGGATGACGGTCATCCGCATCTCCTCGGCACCCCACTCGGCGCGGACGGCGCGCTCCGCCTCGGCGATGATCACCTTGCCGAGGCCGCCGCCCTGGAGCGTCGGGCGGACCGCGAACATGCCGAAGTAGGCGTGGTCACCGCGGTTCTCCAGCTGGCAGCAGGCGATCGGCTCGCCGTCGCGCTCCGCCACCAGCAGCCGGCTGCCCTCCTGGTGCACCACGGCGGCGACACCCTCGGAGTCCGTGCGCCGGCCCTCCAGCAGATGCGCCTCGGTGGTCCAGCCCGCCCGGCTCGCGTCGCCCCGGTACGCCGATTCGATCAGTGCGACGAGCGCGGGGATGTCGTCGTCGGTGGCGGAGCGGAAGACGAGTGCGCCGGTGGGCATGGTGCGGGGGTTCCTCTCGGGCGGTGGTGGGCGCCGGGCGGCAGGGCCGCGGCACACCGCGAGGCTAGCAAGGCGACACTCCGGGCGATCAGGGCCTTTCGTCCCGATGCCGGGCCGGGCACGTCCCCATGGGCTCCCCGGCGCCCGGAGCCCGCGCGCGGCGCCCGGCCGCACGCCCCCAAACGCGTAGGGTCCGGCGCATGGTGCAGGTACTGAGCAGCAGGGTGCTGGTGCGGCCCGCGGACCCCGAGCGGTCGCGGACGTTCTACGGCGGGACGCTGGGGCTGGAGATCTACCGGGAGTTCGGCACGGGCCCCGAGCGCGGCACGGTGTACTTCCTGGGCGGCGGATTCCTGGAGGTCTCCGGCCGGTCGGACGGGCCGCCCGGGCGGACCCTTCAGCTGTGGCTCCAGGTGGCCGACGTGGCGGCGGCACACGACGCGCTGGCCGCGGGCGGGGTGGAGATCCTGCGGCCGCCGGTCCGGGAACCGTGGGGCCTGATCGAGATGTGGGTCGCCGACCCGGACGGCCACCGCCTCGTCCTGGTCGAGGTGCCCGCCGACCATCCCCTGCGCTACCGGCCCTGACCTGCGGCTCCGGGCGTCCGGGCCGGAACCCCGGCCACCGGGCGACACCACCGGCCCGAGCCTCCCCGGGGCGGCCGGTCCTGCGCCCCGCGCCTGCCCCCGTGCGCTCCCTTGCGCCCCCCGTGACCTGGGCATTCTCCGGTCGTACGGGATCGGTGTCCGGCCGGTGCGCGGGAGGCCGCCACCGTGCCGGACCGCGGTGGGGAGGTCGGAGTGCACGGGCCGTCGCTGACGAGTTGGCTGCTGGTGCTGGTGTGTGCCGCGGCGGGCGGGTACTGCCTGTCGCGGGCACGCCACGGGACGGCGGCGCAGCGGTACCGGGCGCGCGGTCAGGCGCTGATGGGGCTGGCGATGGCGGTGATGGCGCTGCCCACCACGGTGTTCGCCCCGCCGCCGTGGCTGGCGTGGGCGTATGCCGCGGTCTTCACCGCCGCGGCGGTGCGGGCCCTGTGGCTCCGGCACGCCCACCACACGGTCGACTCGCTGGCGATGGTGTACATGGCGCTGGTGATGACCCCGCTCCTGGCGGCGGACCCGGCGATGACCGGCACGGCGCCGATGGCGATGCCGGGCGGCCACGGCGGCGCGATGGCCGCGGAGCACGCGGGGCACGCCGGTATGGGTGGCCCGCCCCTGGTGACGGGCGCCCTGTTGGTCTACTACGCCGCGTCCGTCGTCCTCGCCGGGGTCCGGCTGATACCGGGAGCGGGCGCGGTGCGGGCGGGAGCGGTCGCGGTGCCCGCGGGAGCGGGCCGGGTGGCCGGTGCGCGGCGCGGCGGAGGCGCTGCCGGGCTGCCGGAAGGCGCCGCTGCCCGGCCCTCGCCGGACGCCCCGCCCGGTCTCCCGGAGGGGGCACCGGCCGATCCCCCGGAGGGCGCCGGCGGCCCCGCCTCCACGGGCTCCGCTCTCCGGCGCGCCGAGGCGTTCGGCGTCTGCCGGCTGGCGATGAGCCTCGGCATGCTGGTGATGCTGCTGTCGGTCTGACGCCGGTCCGACGCCGGTCCGACGCCGGTCTTGGTCCGCGCGCCCGACCGGGCGGCGTCCGGACCGGTGCCCGGGGCGGCTCCGTGGACGGTGTCCGGGAGCGGTGTCCCGGGGCGGTCCGCCACACCTCCGGCCGGGGTGGCATACGTCACTTCCGGAACGCCGCCGTACCGCCCGCGAGCGGGGCGCTCATAGGCTGGCCCGCATGATGGTCCCCCTCACGCTGATGATCCTCGGCGTGCTGGCCGCGTCCACGGCGCCGCGGCTGATGGCCCGTTCGGACTGGCCCGACCGCGAACCGGTGCTCGCCCTCTGGGTCTGGCAGTGCGTGGTCGCCGGTGTGCTGCTCTGCTGCGGGCTGGCGATGGCGCTGAGCGCGGCCGCCGCGTGGGACGCCGTGCGCGGCCCGGTGTTCGGCTTCGCGCCGCGGGTCGTCGTCGAGGCGTACGCGCTCAACACCTACGGGCCGTGGGCCGGTTCGCTGGCGGCGCTGCTCGCCGGGGGCGCGGTGTGGACGGCGGTGGCGCTGACCCGTGAGGTGCGGGCGGCGCGGGCCCGGCGGCGGCAGCGCCGCGCGGATCTGCTGCGCCGGGTGCCGCTGCTGCCCGGCGAGGAGCGCTCGGGCGACCGCCTCGTCGTCCTGGAGAGTGACCGCCCCGAGGCGTGGTGGCTGCAGCGCAGCGCGCCCCAACTCGTCGTCACCACGGCAGCGTTGCGCCGACTGAAGGATCGTCAGCTCGATGCGCTGCTCGCCCATGAGCAGGGCCACGCCCGGGCCCGGCACGATCTGCTGCTGCACTGCGCCTCGGCGCTGGCGGCCGGTTTCCCGCAGGTCCCGGTGTTCGCCGCGTTCCGGGATCAGGTGCACCGGCTGGTCGAACTGGCCGCGGACGATGTGGCGTCGCGCCGCTTCGGGCGGCTGACGACCGCGCTGGCACTGGTCGGGATGAACGAGGACCGCGGGGTGTTCGGGCCGTGCCCCGAGCAGTTGGGGCAGGTGCCGCAGCGGGTGGACCGGCTGCTGGCGCCGGGCGTCCGCTTCTCCCCCGCCCGCCGGCTGCGGATCACCGCGTACGCCGCGCTGGTCCCGGCCGTACCCCTGCTGATCACCTTCGTACCGGGGCTGCACGCCCTGGCCTGACGTGCCGTCACGGCTGGCCCGTGGGAGAGATGGCGGGCCGCGGCCCGCGGTTCCGCCGTGCGGGCCGGGGCTTCGGGGTGGGGCATGGTGCCGGGCCGCGGTGTCCGCGAAGATCGGCGCATGACCTCGTCAGAACGGCGCGCGGCGCCGACGCCGCGCCCCCTCGGCTCCTCCTCCCGGCACCCGTCCCCGCGTGCGCCGCTGGCCGTGTTCCTCGGCTGTGCGGTGCCCGCCGTCGTCCTGACGGTGCTGGTCACGGCGGGCTGGGCGCCGCTGCTCCGGCTCGACCGGAGCGTCGCGGACACCCTGCACACCACGGCCGTCGGCGCGCCCGGCTGGACCCACCTCAACCGGATCCTCACCGACTGGGTGTGGGACCCCTGGACGATGCGGACCGTCCTGGCGGTGACGGTCGTCCTGCTCCTGCGCCGCGGCGCGTGGCTGCTCGGTGTCTGGGTGGCCGCCACCTCGCTCCTGGGCACCGCACTCCAGCAGGGGTTGAAGGCGGCGGTGGACCGGGACCGTCCGGTGTGGCCCGACCCCGTCGACTCCGCGCACTACCAGGCTTTCCCGTCCGGGCACGCGCTGTCGGTCACGGTCGCGGGCGGTCTGCTGCTCTGGCTGCTGCACCGGCACGCGCCCCGCCCGGCCCGGTGGTGGGCGGCCGTCGCGGTGGTGGCGGTGTCGATGGCCGGCGTGGGCTTCACCCGGGTGTTCCTGGGGGTGCACTGGCTGTCGGACGTCGTCGGTGGCTGGCTGTTCGGCGCCACGGTGGTCGCGGCGGCGGTGACGGCCCACCGGGTGTACGAGCGGCGGCGCACGGCGGGGCGGGCGGCGTGAGCGGCGGCCCGGCCGGGTGAGCCGGGGCCCCGGCGTACGGATGCGGTCGGGGCCGTGGCGTGCCGCGGCCGGATCGCCGACGATGGCGGCATGACCGTGGCCAAGGGTGTGCTGTTCGACTTCTCCGGGACGCTGGTGCGGATCGAGCCGGCGGAGCGCCGGCTGCGCGGCGCGTTGGCGGAGACCGGGGCCGTTCTGGACGAGGCCGCGCTACGTGACACGGCCGCGGCGCTGGAGCGGGCCGGGGCGCTGCCCGGCGGCGCCGAACCCGAGGCGGTGCCGCCGGAGCTGGCCGGGCTCTGGGCGGAGCGGGACCGCGACCCCCGCCACCACCGCGAGGTCTTCACCGCCCTGGCCCGCCGGGTGCCGCTGCCCTCCGCCGCGCTGCCGGAGGCGCTGTACGCGCGCCATATGCGTCCCGAGGCGTGGCGGCCGTACCCGGACGCGGTGGAGGTGCTGGCCGAACTGCGCGGGCGCGGACTGCGGTTGGGGCTGGTCAGCAACATCGGCTGGGACCTGCGGCCGGTGCTGCGCGCACACGGCCTGGCGCCGTATCTGGACTGCGCCGTCCTGTCGTACGAGCACCGGATGGCGAAGCCCGATCCGCGGCTCTTCACCGTCGCCTGCCGGGAGTTGGGGCTCGCGCCGGACGAGGTGCTGATGGTCGGTGACGACCGGCGGGCGGACGGCGGCGCGACGGCGGTGGGCTGCCGCTATCTGCCGGTCGCCCCGCTGCCGGTGGACCGGCGCCCGGACGGGCTGCGGGCCGTGCTGGACCTGGTGGGCTGAGCGAGGGGCAGGCCCGGCCGCCCGTCACCGCTCCCTCCCCCACCTCCGCAGCACCTCGAAGTCGTCCGCGAGCAGCCCCACCGCCGGGTCGACGCACCGCAGCAGGACCTGGCCCGGGTGGTTCCGGGTGATCCAGGACCGGTCCGGTGCGCCGATCTCGTCGTCGACCCAGGCGAACGGGCCCCCGTCGGCGACGGCGACCAGGCGGCGGGTCTTCCAGTGCACGCCGTCGGGGGCGCGGTGCGGGGGCCGGGGCCAGTCCACGTACGGGAGGGCGGGGAGGCCCAGGACGGGGGCTATCCAGATGTTGGCCTCGGGGCCCCAGGTGCTGGCCCACACCAGGCGGTAGCCGAGGCCCAGGAGCAGCGGGCCGTGCCGGGGATCGAGGCGTACCGGCAGCGGCGGGTGCGGTTCCTCCCAGCCGGTGGGGCGCATCGGCAGGGTGGTGTATCCGGACGGGGCCCGTCCGACGGGGGCCTGCCACGGGTTGAGCGGGCCGTCGACGTCGAGGAAGAGGATCGGGCGCGGGTCGGTCACCCGTCCGATGCTCCTCCCCCGGCCGGGCGGACGCGAGCGCTCCACCGGTCCGTCCGTCCCGGATGCGGGGTGCGGCGAGGCGATGAATTTCCTTCCGGTTCATCGAACAATTGTAAAGTTAGCGCAAAGAGTGCCGGTGGCGTATCCCGGTGCGCGCGGCCGCATTTTTTCGGGAATTACCATTCCGCCACAGACCCGGAACCACATCCACACCTCTCCCCACAATCCCCCGGCACCGCGTACACAATTCGCCAGATGGCCTGTTTCCGACTGGCGAGTAACGGTCGACACCCCTATCCACTACCGCCATGAGCTGCGGAAACGTGATCGGTTCACCGTTTCCCGAACTTTTTCCTCGACAAATCCGTCACAGCTGGATCGCGCACGCAACCTTCCCCGTCCGCACCACCATCTGAGACCACATCAAGTGGTGTCATAGTGAGGGCACGGGTCGTCCGCTGCGGAAATCTCTCCGCGCCGGTGCGGCGATCGGTACGGGGAGGACAACAATTGCGCGGCTCATTCAGAACCGCCGTGGAGGAACCCGCACAGCGCATTCCCGTCGTGGTACACGCGCCGGATCCCATCTCCCGGGAAGGGACCATCAGCCAGCTGCGGGGCCATGCCGTGATCGACCTCGTCGACGAGGCGACCGCGCAGCAGTCGGGCGGCGTCGCGGTGCTGCTCACCGAGTCCCTCGACGAGACCATGCTCGGCTGGCTGCGGCGGCTGGTGCGCAGCGACGGGATGCACGCCGTGCTCGTCGTCAGTCTGATCCGCGAGGCGGAGCTGCTGGACATCATCGAGTGCGGGGTCGGCGCCA
Organism: Streptomyces sp. NPDC014733; assembly: GCF_043083385.1. NCBI lineage: Bacteria > Bacillati > Actinomycetota > Actinomycetes > Kitasatosporales > Streptomycetaceae > Streptomyces > Streptomyces sp. NPDC014733. The sequence continues at coordinate 559,756 of NZ_JBIBYO010000003.1, read as the reverse complement.
TCGTCTGGCGCCGCGAGGCCACCGGCAACCGCCTCCTGCAGGCGGTCGTCGCCGCCTCCCGGGGCGACGGCGACCTCCCCGCCGATCTGCTGGGACGGCTGCTCAGCCAGGTCGGCTCGCTCCGCCCGGGCACGCTCGGCGTCCCCGGCGGCCGCCCCTCGGGGCTCTCCCAGCGCGAGGTCGACGCGCTGCGGCTGGTCGCGGAGGGCATGGACACCAACGAGATCGCCCGGAAGCTGGCCTACTCCGAACGGACCGTCAAGAACATCATGCAGGGGCTGACGACCCGTCTGAACCTGCGCAACCGCGCGCACGCCGTGGCCTACGCGCTGCGCGAGGGCTACATCTCGTGAGGGCCGTACGCGGCCGACTGGAGCGACACTGAATGATCCACGAAGTGGACGAGGTCATCGAGGGACTGCTGACCGGCGGGGCGCTCGCCGGCAGCGGCATCGAGATCGCCTTCGACGCCCCGACCCGCACCTGGGCGTCCCGGCGCAACTCCCCCACGCTCAACGCCTATCTGTACGACATCCGCGAGGACACCGCGCGGCGTGAGGGCGGCACCGTGCCGGTGCGCGACGAGCGCGGCGCCGTGCTGCGCAGGCGCCGTCCGCCGCGCTGGTTCCGGCTGTCGTACCTGGTCACCGCCTGGACGAAACGGCCTCAGGACGAGCACCGGCTGCTCTCCGCGGCGCTCGCCTCGCTCCTCCCCCACGAGCTGCTGGCGCCCCCGCACCTGCCGGGTTCGCTGGGGGCGCTCGGGCTGAGCGTGCCGCTCGTCGTCGGCGCGGCACCGGGCGACGCCCGCTCCCGCGCCGAACTGTTCTCCGCGCTCGGCGGCGAACTCAAGCCCTCCGTCGACCTGATGCTGACCGTGCCGTTCCCGGGCTTCCCCGAGTACGACGCGGGCCCGCCGGTCACCGAGGGGGCGGTGGTCTCCGCCCGGGAGCTGGACGGCCCCCTCGCGGACGAGCCGCGCGCCCACCAGGAGCGGCACCTCAAGGGTGTGGCCCGGCCCGCGTCCGCCGCCGGCACCGCGGAGGCGCCCGGTGAGCGGTGACGCGCCCGCCCCCGCGCAGCCGCTGGCCGACCGGCTGGCCGGGCTGCGCGAGCGGGTCGCCGCGCTGGTCGCCCGGCGCGGCGCGGACGACCCGACGGCCGACGACCCGCTGCGCGGCCTGTACCTCTCCGACGACGCGGTACGCCACCGGCTGCACGGCCGGACCGAGGCCGGGGGCCCGCCGCCCGACGGGCGGGAGGGGCCGGACGGCGCCGCGGTGCCCGGCGACCGGCTGGGGCGGCTCGCCCGGCGGCTGGGGCTGACCCCGCTGGACTCCACCGTCCTGCTCATCGCCCTCGCCCCCGACCTCGACCGGGACTTCGAGCCGCTGTACGGCTACCTCAACGACGACGTCAGCCGGCGTCGCGCCACCACGGGGCTCGCCCTCGACCTGTGCGGGCTGCTCGCCCCGGACGGCGCGGGGGCCGCGGCGCGGGCCCGGTTCCATCCGTCGGCGCCGCTGTCCGCGTACGGTCTGCTGCACATCGAGGAGACCGACCGCCCGTTCCTCGGCCGCTCGCTCCGCGTCCCGGACCGCGTCGCCGCGCATCTGCTGGGCGACGACACCCCGGACGCCGCGCTCGCCGGGTACGTCACGGAGCTGCCCGGCGCCCCGGCGGACGGACCGGCGGATCCGGCCGATCAGCTCGGTGCGCTGCTCGCGGCGGGCCCGGCCACCGTCTATCTGCGCGAGCACCGCGAGGGCGACGGAGCGGCCCGCGCGGCGGCCGCGCTGCGCGCCGCGGGCCGGGCGGCGCTGCGCTTCACGCCGCCCGCCCGGCCGCGGCGGCCCGACGACGGCACGGCGGAGCCGGCGCCGGACGGCCGGGGCCCGGTGGCGGCCCTGCTGCGCGAGGCCCGGCTGCGCGACTGCGCCCTGGTCGTCGGCCCGCTGCCGGACGAACCGGGCCCGCTGATCCGGGAGTTGGCGGCGGAGGACGTGCCGGTGCTGCTGTGCGGGACGCGGCCGTACGACCCGCTGTGGTGCGCCCGCGATCCGCTGGTGCTTCAGGCGCCGCGGACCCGGGCGGGCGCGGCGGACACCTGGGAGGCGGCGCTCGGCGCGGACGCCGCCACGCCCGGCCTCGACCTGGCGGCGACGGTCGCCCCGTACCGCCTCGACGGTGAACGGATCCGGCGGGCGGCCCGTTCCGCGCTGGCCCTGGCCGCGCTGGAGGGCACCGCGCTGACCGCCGCGCATCTGCGGCACGCCGCCCGGCAGCAGTCGGCGTCCGGTCTGGAGCGGCACGCCCGGCGGATCCGCCCGGACGTCGGCTGGGCCGATCTGGTGCTGCCGGACGGGCCGCTGGGGCAGCTGCGGGAGCTGGCGCTCCGCGCCCGCCACCGCGACCGGGTCCTCGGCGACTGGCGGCTGAGCGCCGGCGGCGGGCGGGGCCGGGGGGTGCTGGCGCTGTTCGCCGGGGACTCCGGCACCGGTAAGACCCTGTCGGCGGAGGTGGTCGCCGCCGATCTCGGTCTCGACCTCTACGTCGTGCAACTCTCCTCCGTCGTCGACAAGTTCGTCGGCGAGACGGAGAAGAACCTGGAGCGGATCTTCACCGAGGCGGACCGCACCGACGCGGTGCTGCTCTTCGACGAGGCCGACGCCGTCTTCGGCAAGCGCTCCGAGGTGAAGGACGCGCACGACCGGTACGCCAACATGGAGAGCGCCTACCTGTTGCAGCGGCTGGAGGCGTTCGACGGCATCGCGGTGCTGACCACCAATCTGCGGGCCAACATCGACGACGCGTTCACCCGGCGGCTGGATCTGGTGGTCGACTTCCCGTTCCCCGACGCGGAGCAGCGGCTGGCGCTGTGGCGCCACAGCCTGGCGCACGTCCCGTGCGCGGAGGGGATCGATCCGGGGCCGTGTGCCCGGGAGTTCGAGCTGTCCGGCGGTTCGATCCGCAGCGCGGTGGTCACCGCCGCGTACGCCGCCGCCGGGCGCGGCGGCCCGGTGACCGACGCGGACCTGCTCACCGGCGCCCGCCGCGAGTACCGCAAGGGCGGACGGCTGGTGCTGGACGACGCCGGCTGGTGAATCCGCCCACGGGGGAGGGCCGCCGTCCCCGGGCCGACGGCCCTCCCCCGTGCGAACGCGCTCACGGTTTGGCGATGCCCCAGACCTGGTCGTCGTCGGTGGTGCAGTCGAAGAGGGTCAGCGGCAGCCGGTCGGCCATGTCCTCGTTACGGCTGTGGTAGCCCTCGACGTCCATGCAGAGACCGCCGCTGTTGTAGTTGTGGATCCAGTACATGCCGCTGCCCGGGAGCCGCTCCAGCCACCAGCCCTGGTTGCCGGCCCGCTCTCCACCGCAGCCGGACTCGATGAGGTGCGCGCCCTTCCCCTGCGGGTCGCTGCCCTTCAGGTCCAGGCAGAAGCCGTCGCGCACGTTCTTGATCTGGAACAGGTCACGCCCGTCGGGGCCCGCGCCCTTGCCGCCCCGCAGTACCTGGAAGGTCCAGAGCTGGTTGTCCTTGGACTGGTCCGGGTTGCAGGCGTACTGCCAGACCGGGCCGCCCGCGGTGCCCCGGCCGTCGCCGGGCAGGTCGACGCACTTCTTGGTGGTGTCGTTGCGCAGCAGGACGTTGTGCAGGTGCGCGTACGGGTCCTTCTTCGGCTTGTTCCCGCCGCCCCCACCGCCGCCCTGGTCCTTCTTCGGCTCCTGGGTGGGCTGTTGCGGCGTCGGCTGGGCGGGCGCCGACGGCTGGATGGTGTGCGCGGTCTGACCGGGCGTCTTGTCCGTCGCCTTGGTGGCCACGTCCGGCTTGTAGGTCAGCCAGATCATCACGAACGCGATGGCCAGCCCCAGCAGCAGGCTGAACAGCACCCCGAGCCAGCGCGGCAGCAGCCCCGGCTGGACGTACGTACCGCGCACCGGCAGCGGTTCGGCGCCGGAGCGCTGCACCGACAGCGTGTAGGGCCGGGACTGCTTGGCGCCCGCCCAGATGATCTGCCGCGGCTTGAGCGTGGTCTTCAGGAACGCCGCCCGCCCCGGCTCGATCTGCACGTTCGCCGGGTTGATCTCGTACGACAGCTGATCGCTGTTGTCGTGCCCGGTGACGGAGGCGGTGAGCTTGACGTTGCCGAGGTTGTCGACGGCGAGCCGGGGACGGCCGCGGAACCGGCCGGTGACATTGGCCGGGACGAGTTCGGCGCGGACCTCGCTGAACGCGGTGACGGTGACGTTGCCCTCGGGGACGGTGGTCGCCTCGGGGAACTCCGTCGGGATGATCTGGACACCGTAGGGGTGCGGGCCGGCGGCGGCGTCGGGGGTGCGGGGCGGAGCGAACGTCAGCTCCACCGTGCCGGTGGTGCCCGGGTAGAGCCGCAGGGTCCCGGGCTCGACGGTCGTCCAAGGTGCCAGATCGCCCACCGGGACGCAGCGGTATTCGTCGACGACGTCGCCGGTGTTGCGCAGCCGTAGCCGCACGGTGGTGCTGCCGCCCGGGTCCACGGTGGTCGAGGCGGGTTCGAGAGAGGTCCACAGGCTCATACGGCGACCGTATGGCGAGGCCGGTGGGCGTGTCGCAGGACTGGGGGCAGGGTCGGGTGCCCCTAGGGACCGGGCCGGCTGCCCCCGGGGCCCGCAGAGGCTGCACCCGGGCCCCCGGGCCGCGCCGGAAGCGGACCCGTCGCAGGTCAACGGGGGCCTCAGGCCGTTCGCAGCGACCCGATATCCGTGCCCCGGCTGCCCGTTGGGGCATCGGCGCTGCCCCCGCTACGGCCCCGACGGACCTTCCGGAGCTCAGGGGACGGCGACAACAGTGGCGTACTCCACCGTCATACGGTTGTCGTACCCCGAGGAGAACCAGCGCATGCCGTCGTATCTGTCGCCCGGCGTCTACGTCGAGGAGGTAGCCAGTGGCTCCCGCCCGATCGAAGGGGTCGGCACTTCCGTGGCGGCCTTCGTGGGCCTGGCGCCCACGGGGCCGCTGAACCAGCCGACGCTGGTGACCAACTGGTCCCAGTACGTGGCCGCCTTCGGCGAGTTCACCGACGGCTACTACCTCGCCCACTCGGTCTACGGGTTCTTCAACAACGGCGGCTCGGCCGCGTACGTGGTCCGGGTCGGCGGCGCCGCCACGGACGCCGGTGCGCAGTCCGGTGCGCCGGCCGCGGTGCCGGCGGCCGCCGCGCCCGCCGAGCTGACGCCCGGTGAGCCCACCGCCCTGGGCACCTTCGCGGTCCGGGCGCTGACGTCCGCCACCGGCGGCGGCGCGCTGAGCGTCGAGGTCGCCGACCCGGAGGGCGAGGGGCCGGCCGAGCGGTTCCGGCTGCTGGTCAAGGACGGCGACAAGGTCGCCGAGACCTTCGACGTCAGCGCCAAGAAGAGCACCCGCAACTACGTCGTCACGCAGGTCAAGGAGCGCTCCAAGCTCATCACCGTCCTGGAGGCGGCGCCCGCGGCCCAGTTGGCGCGCCCCGACAACCAGACGGTGGAGCTGGCCCGGCCCGTCCAGGCGCCCGCGGCCCCGGCGCCCGCCGCCCCGGGAGCGGTCCCGGCCGTCCACCCCGGCCCGGCCGAGTACCTCGGCGACTCCGCCGACCGCACCGGCTTCGGCGGTCTGGAGGCGGTCGACGAGATCTCGATGGTGGCGGTGCCCGACCTGATGGCCGCCTACCAGCGGGGCGCCATCGGCCTGGAGGAGGTCAAGGCCGTCCAGCTCGGTCTGATCGCCCACTGTGAGCTGATGGGTGACCGCGTCGCCGTCATCGACCCGCCGCCCGGTCTCAACGCCCGGGACATCCGGGTGTGGCGCCAGGAGACGGCGGGCTACGACTCGAAGTACGCCGCGGTGTACTACCCCTGGGTCAAGGTCTTCGACCCGGCGTCCGGCCAGACGAAGATGATCCCGCCGAGCGGTCATGTCTCCGGTATCTGGGCGCGTAACGACTTCGAGCGCGGTGTGCACAAGGCCCCGGCCAACGAGGTGGTGCGCGGCGCCGTCGATCTGGAGACCCAGATCACCCGCGGTGAGCAGGACCTGCTCAACCCGATCGGCGTCAACTGCATCCGCGCCTTCCCCGGCCGCGGGATCCGCGTGTGGGGTGCCCGCACCCTCTCTTCCGACCCGGCCTGGCGGTACATCAACATCCGCCGGTACTTCAACTACCTGGAGGAGTCGATCCTGATCGGCACCCAGTGGGTGGTGTTCGAGCCCAACGACGAGGCGCTGTGGGCCCGGATCCGGCGGAACGTCTCCGCGTTCCTCGTCAACGAGTGGCGCAACGGCGCCCTGTTCGGCTCCCGTCCCGAGGACGCCTTCTACGTGAAGTGTGACGCCGAGACCAACACCCCGGAGTCGGTCGACCTCGGCCGGGTCATCTGCGAGATCGGCATCGCGCCGGTCAAGCCCGCCGAGTTCGTGATCTTCCGGCTGGCGCAGTTCTCCAGCGGCAGCGGCGAGCTGGAGGAGTAACCCCGCCAGGGGTGGGCGCCGCCCCCGGACGCGCCCACCCCGCCCGTACCTGACCGTCCCGATTCCCGGGGGTCCGGCATCCGCGCCGGTGTCCCCCGCCCCCGCACAGAGAGCGAACCATGAGTCTGCAGCCCGGTGATTCCCTCACCTCACACAATTTCGGCCTCCAGATCGACGGCGTGATGGTCGAGTACCTCCAGGAGGTCAGCGGCCTGAGCATCGAGCAGGACGTGATCGAATACCAGCAGGTCTCCAGCCAGGGCAAGCCCGTCACGAAGAAGCTGCCGGGCGTGAAGAAGGCCGGCACCTGCACGGTCGTGCGCGGTATGACGCAGTCCGCCGCGTTCAACCAGTGGATCACCCAGTCCGTCAACGGCCAGATGTCGACGGCGCGGAAGAACGCCACGATCATGGTGATGGACTACATGAACACCCCGGTGAAGCGCTACAACATGCGCAACGCCTGGTGCAGCAAGGTCGACACCTCCACCGTCAAGGCCGGTGAGGCGTCCGCGCTGACCGAGACCGTGACCATCACCTTCGAAGAACTGGTCATCGAGTAATGCGCCGCACGGCCTCCCGGCCCGCGGCCGTCCCCGACCCGGTCGCCGCGCCCGCGGTCCCGGGCGGGGACCCCGCGGCGCCCGCCCCGGCCGCGGCGCCCGCGCCCGCCGCCGAACCGGCACCGCTGCGCACCGAGTTCGCGTTCGAGCTGCCGCGCGGCTACGTCGACGACGCGGGTGTGGTGCACCGCACCGGTTCGATGCGGCTGGCGACGGCCCGCGACGAGCTGGTGCCGCTGCGGGACATCAGGGTCCAGGAGAACCCGGCGTATCTGTCGGTGGTCCTGCTGGGCCGCGTCATCACCCGCCTCGGCACGCTCCACCAGGTGCACGACGGCATCGTGGAGAACATGTTCGCCTCCGACCTGGCGTTCCTCCAGGACTTCTACCGGCAGGTCAACGCGGAGGGCCACACCCGTGCCGGGGTGACCTGCCCGCACTGCGAGCAGCCGTTCGAGGTGGAGCTGGGCGGGAGCCGCCTGGGGGAATCGTGACGTACGCGGCCGACCGTATCCACGCGGAGATCGCGTACGTCGCCTATCACTTCCACTGGAGCCTGGAGGACATCCTGGACCTCGAACACGGGGACCGCCGCCGGTACGCCGACGAGATCGCCACGCTGGTCAACCGCGCGGCGGCGGAGGGCTGATGGGACTCCTCGACAGACTGCGCGGCCGCCGTCCGGAGACGCCGGACGACGGTACGGCCGCACCCGCCGCCGGGCCCGCCACGGCGCCCGAGGCCGCCCCGGCCCCGGACGCCGGGCACCGCGCACCGGCCGGCTGGTCGGCGCTGCCGCCGATCCGGCGCACCTTCGCCGACCGGGCGGACACCGTCGCCGACCGCGGGTTCGGCACCTCGCTGACGACCTGGCAGAACCCGTCCTTCACCGGCACCCTCACCCATGCGGTGCTGGACAGCGGGCCCGGCGGACGGATCGCGCAGCTGTCCGCGGCGCCGGTGCGCGGCGCGGGCGAACCGGACGCCCCCATGGCGGAGTTGCCCGTGGCGGGGCCGCGTCCGGCGCCTGCCGACCCCCCAGCCGGCGGGCAGCCGCACGGTGCGGCTGACACCCCGGTCACGGTGGCGCGGGCGACGGGCCCGCGGGTCCGGCCGCTGCCGCCGGCCGCGGCGACGCGCCCGGCGACGCTGACGTCCGCCCCGCGCGGTACGCGGTCCGACACTGCCCCGCGCGCCTCGGTGCAAAGGCGGGAGCTGCCGGTGGCGCGCGCAGGGGCGGGTGGCGCACCTGCCTCGCGGCCCGCGGCCGGTACAGGGGCGCGCTCCGCTCCGGCCGCCGGCTCCGGTGACGGGCTCGGCGGTTCCCCGGCGGGCGGGGCGGCTCTGCCGCTGCCGCCTGCCGCCGGTGCGGTGTCGCCACCCGGCGTCGCCACCCCTTCCTCGTCCGGTGCCGGGCTGCCGCCGGTTGCGGTGCAGCGGGCGGCGGACGGCGGAGGGGCGGCGGACGGCGGGCGGGCGAAGCCCGGCGCGGCGACCGGTCCGGAGCCGTCTCCGGCTCCTTCTCCGACTCCAGCTCCCGCTCTTATCGCCAACTCCACTGCAACCACGGGCATTTCGCAGGACGAGAGCCCTTCGGTCCGCCCCGGGAACTCCCCGGACGCGACGCGCACGGCCGCTGTCCGGCCCGGCACCACCCCGGGTGCCGGGCTCGCGGGTCCGCTGCCCGTGGTGCGGAAGACCACGGGTACCCCCGCCACGCCCGCCACACCTGCCGCTCCCGGGGCGCCGCGTCCCGCGCGCGCCGCCGGGCCCGTCGGTGCGCCTTCCCGGCCGGGGACGCGCGGTACGGACAAGCCCGCCGGTGCGCCGGGCGGTTCGCTGCGTACCGGTGCGGCCGCGCGTCCGGGCACGCCACCGGCCGGCCCGTCGCCGACGCCCGGCGCGGGACCGGCCACGGCCCCGGGCACGCCCGCCGCGCCGCGGACGCCTGTCGCGCCGGGGACCGGCTCCACGCCCTCGCCGCCGCCTTCCGGCTCCTCATCGGCTCCCTCGGCTGCCTCGGCTGCCTCGGCTGCCGGACCCTCGTCGGATTCCCTCCCCTCCTCGGCTCCGGGCCCGGCCGCGCCGTCCGGCCGTACGGCACCCGGTGCGCGGCCGGCCTCCTCCGGTACCGGTGGGCACCCGGTGCAGCGCGGCGCCGAGGGTTCCACCGCGCGCCGGGGGCTGGGCACGCCGCGCGCCACGCAGCCGCCGTCCGCCTACGGCGCGTCCGCCCCCTCCGGCGCCTCCACCCCGTCCACCCCGGCGACGCCGCCCGGTACGCCGGTGCAGCGGCGGTCGGCCCGGCTCAACCCGCCGACAGGCGCGGCTCCTTCGACGTCCCCGACGTCGCCGGTCGCCCCGGCGCCGGCCGAGCCGTCCCCGTCCACGCCTTCCACGCCTTCCACGCCTTCCACGCCTTCCACGCCTTCCACGCCGAGCGCACCGGCCGTGCCATCCATGCCACCCGTGCCATCCATGCCTGTCGCACCGGCCGTGCCGCCCGCATCCGCCTCGTCCTCCGTTCCGGCCGCACCGTCCCCGGCTCCGGCGGCCCGGCCGAGCCCGGCGGCCCCGGCCCCCTCGGCCCCGGTGGCGGTCATCCGCACCGCTCCGGCCGACTCCTCCGCGCCGTCCGCCCCGTCCGCTCCCGGACCTGCGGAACCGGCCCGGCGGCGCCCTCTGCTGGGCGCCCCGCTGATCGCCCCACCGCAGGCCGGGCAGGCGCGCCCGGGGCCGGCGACCGGTGCCCCTGGCGCGCCGCACCGCCCCGCCGGGCCCGCGGCCGCCCCGGGCGGCGGCCCCGCACCCGTGCAGCGTGCCGTCCCCGTACGGCGGCCCGAGGCGGCGCAGCCGTCCGGTACGCACCGCACGGGCGCCGGGCACCGGAGCGGTGACGCCTCCCGGTCCGCGCTGCCCGCCCCGATCGCCCGTGCCGTACCGGACACCACGCCGCCGACGACCGTCACCGGTACCGGCCGGCCCCCGCTGGCGGCGTCCGCGACGCCGGGGCCCGTGACGGCGGGGCCGGTGGCACCGCCGCCCGCCCCCTCGGCGCCGGCCACCCCCGTCGTCCGGCCCGGCACGCCGCCCGCCGGGCCGTCCGCCTCCGGGCCGTCCGCCGCGCCGACGCGTCCGGCGGCGGCCCTGCCCCTGGCCTCCTCGCGGCCGTTGGCCTCGGCGATGACCTCCACCACCCCGGCTGCCGCCCCCGTTCAGCGCCGGACGGCACCGTCGGCCGCGCCACTGCGTGCCACGTCGGTACCGGGCGCACCGTCCGTCGCGCCGGCGCGGCGGGCGACGGGGCCGACGCGGCAGCCGGGCGGTCCGGCCGGGCCGCGCACGCCCGCCGCGCCGCTCCCCGGGAGCGCACCCGGCGTTCCGGCGTCCGGCGCCCCCGTACAGCTGCGGCAGCTCCCGAACGGTCCGGCGGCGCACGGTCCCGTGGCCGTGCCCGCCGCCGCGCCGCGGTCCGGGCCGGTGGGCGGTGCGCCCGCCCCGCAGGCCGTTGTGCTCCGTGCCGCCCCGGCGGCGGGCGGGACCGGGGACGCGCCGCGGCGCCCGCCGGTTCCGCTGCCGACCCCGGCGGGCGGCGCGCCCCCCGCCGTCCAGCGGAAGGCCGCGCCGCTGACACCGCGTCCGGCGGACGTACCCACCTGGCCCCCGGCCCCGGCCGCCGTACCGCCCGCGGAAGGCCCGGCCCCCGTACCGCTGCCGCAGCACACCGCCGCACCGCCGCTCCCGCCCCTTGCCGCCGTCCAACGCGCCCCGGAGCAGCGGGAGCCGGAGTGGCGGCCGCTGCTGGAGAAGAGCGCGCCTCGGGCGCAGGAGGCGTCCCGGGCTCCCTCGCTCCCCACCGGGAAGAGCGTTCCGGTGCCGGAGCGGACGCGGAGCCGGGAGCAGCCGCCCCTCAAGCCGGCCTCGGCCCGTAACCGGCAGCTGCCCCGGGAGAGTTCCGGGAAGCGGTCCGCCGGGCGGGAGGGGGACGGGTTCGATGCCCGCGACCTCACCGACGGTCAGGTCGACGAGTTGGTCCACCGGTTGTTCGGGCTGCTGGTCCCCCGGTTGAAAGCCGAATTCCGCCACGACCGGGAGCGCATCGGCAGACTCCGCGATCCGCGCCGCTGACGCGGCCACCCCCGCTTTGCCCTCATGTCCGTACCAGAAAGGCCGCTTCGATGCCCAGCGATCTCGATCCGGGATCCACCATCTTCTTCACCCTGACCATCGACGGCGAGAGTCTGGGGTACTTCAACGGCTGTGAAGGGCTCGCCTCCGAGGTGGAGATCGAGCACCACCAGGAGGGCGGCAACAACGGCTTCGTCTGGCAGCTGCCGTCCCGCGTCACCTTCTCCAGCATCCGGCTGACCCGCCCGCTGACCCCGGACACCTCGAAGGTCGCGGCCTGGATCTCGTCGGTGACCACCGGGGTACGCCGCCCCACCGCGCAGATCGCGGCGTTGCGGGCGGACGGTTCGGTCGTCGCCCGGTGGGGGCTCATCGACGTCCTGCCGGTCCGCTGGCAGGGTCCGTCCCTCGACCCGGAGAGCCCGGGCGTGGCCACCGAGGTCCTGGAGATCACCCACCACGGCTTCACCGATGCGGGGGGTGCGTGATGGCGGGCGCGGGCAAGAGCCTGGTCCGTGCCTCGCTCGCGATCCATGAACCGCCGGTCGGCGAGAGCACCACACCCGGCGCGCTGAAGCGTACGTTCGGATTCGACTTCAACCCCTCGCAGCTGGCGCTCAGCCAGCGCGCCGACTGGAAGGTGACGCCGGCGCCCGCCGTCCGCAACGGCGCGCTCCCCGAGTTCATCGGCGCGTACGCCCGCGAGCTGAACCTGGAGATCTTCCTGGACTGCTCGGACAAGCCGGACAGCAACGAGGTCCTGAAGAAGGTCGACGCGCTGCTCGACTGCTGTGAGGTGACGGCCGCGAGCATCGCCGCGAAGCAGCCGTCGACGCCGTGGGTGGTGTTCGAGTGGGGCGGGTTCTCCACCGCGCACTTCACCGCGTACGTGGCCTCCGTCGACGTCTCGTACACGCTGTTCGGCACCACCGGGCTGCCGATCCGGGCCACCTGTCAGGTGCGCCTGGGCGAGATCCCCACCGACACCAAGGGGCAGAACCCGACCTCGGGTGCGCTGACCGCGCGGCGGGTGCACCGGCTGGTGGCCGGGGACTCGCTGCCGTCGCTGGCCTGGCGGGAGTACGGCGACGCCGGGTTCTGGCGGGCCATCGCCACCGCCAACGGCATCGACGACCCGTCGCGGCTGTCGCCCGGCACCGAACTGATGCTGCCCGCGGTCGAGGAGGTGACCGGAGCATGACCAAGCTCGCCTATTCCAGCGTCATCCACGTCACGATCGGCGGCTCCCCGCTGCCGAAGAAGCTGCTGCCGTACCTGTCGGACGCCTGGGTGGACCTCGGCTCCGGAGTGCCCGGCGCCTTCCAGCTCACCTTCCGCGACCCGCACCGCAAGCTGCTCGGCTCCGCCGGGATCAAGATCGGCACCAAGGTCGCGCTGGCGCCGGTCGCCGACGGCAAAGGCGCCCAGTCGCCGCTGATCAGCGGGGAGGTCACCGCGCTGGAGACGGAGTACGACGGCACCGGCACGTTCACCCTCGTGCGCGGCTACGACCTCGGGCACCGGCTGCTCCGGCAGCGCCGGGTCGCCGGCTACACCCGGATGACGGCCGCGGCCATCGCCCGGAAGCTGGTCGCCGACAGCGGCATCACCGTCGGGCGGATCGAGTCCACGAAGGGGACGTACGACTTCCTCACCCAGGACAACGTCACCGACTGGGACTTCCTCTCCCGCCTCGCGGACGAGAACGAGAAGGTGATGTTCCTCGACCCGCGCGGGAAGTTCCAGTTCGTCACGCCCGACAAGGCGTCGGGCGCGCCGCCGGAGAACACCCCGGGCGACAAGAGCCCGTACGTCCTCCAGGCGGGCGTCGACATCCTGCGCTGCCGCTCCGCCGTCACCGCCGCCGACCAGGTGCCGCGGACGGAGGCGCGCGGCTGGGACGTGCAGAGCAAGAAGGCGCTGCGGGAGCGGACGACCGCGAAGGACAACCCCGGCTTCGACATCGGCACCACACCGGGCAGGGCCGCCGCGGCGTTCCCGACCTCCCCGCTCGTCGAGACCCACACGCCCTACGACCAGCAGGCGCAGGTCAAGCGGGCGGCGGATGCGCTGGCCGACGACGTCACGGCGTCCTTCGCGGAGCTGGAGGTCACGGTGCGCGGCGCGCCGAAGCTGCGGCCGGACACCCCGGTGACCCTCACCGACGTCGGCGAACCCTTCGAGGGCAAGTACACCGCGACGGGGGTGCGGCACGTCTTCGCCTCCGGGCGGCACTACGAGACCTGGGTGACCGTCAGCGGGCGCCAGTGGCGGTCGCTGTACGGCGTGGCGTCCGGCGGTGCCGCGACCGCCTCGCGGCTGCCGTCCGTGGCCAACGCGATCGTCACGGATGTGAAGGACCCGCTGAAGCAGGGCCGGGTCAAGCTGCGGTTCCCGTGGCTGGACGACAGGTACGTCAGCGACTGGACGCGCACCGTGCAGCTGGGCGGCGTGAACGGCGGCTCCATCGTGCCGCTGGACGTCAAGGACGAGGTCCTGGTGGCGTTCGACCGCGGCGCGCTGGACCATCCGTACGTCATCGGCGGGCTCTACAACGGCAAGGACCGGCCGGAGAACGGCGATGTGCCGCTGCACGACCGGCTCAGCGGGAAGGCGAGCCGCCACACCGTCGCCGACCGGGAGAACAACCGCCTCGATCTGCTCAGCCAGAAGAGCGGGCTGCGCAAGCGCGGGGTGCGGCTGCGGACCGGGGACGACCGGCTGACCGTCGAACTCGACCGCACCCGGACGCAGATCACCGTCGACAGCTCCGGCAGCGTCAGCATCACGGGCAACACCTCGGTGTCCGTCGAGGCCAAGGGCCGGCTGTCCATGAAGGCCGGCGGGGCGATGAGCCTGTACGCGGGCGGGGCGATGAGCCTCACGGCGGGCGGCGCGATGTCGGTCAAGGGCGGCGTCGACCTGGCCCTCTCGGCCGGCGGCATGTTCAACCTGAACGCGGGCGGGGCGGGCACGATCGACGCCGGGGCGATGCTGCACCTGGCCGGCGGCGCCGATGTGAACCTGATCGCCGGTGCGGCCATGCAGATCCTGGCGACCGGCAACGTGGCGGTCGTCGCCGCGGAGGTCGCGTTCGCCGGGTACGTCACCGTCGACGGGGTCCCGGTGATCTGATGCCTGAACAATTCGTCGGCTCCGGCTGGTCGTTCCCGTTGCGTATCAGCCCGACCGGGGGGATCGCCCTGGTCAGCGGGGAGCGGGAGGTGGAGGAGGCCATTCATCTGGTGCTGGCGACGGCGCCCGGTGAGCGGCCGATGCGGCCGGAGTTCGGCTGCGCCATCCACGACATGGTCTTCGCGCCGGTCAACGAGGCGACCGCCGGCCGTATCCAGCACGAGGTGCACACCAGCCTCGACCGGTGGGAGCCGCGTATCGAGGTGCACGACGTGGAGGTGACCGCCGGGGACGAGCCGGGCGTCCTCTTCATCGATGTGCGCTACACGATCCGCGGCACCAACAACCCCCGCAACCTCGTCTTCCCCTTCTACGTCATTCCCGCCCACGACGGCCCCGCGTCCGACTCCGCCTCCGGCCCCGGATCCGGCGGCCCGTCCACCGAAAGCGACCGCTGATGGCCCTGCCTTCCCCGAACCTCGACGACCGGCGCTTCCAGCAGTTCGTCGACGACGCCAAGCGCTACATCCAGCAGCGCGCCCCGGAGTGGACCGACCACAACGTGTCCGATCCCGGTGTGACGCTGGTGGAGACCGTCGCGCACATGGCCGACCAGATCGTCTACCGGCTCAACCGCGTCCCGGAGAAGAACCACCTCGCCTTCCTCGACCTCGTCGGCATCACGCTCTTCCCGCCGTCGGCGGCGCGGACGGAGCTGACGTTCTGGCTGTCCGCGGCGCAGGACGAACCCGTGCGGGTGCCGCTGGGCACCGAGGCGGCGACGGTGCGGGCGGACAGCGAGGACGCGGTGGTCTTCGCCACCGAGCGGGAGCTGACGGTCGTACCGTCCTCGCTCGCGCATCTCGCGGTGCAGCACGAGGGACAGCCGGTCACCGACCGGACCTCCGATCTCCAGGAGGGCCAGGACCTGCTCTGCTTCGCCGAGGCGCCGCGGCCGGGTGACAGCATGCTGCTGGGGCTGAGCGCCGCGGTGCCGCACTGCGCGGTGGCGCTGCGGCTCGACAGCCGGGTCGACGGTGTCGGTGTCGACCCGCGGCAGCCGCCCCTGGTGTGGGAGGCGTGGACCGCCGACGGCTGGGCGGGGTGCGAGGTCGACCAGGACACCACCGGTGGTCTCAACCGGCCCGGTGACGTGGTGCTGCACGTGCCCGGCGGCCATGTGCTGTCCCGGTCCGGGCGGAACGAGGCGGGCTGGATCCGCTGCCGCGTCACCGAGGCGGCGTCCGGCCAGCCGTTCTACACCACCTCGCCCACCGTGCGGTCGGCGGAGGCGTTCACGGTGGGCGGCACCACGCCCGCGGTGCACGCCGAGACGGTGTACGACGAGCCGCTCGGCGAGTCCGGCGGGCTGCCCGGCCAGCGGCTGCGGCTGGCCCGTACACCCGTCGTCGGCGACACCCCGCCGCTCCACCTCCAGGTCGCCGAGTACGACGGCTGGACGGACTGGGAGGTGGTGCCGCACTTCGCGGCGTCCGGGCCGGACGACCGGCATGTGACGCTGGACGCCACCACCGGGGAGATCGCGTTCGGCCCGTCGGTGCGCGAGCCGGACGGCACGTTGCGCCACTACGGTGCGATGCCGCCGAAGGGCTCCGCGATCCGCGCCCGCCGCTACCGCACCGGCGGCGGCCGCACCGGCAACGTCGCCCGCGGCGCGGTGCGTGCGCTGCGCGACTCCGTCCCGTACGTCGCCGAGGTGGTCAACCGGGAGGCGGCGCGCGGCGGGGTCGACGGGGAGACCGTCGAGGAGGCGCGGGCCCGCGCGCCGATCACGCTGCGGGCGCAGGACCGCGCGGTGACGCTGCGGGACTACGAGGAGCTGGCCCGGCGGGCGGCGCCGGAGACGGCCCGGATCACCTGCCTGGCCGGTGACGAGGGGGAACACGGGGCGTACGCGGTGCGGGTGCTGGTGGTGCCGCAGGCGGTGCCGGACCCGGGCGGGCGGCTGCGGTTCGAGCAACTGGTGCCCGCGGACTCGCTGCTGGAGCGGGTGACGCGGTATCTGGACGACCGGCGGCTGATCGGCACCCGGCTCGCGGTGGGCCCGCCGTTCTACCAGGGCGTCACGGTCGTCTCGACGCTGCACGCGTTCCGGGGTGTGGACGTGGACCGGGTGCGGCGCGAGGCGCACGACGCGCTCTACCGCCATCTCGATCCGCTGACCGGCGGTGCGGACGGCAACGGCTGGCCGTTCGGGCGCCCGGTGCAGGCCGGTGAGGTCTTCGCGGTGCTCCAGCGGGTGCCGGGCGTGGAGTTGGTGGACGAGGTGCTGCTCCACCCGGCCGACCCGCTGACCGGCCGCCGCGGCGACCAGTCGGACCGTATCGACCTCGATCCGTCGTCGCTGGTGTTCTCCTTCGACCACCGCGTCCGGGTCATCGGGGACGCGTCGTGAGGGGCTCGGTGGACGGGCTGGTGTCGTCGGCGCCGCTGGGCCCGATGCTGCCGGCGGTCTTCGCCGACGACGCGCTGGCGCAGGACTTCGTCGCGGGTCTGGACGAGGTGCTGGCGCCGATCGTCAACGTCCTGGACTGTCTGGACTCCTACTTCCGGCCGTCGCTGGCACCGGCCGACTTCACCCGCTGGCTGGGCTGGTGGGTGGGGGCCGACACCGACGGGATCGACGACGGCGACGCCGCCGGGGAGGCGCGGCTGCGGGCCGCGGTGGCCGCCGCGGCCCATCTGCACCGGGTGCGCGGTACCCGCCGCGGGCTGGCGGAGACGGTGCGGCTGGCGTTCGGCGTCGCGCCGGAGATCTCCGAGAGCGGCGCGGCGGCGTGGAGCGCCCGGCCGCGCGGCCCGGCCCCGGGCGAGCGCCGTCCGCGGCTGCACGTCACGCTCCGGCTGCCCGCGCCGACCACCGCCGACACCCACCGGCTGGACGCCCTCGTGGCGGCCGCCCGCCCCGCCCACATGCCGTACACCGTCGAGGTGCTGACGGCGGAAAGGATCTGACCGACATGGACAACAGCCCGTCCTCCGGAGCCTCCGGCAAGGACGCGCGCCCCGCGGCCTGCGAACAGTGCGGTACGCCGCACGAGGCGGGACAGCCGTTCTGCGACACCTGCGGCGCCGTCCTGCGCTGGACGCCCGGCGGCCGCCCGGCCGCCTCCGCGTCCCGTTCCCCGTCCGGCCCGGACGAGGACACCGCCGACGTGCCGCCCGCCGCGGGCCGCCCGGCCGCACCGGACGGTACGTCCGACACCGCGGGCAGCGGGCGGGAGCGGACGTCCGGGACCTCGGGCACCGGTGACACGGCCGGGTCCGGCGCCACGGGCGGTACGGCGGGGTCCGGCACCGCGTCCGGTACCGGTGCGGCGGAGGGCCCCGGTCCGGCGGTCGGGTCCGGCTCCGCGTCCGGCACCGCGTCCGGCACCGCCGGTCCGTCCGGTCCGGCCGAGGACGAGCGGGCCCGCGCCCGGGCGTTGCTGGTGCCGGTCGACGAGCCGCAGGGGGAGCCGGAGCAGCCGTCCGTGGCGCCCGTGCTGCCGGGCCGGCCGGTCGCGGCGCGGCCGCAGGTCCGGGCGCCGGGCGAGTACCGGTCCGTGGACGGCGTGGCGTGCCCGTGGTGCGGTACGCCCAACCGGCCGGACCGGCACTTCTGCTGCCGCTGCGCGATGCGGATGGCGTCGTCGCCCGAGGGCCCGGCCCGGCTGCCGTGGTGGCGGCGGCTGTTCGACCGCCGCAACCGGGAGCAGCCGTGGGCCGGGGACCGGCCGCGGCTGCGCCGGCAGCTCGGCCGGATCCTGCGGTGGCTGGTCATGGCCGCCGCGCTCGGTCTCGTCGTGTTCGGGCTGTTCCACATCGACGAGGGCGTCCAGACGGTCAAGGACCACTTCGCCAAGCGGGCGCTGGTGAGCCCGGAGGCGTCCACCGCGTCCCGGTCGTTCGCCAAGCACGGGCCGGAGCAGGCGTTCGACCCGTTCAGCAACACCTGGTGGGGGCCCGGGGTCTCGCCGGGGACGGGGAACTGGCTGGAGGCGCGGTTCTCGGACCCGGTACGGCTGCTGGACATCGGCATCACGCCCGGCGAGTCGTCCCACGCCGAGGCGCTCGACAAGTCGGCGCAGCCGCACCGGATCACGGCGCAGATCACCATGGACAACGGACACACCGCGACCCAGGTCATCAACCTCGACCAGGGCAGCGGTTTCCAGCACCAGTCGTTCCGGTACGGCGACGTGGTGAAGGTACGGCTGACCGTGGACTCGGCGTACGGGACGGGGCCGGACAAGCAGGTGGCCATCGCCGCGGTCGAGTTCTTCGGGCCGTCGCACAGCCAGAGCTGACGGCGGTGGCGGAAAGGGCCCGTCCGGGTGCGGACGGGCCCTATCCGCCGGCCCGGCGCCGGGTCCGTGCGCTCCGCCCCCGCCTTCTCTACAGTGTTGTAGATTTTGGGTTTCCGCAGCCGGGCGGGCGCGCCCGCGGCACGCCCGTCGTCCGGTGGGCACCGCCCGGCTCACCGTCACGACAGAGGAATCTGATGTCCGTAAATCTGAGCAAGGGCCAGAAGATCAGCCTGAGCAAGTCCGACGGCGGCGCGCTCACCCTCGTGCGGATGGGCCTGGGCTGGCAGGCCGCGGGCCGCAAGGGGTTCTGGGCCAAGCTCACCGCCAAGGAGATCGACCTGGACGCCTCCGCGGTGCTCTTCGCCGGGCAGCAGCCCGTCGACGTCGTCTTCTTCCAGCATCTGATCAGTGACGACGGTTCGGTCCGGCACACCGGCGACAACCGCGTGGGCGGCGCCGGTCAGGGCGGCGACGACGAGTCGATCCTGGTGGACCTGGGCAAGGTCCCCGGCAACGTCGACCAGATCGTCTTCACCGTCAACTCCTTCACCGGGCAGACGTTCCAGGAGGTCCAGAACGCCTTCTGCCGGCTGGTCGACGAGACCACCGGTCAGGAGCTGGCGCGCTACACCCTCGACGGCGGCGGCGCGCACACCGCGCAGATCATGGCCAAGGTGTACCGCTCGGACCAGGGCTGGCAGATGGCCGCCCTCGGCTCCCCGGCGAACGGCCGCACCTTCCAGGACCTGATGCCGGCCATCGCCGCGCACCTGTGACAGCTGCGCCGCACCCGGTACGCCGGGTGCGGCGCGGTCACCCTCCGGCCAGGGGGTGTCTCCCTCTACAGCGCCCCGGCGATCGTTGCGCCCAGGAACGCGGCGCCGAGCCCGGCGACGAGCTGTGCGACGACATTGGCCGCCGCGAGGAACCGCGCGCCGTCCTCGGCCAGCCGCAGCGTCTCGTAGGAGAAGGTCGAGTACGTCGACAGCGCCCCGCACAGCCCGGTGCCCAGGGTCAGCTGCACCTGGGAGGGGACCGCGCCGGAGGCCGCGGCGCCGGTGACCAGGCCGAGGATCACGCACGCCGTGATGTTGACGGTGAAGGTGCCCCACGGGAAGACCGAGTCGTGGCGGGCCTGGACGGCGCGGTCGGTGAGGTAGCGCAGCGGGGCGCCGACCGCGGCGCCGGCGATGACGAGCAGCCAGTTCACCGGCGCACCTCGTTCCGCGTGTACCGGAGGGTCTCGCAGACGTCCAGGGTGACCAGGGCGTCGCCCACCACCTCGTCGAGCTGCGGCAGGAAGCCGCGGATGCGCTCCTCGGTGTCGATGAGGACGACGGCGACCGGCAGGTCCTCGCTGAGCGAGAGCAGCCGGCTGGTGTGGATGACGGACGAGGAGCCGAACCCCTCGATGCCGTGGAAGACGGAGGCGCCGGCGAGCCCGGCGGCGCGGGCGCGGTGGACGATCTCGACGAACACCGGCTTGTGGTGCCAGGTGTCGTGCTCCCCTACGTAGACGGTCGCCCGCAGCGCGGATCCGGTGAACCTCACTTCTGCCTCCCTACGACGAGGCGGCGGGTGACCGTCGCCGCGAGGGTCACGGACACCAGCGCCGCCACGACGGTCAGCGCCAGATAGGCGAGCCCGGTGCGGGCCCGGCCGTCGGCGATCAGGCGTTGGATCTCCACGGCGTAGGTGGAGAAGGTGGTGAACCCGCCGAGCACGCCGGTGCCGAAGAAGGGCCGCACCAGGCGGTGGGCGGACCGGACCTCGCTGATCAGCACCATGAAGACGCCGATGACGGCGCAGCCGAGGGAATTGACCGCGAGCGTGGTCCAGGGGAAGCCGCCGCTGGGGGTGGGCCACAGCAGCGAGGCGCCGTAGCGGGCGCAGGCGCCGACGACGCCGCCGAGGGAGACCACGCCGATCACGGCGCCCTGGCCGCTCAGCGGGTTGCGGCGTCGCGCGGGCGGGCGGGCGCCGGCATCGGGGTCAACGGGGTCGTCACACACCGGTTCCTGGGCCTTCACCATGCGTCTCTCCTACTCGCGGCGCTCCGTCGCCGGGCGCACGTCGTCGCAAGTAGGGACCGTTGGCGGCGTATGCCGCGGTTGTACGGCGGGCCCCACCGCCGTGCGGCGCCCGGGGAGGCGCCGCGTGGCTCCACGGTACCTCCGAGGCGCGGGCCACCTGTACCCGGGACTGGCCGAAAAGCGTCCACGGGGGCGAGGCGGGTGCCCGTACCGCGTACGGAGCGTGTCGCGGGCGGGACGCCGGTGGGTACCGGGCGTACGAGCGGGGGCGGCGGCCACCCGGACCGGCCGGGACGGGGCGCTTCGCACCCCAGGTCAGCGGCGCTTCCGGGCGCTGCTTCCGCGCCCCGGCGAGCCCTTGCGACGGATTCCACGGGCGCCGGGACGCGCGCGGCGGCGGCGCGCGCCCGCGGGGCGGACGGCGGCCGCCGCGCCGTCGCGGCGGGGCCCGGCGCCCGCTTGCCGCACCGCCCCGGCCGCCCCCGGGCAGCTCCCGCCGGAGCCATGACTCGACACCGATCGGCACCACCGATTCCGTTTCAGAGCCCCTGGCATGGCACCAATACCTCCCCACGAACCCGTTCTCGCAACGGATTTCGTCGTCTCGCGAATTTCATATGAAACCTTGACGCGCCTCTGGGACAGGGGTTTCATTCGGTCACCGAAACGGCGACCGCGCCTCTGCCGCGCTCCTCGGGTCGCACCGCTTCGTGGCACCACCTCTTCGGCACGCACCTCGGCCGCTCGCACGATGGGACACGGATGACCACTACGCCCTCCACACCCGTTGCCTCCGCGACCCCCGCGGCGGATCCGCATCCGGCGCCGGCGGCCGGGGCTGATACGGACGCCGCGGCCGGCGGAGCGCCCAAGCTCAACCGCTCGATCGGCGTGGTGGGCGGCACCCTGCTCACCCTCTCCTGCCTGACCCCGGCGTCCTCGCTCTTCGTGATCGTGCCGGACTCCTTCGCGACGCTGGGCACCGGCACCGCGCTCACCATCGCCATCGCCGCCGTGCTCTGTATCGGCGTCGCGTTCACCTACTCCGAGCTGGGCACGCTGATCCCCAGCTCCGGCGGCGAGTACGCGATGGTCGGCACGTTGATGGGGCGGCTGGCCGGCTGGCTGGTCTTCGTGCTGTCGCTGATCGTCGTCATGATCGTGCCGCCGATCATCGCGCTGGGCACCGCCGACTACCTGGCGCCGCTGACCCCGCTCGATCCGCAGTGGACGGCCGCCGGGGTGATGCTCCTCGCCACCGCCATGGGCCTGCTCGATCTGCGGGCCAACGCCTGGATCACCGGCATCTTCCTGGTGCTGGAGGTGGTGGCCGCCGCGGTCGTCGCCTTCCTCGGCTTCAGCCACACCAGCCGCTCCGCCGCCGTCCTGGTCCACCCGGTGATCGCCACCCCCGACGGGCACAGCACCGCGCTGACCGCGGGCCTGGTGGTGACCGGGCTGGCCACCGCGCTCTTCATCCTCCAGGGCTTCTCGACGGCGGTGTACCTCGCCGAGGAGATGGAGAACCCGCGGCGCAACGTCTCCCGTACGGTCCTGTGGACGCTGGGCATCGGCGCGGCGGTGGTCCTCGTACCGGTCGTCGCGATCACGCTGGGCGCGCCGGACCTGGCGACGCTGACCTCGGGTGATGTCGCGGGCATGGTGGAGTCCTGGAGCAATTCGGCGGTCGGGACGTTCGTCAGCCTCTGCATCGCGCTGGCGATCATCAACGCGGCGATCGTGATGGTGATCCAGAACTCCCGGGTGGTCTTCGCCTCGGCGCGCGACGCGGCCTGGCCGACCGGCGTCAACCGCGCCCTGTCCCACCTCGGGCGGCGTTTCGGCTCCCCCTGGGCGGCGACGCTGGCGGTGGGCGTGCCCGGGGCGGCCCTGTGCTTCGTCGACCTGGACATGCTGAGCGAGGTCACCGGCGTCGCCGTCGCGGCGATGTACGTCTTCGTGGCGCTGGGCGCGCTGGTCGCCCGGCGGGGCGCGCACCAGCACCGCGCGGCCTGGCGGATGCCGCTGTGGCCGGCGATCCCGGCGCTGCTGGTGCTGGTCCTGGTGTGGGTGCTGTGGCAGCAGAGCGCCGAGAGCCTGGCGATCACCGGCGCGATCGTCGCGGCGGCGGCCCTGTACTGGGCGTGCTACCTGCGACCGCGCCAGGACAGCCACTGGGTGATCTCGGTACCGGAGGAGGAGGCCGGGGAGGGCGCCTGAGCGCCGGTCGCCGCCGGGCACCCGGCTCACCGCCATTCGCCCTGGGCCACCTCGATGTGGGCATGCAGGGTGTCGGCGGCGCTCAGCTCCGCGGCGCCCGTGGTGACCAGGCAGAGCAGCAGCCCGGCGGCGACGGCGCGGCGCAGCCGGGGCGTCGCCGCCGGGCTGCCGCCCACCTCCCGGCCGAGCAGCGCCGCCACCCGGCGCGGTACCGGTCCGGCGGTGGCGGCCAGGACCGTACGGGGCCGGGGCGCGGGGCTGCCCGCGAGCGCCGCCCGGCCCACCGCGCGGGCGGTCAGCGTCCGGTCGCCGACGGCGTCCGCCGCGGCCTCGTCGGCGATCCGCTCCAGCGCGTACCCGAGCGGCGCGCGGAGACCGCGCAGCGCCGGATGGCAGCGGGCGGCGAGGTCCGCGGCGGCGAGCAGCAGATGGTGGCGACCGCGCAGATGGGCGCGTTCATGGGCGAAGAGCGCGGCCCGTTCGGCCGGTTCCAGGGCGTGCAGCATCGCGGTGGTCACCACGATCCGCCCGGGCCGCCCGGGCAGTGCGAAGGCGTCCGGTCGCTCGTCGGGCACCACGGCCAGCTCGCCGTGGAACGCCCCGGCCCGCGTACGGGCCTCCCGCAGGTCGGCGCGGTGGGCGCGCAGGCGGACGGTCACCGCGGCGGCGCTCGCGCCCAGCAGCGCGGCGGCCGCCGCCGAGACGCCGACGGTCACCGCGGGCGGGCCGTCGGCGAGCGGGGTGAGCAGTTCACCGGCGGCGGCCACCCACGGCAGGTACGACGCGCCGGGGACCACCAGCAGCGCCAGCGCCGCCACGGTGCAGAGCGCGAGCCCCGCCGCGACGCAGACCAGCAGCGCGGCGGCGCGGCGCGGGGCGAGGGCGTCGGCCAGCCGCCGGGCCGCCGGGACGGCGAGGAACGGCGCGAGCAGCGGCACCCACACCAGGGACATCACGGACGGTCTCCGGCGGGCCCCTCGTCGAGCAGTGCCCGCAGCAGCTGCTCGTCCTCGTCGGAGAGCTGGGAGACGAACCGGGCGAGCACGGCGCCGCGGTCCTCGTCCTTCGCCAGCTCCGAGTGCATCCGGCGGGCGGTCAGCCCGGGGGCGTCCTGGGCGGGTGCGTAGGCGTAGCCGCGACCGGCGCGGGCGCGGACGACGGTGCCCTTGTCGTGGAGGCGGGTGAGGATCGTGGTGACCGTGGTGCGCGCCAGCGACGCGCCGAGCGCCTGCTGGACCTGGCCGGGGGTGAGCGGAGCGTCCGCCGCCCACAACACGGCGAGCACCCCGGATTCCAGCTCTCCGGCGGGCCGCCGGTCCTTGTCCGCACCGCTCATCGCGCCTCCTCCACACCGCTCACGGCGTCCAGCCTCGCATATCGTCGTCTACAGTGACGTAGTCGGTCTACTGCCGTGTAGACGCTCGCGCCGTCCGGTCCGGGCCTCCCTCCGGGGCGGACGGCGACCGGGCCCACGCGCGACGCGCCCACCGGCGCCCGCCCCTCCCCCGCTCACAAGGAGCTGCCGTGACCTTTCCGCCCGCCGCCGGCGGAGCCTCCCTCGACGGGGGGCTCTACCTCTGGGTGACCGATCTCGCCGCGCACGCCCCGGCCCCCTGGAACACCGCGGTGTCGGTGTGGACGGACTTCGGCCTCGGCGCGTTCGTCCTGTGTCTGGCCGTCGCCTGGTGGCGGGCGCGCGCCGGCGGGGACGCGGTCCGGATGGCGCGGGTGCTGGCCGTACCGGTGGTGATCATCGCCGGGTATCTCGTCAACGACCTGGTCAAGGCGGTCTTCGACGAGCGGCGGCCGTGTCAGGTGCTGCACACCGTCACCGTCCAGGCGTGCCCGCCGCCGGGCGACTGGTCGTTCCCCAGCAACCACGCCGCCATCGCCGGGGCCGCCGCCGTGGCGCTCCTCCTGGCGGACCGGCGCATCGGCGCGCTCGCCGCGGTGCTGGCGCTGCTGATGGCCGCGTCCCGGGTGTGGGTGGGCGCGCACTATCCGCACGACGTGGCGGCCGGTCTGCTGGTCGGCGCGGCCGTGGCCTGCGCGGTGTCCGTCCCGGCGGGCCGCGCGGCGCCGCTGGTGGAGCGGTTGGGCACCACCCGGCTGCGGCCGTTGGTGGCGGCGGCGTAACAACGGACGGCGGACGGCTCCGGCCACCCGACCCCCCGTGGGCCGCTCACTCCCCCGCGGCCAGCGCCCGGGCCCGTGCGGCCGTGACCAGTTCGACGGCCTGTTCCCGGGTGCGGCCCGGCACCGCGTTCCAGTCGCCGATCAGCGCCTGCCAGCCACGGTGCCGCAGTTCGCCGAGGATATGGGCGGCGGCGCGCTCCGCGGCGTCCTCGGAGCCGACGCCGAGCGCCACCGCGCCGAGGAGCGCCCCGCAGACGCACCGGCGCCCGCGGCGGTCCCGCAGCCGGTGCGGGCGCTGCTGCCAGCCCCAGGTCCGCAGGATCTCGGCGGTGACGGCGAGTTGGGTGCTCGGCCGGTGGGAGAGGCCCGGGCGGCGGCGGTGCGCCCGGTCGGGCAGCGCGCGGGCGAACCGGCCGGGCAGCCGCACCTCGACGTCCGGCCGGGTCCCGTACCGGGGCACCGCACGCAGCGCCTCCGCGACCAGGTCGTCGACGGTCGCACGGACCAGCCGCCGGGCCGCCGGATCGGCGGGCGCGGTGCGCGCCCAGCCCGCGGCGATGCCGTCCCACGCGGCCCGCTCCCGCGGGTCCGGTCCCACGGGAGCCAGGGGTGCGGGCTCCGGCCCGGCGGACGGGCCCGGCCCGGAGTCCAGCAGGCGGGCGGCGGCCCGGTCGAGGGCGGTGACGGTCAGCTCCGGGACGGGCATGGGGCCCCCTTCGCGGTGCGGCGGGATCGGCGCCACGACCACCGCGGCACACCGGAGACCTTATGTCCCTATTTGCGGTTTTTCGCCTTACGTCCGTGCCGTGCCCGCCCGGCGCGGCGCCCGGGACCGCTCAGCCACGGCCGCCCGCGGCCGGCGGCCAGGCACGGAACCGCTTCGGGCGCGGCGGCGCGTAGGTGCGGACCTTGGAGGTCTTCAGGCCGAGGCGGACGAGGGATTCGGCGACGGTCACCGCGGCCGCGACGCCGTCCACCACGGGTACACCGGTCCGCTCGACGACCCGGTCGACCAGCCCGGACATGCCGCCGCAGCCCAGGCAGACCACCTCGGCGCGGTCCTGCTCGACGGCGCGCGCCGCCTCCTCGGCGATCGCCTCGACCGCGGCCGCCGGGTCGCGCTCCAGATCGAGCACGGCCAGACCGCTGGCGCGGACCGAGGCGCAGCGGGCGGCGAGCCCGGCGAGGGTGAGCCGGTCCTCGATCAGCGGGACGGCCCGGTCGAGCGTGGTGACGACGGAGTAGCTGCGCCCCAGGAACTGCGCCGTGGCGGCGGCCGCCTCGGTGATGTCGACGACCGGGACGTCCAGCAGCTCCTGGAGCCCCTCGCGGCCGTGTTCGCCGTAGCCCGCCTGGATGACCGCGTCGTACGGCTCGCGGTAGGCGCGGACGGTCTCCATGACGGCGACGGCCGCGAGGTGGCTCTCGTAGTTGCCCTCGACGGACTCGGCGCCGAACGCCGGGGTGAGCGGCACGATCTCGGTGCCCGGCGCGGCGACGGCCGCGGCCTGCTCGCCGATGCTCCGCGTCATCGATTCGGTGGTGTTGACGTTGACGACCAGCAGCCGCATGGAGAGGTCCTGTTCCGGTAGAGGTTTTCGGTGGAGCGGGGCGCGGGCGCCCGTTACGCGCTGGGCACGGCGATCTCCTCGCCGTCCACGTCCTCGTGGGGGCGGCGCACCCGGCCGGGCACGGCCACGTAGAGCACCGCGGCGAGCACCGCGCCGAGGAACCACGAGAAGCCGGAGACGGCGGAGAAGGACGGGACGAGGGCGACCACGACGGCGACGGCGGCCGAGGGGACGAGCGCGGCGACGGCGCGCGGATTGACTCCCGAGCGGTAGGCGTAACTCGCCCGCGGATCCTCGGTGTAGAGGTGCGGGACGTGCACGCGGGTCCGGCGGATCAGCCAGTAGTCGGCCATCACGATGCCGAAGACCGGGCCGAGCAGCGCCCCGAGCCCGCCGAGGAAGTACTCGACGACGACCGGGCTGTCGTAGAGGTTCCACGGCAGGATCACCAGCCCGATGACGGCGCTGACGACGGCCGCGCGGCGGAAGTCGAGCCGCTGCGGGAAGAGGTTGACCAGGGCGTAGACCGGCGCGACGAAGTTGGCCATGAGGTTGACCGCGACGGTCAGCACGATGAGCGCCAGCGAGGCCAGGACCAGCAGGAAGGTGTCGGGGATCGTCCGCACGATGTCGTCGGAGCCGGCGATGATCCGGCCGTTGATCCTGAACTGGGCGCCGCTGAGCACGACCACGATGCCCGCGAAGAACATCATGTTGACGGGGATGCCGACGAGGTTGCCCAGCAGGATCGAGCGGTTCGACTTCGCGGAGCGGGTGAAGTCGCAGAAGTTGAGGACGAAGGTGCCGTAGATGACCACCCACAGCGCCGCCGCCTCCAGGATGTGCAGCCAGCGCTCCGCCCCGGTGAAGGGGTGACCCGCGTCCATCGCCAGCGACCAGTCCGCCCTGGCGAACATCCACACCGCCAGCGCCGCCATCGTCACCAGCACGGTCGGCGCGGCCACCGCGATGTATCTGCGGATGACGTCCATGCCGTAACTGACGATCAGTACCTGGACGAGCCAGAGCGTGAGGAAGGAGACCCAGCCGAGCGCCGACAGGCCGAGCAGTGAGTGGTGCTGCCAGGAGCGCAGTCCGGGCGCCACCGCCACCAGCAGCGCGGAGAGCACGGACGAGGCGAGATAGGTCTGGATGCCGAACCAGGCGACGGCCACGCCGCCGCGGACGACCGCGGGGAGTTTGGCGCCCCGGATGCCGAACGCGATCCGGCTCATCACCGGGAACGGCACGCCCGTCTTCGCCCCCATGTAGCCGGAGAGGCTCAGCAGCCCGAAGAGGAAGACGGAGGCGAGGACGAAGGCGGCGAGGATGTCCCAGACGCCCATGCCGAGGGCGAAGAGGCCGATCGCGAAGGCGTAATTGCCCAGACTGTGCACGTCGTTGGCCCACAGCGTGAAGACGTTGTACCCGCTCCAACTGCGGCCCGCCTTCTTCGTGGGGGCGAGGTCGGGGTTGTAGAGCCGGGGGCTGGTGCCGGTGCCCGCGGTGTCCGCCGCCGAACCGGCGAGCGGCGTCCCCTCCGTGCGCGATGCGCCCTGCATTGCGGTCACACCAGCCGCCTTTCCGAAAAATTTTCCGGTATACAGAAATAAAATTCCGCTGAGGTGACGGGGACGCTACGGGCGGCTTCGCGCGGCGGTCAAGAGGCGTGCAGAAGGAAAACGCAGGTGGAGTGCGTCACAGACGACGCGGCGGCGGGAGCGCCTCAGAACGACACGCTTCTCCGATGGGATACCAAACACCGGACCCGGTGACATGCCCAGCAGATGAGGCCGAGGTCACGGCCGTCCGGCACCCTGGAGGGGCCGACACCGGCCACCCCTTCCCACCACCTGGCCGAAGTGTGCCGGTCAGCGCCATATCACCCCTGCGGACCAGGCATACTTCAGTCATTGCGCAATCCGGGAACCATAGGATCGCGGAAGTCGAAGGACGCCGTACGGCACGGCAGTTGTGGAGGAAGAGATGACGGTGGCCCTGACCAAGGGCGGCAATGTGTCGCTCAGCAAACAGGCCCCCGGCCTGACCGCCGTGCGGGTGGGGCTGGGCTGGCGGACCGAAGCCACCGCAGGCACCGGCTGCGACCTGGACGCGAGCGCGCTGCTCTGCGACGACTCCGGAAAGGTGCTGTCCGAGGCGCACTTCGTCTTCTTCAACAACCTCCGCAGCCCCGAGGGCGCGGTGACCCTCGCCGCCGCCCCGCCGGCCGACGGCAGCGGTGACGACGCCCGGATCGACATCGACCTCGGCGCCGTCCCCGCCTCCGTCGCCAAGATCGTCTTCCCGGTCTCGCTCTACGAGGCGGAGGAGCGTCACCAGAGCTTCACGCAGGTCACCGCCGCCCACATCCGGGTCACCACCACGGACGGCACCACCCTCGCCCGCTACGACCTGCACGGCGCGGGCGGCGCCGAGACCGCCATGGTCTTCGGCGAGCTGTACCGCCACGGCGCGGAGTGGAAGTTCCGCGCCGTCGGCCAGGGTTACGCCTCCGGGCTCGCCGGTATCGCCCAGGACTACGGCGTCGACGTCCTGCGCCCCGAACCGGCCGCCCCCGCCCCCGCCGCGGCGGCCCCGGCACCGCCCGCGCCCGCGATGCCGCCGGCGCCCCCGCTCCCTCCGGAGCCCGCCGCCTTCCCGCCGCCCGGTCACACCACCGTGCCGGACCCCGCCTCCCACCCCGCACCGATCGGAGCCACCGACATGACCTGCTTCTTCGACCCCTCGCACGGCCCCGGCACGACGCCCGTCATGTGGTCGCCGCAGTGGGGCGTCCCGCGTCAGATCACCTCGTGCCCCGGCTGCGCCCAGCGCGTCCAGACCACCCCGCCGCCGTACTACACCGCCCCGCAGCAGGGCTACCCCCAGGCCGGCTACCCCCAGCAGGCCACCCAGCCGGGCTACCCGCAGGCGGCGCCCGCGCAGCCCGGGTACCCGCAGCCCGAACAGCCGCAGCAGGGCCGCCGGTTCGGCACCGGTGCGCTCATCGGCGCCGGTGCGGCCGGTCTGGTCGGCGGCGCGCTGCTCAACGAGGCGTTCGACGACGACGAGCCCGACGTGATCGTCAACAACTACTACGAGGACTGAGTCCGCCGGCAGGCGCGGTACGGCACCGAAGCGCCGTACCCCTGCTCCTCATTGACCCCGCTGCGGCGCCCGGCCACCACCCCCGGCCGGGCGCCGCCGCTTCCTCCCGGACCACCGGCCGCGACCTCGGCGGCCGGGCGCCCGGCGCCCGCGTAGGATCCCGCATGTCAAAGGTCAAGGATCTGCCGGGCGGACGGTGGACGTGCGGCGATCGGGGTGGCATCGATGAGGCTCTGCTTCCTGGTGGAGGAGGAGTACCGCCATGACGGGATGCCCCGGGAGGTGATCGCCCAACTCGGCGCCTGGGGCCACACGGTGGACGTCATCCGGCCCGGCCGCTCCCTGCTGCCGCTGTCCTCCGCCCTCACCGCCGGCGACCACGACGCCTGGGTCCTCAAGACCGTCTCCGGCGGCCCCGGACTCACCCTGCTGGAGGCCGCCGCGCACACGGGTCTGACGACCGTCAACGACGTGCGGGCCATCCGCGGCGTCCGCGACAAGGCGCTCGCCGCGGTCATCGCCCGCACCCACGGGCTGCCCGTCCCGGTGACGTATGCGGCCGCCCGCGCCGAGGAGTTCGCGCGGATACCCGAGGCGGAGTTCCCACTGGTGGTCAAGCCCGCCGACGGCAGCTCCGGCCGCGCCGTCCGGCTGGTCCGCGACCCGGGCGAGCTGACCGCCACGGACCACGAACCCACCGCCGGGCTGCTGATCGCCCAGCCGTACGTCCCCAACTCCGGTACCGACCTCAAGGTCTACAGCGTCGCCGGGGAGCTGTTCGCCACCGAGCGCCGCTCGCCGCTCCACCCCGGGCACGCGGTCCGCGAGCGGTGCGTCCCGCTCTCCGCCGAGGTCGCCCGCATCACCGCCGAGACGGGCACCGCCTTCGGCCTCGATCTCTACGGCGTCGACGTCCTGTTCGGGCCCGACGGCCCGGTGGTCGTCGACATCAACGACTTCCCCAGCTTCCGTCAGGTCCCGGACGCCGTCGCCCGGGTCTCCGCCGCCGTCCTCCGCCTCGCCCGGCGCGGCCCCGGCGCCCTGGCCGCCCCGCCGCTGCCGGTCCCGGTCGCCGTTCCGGCGCAGCCCGCGGCGCGCTGACGCCCCGTCCGGCCGCACGGAGCCGCGCCGCCGCCCAGACCTGCGGAATTGCTAAAGTTAGCAATTGATTAGATGCTGTGGTGATGACCTTTGCATCAGGGCCCGGCCACCCGGAGGAGCGGTGATCGCGGGGCTGGAATCGCTGCGGCAGCGGCACGTCCTCACCCTGCCCGCCGTCCCGGCCGCGGTCCGGGTGGCGCGGGAGACCGCCGAGCGGGTCCTCGCGGAGTGGCACATCGGCGCGCACCACCCGACCGTCGGCCCGGCGCTGCTGATCCTCGCCGAGCTGGTCACCAACAGCGTCCGGCACGCCGCGCCGCTCTCCACCCAGCTCACCGTCGTCTACGCGGCCCGCCGGGACCGGCTGGTCGTCGCGGTCCACGACCGGCACCCGTACCTGCCGACGCTGTACGGCGCCACGGTCGGCAGCGGCGATGGCGGACTGGCCACCGTCATGGAGCTCACCCTCGGTCTGGGCGGTACCGCCGGGGTGCTCCCGGACGCGGACGGCCAGGGCAAGACCGTCCGGGTCTGTCTGCCCCTGTGAGCCGGGCCGCGAGCCGCCGGGCGCCCGCCCCGAGCCGCCTCCGGTGACCGGCGGAGTTGATAATCTTGGCGATCGCCGAGGTCACCACGTCGGCCTCAGGTGGCTCCGGAATCCCGCGCGCGTCGGCCGCCCGTCATCGCGCGGGAGGAGGAACCGATGTCGTCGACGAGCGGATGGACGCGGTACGCCGCGGAGGGCCCGGCCGAGCCCTCCCGCCGCGCCGGGGAAGTGGGGGCGCGATGAGTACGCCGCTGTACCAACTCAAGGCCGAGTTCTTCAAGACGCTGGGACACCCGGCGCGGATCCGCGTCCTGGAGCTGCTGAGCCAGCGGGAGCACGCGGTGGCGGAGCTGCTGCCCGAGGTCGGACTCGAACCGGCGCATCTGTCGCAGCAGCTCGCGGTCCTGCGGCGGGCGAAGCTGGTCACCACCCGCAAAGAGGGCTCGACCGTCCACTACTCCCTGGCCAATCCGCAGGTCGCGGAGTTGCTCAAGGTCGCCCGCACGATCTTGACGGGCGTCCTCGCCGGACAGGCCGAACTCCTCGCCGACCTGCGGGCCACCACGGACGACACCCGGGAGCCGTGACACGTCCGGCGTGAGGGTGCGCACGAGGCGGTGCGCACCGGGTGCCACAATGCCTCCATGAGCAACAACGTATTTTTCGACATCACCATCGACGGCCAGGCCGCCGGCCGCATCGTCTTCAAGCTGTTCGACGACGTCGTGCCGCAGACCGCCCGCAACTTCCGTGAGCTGGCCACCGGCCAGAACGGCTTCGGCTACGCCGGTTCCGGCTTCCACCGCGTCATCCCGCAGTTCATGCTCCAGGGCGGTGACTTCACCAACCACAACGGCACCGGCGGCAAGAGCATCTACGGCGAGAAGTTCGCCGATGAGAACTTCCAGCTCAAGCACGACCGGCCGTTCCTGCTGTCGATGGCCAACGCCGGCCGCAACACCAACGGCTCGCAGTTCTTCGTCACCACCGTCGTCACCCCCTGGCTCGACGGCAAGCACGTCGTCTTCGGCGAGGTCGTCGAGGGCACGGAGCTGGTGAGCAAGATCGAGGCCCTCGGCACGCAGAGCGGCGCCCCCAAGGCCAAGATCACGATCGACAAGTCCGGCGTCGTCGGCGAGTAACACCCGCACCACCGACGGGGCCCCGGCTCCGCCGCCGAGCGCGCCCCCGGCAATCCCGCCGGGCGGCGCGCTCGGCCGTTCCCGGGGCCTGGAACACGTCAATCTGCGGCGGGATCCCGTCGGGCGCGGCTCACCGGTCTTTGCGGATGCGTTCGTTGAAACGGTCGGCGGCGCGTTCGTTGAGGACGCCGAGGGCCGCGCGCAGCCGGGGTGCGGGCGGCTGGTCGTCGGCGGCGACCTCGGCACCGGTCATCGTCGCCGGGGCGTCGCCGCGCGGCAGCCCGCGGGCGACGGCGGCCAGCAGACGGCCGGTGGCGACGGGGGCGACGCCGCCCGCCACGGCGGCGAGCCGGGCGGCCGGGGTCAGGACGATCCGCGGGCGCCGCCGCCGCAGCCCGGTGACGATCCGGTCCGCGGCCCGCTCGGCGTCCATGGAGAGCAGCGGCAGTCCGGCCAGCGCCGAGAACCACGCGTACTCCCGCCGCCGGTCGCCGCCGAAGTACGCCTGGAGGTGCGAACCGGTCCGCATCAGCCCCGGGTGGACGGCGGTGACGCTGACGCCGTGCGCCGCCTCCTCCGCGCCGAGGCCCGTCGCGAGGGCGGCGACGGCGGACTTGGCGCACGAGTACGGCAGCAGATGCGGTACGGGCACCAGCGCGCCCACCGAGCCGATCAGTCCGAGCCGCCCGCCGACGGGGCTGCGCCGCAGATGGGGCAGGGCGGCGAGGGAGGTGTGCACCGCTCCGGTGAACACGGAGTCCAGCGCCGCCCGGAAGCCGTCGGTGCCGAGGGCACGGGCCGGGCCGACCTGGATGATGCCCGCGTTGGCGACGACGATGTCGATGCCGTCCCCGTCCTCGGCGATCTCCGCGAACCGGTCGCGGACCGCCGCCGCGTCCCGTACGTCGCACACGAGCCCGCGCACCGGACCACCGGCGCACCGCCCGGCGAGCCGGACCGCCCGGTCCAGTTCGGCTGCGTCGCGGGCGAGCAGCACCACCCGGCAGCCGTGCTGCGCGAGCCGGCGGCCGAGGAGGAGGCCCAACCCCCGGGAGCCGCCGGTGACGACGGCGGTGAGCCCGCCGATGTCCGGCGCGGCGGTCAGCACGTCGAGGGCTCTGGTCATGGCGCACCTTCCGGCCCGGACAGGCCGCCGCGGACACCGGGCGGCGGGCAAGGTGGGGAGCGGACATTTCCGCGTCAACGGTACGGCGGCGGGGTGCCCGGCGCGCGGTGGGCGGGGCGCTCCGCGCGGACCCGCAGGGTGGCCGGCCGCGGGTCGACGGCGTCGGGGACGTCATGCTTGCGCGGCACCGGTGCGCAGACGGGCGACGCGCCCCGGTTCACGGGAGCGGCCCCCGCAGGATGGCGGGGCGGCCGGGGAGGGGACAGCATGTCCGGTGGCGCCCCGGCGCCGTTCCGGCGTCCGTCGCCTGTCCGTCCGCCCGTTCCTCCTGCCCGTTGCCCGTCCACCGGCCCGACCGTGAGGTGCCCCCATGTCGAAGCCTCCGCTGCCCGAGGCAGCCACCGCCATGCTGGCGAAGGCCAATCCCGCCGTCATCGCGACCCTGCGGCCGGACGGTCAGCCCGTCTCCACGGCCACCTGGTACCTCTGGGACAACGGCCGCGTCATGGTCAACATGGACGAGGGCCGCCGCCGGCTGACGCACGTCCGGGACGATCCGCGGGTGACGCTCACCGTGCTCGACGAGGGCGACTGGTACACCCATCTCACCCTCGTCGGCCGCGTCGCCGAGCTGCGTCCGGACGAGGGGCTGAAGGACATCGACCGGCTGGCCCGGCGCTACCTCGGCACCCCGTACCCGCGGCGGGACCGGGCGCGGGTCACCGCCTGGATCGAGATCGACCGGTGGCACGGCTGGGGCGCCCACAAGGACAGTTCGCAGGCCGGCTGAGCGGGGCCGCGCCGCGGCACTCCGGCCGGGCCGCCGCGGCGCCGGAGATGCCGGACGTCGGCCGGTCCGCCCCGCCGACCGGGTGGGCCGGCGGGCGGTGCCGTCCCGGATCAGACCGGCTCCGGCGGCTCCACCGGCTCGTGATTCCCGAGGGTGGCCCGGTCGTCCGTCTCGTAGGTGAGGCGGTTGACCACCTCGACGACGCCGTCGACGCTCTCGCACAGCCGTACCGCCACGACGACCAGGCTGCGGCGCGCGAGGGTGCCGCTGAGCGTGACCGTGCCGTCCGAGACCTCCACGGTGACGGCGGACGGCGGGACGTTCAGCGTGCGGGTCAGGACGTCCTCCAGGATCTCCTCCTGGATCGCGCGGTCGCGCCGCAGGAAGAGCTGGACGAGGTCGCCGCGGCTGAGCACGCCGATGAGCAGCCCCTCCTCGTCGACCACCGGAAGCCGCTTGACGCCCTTCTCCCCCATCACCCGGGCCGCCCGGATCGCGCTCCACTGCGGGCGCGCGACGACGGCGGGGCTGGTCATCAGCGAGGCGGCGGTGTTCGACGGCGTCCGGTCGATGTGCCGCCGCAGCAGATCGGCCTCGGAGACGACGCCGAGCGTGCGCCCCGCCTCGTCCACCACCGGTACGGCGCTGATGTCGTACTCGTCCAGCAGCCGCGCGATCTCGCCGAACGCCGTGCCGAGC
Source organism: Streptomyces sp. NPDC014733 (assembly GCF_043083385.1). Taxonomy (NCBI): domain Bacteria; kingdom Bacillati; phylum Actinomycetota; class Actinomycetes; order Kitasatosporales; family Streptomycetaceae; genus Streptomyces; species Streptomyces sp. NPDC014733. The sequence goes on along the minus strand of NZ_JBIBYO010000003.1, from coordinate 524,663 downwards.
TGTACGGCGACGGCGCCGGGCGTCATCAGATCGGCGACACTGCGGTGCCTCATCGTGTTCTGGTCCCTCCCGATATCCACCCCAACGGGATATCTGCGGTCCATTGTCGCGCGTCTTCCCGGGCCGCCGCCCGGCGCCTCCGGAAGAGGCCCGCGGCCGGTCCGCCTCAGGCGCGGGTCGCGGCGAAGGCCACCAGGGCGATCAGCGCGGCGCAGACCCCCAGGTTGACCAGTTTGTGCTCCCAGAACACCGCGACGAACTCGCGGAGGGTGGCGCTCGGCCAGAAGTACTTCGCGGTCGGCGAGCCCAGCACCTGGCCCGCGACGCCCGACTGACGGGCCGTCATGGCGGCACGGAAGGCGTGGAAGTTGTTGGTGACGACGACGCAGCGGTAGTCGCTCTTCCCGGCGGTCATGATCTCGTGGCTGAAGCGCAGGTTCTCGTCGGTGGTCCGGGAACGGTTCTCCTCCTGGACGTGCGCGTCCGGGGCGCCCTGCTCGACCAGCCAGCGGGCCATCGCCTCGGCCTCCGGCAGCTTCTCGTCCGGGCCCTGGCCGCCGGAGGTGAGCAGGACCGGCGCCGGTCCGCCGCGGGCGACCTGCGCGTCGTGGATCTCCAGGCCCTTGCGCAGCCGGGAGGCGAGCAGCGGCGGCACCCGCTCGCCGCCGATCAGCCCGGAGCCCAGCACGACGACGTAGTCGACGTCGCCGCGGACCGCGATCCGCCCGTAGAGGAAGGCGTAGGCGAGGAAGCAGAGGAAGAGGAAGGAGACGTAGGCGGCGAGGAGGAGCACGGCGACGGCGACGGGAAAGGCGGGCGAGCCCGCCAGACGGCCCACCGACAGCAGCAGGACGATCAGGCCGAAGACGGCCACGCCCAGCAGGCCCGAGAGGAGGTTGGCCGGACGGAGCCCTTCCTTCCTGGCCATGGTGACGCCGTTGGCCAGCAGGAATCCGCCGAGCGCGACCACGCCGGCGGTGGGGGCGAGGAAGGCCAGCAGGTAGACCGTCTCGGCCGCGACGGGAGGCAGCCGGCTCGCCCTGCCGAGGAGCCAGCCGGAGAAGCTGAGGAGCGCCAGCCCCAGGAGGACCGCGTTACGGAACCGGCGGCGGTCCTTCCGGACGCTGAGACCGAAGAGCGCGAAGAGGAGGACGGTCATGATCATGTCCGAAGTATGCAGGGGCACCGCGCCGCCCGGCCGTCCGCTGCGGTGACGGGGACCGACCCGTGACAGGGCAGGTCAGCAGGGCGGCGGGGGCGTCCTTCGGGGAGGTCCGGGCGGGCCGCCGCCGGGGCCGGTCGGCCCTGGCCGGGCGGACGCCGGGGCGCACAGGGTGGGAGGAGACCCGGAAGGCGGTGGCGACGATGGAGCTTCCCGTGGTGGTGGGCGTCGACGGTTCCGACGCCAGCCTGACGGCCGTCGACTGGGCCGTCGACGAAGCCGTCCGGCACGGCCGCCCGCTGCGTCTGGTGCACGCCTCGCTGTGGGAACGGTACGAGGGCGTGGCGCCGGACCCGGCCGCGGACCGGCCCGCGGAGCAGGTGCTCGCCGAGCAGATCACCGCCGCCGCGGCCGAACGCGCCGGACAGCGGGCGCCCGGTCTGGCCGTCACGGCGGACGTGGCCGCCACCGACGCGGCGACCGCCCTGCTCGACGCGGCGCAGGAGGCCGTACTCCTGGTCGTCGGGGACCGCGGCCGGGGCGCGGTGGCCGGTCTGCTGCTCGGCTCCGTCAGCCTGCTCGTCGCCGCCCGCGCCCACTGCCCGGTCGTCGTCGTACGAGGGGACCGGCAGGCCCTGGACGGCGAACACGGGCGGGTGCTGCTGGGCATCGGCGACCACGACGTGGACTCCCCGGCCGTGCGGTTCGCGTTCCGCGCGGCGGCGGTGCGGGACGCGGAGCTGGACGTGGTCCGCACCTGGCGGCGGCCGCTCCACGAACCGGCCGACCATCCGCTGCTGGCCGGTGAGCCGGGCACGTACCACGCGCAGCGCGCCGGGGAGCTGCTCGACGAGGCGCTGGCTGCCGCGGTCCGCGACCACCCCGGGGTGCGGCTGCGCAGGAGTACGCCCGAGGGGACCGCGCGCCGGACGATGACGGCGCGGTCGGCCGCCGCCGATCTGCTGGTCCTCGGGGCGCGGCGGCACGGCGGCGTCTTCGGGCGGGAGTTCGGCGGCGTCGTCCACCGGGCGCTGCACCACGCCGCGTGCCCGGTGGCCGTCGTACCGCAGCGGCGCCCGGCCACCGCCGAGGCGCCCGAGGAGGAGGAACCGTGAGGGTGACGGCCGGCGGCCGCGGCGGTTCCGCGGCCCGGAGCCGGAGCTGAACGACGGGGTGCGGAGCCGGAGATGAACGACATCCTGGTCGGTGTGGACCCGCAGGAGCTGTCGGTCCCGGCGCTGGTGTGGGCCGCCGACGAGGCCGCGCACCGCAAGGTGCGGCTGCGGCTGGTCACCGTCGCGCCGCCGCTGCGGTACGGCGCGTTCACCCGCCGCAGCACCCTGCTGATCCGCGCGCAGTCGGCCCTGGCGACGGCGGAGGACCTGGTGCGGGAGCTGCACACCGGGCTGTGGACCGCGACGGAGTTCCTGGACGGGCCGCCGGTCGCCGTGTTGCAGGACCGGACGGCGGACGCGGCGCTCGCGGTGCTGGGGTCGCGGCACCTCGGCCGGGTCGCCGAGGTCCTCGGTGAGGCGTCGGTGGCGGTCCCGCTGGCCGCGCGCGCCCACTGTCCGGTCGTGATGGTCCGCGACCCCGAGCGTCCGGCGGTCCATCCGCCGCTGGTCGTCGTCGGGGTGGACGGCGGCCCGGGCTGCCGGGCGGCCGTCGGCTTCGCGGTGGCCGAGGCGGCGCTGCACGAGGCCCGGCTGCGGGCGGTCTGGGTGTGGCCCGGCCCGTTCCCCTATCGGGACGACACCGAGGAGGACCTGGCCGAACGCCGCCGCGCACTGGCCGAGGCGGTCGCGGGCTGGGCCGAGCGCTACCCCGAGGTCCCCGTGGAACAGCAGGTCGTCCGGGGCCGCCCGGTCGAGGAGCTGAGCCGGCTCTCGTACGCGGCCCTCGCGGTGGTCGTCGGCCGCAGCAACCACGGCGGGCGGTACGGGGGGCGGCTCGGGTCGACGGTCCACGGGTTGCTGCACCGTGCGGCCTGCCCGGTGGTCGCGGTGCCGCCGGCGGAGCGGTGAGGGGCGGCGGCCTCTCCGGGCCGGCCCGGTGGTCGCTCCGCGTGGCCGGCTTCCCCGGGATGCCCGTCATCGGTTTCCGCCCGACCGGTTGACCGGCTTCCGCCGTCCGCGGTGCGGGGGCGGTGGCTCGCTACGGGGCCGGCCGTGCCGTCAGGTCGCACCGTACGTCCACCACCCCCTCCACGGCGCGGGTCAGGCGGGCGGCGAGCGGGACGACCGCGGTGTCGGCGACCACGCCGGAGAGGGTCACGACGCCGGCGTCGACGGTGACGCCGATCCGCCGGTGCGCGTCCGGGAACAGCGGCTCGACGACGTCGCGGCGCACCTCGGCCGCGAGGTCCCGGTCCGGGCGCAGGAACACCTTGAGCAGGTCGGCGCGGCTGACGATGCCCCGCAGGGCCCCGTCCTCGCCGACCACCGGCAGCCGTTTGACGTGGTGGGTGGCCATCAGCCGGGCGGCCTGGGGCAGGGACGCCCCGGCGCCGACGGTGACGGCGGGCGCGGCCATGAGGTCCTCGGCCCGGCGGGAGCCCGCCTTGGCGGTGGCGGCGAGGCGGCGCTGCTGCTCGACGAGGCCGGTGCGGTGGTCGTGGAACTCCTCCTTCACCAGCAGATCGGCCTCGGACACCACCCCGACGACCCGGCCCTCCTCCCCGACGACGGGCACGGCGGTCACCTTCCACCGGGCCATCGCCTCGACGATCTCCTTGAAACCGGCGTCCCGCCGGACCGCGACGACCTGCCGCGTCATCACATCGGCGACGGTGAAGTGCTGGGCGGTCATGGGGCGTTCCTCATCGTGCGGCGTGCGGGGTGCGGACGGGCCGGACCGGTGGCCCGGCGGGGCGGTGTGCGGCGCGGACGGTCCGCGCCGTCCGGGCGCGCGGACGGCCTGCTCCCACCGTCTCCCGCCGGGTTGCCCGGCGCATGCCGGGCCCGGTGGGCCGCGCGGGCGGAGGCCCCGCCCCCGGGACGCGGCCGCTCCCGGTTGCGGTGGCGCGGGTTGGCGGAACCCTGGAAGGGACCACGGCCGCCCGGGGGCGGGAGCGGGCGCTCCCCCGGCGGGGCCCGCGTCCGGGGCCGTCCCGGGGTGCCCGGGCGGTCCGTACGCCGTGCGCGAGGAGGCAACAGGTGAACTCCCCCGGACCGGCCACCGGCCCGCTGCGCGCGGTCGTCCTGGACACCGACGGCGTCCTCCTCGACACCGCCCGGCTGCACGCCGCGGCGTGGCAGACCGCGCTGGACGCCTGCCTGCGGGCCGTCGCGGACGGCGCGCAGCCGCCGTTCGACGGCGACGCCGACTACCGCCGGTACGTCGACGGCAGGTCCCGCCACGACGGGGCGGCCGCCTTCCTCACCGCCCGGGGCATCGACCTCCCGACGGGCGCCCGCGGCGACCCGCCGGGCTTCGGCACCGTGTGGGCGGTCGCCGCGGCCAAGGAGCGGGCGTTCGCCGAGCGGGTACAAAGCGAGGGCGTCGCCGCGTTCCCCGACGCCGCACCGGCGCTGCGGGCGCTGCGCGCCGACGGGGTGCCGTGCGCCGCGGTGTCGGCCTCCCGGCACGCCCGCGAGCTGCTTGCGGCCGCCGCGCTCGACCGGCTCCTCACCGTGATCGTCGACGGGGTGGACGCCGCCCGGCACGGTCTCGCCGGGAAGCCGGACCCGGCGCTCTTCCTGCACGCCACCGGTCTGCTCGGCGCCCGCCCGGCGGAGACCGCGGTGGTCGAGGACGCGCTCGCCGGGGTGCAGGCGGCCCGGCGGGGCGGCTTCGGTCTCGTCGTCGGCGTCGACCGGACCGCGGACGGCGCCGCCTCCGCCGCGCTGCGCGAGGCGGGCGCCGACGAGACGGTCGGCGCGCTGACGGCGCTGGCCGGGCGCGTACGGAGAGGGCGCGGATGACGGACCCCGACTGGCGCTACGACCGCTACGACCCGGAGCGCGAGCGGCTGGTCGAGGCGCTCTGCACCCTCGGCAACGGCCGGTTCGCCACCCGCGGCTCCGCCCCCGAGTGCCCGGCCGGCCCCGTCCACTACCCGGGGACCTACCTGGCGGGCTGCTACGACCGGCGCGCCTCGGAGATCGCGGACCGGCGGGTCGAGAACGAAGACCTGGTCAACCTGCCCAACTGGACGCTGCTGCGCTACCGCTGCCGGCCCGACGGCGCCCCGCCCGGCCCCTGGCTGACGCCCGGCGCGGCGCGCCACTGCACCACCCGGCTCGACCCGCGGACCGGCGTCCTGACCCGGCACCTGTTCTTCGAGGACGCCGCCGGACGCGGGCTGCGCGTCGTCCATCTGCGGATCGTCCACATGGGGGACCCGGACCTGGCGGCGCAGCGCACCCTCTTCCGCGCCTACGGCTGGCGCGGCACCGTCGAGGTCGAGTCCGTGCTCGACGGTGCGGTCACCAACAGCGGCGTGGCGCGCTACCGGAACCTCGAAGGGCGCCACCTCACGGACCACCGGGCGGGGTTCCGGCCCGGCGGCGTCGCCTGGCTCGCCTGCCGCACGGCCGACCCGGGCATCCGGATCGCGCTGGCCGTCCGTACCGAAGCCGTCCCGGAGCGTCCCGCCCGGGAGACCGTCACGGACACCGGGACCGTCCAGACGTACCGGCTGCCGATGGAGCCCCGCCGCACGGCGACGGTGGTGAAGACCCTGGCGCTGCGCTCCTCGCTGGACCGGCCGGTCGCCGATCCCGTCACCGCCGCCTGCGACGAGGCCGTCCGGGCACCCGCGCTGCCGCAACTGCTCGCCACCCACGAGGCGGCCTGGGCGCGGCTGTGGGAGGAGGGGGAGCTGAAGGTGCCGGGGGAGGCGGGCCGGATTCTGCGGCTGCACCTGTTCCACCTGCTGCAGACGCTCTCCCCGCACACCGCCGGCCTCGACGCCGGAGTCCCCGCGCGCGGGCTGCACGGCGAGGCGTACCGGGGGCACATCTTCTGGGACGAGCTGTTCGTGCTGCCCTACCTCGGTCTGCACTTCCCGGAGGTGGCCCGGTCCCTGCTCGACCACCGGTACCGGCGGCTCCCGGCCGCCCGGGCGGCGGCGCGCCGCGCGGGCCGCCCGGGCGCCATGTATCCCTGGCAGAGCGCGAGTTCGGGCCGGGAGGAGACGCAGACGCTGCACCTCAACCCGCGCTCCGGGCGCTGGCTGCCCGACCATTCGCATCTCCAGCGCCATGTGGGATCGGCCATCGCCCACAACATCTGGCGGTACGCGGAGACCACCGGCGACCGCGGGTTCCTGTACTCCGCCGGGGCGGAGATCCTGCTGGCGGTGGCCCGTTTCTGGTCGGGGGCCGCCACCTTCGACCCGGCGCTGGGACGCTACCGGCTCACCGGCGTCGTCGGGCCGGACGAGTACCACGACGCCTACCCCGACGCCGCCGCACCGGGCATCGACGACAACGCCTACACCAACGCGACCGCCGCCTGGGTGCTCGCGCGCGGCCTCGACCTGCTCGGCGAACTGCCCGCGGCCCGGCGCGCGGAACTGTCGGGGGCCCTGCACCTCGACGACGAGGAACTGTCCCGCTGGGACGCGCTCTCCCGCCGTCTGTACCTCCCCTTCCACCAGGGCGTGATCAGCCAGTTCGCGGGCTACGGCGACCTGGCGGAGCTGGACTGGGCGCACTACCGGGACCGCTACGGCGACATCCGCCGGCTGGACCGGATCCTGGAGGCCGAGGGCGACACCGTCAACCGCTACCAGGCGTCGAAACAGGCCGACGCGCTGATGCTCGGGTACCTCTTCCGGCCGTCGGAGCTGGCCGCGCTGTTCGCCCGGCTCGGGTACCGGCTGGACGATGCGCTGTGGCGCGCGACCGTCGACTACTACCGGCGGCGCAGCAGCCACGGCTCGACGCTCAGCAGCCTCGTCCACGGCTGGCTGCTCACCCGCGGGAAGGGGCCGGAGGCGTGGGCGTACTGCCGGGAGGCGCTGCTGGGCGATGTCGCCGATCTCCAGGGCGGGACGACGGGCGAGGGCATCCACCTCGGGGCGATGGCCGGCACGGTCGACCTGGTGGAGCGCGGGCTCACCGGCCTGGAGGCGGGCCCGGAGGGGCTGCGGGTGGCGCCGGTGACACTGCGGGAGATCCCCCGGTTCGCGTTCACCTGCTGCGTCGGCGCCCACCGGGGCGTACGGCTGCGGATGCTGCCCGGGCGGCTGGGTGTCCGGGTGCCGGCGTCGTCCCGGGACCCGCTCTCCGTCGTGCTGCCCGGGGACCGGCACCGCACCGTCGCCCCGGGGCAGGAGCGCTGGTTCCGGCTCTGAGGGCGGCCCGGCGGCCCCGGACGGGCTCGACAGGAAGGTCGCCCGCGTCCGGACTACGGTGAAGGTGGCCCGCGCGCGGGCGGAGGTGGCGATGGGGACCGGTGACCCGCAGCGGACGAGCAGGGTTCCGCGGCTGCGGCTCGACGAACTCCTCGACGAACTGCGGGTACGCATCGACGAGGTCCGCGGCGTCCGGGACCGGCTCGACGGGCTCCTCGACGCGGTCATCGCCGTCGGCGCGGAGCTGGAGCTGCCCGAGGTGCTGCGCGGCATCGTGCAGGCGGCCGTGACGCTGGTGGACGCCCGCTACGGCGCGCTCGGCGTCATCGGCGACGACCGCCGGCTCGCGGAGTTCGTCACGGTCGGCATCGACGACGAGCTGCGGGCCCGCATCGGCGACCTGCCCTCCGGCCACGGGCTGCTCGGCGAGCTGATCCGCGACCCGCGGCCGCTGCGCCTGTCCGAACTGGCCGGGCACCCCGCCTCGTCCGGATTCCCGCCGCACCACCCGCCGATGCGGTCGTTCCTCGGGGTGCCCATCCGCGTCCGCGACGAGGTCTTCGGCAACCTCTACCTCACCGAGAAGCGCGACGGCGCCGACTTCGACGACGAGGACGAGGCGGTGGTGACCACCCTCGCCGTCGCCGCCGGTTTCGCCCTCGACAACGCCCGCCTCTACGAACAGGGCAGGCTCCGGCAGCGGTGGCTGGCGGCCGGTTCCGATCTGACCCGCGCGCTGCTGTCCGGGGCGGCGGAGACCGAGGTCTTCGACGGGATGCTGGCGCGGGCCGTCGACATCGCGGGCGCCGACACCGGGGTCTTCTACCTCGTCGGGCCCGGCGGCGGCATACGCGGTTCGCTGGCCCGGGGCGAGCGGGCCGGGGACCACCGGGACGTGGTGTTCACCGGCGCCGAGGGGACGCTGGCGGCGGCCGCGCTGGGCTGCGAGGGGCTGGTCACGGTGGCGGACGCGGAGCGCGACGGGCGGGTCACGGCGCAGCCGGACCGCTGGCCGGGCTCCGGTCCGGCGGTGGCCGTCGCGGTCGGGACGAAGGAGCGTCCGAGCGGGGTGCTGATGCTCGCGCGGCGGCGCGGACGACCGCCCTTCACCAGCGCCGAGGTGGCCCCGCTCCCGGGCTTCGCCGACCGGACGGCGCTCGCCCTCGAACTGGCCGCCCGGCGCCGGGACGCGGAGCAGGCGAGCCTGGTGGAGGACCGCGACCGGATCGCCCGTGACCTGCACGACCTGGCGATCCAGCGGCTCTTCGCGACCGGGGTGACGCTGCAGGGCGCGCGCCGTTTCGTGGACCATCCGGAGGCGGCGGACCGGCTGGCCCGGGCGACCGAGGACCTGGACGCCACCATCAAGATCATCCGCTCCACCATCTTCGGCCTCCGCGCACGCGACCCCTCCGACACCGCCCCGAAGCTCCGCAACCGGGTGGTCACGGCGGTGGACGCGGCCGTACCCGTCCTCGGCTTCACGCCCGCCCTGCGGATGGAGGGCCTGCTCGACACGGAGGTACCGACCGGGGTGGCCGAGGAGGTCGTCGCGGTCCTCGGCGAGGCGCTCACCAATGTGGCGCGCCATGCCCGGGCCCACCGGGCGGAGGTCTCCGTCGTCGTCGGCGACGGAACCCTGACGGTGACGGTGGACGACGACGGCGTCGGCATCCCGCCCGACGCCGCCCGCAGCGGCCTGCGCAACCTCGCCGAACGGGCCGATCTCCTGGGCGGCTCCCTCACCGTCCGCGAACGGCCCGGGCCGGGCGGGGGGACGGCCCTGGTCTGGCGCGTGCCGTTGGTGCCGGAGGAGGAGTGAGGGCGCGGCCGGCGCGGCCGGGCCCGGCGGGTGGCGTACGGCGGCTGCCCGGCAGCCGGCCGCCCGGCTGTCAGCTGCCCGGCGTGACGGTCCGGAGCGGCGCTCCGCGGTGGTGTCCCGGCGGTGGGGCCCGTCAACCGTGCCCGGGGCGGTGGCCGTGGAAGGGCGCGTGCGGCGGAGGTTGCGGGTGTCCCTGCGGGTGTCCGTGGAGCTGCCCGTGGTCCTGCGCCTGTGCGTGTTCATGGGCCTGAGCGGCGAGGACCGCGGCCTGGACGCGGCGTTCCACGCCCAGTTTGCCCAGCAGCCGGGAGATGTGGTTCTTGACCGTCTTCTCGGAGAGATGGAGCCGGTTCGCGATCTGCCGGTTGGTGAGCCCCTCACCGATCAGATCCAGCACGGCCCGCTCCCGCTCCGACAGCACCGCCAGCCGCTCCTCCTCCGGCGCCGCCGCCTCCCCGGGGCCCCGGAGCGAGCGCATCAGCCGGGCGGTGGTGGCCGGGTCCAGCATCGACTGCCCGGTGGCCACGGTCCGTACCGCCGCTACGAGATCGGCGCCCTGGATCTGCTTGAGCACATAGCCCGCGGCGCCCGCCATGATCGCGTCCAGCAGGGCGTCCTCGTCGTCGAACGAGGTCAGCATCAGACAGGCGAGGCCCGGCATCCGCGAACGCAGCTCCCGGCAGACGGAGATCCCGTCCCCGTCGGGGAGCCGGACGTCCAGCACGGCGACATCGGGCCGCAGCGCGGGCCCCCGCGCCACCGCCTGGTCCGCGGTCGCCGCCTCCCCCACCACCTCCATACCGGGCTCGTCGTCGATCAGGTCGCACAGTCCCCGGCGGACGACCTCGTGGTCGTCCACGAGGAAGACACGGATGGCGGTATCGGCGGTCGGCGTGGTCGGTGTGCCGGACATGACGCCCCCTGCGAGCGGTACGGACCTACCCGTATTGTCCGCCTTCCACCGGTCCGGGACAGGGAAGGGACGCGCGCGGAGCCGACGCCGGACAGGCTTTCGGCGTACGCCGGGCGGGCCCGCTCTCCCCCGGGTGGGGCCGACCGGCCCATGCCCGGTACGGGCAGGCCGGCGGAGGAGGGTGGGAGGCCCGTGCCGCACCGGGCGCCGATTTTCCGCGCGGCGGGCGCCGGTGACGCCTCACGCCCTCAGCTCAGGCCCCCACCCGTACCCGTACGTCCTCCGCCACCGACACCACCCCGTCGACCCCGGCGCACATCCGGGTGAGGACGGGGATCAGGAGCGCATCGGCCACGGTGCCGTGGAGCGCGACCTGGCCCTCCCTGACCTCGGCGGTGACGCCCGCGGCGCCGAGGCGGGCGAGGCGGCCGACGACCTCGTGGGAGATCTCCTCCTGGATCGCCTGATCCCGCCGGAGGAAGACCCGTAGCAGGTCGCTGCGGCTGACGATGCCCAGCAGCCGGTCCGTCTCGTCGACCACGGGGAGCCGCTTGACGTTCTGCACCTGCATCAGCCGCGCGGCCTCCACCACCGTCCACTCCGGGTGCGCGCAGACCGCCGGGGCGGACATGAACTCCCCCGCGGTGCGGCCCTCGGCGCGCTCCCGTTCCCAGGCCTCCAGGTGCGGCAGCGGGGTGCGGCCGGTCAGATCGGAGCGGTCGGCCACCTTCCGCAGCAGATCGGCCTCCGAGACCATCCCGGCGGGCCGGCCGAGACCGTCGAGGACGGGGACGGCGCTGACCGCGTTGTCGGCCAGGATCCGCGCGACCTCCTTGAACGGCGTCTCCAGCCGGACGGTCACCACCTTCCGTGTCATGAGTTCACCCACCGTGCGGTGTTCCATGACTGCTCCTTTCCGCCGCGGCGCCCGCGTGGGCCCGCCCCTTCAGCATGGCCGGGCGGGCGCCGCCACGGCATGAGCCGGTCGGCCCTCCGGCCGGGTCCCGGGCCGGGACCTGCGGCCCTGGCAGGAGCGGGCCGGAGCGGCGACCCTGGAGGAGAACCGGCCGTGCCCGCCGGAACCGGCCGTTCGCCGTCCGCTCCGTCCAGGAGGTGCCGGTGTCCGCTCCCCCTCTCGACGACACGCTGGTGAAGGCGCTCGTCGCCGACGCCGTCACCGCGCCGTCCCAGCACAACGCCCAGCCCTGGCGGTTCCGCTACACCCGGGCCCACCGCACGCTGACCCTCGCCGCCGACCCCGACCGGGCCCTGCCGCAGGCCGACCCCACCGGCCGCGGCCTCCACCTGGGGTGCGGCGCCGCGCTGCTGAACCTGCGGGTCGCCGCGGCCCACGCCGGACTGCACGCGGCGCCCACCCTGCTGCCCGACCCGGGACGGCCCGACGTCCTCGCCTCCGTACGCCTCGGCACTCCCGCCGGCCCCGGTGACCCCGGCCCCGTCGACCCCGACCTCGCCGGTCTCCACCCCGCGGTCCGCGCCCGGCACACCAGCCGGCTGCCGTACAGCGACCGGGAGATCCCGCCGTCGGTACGCGCCGCGCTGCTCGCGTCGGCGGCGGCCGAGGGGGCGTCGCTGACCTTCCTGACCGGCCCGCACCGCGAGACCGTCCTCAACCTGATCGAGCAGGCCGAGGGCTACAACCGGATGGACGCGGCCCGCGACGCCGAACAGCGCCGCTGGACCCGCGCGAGCTCCTCCGGACAACCGGCCGACGACGGCGTCCCCGAGTACGCCTTCGGCCCCCGCCCACAGGACGCGGCGACGCCGGTCCGGGACTTCGCCGGGCGGCAGGCCCGGCCGGGCCGCGCCTTCGCCACGTTCGAGCCCCACCCCCAGCTCGCGACGTTGAGCACGCCCGGCGACGCCCCGGTCGACTGGCTGCGGGCGGGACAGGCGCTCCAGCGCGTCCTGCTGCGGGCCACCCGCCGCGGACTCGTCAGCTCCTTCGCGACCCAGCCCGTCGAATGGCCCGACCTGCGCTGGATCCTCCGCGACCCGGTGACCGGCACGGGCCACGTCCAGATGATCCTGCGCCTGGGCTACGGCCCGGAGGGGCCCGCGTCGCCCCGGCGCCCGGTGGAGCAGGTCCTGACGATCGTGCCGTGAGCGGCCCGCCCGCCGTACGAGGAGGAGCCATGGAACCGGAAGTGATCACCGTCGGGCTGGACGGCAGCGCCGAGAGCCTGGCGGCGGCCCGGTGGGCGGCCGACGAGGCCGAACGGCGGCGGGCCGTGCTGCGGCTGCTGCACGCCTGGATCCTGCTGGCCGCCGAAGGGCCGGACACCCCGCCGGACCGCGACCAGAACGCCGGGGCCAGGCGTCTCGTGGAGGAGGCTCTGGACGAGGTCCGCGCCGACCATCCGGACCTGCGGATCATCGAGGACCTGGTCGGCTCGGAGGCCGTACCGGCGCTGCTGCGCGCGGCGGAGGGATCGCGGCTGCTCGCCCTCGGTTCCCGGGCCCTCACGGCGTGGGAGAGCTATGTCCTCGGCGACGTCAGCCTGGAGGTGGTGGGCCGGGCCGGGCGTCCCGTCGTGCTCGTCCGGGAGGGCTGGTCCGGGCGCCCGGCGTTCCGCGGGGCCGAGGCGGAGGACGTACCGGTGCCCGCCCCGCACCTGGTCGTCGGGATGGGGCTGAAGGGCCCCTGTGACGCCCTCCTCTCCTTCGCCTTCGACGCCGCCGCCCGCCGTGATCTGCCGCTGCACGCCGTGCACGGCGTGGCCCTGCCCGTCACCGCCTACGCGCCCTGGGGCATCGACCCCGACGCCGCCGGTCAGTTCGTCAAGGAGCGGGATGAGGTGCTGCGGGAGACGCTGCGGCCGTGGCGGGAGCGGTTCCCCGGCGTCGAGGTGGCGGTGACGGTGCGGACGGAGAACCCGACCCGGGCCCTGGTGCACAGCGCGCCCGGGGCCGTCCTCCTGGCGGTCGGCCGCCGGCGGCGGCGCGCCTTCGCCCCCCGGGTGGGGCCGGTCGCGCACGCCGCGATGCACCATGCGGTCTGCCCGGTGGCGGTGGTCCCGGACGAGGAGGCCGCCTGACGGTGTCCCGCTGCGCCGGGGCCGGGTGTGACGGAAGCTGGGGGAAGGGCGTGCACGGGCACGCCGCTCCGGTGCGCCGGAGGCCCGTCCCGCGGAGGTCGCCATGGAGAACCGGCAACAGGACCACGGACGCATCGTCGTGGGTGTCGACGGCTCGGAGCCGTCCCAGGAGGCGCTGCGCTGGGCGCTGCGCCAGGCGGAGCTGACGGGGAGCACCGTCACCGCGGTGATGGCGTGGGAGTATCCGCCGCTCTACGGTTCGGTCGGCTGGATGGACACGCCCCAGGACTTCCGGGCGTCGCTGGAGCAGTCGGCGGGCCAGGAGCTGGACGAGGCGCTCGCGAAGGCCGTCCGGCCGGGGTCCGGGCCGCCGGTGGAGCGGTTCCTCGGGTACGGCACGGCCGCCGGGGTGCTGCTGGAGGCGGCCCGCGGCGCCGATCTGCTGGTCGTCGGCAGCCGCGGGCGCGGCGGTTTCACCGGGGCGCTGCTCGGCTCGGTCAGCCGGCACTGCACGGCGCACGCCCCGTGCCCGGTGGTCGTCGTCCGCGGGATCGAACCGGCGGAGGACGGGAAGTAGCGCGCGGGGCACGCGCGCCTCTCAGCCGGCGCCCCCGCCCTCCGGTACGGCCGGGCGCTCCCCCAGCAGCCGGGTACGGAAGAGGTCGAGGACCTGGTCGAGGGCGGCGCGGGTCGGCTGGCCCGGGGCGTCGATCAGATGCTCCGTCACGACGGAGTGCGGTGCGGCGACGGCCTCGGGGTTGGCGTCCTCGTCGTCCAGTTCGACGGCGACGAACGCGTCCCCCAACTCCCGGCGCAGCGCGGCGAACCGCTCCCCCGGTACGAAGCGGTCGCCGCGGAACCGCATCCCGAGGACGCGCAGATCGCCACGGGCGCAGCGGTCCTTGACGACGGCCAGCTCCGCCGGGGAGATGTCGAGGGCGCAGCGGCGCGCGGCGGTGACCGGCAGCGGCAGCGAGGGCTGGGAGAGGACGGGGGCGAGCAGCCGCTCGTCGGTGGCCATGGCGAGGGCGAAGCCGCCGGTGGCGCACATGCCGATCGCGCCGACGCCGGGGCCGCCGCACCGCTCGTGCTCATGGGCGGCGAGCGCCCGCAGCCAGCTGACGACCGCGGAGCTGCGGCCGGTGGCGAGCAGCGTGAACTCCCGGCTCACACACAGCTTCAGGAACGTGGACCCGACGTACGCCCGGGCCCGCAGCGGGCCGTGCGCCGACGGGTGGGGGTCGCGTCCGGGGACGCCGAACAGGACGGGCAGCACGGCGGTGCACCCCAGGGCGGCCACCCGTTCGGCGAACCCGAGGACCTTGGGCGTGATGCCCGGCATCTCGGACATCACGATCACGGCGGGTCCGGTGCCGCGGCGCAGGACCTTCCGGGTGACGCCGTCGTGCGTGAAGGTGGTGCGCCCGAATCCTTCGAGCCCGTGATCCGCCATGGTCGTCTGCCCATCCGATGGAGTCGCCGATACCGCGTACGAGGAACCGCGCCCCTGGGGGCGCATGCCCCGACGGTGCCAGCGCCCCGCCGTCCGTGTCCTCGTTTTCCCGCGTGTGCGACGTACGCCACGTGGTCGTGCACCGGCGCGCGGGCACGACACGCGCGCCGGGTCCCGCCCCGCGGGCGCCGGGCCGGGAGACGATGCCGGGCAGGGCCCGGCAGCGGCGCCGGGACCTGCCGGGAAGGCGGGCGATGGGCGCAGAGCGAATCGGACGGGCCCGGGGCGGCGGGGCGGTGGAGCAGCCGAACCTGGTCGCACCGGCGGATGTCCCGTCGCTGTCCGCGCGGTTCTGGGTGCTGGTGGTGGCCACCGGGGTGCTGGCGGGGTTCGCCGGCGCCGCGCTGATGGCGCTGCTGCACGCGGCGGCGCATCTGACGTACTCCTACCGGTCCGGCAGTTTCCTCGCCGCGGTCGAACGGGCGGGCGCCGGCCACCGGGTGGTGGCACTGGCCGCCGCCGGGGTGGTGGCCGCCGCCGGCTGGTGGCTGTTGCGGCGGTGGACGGGGCCCGGCGGTTCGGAGGTGAGCACGGCGCTCTGGCGGGACGAGGGGCGGCTGCCGCTGCGGCGCAGTCTGGGGACGGCGGTGCTGTCCGTGGTGATCGTGGGCATGGGCGCGTCGCTGGGCCGGGAGGCCGCGCCGCGGCTGGCGGGGGCGGCGCTCGCGTCCCGGCTGTCCGACTGGGCCCGGCTGGACACCGCGCACCGCAGACTGCTGGCCGCCTGCGGCGCCGGGGCGGGTATGGCGTGCGTGTACAACGTGCCGCTGGGCGGGGCGCTGCTCACCCTGGAGGTGATGCTCGGCGTCCTGTCGCTGCGGCTGGCACTGCCCGCGCTGGCCACCTCGTGCCTGGCCACCGCGGTCTCCTGGACCGTGCTTCCGACGGGGCCGACCTACCGGTTGCCCCAGGTGCCGCTGTCCACTTCGCTGCTCGTGTTCGCCGTGGTGATCGGCCCGTTCGCCGGGTGGGTGGCGGTCGGCTGGGTGCGGATGATCCGGATCGCGCACGGGCGGCGGCCGACGGGGTGGGGGCTGCTGATCGGGCCGCCGCTGGTGTTCACCGCGGTCGGGGCGCTGGCCGTGCCGTACCCGGAACTGCTCGGCAACGGCAAGGACATCGTCCAGCTCTCCCTGGACGGGCAGTTCGGCGTCGCCACCCTGGTGGCGCTCTTCCTCCTCAAACCGCTCGCCACCGCGGGCAGTCTGGGCAGCGGCGCCAGCGGCGGGCTCTTCACCCCGACGCTCGCCATCGGCGCGCTGCTCGGCTCCCTCGCCGGGCAGGGCTGGACGCTCACCTGGCCGGGCCCGGCCGCGGGCTTCGCGATCATCGGCGCGGCGGCCGTCCTCGCCGCCGCGATGCAGGCACCGGTCGCCGCCGTCGTCCTGGCGCTGGAACTGACCCGCACCCTCGACGCGCTGATGGTCCCGCTGCTCCTCGCCGTCAGCGGCGCGGTGCTGGTCTCCCGCCGGCTCGACACGCCGTCGCTGTACTCGGTGCGGCTGCCCGCCCAGTGACCGGGGGCGTACGGCTCCGGGCGCGCGCCCGGCGTGGCGTGGCCGCGCCGCCGGGCACCGCCCGGTAGGACACTTCCCCATGGACGACCACACCGGACAGCCGCCGCCGGAGGGCGGGCGGAGCGGCTGGTACAGCGCCGGGGTCGGCGGCGTCGGCGCGGCGAGCTTCTTCAGCGACTCCGGGCACGAGATCGCCACCGCCGTGCTGCCCGGCTTCCTCACCGCCACCCTGCACGCCTCACCGGGCGTGCTCGGGGTGGTCGAGGGCGTCAGCGATGCGCTCACCGGGGTCGCCAAGCTGGCGGGCGGCCCGCTGGCCAACTCCCCTGCGCGCCGGGCCCGGATCGCCACCGGCGGCTATCTCGGCACCGCGCTGGCCACCGGCGCCCTCGGCCTCGCGCAATCCGTGTGGCAGGTCGGCGTCCTGCGCGCCACGGCGTGGGCCTCGCGCGGCATCCGGTCGCCGGCCCGGGACGCGCTGCTGGCCTCCCTCGCCCCGCCGCACGCCTACGGACGCGCCTTCGGCCTGGAGCGGGCCGGGGACAACCTCGGCGCCGTCGTCGGCCCCCTCCTCGCGGCGCTGCTGGTCTCCCTCATCGGCATCCGCGCCACGCTCTGGTGTGCGGCGCTTCCCGGTCTGCTGGCGGCGGTGGCCATCACCTTCGCCGGGCGCGAGGCCCGCCGCACCCTCGCGGAGCCGTCCGCCCGGCGCCGTGTCCGGCTCCACCTGGGCGATCTGCGCCGCGCCGGGATGGCCCGTGCGCTGCTGCCCGTGGCGATGTTCGAGATCGGCAACATCGCCGTCACCCTGCTCATCCTGCGCGCCACCCAACTCCTGCACCACGGTGCCCGCGATCTCGCCGCCGCCACCTCGCTGGCCGTGCTGATCTACGCGGCGCACAACGCCCTCGCCGCCGCCGTCGCCTACCTCGGCGGCCACTGGATCGACCGGGCGGGCCCCCGCACCGCCTTCGCCACCGGCGGCGCCCTCTACCTGGCGGCGTACGGCATGTTCGCCGTCCCCTGGCACGGCTGGCCGCCGCTGCTGGCCGCCTTCGTGCTGGCGGGCAGCGGCATCGGGCTGGTCGAGCCCGCCGAGTCGACGCTGGTGGCGGGGATGCTCCCGGACGCGCTGCGCGGCAGCGGGTTCGGTCTGCTCGGCCTCGTCCAGTCCCTCGGCGACTTCGCTTCCTCGGCCGTCGTCGGCCTCCTGTGGACGGCCTTCGGCCCGGCGGTCGGCTTCGGCTACGCGGCGGCCTGGACCGGGGCGTCGGCGGTGGCGGTGTGGGCGACCGGAAGCGGACGGCGGTGACGCCGGCGGACGGGGCGGCCCGGGGGCCGGGCGCCGTCCGCCGGCGTCACCGCCGTGGGGGGCCGGCTCAGGCGGCGGGCGGTTGCGCGCCGTTCAGCCGGGCCAGCAGCCGCTCGGCGAGCGGCCGGGCCGAGGCCGGGTTCTGGCCGGTGAGCAGCCCGCGGTCCTCCACGAGGTGCTCCGCCCAGGGCGCCGGCCCGGACGAGAAGTGGGCGCCCTGGCGGACCAGCGACTGCTGCGAGGTCCACGGCAGGACGTCGAGCAGCGCCACGTCCTTCTCCTCGGCGTCGGTGAACGACGTCATCCGGTAGCCGCGGAAGAGCCAGTCGCCCTGCGCGTCGGTACAGGACAGCAGCGCGGCGGGGCCGTGGCAGACCGCCGCGACCGGGCGGCCGGCCCGGTGGGCACCGGCCAGGACGCGTCCGCAGTGCGGGTCGCACCAGAGGTCGATCATCGGGGCGTAGCCGCCGGGCACGAAGACGGCGTCGAAGGCCTCCCCGCGGATCTCCTGCAACGACGCGGGGTCGGCCAGCCGTTCACGGTGTCCGGCCACGGCGTCGCGGAGCGCCTGGCACTCCTCCGGGGACAGGCCGGTGCCCTCCGGGGTGAAGCCCGACGGGTCCGCCTCGGCGGGCCGCCCGTCGGGGGTCGCCGTGGTGATGTCCACCCCGGCCCGGTCGAAGACCGCCAGCGGTTCGGTGACCTCCTCGGGCCAGAAGCCGACGGGCCGGGTCCTGCCGTCCGTCAGCGGCATCCGGGTGGCGGCGGACAGCATCACGAGAATGCGGAGCATGAGTCTTCCTCTCTCACGGGGCCCGGGGCCCGAAGGCCCCGGGCGGTGCGGGTGGTTCAGGACCCGTCGAACGGTCCGGCGTCCTCGGCGTACAGGCCGAGGGCCCGGAGGAGGGGGGACTCGTCGGCGGAGAACAGCACGGCTTCGCCGGTGCCGCTGCGGTTGGTGTGGTGGTGGCGCGCCCAGGAGGGGACGCAGAAGGTGTCGCCCGCCGACCACTCGAAGTCGGTGCCCTCGATGGTGGTCGTGCCCGTGCCCTCGGCGACGACGTACACCACCGCACCGGTACGGCGGTGCGTCCGGGTCCGCTCCCCGGCCCGGAGGAGTTGGAGCCGGCAGCCGGTGGTCGGGGTGACCGGGCCGCCCGTCGCCGGGTCGGCGTACTCCAGCACCACTCCGTCGTGGGGGTCGTGGTGGCCGGCCCGGGCGGCGTTCTCCAGGGCCTCCCGGCACTTCTCCCACGGGTAGGAGTACAGCGGGGAGCCTTCGTGGCGGCGGCGGGTGTCCGGCAGCAGCAGCCCGCCCCAGGTGGCGTGGGTGTCGCGGCGCGGGGTGGTCGGCAGGTGGGTGCCGTCGGGGTGGAGTTCGAAGAAGTTGGCGCCGAGCGTGTTGACCAGCGGGTCGTTGGTGAGGTCCTGCCAGATGACCAGGCCCTCGTCGGCGTCGTTGCCGTGCTCGTGCCAGCGGCGGCTCGGGGTGATGACCACGTCCCCGGCGCCGACCTCGATGCGGTCCCCGTCGACGGCCGTCCAGCCGCCGTGCCCCTCGTGGACGAAGCGGACGGCCGACGCCGCGTGCCGGTGACAGGTCATCGACTCGTGCGGCTTGAGCGCCTGGAGCCCCGAGTAGAGGTGCCCGCAGGCCGCCTCGTACTCCCGGTGCCCGGGGTTGAGATGGGTGAGGACCCGGAGCGCGGCCGCGTCGCCCTTGACGAACTCGGCGGCCTCCAGCACGAACGGCCGCAGGTTCGCGTACCGCCACATGCAGGGCAGGGACCTGGGCGCCGGGGTCCACGGCAGGTCGTCGTTGACCGCCGACCAGCGGCCCACGGCGTAGAAGGTGCCGAGGCGTTCGGCGAAGGTGTCCGGGTCCACGGTGGTGGGGGGTGAGGTCGTCACAGGTCGCCGCCTTCCCGCCGCGCCGCGTCGGTGAGCTCGTCCCAGAGGGCGTCGACGTCCTCGGCGCGGGTGTGGATGTTGCCGATCGAGACGCGGATGACGTAGCCGTCGCCGGTGACGGTGTGCGAGACGAACGAGCGGCGGCCGGCGTTGACGCGGTGGTGGATGCGGCGGTTCAGGTCGTCGGTCTCCGCGCGGTCGAGGCCCTCCGGCGCGTACCGCAGACAGACCAGCGGGAACGGTGTGTGCCCGTTGGTGACCTGCCAGTGCGGGGCGGTCCCGGCGGCGGTGCGCAGCCGGTCGGCGAGGCCCGCGGAGGCGGTGAGGCGGGAGGCGATCCCGTCGGTGCCGAAGCTCTTGAGGATCCACCACAGCTTCAGCGCCCGGAACTGCCGTCCCAGCTGCAGGGAGTAGTTCATGAAGTCGACGCTGCCGTCCTCATGGCGCGTCGTCAGGTACTCGGGGACCAGCCGGAAGGTGTTGGTCAGCGCGTCGCGGTGGCGGGAGAGCAGGGCGCTGGCCTCCATCGGGCAGAGCAGCACCTTGTGCGGGTTGGCGACCAGCGAGTCGGCCACCGCCAGCGCGGGCAGGTGCGGCCGGACGGGGTCGGCCAGCCGCCAGAAACCGCCGTACGCCGCGTCGACGTGCAGCCAGACGCCGTGGCGGGCACAGAGTTCGGCGATGTCGTCGAGCGGATCGATCCCGCCGGTGGAGGTGGTGCCGACGTTGGCGACGACGGCGAGCGGGCGGTATCCGTCCGCCAGGTCCGCGCGCAGCCGGGCGTCGAGGCCGGCCGGGTCCATGCTTCCGTCGGGCCGGGCCGGCAGGCGCACCACGTTGTCCAGCCCGAGGCCCAGGGTGATGGCCGCCTTGTCGATGCTGCTGTGCGTCTGGTCGGAGGCGTACACCCGCAGCACGGGCCCGCCCGCGAGGCCGGTGCGGCGGACGTCGAGACCGGTGAGGTGTTCGCGGGCCGCGGCGAGGGCGTACAGCGTGGCGAGGGAGGCGCCGTCGACGAGTACGGCGTCGCCGTCGGCCGGGTAGGACAGCATCTCGCAGAGCCAGCGCAGCACGGTGGACTCCACCGCGGCGGCGGCCGGTGCCGCGTCCCACAGCATCACGTTGACGTTCAGGGCCGCCGCGGCGGTCTCGGCGAGGATCGCCGGGCCGCTGGAGCTGTTGGAGAAGTACGCGTGGAAGCGGGGGTGGTTCCACTGCGTCAGGTGCGGCCGCACATCCCGCCACGTCTGGTCCAGGACGTCGGCGAAGTCCTGCGGGCCCGTCGGCAGCGGCTCGTCGAAGAGCTGGTGGATCTCCTTCGCCGACCGGTCGGTGGTCACCGGCTGCGTGCGTAAGGAGGCGAAGTGCTCGCCGAGGCGCTTGAGGAGCAGCTGCCCGTTGCGCTCCAGCTCCTCCGGCGTCCAGTCCCCGACCGCCGCCGGGGGCGTACCGCCGGACGGCGCGGCGCGGTGCTCAGTGGTGGTCATGGTCGACCTCCACCGGGAGCTCCACCGCGTAGCGGACCTCGCGGGGACGGGTGCAGTACTCGGCTATCAGCGGCTCGACCAGGGCCTCTTCGGACTTCAGCAGATCGGCGTGGTCCTCCGCGCTGCGCCAGGGGTAGACCCAGGTCACGATGCGCGGGTCGTTCCGGTCCTGGAGGAAGGTGGCGTGGCCGTTCCAGCCCGGGTGGTGGTGGGCGTTGTCGCCGAGCGCGTCGTCGATGAGCTGCATGGTGCGGGTGGCCTGCGCCGCGGCCTTCTCGGTCAGGTACCAGGTTTCCACGATGGTGAAGGACATGGGCCTCTCCTTTACTTTCCGCTGGTGGCGAAGTATTCCTGCAGCAGGGATGTGCCGCCCGGAACGAATTTCTCGCAGATGAGCTTGTGGTTTGCGCGGTTGCGCGACTGCTCCCGCCACAATTCGCGGGCCGCCTCGTTCACGTCGTCCGGCGCCCGGCCGTCGCGTGCGGCCTTCTTCAGCGGGGTGCGGACGGTTTTCAGCAGACCGAGCATCCGCTCATGGTCGGCGTTGAACTTCCCGGAGAATCCGGGGCTGACCCACGGCGGCTCCATCGCAGGTCGCAGCAGGCCGTGGTAGGCGCCGACGGGGAAATCCGACGCGTACCGCATCGAGGCGGTGGAGGCGCGGTAGAGGCGGATGAGGGTCTCCAGCAGCCGCCGGCAGGTGGGCCATTCCTCGTTGTCGAGTGCGGTGTTCAACGCGAGGAGATGGGAGTTCATCATCGTGAGGTGGAGATGGAAGACGTGATGACCGAGTTTCCATCTACGGATGGCGATTTCCTGGTCGCTGGTCAGTTTCATGCCGACATCCCTTGATCTCGGCACCCGATTCCGGGCACCACTGAAGTACGGAGGTCACGGTGAACTTTCGAGCGGGCCGCGCTGAGGAAATTCGCTACCGGCCGGCGGTGAGCGCCAGGGCGTGCTGGAGGAGGAGATTCATCCCGTCCAGCAGATCGGCTCGTTCCGCCTCGCCCAGACTGGAGTCGCGCAGGTCGTCGGCGACCTTACGGGTGACCGCGAGGGCCTGCCGGGCCCAGGCGGCGTCGGAGACGTCGTCGTAATGGATACGGAAGAACGCGTCGTACTCGTCCGGGCCGCTGAGCTTCCCGGGAGCCATGCCGTCACGGGGCAGGCTCACCGGGGCGATGAGGCCGTGGTCATCCGCCGATAAGTGGTCCATCTCTTTCCCTTTCCAGTGCGGGCACGCCTTCGCCCACGCCGTCACGCGCGTGGGGGGGGCGCACCACAGGCTTTCCGAGGGGGGTTACCGGTCCGTTCCGTCGTGGTCCCTACGCGGGACGCGCCGCCGGCTTCGTCCGGGGGGTGCGGTTGCTGGTCCACACCGCCGCGATCACCAGTGCACAGCCGCCCAGTTGGACCGGCGTGGGCGTCTCGCGGAGGATGAGGAGGGCGAACGCGATCGCCATGACCGGCTGGAGGAGCAGCAGCGCCGCCGCGGTGTTGGGCGGGAGCTGCGGCCCACCCTTGCTGATCAGCAGCCAGGCCGCGACCTGGCCGAGGAGGGCCAGCGCCACGATCCAGCCCCACGAGGCGGCCGGGACCGCCAGCGGCAGCCCGGTCGTCAGCAGGCTGATGGCACCGGAGCTGACCGTCGCCGCGGCCGTCGACACACACACCGGCGTCACCACGTGCCCGGGCGAACTCCGGCCGCAGCGGCGGATCAGGTACAGGTACACCGCATAGGCGCTGCCCGCACCGACGCCCAGCAGCGCCCCCCGCACGGGGTGCACGGCCTGCGCGCCGGAGTCGACGACGCCGCCCGCCAGCGTGATGCCCATCAGCATCAACGGACAGGCCAACAGGAAACGGCGCGTCACCCGTGTGCCGTCCCAGACCCGGGCCAGCAGCGGGAAGACGATCACCTGCACGTTGATGAGGACGGTGGACACGGCGGCGCCGATGTCCAGAATGCTGAGTGTCCACATCACGTAGTCGGCGCCGAGGAACACGCCCGCGAGGATCGCGTTCCGGTGCAGCGCGGTGGGCATCCCGCCGCGCCGGCGGAGCTCGTACACGCACATCGGCACCAGGGCGAGCAGTGCGACGGCGCAGCGCAGGAAGGCCGCGGTGCCGGCGTTGACGTCGGCCAGCTTGACGAAGACGGCCGACATCGAGAGGCAGGCAGCGCCTCCGATGATCAGGGCAGCTGCCTTCGTCTGGGTGCCCGACGTCTCCGGGGCACGCTCGGGGGCGGGGGTTCGGGGCTTCGGTGCGGCTTCCACGTCAAGCAGCCTTCCACTCGGAAAGCGACAGCACTACTTACTGTTTGTTCGCTGTATTCATTAGCCTTCGCACATGGTGAGTTGGGAGAGAATGCGCGTCTTCGACGCGGTGGCACGACTGGGCTCGGTCCGGGCGGCCGCCGAGGCCCTGCACGTGACGGGCCCCGCCGTCTCACAGCATCTGCGCCGCCTGGAGCGCGAGGTCGGCTGCGCCCTCGTCGAACGTGATGGCCGGGGCATCCGGCTCAGTCACGCCGGGAGGGTCCTGGCCGCGTCCGCCGGCCGGATGGCCGAGACGGCGTCGCAGGCCGACTCGGACCTCGCGGCGATCAGCGGCCTGGTGGCGGGCCCGCTGCGGGTGGGCGCGGTCGCCTCGGCGTTACGTTCGCTGCTTCCGCAAACCCTGCTGGCCCTCACGGAGTCCTATCCGCGCCTGGAACCCGAGGTTCAGGACGGCGAGGCGTCGGACCTGCTGCCGGCTCTGGAGGCGGGCTGGCTGGACGCGGTGGTGATGGAGAGCTGGACCCACGCCCCGGCCCGCATCCCCCCGGGCGTCCTCACCCACCCCTTGGTACGCGAGAACGCGCTGCTGGCCGTCCACGACCGCCACCCGCTCGCGCATCTGGCGGAAGTTCCCCTCAGCAGCCTCCACGGCCTCGTCTGGACGAGCTGCCCCACCGGCAGCGACACCCATCAGGCCCTCGTCGAACTGCTGCGCCGCCACGCGGTCACCGACATCCGGGTCCGCTACTGCGTCGCCGACTACAGCACCCAACTCCAGCTGGTGGCCGCCGGCCTCACCACCGCCCTGATCCCCCGCATGGCCGTCCCCGACCACCACCCGGGCGTGCGCCTCATCCCCTGCCGCCCGGCGGTCACCCGCACCGTCTGCGTGGCTACCGCCCCCCGCTCACAGACCCCTGCCGTCCAGGCGTTCATCGCGGGGATGGCGCGCGCGGCCCACGGGATGACGCCGGGGCAGCCGCCGTCGACCGAGCCGGGGCGGTGCCCCTGACGGGGAGCCGGCCCGGAACTGACGGCGGCACACCACGGCCCGGCGGTTCGGCGCTCCGTGACGTACGCCGTCGTGCCGACCCCTGCCGGGGGCGGCTGCGGCGACGCTGCCGCACAGCCGTCCGGCGGTGGTACGACCTGAAGGGAGGGGGACAGGCGAACGGGTATGGTCGGTGGAGTTCCTGAGAACGCGTGTCGGCTCACGACGTGCCCGTGCCGGTGCCGTCGGCGCTCGTCGGTCACACGATCGCCCCGGAGTGCCCTCCCACCGACGGATGGGGCATGAGGGCCGGCGAGGCCGCCACCGCGCCCGGCAAGGTCCACGCCCGCCGACCGCTCCATCCGCCTCCTCCGTCGGCCACGGGCCGGCGCAGAAAGCAACTGCCCATGACTCGCGCGAAAACGTCCGTCATATCCGCCCCCGGCATGGCGCACCTGCTCCTGCTGGTGTTCTTCTGCTTCGCGGGCTTCGCCCTGCTGCTGCCGGTCTCCCCGCAGTGGGCCGTGCACGGCGGCGCCGACGAGTTCGGCGCCGGACTCGTCACCGCCACCCTGATGGCCACCACCGTGCTGGCCCAGCTCCTCGTCAGAACGGCGCTGCGCGGGCTGGGTTGGACCCGCACCCTCGCTCTGGGCGTCCTGCTGCTCGGGCTGCCCGCGCCGGTGCAGGCGCTCGGCGACAGCCTGTGGGCGGTCCTGCTCACCACCGCCCTGCGGGGACTCGGCTTCGGCGTCATCACCGTGTGCGGCTCCACCGCCACCGCGACCCTGGCTCCTCCCGGACGCCGCGGGGCGGCCACCGGCCTGTACGGCCTGGTGCTCTCGGTGCCCCAGATGGTGCTGGCCCCGGCGGCCCCGGCGCTGGCCGCGGCGCTCACCCTCCCGGTGGTCATCGCCTGCGGTGCGCTGCCCGTCCTCGCCCTGCCGTTCACCCGCGGTCTGGGGCGCGCGGTCGACGCCCGCGCCCAGGCGCCCGCGGCGGAGCAGACGCCGGCGGGCGCCGACCCCACGGTCAGGGTGCTCCGGCGCATCCTGCTGCCGCTGGTCACCCTGCTGTTGGTGACCTCGGCCGGCGGCGCCGTCCTGACGTTCGCGCCGCAGTTCGCGGGGCGTCCGGCGCTCGCCGTGACGGCCCTGTTCCTCTTCACCGCGACCGCCGCGGGCGCCCGTTGGGTCTGCGGCGTTCTGGCGGACCGCTTCGCGCCGCGCCCGTTGACCTGCACGCTTCTCATCGGCGGCGGCGCCGGACTCGCGCTCGTCGCCGTCGCCGTCCGCTCCGGCCACCCTCCGCTCGCGCTGCTGTCGGCCGGTCTCCTCCTGCTGGGGGCCGCGTACGGGGGGCTGCAGAGCCTCACCTTCGTGCAGGCCTTCGACCAGGCCGGGCCCGGGAACCAGCACACGACATCCGTCGCCTGGAACATCGGATACGACTCCGGGACGGGGCTCGGGTCCCTGCTGCTGGGCCTCGCCGCACAGGTCGCGACCTTCTCGGCGGGCTTCACGGTGCTGTCCGCCGCCATGGCGCTGGTCGCGGTCGTGGTCCTGACGGCAGGAACCCGGCCGCGCCACAAGCCCGCCGCGCCCGCCGCGCCCTCGGCGGACACGGCGGACACGACCGACCGCGGTACTTGCCGGCCGCTCTCCGACCGGTAGCCGGGAGAAGAAGGCCACCCCGCGCGGCCGGGCCCTCGCCTACCGCCGCCGCTGGCGCTCCCACTCCGCCATCAGGCCGAACAGGGTGAGCCGGTCGACCACGGGCTGGTCGGGGTGGATCTCGCGGTAGCGCCGGTAGATGTTGACCACGACCCGTTCGGCGTCGAGCCAGTCGGCGTACCCGGCGAGATCGACGCCGAACGCCGCCTCCTCGAAGCCGAACCCCTTGGCGTACGCGGCGTCGGCCTGCTCGACGACATGGCGGAAGTAGCCCCGGACGGCGCGGATCCCGTCCGCGTCCGTCACCGGGCCGTGGCCCGGCACCACGGTCGGGGCGCCGAGTCCGAGCATCGTGTCGCAGGCGTCGATCCACCCGGCGATCGGACCGCTCCACACGATGGGCGTGCACCCGATGAACAGCAGGTCGCCCGCGAAGAGCACCCCCGCGTCGGGGACGTGCACCACCGTGTCGGCCTCGGTGTGGGCGGGCCCGAGGTTGAGCAGCCGCACCTCGCGGCCGCCCACCTCCACGGTGAGCCGCCGCTCGAAGGTCCGGTCGGGCGTCCGCAGCCGGATGCCGCCGAAGTCGAACGCGGCGAAGCGCTCGCGCAGATACGGCGTGAGCACCGGCCCGAGGTCCATCACCTGGAGCGCCGCGGTCAGCTCCGGCGCCATCTCGGCGCGCATCTCGTGTGCCGTGCCCTCGGCGGCGATGACGCGGGCGGCGGCGGGAAGCAGCTGGCCGCCGTGGGTGTGGTCGCCGTTGGCATGGGTGAGCACGGCGTGGCGCAGCGGGTGGCGGTCGGTGACCGGCCGCATGCCGGAGAGCATCTCGGCGGTGAGCGGCAGATCGTAGAGCGTGTCGACCAGCAGGGAGGCGCCGTCGCCCGCGACCAGTCCGGCATTGCTCATGCCGTACCCGCCGTGCGGCAGCAGCCATGCCCAGACGCCGTCCCCGACCTGGTGGAGCCCCTTGGTGTAGGGCAGGGCGGAGGCGGCCGGGTTGGTCCGCGGCCGGCGGGGCGCGGCGGTGGGGTCGGGGCGGGCGGCGAGCGGATGGGGGGCGGCACCGGCCCGTACGGTCTGGCGTACCTCACCCAGCCCGTCGGCGCGCAGCGTCACCACATCGCCGTCCTTGAGCCAGCCGGGGAACGCCGCGAGGTCACCGAAGTCGAGATGTTCGAGCAGACAGCAGCCGGGAACGGTGCCCGACCCGAAGACGTCCCCCGGCCGCAGCTCGACCCCGCGGGAGGCGTACGAGACGACCTCGCCGAAGGTCCAGTCCATGGCGTCGGTGCGGCCCTCGCCGACCGTCTCGCCGTTGACCTCGGCCCGCACCCGCAGCGCGAGCCGGCCGTCCGGACCGAAGGGCAGCTCGTCGGGGGTGACCAGCCACGGCCCCAGCGTGGACGCGCCGTCCTTGCCCTTCGCCTGGCCGATCGCGAGCTGGCTCTCCAGCCCCTGGAGGTCGCGGGCGCTCCAGTCGCAGAAGAGCGCGTAGCCGGCGATGTGTTCCTCGGCCTGTTCGGGCGTCAGATCGCGGCCGGCGGTGCCGATCACCGCGGCGATCTCCAGCTCGAAGTCGAACCAGGCGCTGCCGGGCGAGATGGTGACGTCGTCGTGGGGGCCGATGACGGAAGCGGGATTGGCGAAGTAGAAGGCCGGGATCTGGTACCAGGTCGGGCCCAGCTCGCCCGTGCCGCCGGTCGCCCTGAGGCCGCCGCGCAGATGGTCGAGGAAGCAGAGGCAGTCCCGTACGGACGGCGGCCCGGGGACCGGGGCCCGCAGGGTGACGTCGGCGAGTGCGACGACCTCGGCGGGGTCGGCGAGTGCCCGGGCACCGGCCTGTCGCAGCGTGGGGCCGAGGAGTTCCGCCAGGGTCGTGCCGGGCGGGAAGGCGTGGATCAGATCGCCGTCGAGGACACCGGTCCGGTCGCCGTCGGCCGAGGCGTAGGTGACGAAGCGCAAAACGACCTCCTTCTGGCCGACCAACTCTGTGTTGGCCAACATAGAGTATGTTTCCTAGCACAGAAGGAGGTGTCGTGGCCACGCGACGAGAGCACACCAGCCAGGAGAGCAGCGAGCGGATCCTCAACGCTGCGGCGGAGCTGTTCGCCGAGAAGGGCTACCGGCAGACCACGTTCGCCGCCGTCGCCGAACGGTCCGGGATCAGCAGGGGTTCGATCCCGTGGCACTTCGGCAGCAAGGAGGGGCTGCTGCTGGCCGTGCTCGCACGCTCGGTCGACCTGATCAGCGCGGGCCTCGGCGAGGAACCGGCGGACGCCGACGGGACGGAGGCGGGCCTCGACCGGATCATCGACGGCGCCCACGCGCTGTGGGCGCTGCCCACCACCAAGCTCTTCGCCACCCTCCTGGTGGAGGCGTTGGAACCGGGCTCACCGATCCACGGCCGCTACGCCGAGATCCACCACACCCTGCGCGACCACTGCCGACGGCAGCTGGAGCACCTGCCGCTCCCGTCCGGGGTGTCCGCCGAGACGCTCGCCGCCGCGGTCATCGGCGCCGGGATCGGCATCCACCAGCAGTGGCTGCTGGCACCCGACCGGGTCGACGCCGAGCAGGCACTGGCCGCGCTGCGCGCGATGGTGGCGGCGGTGGTGACACCGGCCGGGACGTGACCGGCGCGACGGCGCCCCTCCCGCGCGGTTTCCGGCCCCGCACCTCCCGGGGTCCGGCCCCGGGCCGGACGCGCGGCGATCATCTCCCCGTCGGGACGGAACCCGGCACCGAGAGATCCGCGGTGGTGCGTCGCCAAGGAGGTCCCGGTGCGACGGTCTGTCTGCTGGGCACGGTGGACACGAAACACGAGGAGTACCGCCGGCTCCGCGACCGGCTCCGGGAGGCTGGGGTCGCGGTCGCCCTGGTGGACGCCGGCGGATACCCCGGCGGCCTCCCGGCCGAGGTGCCCGCCCAGGAGGTCGCGGCAGCCCGCGAGCCGAGCCCGAATGTCGCGTCAGGGCAGACCAGAGGCGTTGTCAGTGGGGTGCGGCATGATGCAGGTGCGCACGCTTCACGGAGGGGACCGCAGGCATCCCGGCGGGGTGCGGGTCGCCCCGTGCGGCGACCCTAGGATGAACGCGTACGGTCAAGGCGTCTTGACGGTGTGGACGGACAGGACAACGGGGGAACGATGACCAGCCCGACCCAGGCCCCGGAGCAGGCCGGAGCCCATGAGCCCCACCCCTACATCGGGGGGCGCTCCGCCGCCCTGCGCGCGCTCGCCGCATGGCGGAGCGAGCATCCGGACGCGCCTCGGGTCGTCATCCTGACCGGCAGTCCGGGCACCGGCCGTTCGCGGCTGCTCACGGGGTTCCTGATGCTCTGCGACCCGGAGTACCGCACGGGGCTGGAGCTGGACGCCTTGGACCCGGCGACCGTGCCTCCGGACCTGCCCGCACCCGCGGTGCCGAGTGTCGCCGGGCTGACGGCGACACAGACGCTGTGGCTGCTCGCCGATCACTACGGATTGTCCGCGACCCGCACCGCCGGCATCTTCCCCGAACTCGGCCGGCTCCCCTCGTCAGGGCGGCCGGTGACGATCGTCGTGCCGGATGTGGACCGGGCCGGTCCCGTGCGGGCGGCGGGTGAGCCCGCACGCCTGGTGCGGGAGGTGCTGAAGCCCCTCGCCGCCGTCGAGTCCGTACGCCTTCTCGCCGACGTGCCCCGGGAGTTCGCCGCCGAACTCGCCGAGGGCCTGCCGCCCGGCGTGGCCCGGATCATCGACCTCGACGCACCCGAGTGGGCCGACCCCCACGGGCTGGTGCGCCAGGCCGAGGCGCTGCTCAACCCCCGATTCGGCGCCCCGGAGCTGCCGTTCACGACCGCTCCGGACGCTCGGCGCACCCTCGCCGAGGCAATTGCCGGGCAGGCGGGAGACGGTGCGGGCAGCCGTCTGACCGTGCAGCTCGCCGTGGAGTCGATCCTGATGCGCCCGGAGGGGTTCGATCCGGAGGACACGGGCCACCTGCCCGGCAACGTCGGCGAAGCGCTCGATCTGCACGCCCGGCGGCTCGGCGCCCACCCCCGCACCCTGCGGCAGATCCTCGCGCCCCTCGCCCTTGCCGAGGGCGAGGGGCTGCCCGTGCAGCTGCTGACCCCGCTCGCCTCCGCCGTCGCCGAGCGGGACATGAGCGCGGAGATGGCGCGGGGCATGCTGCTCGTCGCCCCGTTCATCCGCCCCGTCGAGCAGGACGACGACGGCGTCCCCGAGGACGAGCGGACACTCGTGGGCCTGCGGCACCCGGGCATCGGCGAGACCGTCCGGGCCGGCATACCGGATGTTCCCGGCGCTCAGGCACGTATCGCGATGGAGCTGCTGAAGGCCGTCCCCCAGCAGGACTGGGGCCAGGCCGGGAAGTACGTACGCGATCGGATCGCGGGCCACACCCTGGAGGCCGGCCTGCTCCCCCAGCTGCTCACCGACCCCAATCTGTTCGTCCACGCCGAGCCGGTGCGGTTGCGCGCCGCGGTGGAGGCCGTCCCCCCGGAGCAGTTGGATGCCGCGGCGCGTACGTATCTGCGTACGGCCCCGCTGCTCACCCGCACCCAGGCGCCCACCGTCCTTCGGGCGGCGCTGCTGGAGACCGCGTTCGTCGAAGACGGACTGCCGGAGTACGCGGCGGTGCTGCGCCGGACGCTGCCCGGCCTTCCCTGGCACACCCTGTGGAGCGCACGGATCGCCGGGGCCGGGGCCGTGACCGTCGGCAGGCTGCGCCCGTCCGGGGCCGCGCCGGACAGCGCCGAGGAGGATCCCGCGGGGCAGGGTCCTCCGGAGCCGGCGCCGCTCGCGGTCGCCGTGAGCGTGGTGCCGCACGGCACTCCGGGTTCACGTCCGTTGCCGGCCGGCGCTGCCGAGGCCCCCGCCGTGCTGGTGCAGGATCTCGCCACCGGCTCCGTCATCGATGCCGACCCGGCCCGGATCCAGCGCCTCTCCGACGACGAGCGGGCCGCGGGGTCGTTCGGGTACAGCCGCGGTGCCGACTACGTACGCGTCTGGCGCCGCGATGAGCGGAAGGGCGGCGAGGAGGTCGTCACGGCCCTGCTCTCCGCCACGCCCTTCACGGGAACCGACCTCTCGCCCGAGGGCATCCTCCTGGTTGCCACGGCAGGCGGGGTGAAGGCGTTGCGGATCCGCCCGGCGCAGCCCGGTACGGCACCCGCTCGGCGCTCCGTACCCGACCCCCGGACCGCCTGGCCGGAGCCCGCGCCGGTCCCCGAGCCGGACGCCGCGCAGGCCCCGCAGGCCGGCGGGGCCGATGCCCACCCGACCGCCTGACACCGGCCCACCGCAGACCGTTAGCCTCAAAGGCCCGGAGCCTTACCAAGGCACCCGCATCGGACCGCCTGTCCCCAGGCCCGCCCGGACGAGGGCCGCGGGGTGCGCCCGGCACCGCCCCGGCCGCACCGGCCCCGTCCGTCCGAAGACTCGAAGGGAGTTCCCGTGATCAGCCAGGAGCAGGCGCTCGCGACCGCCGAGGGGTGGCTCAACCCCGAGGGGCAGGCGCGCCGTGAGGTGCGGATCCAGGAGTTCGATCTGGGCTGGGTGGTGTGGGCCGCGGCTCCGCCGCTCGAGCGTGACCCGGTCACGGGCAAGCGCCGGCCGCCGGCCACGGTCGGCCACGCCTGCGGTGTGGTCGACCGCCGCACCGGCGAGCTGAGCACCTGGCCGTCCGTGCCGGTCGAGGAGGTCGTGCGGAGGTATCAGCAGGAGCACGGCGGCGGCCAGGAGGCCGCGCCGCCCCCGCAGCCGCCGGTCACCGGCCCCGGCAACACCACGGTCCTCACCTACCTCGACCCGGGCACCGGCGAGGAGACCAGCCTCGTCAAGAACTCCGCCCCCGGTGAGCCGCATTCCGAGTACCAGGCGCTGGTGGAGCTCGACGACCTCGGCATCCCCCCGCGGAACGTGGTCGCGATCCACACCGACCTCAGCTCCAGCCTGCTCCCCGGCGGGTACCCGGGCGTGCTGCTCGGCCGCCGCTTCCCCCACGCCCGGTTCTCCTGCACACAGGATTACGGCCTGCGGGGCGAGGAGCGCGCCGAGGCGATCGCCGGGCTGATCCAGCACGTCGAGAAGGTCCACCAGATCGCCGGGCAGCAGGCGCCGCCCCGGCCGCACCGGGTGCCGGTGCCGACCGATGTCGAGCCGGCCGAGCCGCTCCGCGATGTCGCCCTGGGCCGTGAGCTGACGGAGACCTTCGGCGCCGACGACGTACGTCGCTTCGACGCCGACGACGTGGCGGGAACCCCGCTCCCCGAAGCCGCCAAGTCCACGCTGACCTGGGCCGGACTTCCGGCCGTCGTCCCGTTCTTCTTCACGGCCGACGGCCCGGAGGCGGAGCTTCCGGCGGGTCTGTTCGGCAGTGCCGCCGCGCATCTGCGCGAGGTCGGCTCCCAGGCGGGCGCGGACACCCTCGCGTTTCTGGACGGGCACATCAGGATCGGCACCGACGGGGTCGCGCTGATCACCGTCCAGTGCACGGGGTCCGCTCCGGAGGGTGAACCGGTCGGCCAGCTCTGGGCCGTCACCCCGGCGAACGGCGCGGGCCGCCGCGTCAACGCCTCGCTGTCCGCCTTCGTCCGCTCCCTGGCGCTCCTGGACACCACACGCGCGGAGATGGCCGGGCTCGACCCGGTCACGGCGGGCAGCGCCGTCGCCGACTTCCAGGAGCAGCTCGTCGCCATCGACGCATCAGCCCTGGACGACCCGAGGAACTGGTGGTCGGTGATTGTCGAGCAAATGTGGCACGGGTTGTTCTGATCGCCTTTCTCCCGCCCCACCGGCCCCGGCTGAGCCCAGGAGGTGAGGGCTTGTCAGTGCCTCTGGGTACGCTGACACAGACATGAAACGGACGTGCGACCGGCCGCTCGATGACGCCGGTCGGTGAAACGGGGGGCGTAGTCATGGGCAGCGAGTTCCAGAGCAGTCCGGAGACGCTGAAGGCCGAGGGGAGGAATTTCTCCGATATCGGCAGGGATTTCTACCAGGCGACCGTCAGGCTGAAGAACGGCCTGGCCGCGCAGGGCGACGGTGGCGGCGGAGGAGGCCAGCCCCCGAAGGAGACGACGTTCTCAAGCGTCGCCCACGACGCCTGGCAGGGCCTGACCACCTTCAGCGACAAGCAGGGCACCCCGCCCTGGGGGGACGACGAACTCGGCGAGAAGTTCGGCGTGGTCTACGAGGGCCTGCGTGACGGCATGACGGACTCGATGGACCACCTCGCCACCAAGCTCAACGAAATCGGCAAGGCGTTGGAGCGGATGGCGAAGAACCACGAGGAGAACGAGGACTTCAACGACGCTCTGATCAAGGAGCAGAAGCCGGCGAACCAGTTCGGCGGCGACGTGCGGGCTCTGAAGTCCGTCAGCACATGATCCGGCCCGCACCGCGGGGCGCCCGGCGCCCGTCAGCGGGTCGCCGGGCCGCAGCAGCAGGACGATCGCATGAGCCAGGGCGGCGTGTGCGCGCCGTACCGGAGACTCCATCGGCTCGGCTCCGGCTCGGCACCTCGATGTCCTCCAGCCGTATGTCACCGCTGAGTTCCACCGCATGACCACGCCTGACCCACAGCCTTCCCGCACCGACAGGAGAGAGCCCGTGTCGCATCCCGGCGCGCCGGAACCGGTACAGCCCGTCCCCGCCACTGCCGAAGAGGCATTGGCAGCCGCTCGTTCCCGATTCGAAGTACTGGACATGGCAGGAAATCCGGCGCCGCTGTACGTGGTCGAGTTCGACATCGGATTCCTCATCCACGCCGTCATGCCCCCACCGCCGCCCGGCACTCAGGCGCCACTGGGGGGCAGTCACATGGTGATCTCCAAAAGCGACGGAGCCGTCACCTATGTCCCCAATTTTCCACCGGACTCCGCGATCGACCTGTACCGCAGCATGTGCCGGCCCCGTGGCTAGGGGCCGTCCGAGGGCTGCGGTCCGGAGCCGGACGGCCGCCACAGCACCGTGACACAACGGAGTCGGAGGACCGAAAAAAAGCCGTTGGGTAGGCTCTGGCATGAGCATGGCTCTGTACCGACGCAAGCCGGTTGAGCACGCATGAGGCTCCGCATGGTGCCTCCGGCAGCAGCAGAGCAAGAAGGGCCCTTCCGTCCGCGGTGAGACGGCAGGGGTCGGTCGGCCCACCAGGCCGGGACGACAGGAACGACATGGGCGACAACGGGGGTCTTCGTCATGGCTTTGATGCTGCCGAGCGCACTCGAGTGGGTTCTCGAGATGTGCGGCTTCGACTGGCCCACAGGCGACGAAGACAAAATGATGGAGTGCGCCAACACCTGGCGTCAGTTCGCCGCTGATGTGGAGGCGCTCCAGTCCCGTGGCCTGAGCGCCGCCGGCAACGTTCTCGCCGACAACTCCGGCGATTCCATCGACGGCTTCAGCAAGACCTGGGAGAAGTTCTCCGGCGGCTCGGGCTATTTCGACGACGCCCGCGAGGGCGCCGAGCTGATCGCCGTGTGCATGGACGCCGCGGCGATGCTCATCATCGCGCTGAAAGTGGCGGTGATCGCCCAGTTGGTCATCCTGGCGGTCGAGATAATCGCCGCCCAGGCCGCCGCTCCGTTCACCTTGGGGCTGTCCGAACTCGGCGCGATGGGCGCAGCCGCCGCCACGCGGATGATCCTGCGGAAACTCCTCAAGGAAATAGCCAAACAGATCCTTGACGCGGTGCTGGAGACCGCCAAGGAACCCTTTGTCTCCGCCCTCGAAGCCATGGTCTCCGACATCGTCGCCCAGACCGTCGAGCAGAACTTCGGCAAGCAGTCGGGCTACGACCTGGGACGCACCGCCAAGACGGGGTACGAAGAGGGCAAGAACGCCCTGAAGGAATCCGGTTCCACCTTCGGCAATGCCCTGCGTGACGGCGCGGGCTCCCGCGCGGGACACGGTGCCCGCAACGGACTGACCAACAGCGGACACGACGGCGGCGACGGCGGCCACGACTCGTCCGACTCCGGAAACGACAGCTCGTCGCGCTCGGACGATTCCTCGTCGGACACCAACTCGTCGCCCGACAGCAGCCGTTCGACCGACGGCTCCCCCGGCTCCGACAACGCGCCGGACTCGTCCCCCTCACCGTCGGGCGAAAGCAGTTCGCCGAGCGACTCCCCGGCTTCCGCTCATTCGCCGGGTCCGGGCAACGGCGATTCCGGGCGCAGAGCACCGGATATCGGCACGTCGTCGTCCTCGTCGCCGTCGAGCGGTCCGGACACCTCATCGCCGAGCTCGCCCTCGTCGTCCGACGGCCCGTCGGATCCGGGTTCGCCCTCACCGAGCCGTGGCTCCGACTCTCCCAGCCCCTTCGACGTGGGCACCCAGGCCTACCACGACAGCATCGGTCACGCTCCGGGCGACGGCTCGCCCACCCCCGACGCGTCTCCGGACCCGTCCACACCGCCCACCGGGACGAGGCCGGACAGCGACGGCGGACCGGCTCCCGACACCACTCCGGACAGCGCGCGCCCGAGCCGGCCGGAGGGCGTCGCCCCCGACGCCCCGGAGCACAGCGCGTCGATCCCGGACCCGCGCCACACCGAGCCCGCGTCCATGCCGTCCCCGCCGCCGCAGACGGACCACCCCGATGCCGCGCCGACCCCGGCTCCGGACACCTCCCGCCCCGAACCGGCCGTGCACCAGGTCGACCACGACTCGGTCACCACCATGCCCGCACCGGCCCAGGGCCCCACGCCGGACGGCTCCCACGACGGCAACACCGACGGCAGTCAGAACCAGGGCAGCGGCCGCGCCGCCATGCCGAGCGGCGCCATGCCCGGCAACACGCCCACCGCACACCCCAGCCCCGGCCAGGCGCCCGCACCGTCGAGACCGGCCCCGCACCACCCCGACGACACCGGCGTCACCCTCATGAGCGACACCACCACGGTGGCGCCGCCGGCCCACGGTACGCAGCCCGGTGAGGCCGGCGCCCCGCAGCACGCGGCCCCGTCCTCCGCCACGCCCGCGGCGTCGCCCCCGGGCGCCGTGCCGCCACCGACGGTCGGCCCCATCCCGACGCAGGCGCCGGCGGCAGGCACCTCCGGGACGACGCCGCGGGCCACGACACCGCGTACGGAACAGCCGAGCACCAGGCCCACGACGCCGTCGCGGGACACCCAGCGGAACCGCCCTGGAGCGCAGCCGCGCACCGAGACGCCCGGCCGCCCCACCACGCCGCCCCGCACCGACGCACCGCGCGCCGACGCACCGCGCACCGAGACGCCCGCGCGCCCGACCACACCGCCCCGCGGCGAGCAGCCGACGAACCGTCCGGCGGGCCCGCGGACGCCGACCGAGCCCCCCGCGTCCCCGCCGGACGACCAGGGGATGCCGGCGCCGCACGACCAGCAGCCGGACCACCAGCAGCCGGACGCCGACCACCAGACGCCCGATCAGCACCAGCCCCCCACGGACGGCAGCACGCCCGTGCACCCCACGGCGCCTCCGCCCGCGCCCCAGGCGGACAGCCTCTCGGACATCCGTCACGACCTGAACATCCCGTCCGAAGGCCTGACCACACCCGACCCCGTCCACCAGCAGGACCTGGAGAACGCCCACCCGAGAAACCCCGACGGCACGCCGCAGGTGTACGCGGACCCGCGGCAAGGGAACTGGGCCGGTCTGCAGAACGACGGCGGCCCGGGGGTGCCCGGCCGGTCCAACAACTGCGCCGACTGCACCCGCTCGTTCCTCGAAACATGGTTCGGCCGCCCGACGGTGTCCGCCCCGCGCACCTTGGACCTCAACCCGGACGGCAGCCTCAACCGCTACTCCGCGGAGCACGATTCGGTCGAGAACCAGGCGCGGTGGGCCGGCGCCCCCAGCACGTACGCGGGCAAGGACCACCCCAACCCGTACGCGCGTATCGCCCACGAGCTGTCGCAGGCCGGGCACGGCTCGGCAGCCGTGATCGGCGTCAACTGGCCTGGCGGTGGCGGCCATGCCTTCGCCGCGGTCAACCACAACGGCACGGTCCTGTTCGTCGACGCGCAGACAGGCGTCGTCAGCGAGAATCCGATTCACCTGGGCGCCCAGGAGGTCTTCTACACCCCGCTGGACGCCCACCGGAATCCGATCACTCCGTACTTCCTGACCCCGTCGACGCCTCAGCCGTCCACTCAGCACACTCCGGACACCGACAACAGCTCGGGCGCCGACTCGTCGGCGGATCCGTCGACGACCCCGACTCCGTCGGAGGGGCCTTCCCGCACCTCGCCGTCCGCCGGGCCGGCCACGGAGCCGTCCACCAGGCAGCCCACCGACGAGACGCCCTCCCCCGACGGTTCGGCCGCCGAACAGAACACGAACACCCCCAGCACCGACACCGCACCGCCGTCGACGCCTCCGGATCCGGACGTCACCTCGCCCCGGACCCCGGAAGCCGGGGAACACGACGGCCGGCCGATGTCCGATCCACAGAACACGCAGGACACACCGGACACTCGCGACACACCGAACACCACCCCGGACAGCCGGAACGCCGAGAACGACCGGGACGGGCAGGACACCCGGAACGACCGGGGCGCCCAAGACTCCCAGGACACCCGGAACAATCAGGACACCCACGAGTCCGGCAAGGTCCACGAGTCCGATTCCGACAAGGCCCACGAGTCCGACGGATCCGATGGGTCCCCCGAGGCCCACGACCCGCAAGACTCCGACCATTCCCAGGACTCCGACCCGTCTCACGACTCCGACGGGTCCCGTGACGACACGGATGCCCAGGACTCCCCGGACACCGGCCACGAGCCGGAGTCGAGGGAACCGGTCTTCCCGGCCACCGACACCCGCCCCTACGGCCCGCCGGACGGCTACGACCGGCCCGGCGACGAGGACGCCCGCGTCCAGCAGGAGCGGTTCCCGCGCAACGAGGACGGCTCGTTCCAGCAGGCCCCCGACCCCCGTGAGGGCACCTGGGTCGACGACATACGCGGCCGGCACCCGGACGAGTCCGGTCGCGACGTCAACTGCCCCGACGGAGTACTGGCATTCGCCGACGCGTACGCCGGAAATCCCACGGTCGCCGCCCGCCGCAGCCGGAACGAGGACGGCACCCCCGCCGACACCCCCGAGCCCAACGGCCGCGACCGTATCGAACGCGCCCTGGGCTCCGAGTTCCACGATTTCGGCGACGGCCGCGACGCGTACCGCAACCTGGAGACCACCCTCCTCGACGAGGGCCACGGCTCACAGGCCGTGATCATCACCCAGAACGCCGACGGCCGTGCGCACGCCTGGAACGTGGTCAACCACGACGGCCGGATCGTCTACGCCGACCCGCAGACCGGCCAGCGCAGCACCACCCCGCTCCACAACGGCGACC
Source organism: Streptomyces sp. NPDC014733 (assembly GCF_043083385.1). NCBI lineage: Bacteria > Bacillati > Actinomycetota > Actinomycetes > Kitasatosporales > Streptomycetaceae > Streptomyces > Streptomyces sp. NPDC014733. Next base: position 486,367 of record NZ_JBIBYO010000003.1, on the reverse strand, counting down.
ACGGCGTCTTCGCCATCCCGTTGGACGCCAACCGCCGCCCCGTCGACACCACCACCCCGCCCGCCACCCACACCCAGAGTCCGGCCACCCCCCAGAGCCCGGCCGGTTCCCCCTCCGCGTCCCACGACCCCAGCGCGGAAGCCACTCGCGAGCAGCGCAACCAGAGCCTTCCCGACCCGGAAAAAGCGACCCAAAAGCACGCGAACGTCCCACCGGATTCGTCGCAGCAGGCGCTTCGGCTTCCGGAGGAGCGCAACGTCCACCGGATCGCTCTCGATCCGGTCCAGGCGCAGATGCGGGAATGGGCCACGGCTCACCCGCCCGCCTCCTCCCCCTTGGGCGATCTGCTGCGGGAGTCCCTCGACCGCCGGCAGGACTACGTGGAGTCGGCGCAGCACGTTCGCGGCACCAAGCATGCCTTGGACGACGCTCGCAAGCAGGTCAGGGACGCCATCACGGAACGCAAGAAGGCGGTCAAGGCCGAGAAGGACGCCACCACCGACGCGGAGAAGCAGGCCGCCCAGGAGCGGCGGGCGGCGGCCGAGCAGAGGCTGACCGACGCCAGGGCCGCTGTGCCGGCAGCCACGGCGGCACACAAGGAAGCGCAGCAGTCCCACCAGAACATCCAGGTACCCAAGACCAACTTCACCGACAGCGACCTGCGTCGCCACCTCGACCCCGCGTGGTCGAACATGAATGACGGTCAGCGCTACGCGGTCCTGGCGACGCTCGGGCGTATGAGCCACTCGTTTCACGCGAACAACGCGGTCGGCATGGCGCCCGGGTCGGCCAAGGACAACTCCCCGTATGCGGATGCTCCGCCCAAGCGGGGCAACAAGCCCGACCCGGCGGCCGAACACCCCGAGTCTGTGGCTCCCTGGCGGCGCGAGTCCTCGGCGTACTCGAAGGCCGAGAACCTTCAGAACCCGGAAAACCTGCGCAAGCTGCTCGAAGACATAGAACGCAATTCCTCCGACTCCTCGGACAAGAATTACGCGGTTGTCGAGGTCGTCGATGACAAGGGCGAGAGCCACTACATCATCGACTCCTCGGTTCCCCCCTCCGTGGACGGCGTGCGCCCTCGTCACTCCGAGAGCCACATCCTGGAATGGATCGAGCAGCACAACAAGAACCGGGAAGCCGAGGGAAAGTCCAAGTATTCCATCGCCGGCCTGTACACCGAGCGGGAGCCCTGCGGATCCCGGAAGGGTAACTCCGGGCACGCTGACTGCTCCACGACGATCCGCCAATCCGAGGCGATGCAGGGCACTCCGGTGTATTACAGCACCACCTACCGAGTCGACCCGGACCGTAAGGAATTGCTGGAGAAGGAGCGCGAGCGCCTGGAAAAGGCGGGAGAGTCCGAAGCCGAGATCAAGAAGAAGATCAAGGAATTCCGCACACCAAACCAGCAGATCATGGACAAGGAAATTCAGGGCCACCTGGATTTCGTCAGGGAACTGTCCCAGCAGCTGGCGAACCCGAGCCAGAACCCACCATCGGCTCCGGCACCCGACAGCCACACACCACCCACCCAGGCGCCTCAGTCGGGCCCGTCCCACCCCACGGATGCGCACCGCACGCCCCCGTCAGACCCGGCAGGCACGGACCGCCGTCCCCCGGCCGACCCGGCAGGCACGAGCCACAGGCACCCCACCGACCCGGCGGCCACGGACCGCAGACACCCCACCGACCCCGCAGACACGCATCACACACGGCCCACCGACCCGGCAGCCACGGACCGCAGGTACCCCACCGACCCCGCAGACACGCACCACACACGGCCCACCGACCCGGCGAACGCAGACCACAGGGCCCCCGCCAACCCGGCAGGCACGAACCACAGGCGGCCAGCGGACTCCACCGCTTCCCCGGCCACCACCCCCACCAAGGGCGGACGCACGCCTTCGGCGGACCCCGCGGGTGCCGGCCCTCCCACGCACAACGGGACCGTGGGCCACACCACCGCGGGCAACGGAACGTCCGTGCCGACGGATGCGCACCGCTCGCACCGCGACGTTTCGCAGCCGGAGACCGAAACGGCGAGCGCGCGGGAGACCCCGCGCCCCACCGCCGCCGCAACAGGGGCGGGCGAGCGGTCCACCGCCCCGCACCCGTCCACCGACGAACCCCGCGAGGGCTCCCCCGCCGCTGACAACCAGTCCGAGAAGCGTGGCGGGTTGAAGCGGCTCTGGCAGTCCTGGACCCACTCGGAACCGGCCGGGCCCACCGAGATCACCACCGAGGTGGACCAGCCGCGCTTCGGCAACCACAAGAAGCTGCCGGAGCTGCAGCCCGATCGCTACGGCACACCGCTGGACCGCCCCGACGGCACCCGCGTGCCACTGTTCGAAGGGCCTCCGTCACGTGAGCAGACGCAGCAGGGCGCCATCGGTGACTGCGGCATCATCGCCACCATGGGAGCCGTCGCGAGCCGGTACCCGGATCTCCTCCAGGACATGATCCGCGAGACGGAGGACGGGAACTACGAGGTCCGCTTCCACGAGGTCGCGCGCAACAGATACGGCAACCATGCTCCGACCGGGCGCATCCTGACCGTGCGGGTCACCCCCGAGGTGCCCGTGTACAGCGATATGCCGAGCTTCACCGTCTACGCCAACGCCAACGATGTGGGTGTGGCCTGGCCGGCGATCATGGAGAAGGCCATCGCGGGCCTGGACCAGTTCTGGGACGACAAGAAACGCGATCACGAGTCCCAGTTCCCCCAAAAAAAGGACTTCGACGGCAACCTGCTGACGGGCTACTCCCGTATCGGCCAGGGCTCCACTTCGGGCACGCGCGCCGAGCTGCTCGCCCAACTCACCGGGCGCACGTCGGAAAACCACGACTTCCCGACGCAGTTTGATGCGCAAGGCCGCAGCCCGGAAAAGCAACTCCTGGCCCATCTGCGGGAACTGACGGAAAGCGGCAGGCCGGTCGTTATCGGCACCCAGCCCAGGGGCACGGGCGTGGAGAACAAAATGGAGAAGAACCTTCTGAGTTCACACGCCTATGAGATCGTCTCGGTCGACGACAAGAACCGGATCCAGTTGCGCAACCCGCACAACTCGAAGCATCCCGAGCCGCTGACCATCAAGGAATTCATGAAATACTGCCGCAACCAGTACGCGTCCTTGGAGGATGAGAAGTGAGCAGCGTCGACACGATCGGCCTCTGGCACGGGATTCAACGAGGTAACGGGAAAGCCAACTTCTCCGTGATGGACATCTACCGGGAGTCCGACTCCTCGGTCAGGGTCCGGCTCGGGATCGTCATCGCCGCCGAGGAGCAGTTTCACACGCTCCGCGTGGGTGAGACCTTCCCCGTGGGCGACGAGACGTGGCGGCTCGCCGAGTTGACGGGGTGGCCGAGCGAGGACGACTGGGTCGTGATGCTGCGCCGCGTCGCGACCGCCCCGGCCTGAGGAGTGCCCGCCCAGGACCATCTCCGCACGTCATACAGCAACCGAGGGCGTACTACCGTGACGGGGGACCCGAGAACCACCATCAAGGAGCGACATGCCCAAGCCGACAGCGGACACCTCTCCGGGAGGGATCGTCGATGACGTCGTCGAGTGGTGGCATGCGGGTCGGCACGGAGGCGGAGTCGCCCATGTCGTCTCCCCGCCCGGGACCGATGGCGCCTCGGTCATCGCTCAGGCACACGAACGCATCCCGGGCAGCGTGCTCGTCGATGCCACCGGTCTGACCGCCGAGCAGGTCCTCCACCGGGCCGCCACGGCGCTCGAAGTCGATCTGTCCGGGGACGGAAGGCGCAGCTGGCGGATCGCGCGTGACGCATGGCCCGAACAGCGCCTGCTGCTCATCGCCCACGCCCACCGCGCGGGGCCCACCAGGCGCTCGTACGAGCCCGAGCGGCTGATCGGCGACGCCCTTCGCTCGTTGGCGCACGACAAGCTGGCCGTGCTGACCGACACCCCCCTCGCGCTGCTTCCCAGCGGTACGAGCCCCGGCGCGGTCTTCACCCTGCCCATGGCGGGCTCCGGGGCGCCGGTGCCGGACTCGTCGGCGCTTCGCGCCCTGGCTCTCGCGGAGCCACGCGTGGTGCCTGTGGCGGTGTGGGCCCGGCTTCACGCCGCCTTGACCGGGACAGTCGCCACCGAGCACGAACTCATCGCGTTCGCCCAGGAGCACGGCGACCTCGTTCGGTCGGGCCCGTTGGGCATTTCCTTCCTCGACGAGAGTGTGGCCGAATCCCTGCGCCGGGATATCGGCACCGATGAACTGCGCCGGGTCAACGGGGACTTGCAGCAGTGGTTGCTGGATTCGGCCTCCGCATTCCGCCACCCGCAGGGATGGGCCCGGAGCGGCGCAGTCGGTCTGTACGCCGCGACGGGCCTTGCCATGCATGCCGCGCAGGCAGGAACGTACGAAGAAATTCTGCGCAGCGGCGAGGCGATCGCCAATATCCCGCAGAGCGTGCTGATGGACGCCGGTCGCACCGCGCTGTGCCATTTCATCCCGGGAAACAGCGCGGTCGCCGACGCGATGCATCTGTGGGCGTGGGGGATCATCCCCGACAGCCAGGGCTCATGGGCTTCCTGGCTGCAGGTGATGGCCCTCGCGCGCAATGATCACGAGACAGCAGCCGCGATCGCCGCTTCGGGCGTTTCGTCGACGTGGCGGGCCAAGTGGACGAAGTGGCGCCCGCCGGGCGGTTATCACCCCGCCTATCTGCAATCCGGCAAGATCGACGCGTTGGCGGAAGTGCGCTGGAAAGGACGGCAGGCCGTCGCCGGCAGACACCGGTCCTTCACGCTCGAATCGCCCACCGTGTACACCTCACTCTGGGATGCGGAAACCGGTGCTCGTCTCGCCGGCCCTTGGGAAGGGGACGAAATCCCCGCGCAGCACCGTGCAGACCTCACGTGGCCGCCCCTCCCCTCGTCGGCCCCCACGTCGCCGTCCTCCTCGACCGAGGGGGACAGCACCGGCCCCTCCACTGCTCAGGAACTGTTCGCCGCGGCTCCCGCTCGCCGCAGTGACGACGCGTTTCTGTTGCCCTGCGGACCGCTGTCTCTCGGCGGCATCACTGTCTTCGGGAGTGACGCGGGGCTACTGGCCATCGAATCCGCCGGCGCAATGGATTTCACCGCCTTCGGCTCCCTCAACCGGCCCTTGAGCGGGGACTACGCGGACGCCCGCGGAAGCATGCCCGTTGATGCGGCAGGCCCGGAAGACACCGACCACACCGTGCTGGCCCTGTTGTTCGAGGACATCTTCCCGGTCGAACCCGAAGAGCTCCCCGACAATCTCGCCCACGAGCCGACGCGTGAACTCCTCCTCGCATTCGGACTCCCCGACATGTACGAGGAAGGAGGGATGGCTCTCCTGCCCGGCGGCGACTGGGACGTCGAGCTTCTCGAGGAAATGCCCTCGTGGCCGGATGACATCGACCCCGTCGACGAGACCGGGCCGTTCTTCCAGATCGGCAAGTGGATGGGGGCCGAAATCGTCGTCGACGGCCCGACCGGACATGTGTTGCGCGTTCCGACGGGGCCCGACGAGGAAGAGCTCGCCGCCCTTCCCGCGGCGGACAGCCTGGAGGCTTTTCTCACGATGGTGGCCTGGTGGGTGACGGGGCTGCGCACCCGGGACACCCTCCCGCTGCCCCATCCCGAGAAGCAACGGGTCTTCGGCAACGTTCTCGGTGCGCTGGCCGCCATCGAGGAAAAGGGCGGCGAGGCGCCCGCGTGGTCCTACATCTTCGAAAACGAATGAGCCGATCAGCCGGGCTCGCGGGGAACCGCCCTGACACCACACGCACCACATCGGCGTCGGCGCATCAGCCGGAGAGACGCCCCCTCAAGACCGCGGCCGACCGGTAAAGGCCCCAGGACGACCGCCCCCCGCCGCCAGGCGGCAACGACCCGGCCCGCTCGAAGAGGGCGATCGCCGACGCCGACCGCGTGCGGGGCGCCTTCCCGGAATCGGGGGCCAGCGATCCAGCCGCAGCCTCTCGTTCGCTCACGGGCGCCATTTATCGCAGCACTGTTATATTAGCGCTGTGACATCTTCGGACCCCACAGCGCTACCCGATCCCTGGCATTCCCTCCACGAGCTCCTGGCGGCCATGGACGCCCAGATCGAGCAGGTCTACGTCGAGCGCGGCATCGAGGGGGTGCGGCCTCGGTTCGCCTATCCGCTGATCCGGCTCGCCCACACCGGACCACTGACCATTCGCGAGCTTGCGAAGTCCCTGGACCGCTCGCACTCCGCGATCAGCCAGACCGTCGCCGCCATGCGCAAGGAGGATCTGGTCACCTCCGAGCCGGGGCCTGACGCCCGCACCCGGCGGATCGACCTGACCGAGCGCGGCCGGTCTCTGGTGCCCTTCCTGGAGGCGGAGTGGCGCGCCACCCACGAGACGGTCGCCGAGCTGGACGGCGAGGTCCCGTACGCGATGACCACCGTTGTCGAGGAGGTGCGGCGGGCGCTGGAACGCCGGTCGATGCGGCAGCGGATCCTCCATCACCTCGTCGAGCCGCCGCGATGAGGTGGCGGGTCCGCGTCCGGTTACTCGACACCCGCCCGCTGCGTAGCAGTCAGTCGTTCCGCGACCTGTGGATCGGCACCTCGGTCTCCCAAATCGGTGGACAGATGGCCAACGTGGCGGTGCTGGCCCAGGTCTGGGACCTGACCGGCAGCCCGGTGGGCACCGGTGCCATCGGGCTCGCCACCGGCTTGCCGATGGTGCTGTTCGGTCTGCTCGGCGGCACGTTGGCCGACACTTTTGACCGCCGGGCGGTGGTACGGGCCACCACCGCGGGCCAACTGCTGGCCGCCGCAGGGCTGTGCGCCCAGGCCCTGGCGGACAACCGCAACGTACTGCTGCTGCTCACCCTGGTGGCCATGGGGACGAGCTGCGGTGCTCTCGGCGCTCCCGCCCGGCGCACCTTCCCGGTCCGGCTGTTGCCGGGCGACCAGGTCGCGGCCGGTCTCGCGCTGACCAACGTCTCCTTCCAGGCCGCGATGCTGGCCGGGCCCGCGATGGCCGGGCTGATCATCGCCCACTGGGGCTTCCCTGCCGCATACGCGACCCAGGCCGTGGCCATGTTCGTCTCGACGCTCGCGGTGACCCGCCTGCCCGCCATGCGGCCCGAAGGCGCCGACGCGGCAGGCGGCAGGCGCCGGCCGGAGCGTGGCGGTTGGCGGATCGTCCTGCGCCGCCCGACGCTGTGGGGCTCGATGGCCACCGACCTGTCCGCAACCCTGCTCGCCATGCCCGTCGCGCTCTTCCCGCTGGTCAACGAGGTTCGCTTCGGGGGTGACCCGCAGACCCTGGGACTGTTCCTCTCCGCCGTCGCGGTCGGGGGGATCACGGCTGGTCTGCTCTCCGGTACGGTGACGCGCCGGCGCCGTGGCGGCCTGGTCCAGCTGTCCGCAGCCGGTGTCTGGGGCCTGGCGCTGGCCGGTTTCGGTCTGGTGGGGCCGTTGTGGCCGGCGCTCGGCTGCCTGGCCGTGGCGGGCGCCGCCGACACCGTGTCTGTCGTCACCCGCGGTGCCCTGGTCCAACGGGAGACCCCGGATGCGTACCGGGGGCGGGTTTCCTCGGTGGAACACGTCATCGGTGTCGCGGGTCCCGAAATCGGCAACTTCCGTGGTGGCCTGCTGGCGTCGGCCACCTCCGCCTCCTTCTCACTGGTCTTCGGCGGACTGTCCGCCGCCCTGGCGATCGCCGCCGTGGCCGCGGCCAACGCGCCCCTTCGCGCCTACCGCACGCCGCCTGCTGCCGCGAAGCCGACCGCCCCTGGGGTCACCGACCCGGCGGCGACCGCTGGTCAGGTTTCCTGAAGCGCCTCCAGCCATGAGCCCGGCGAGAGGGACGTCAGCCTCCTGCACAGCTGACGCCCCGCACCGAGTGTCCCCTCGGCACTGGAGCTCTCGTACGTCTGCCCCTGGCCGTCGTCCTGTCTCCGAGGCCGACGCCGAGCAGTGCCTGGGCCAGGGGGTTCCAGGCGTGTGTACGAGCCCGTGCCGTTCAGTCGATACAGAACTCGTTGCCCTCGATGTCCAGCATCGGGATGCACGAGTCGTTGCCGTCGTACAGCGTTCGCACATGGACCGCACCGAGCGGGATCAGCCGTTCGCATTCGGCCTCAAGTGCGGCGAGGCGTTCCTCACCCACGAGTCCCGTGCCGACCCGCACATCGAGATGCACCCGGTTCTTGGCCGCCTTGCCCTCGGGGACGCGCTGGAAGTACAGCCGCGGGCCCACCCCCGAGGGGTCGACGCAGGCAAACCAGGCGTCCCGCTCCTCAGGCGGCTGCGAAAACCGGAAATCGTCCCAGGTGGCGAACCCCGCGGGTGGCGGCGGTACGACATAGCCCAGCACCTCGCACCAGAAGCGGGCGAGGCGCTCGGGTTCCGCGCAGTCGAAGGTGACCTGGAACGTCCTGATCTCTGACATCGGCGCACCGTACCGCGTACCGGGGAGACCCCGCCGCTCATTTCTCAGGCGGATCCGCCCGCCATCCCCATCCGCATCACATGTGGGGCCGGAGCCGGTCGTTGAGTGCGGCACCGACGTCGGGGCAGTTCTTCCGGACGGTGTCGAGGAAGGCGCGCAGCACCGGGGAGTGATCGCGGGCCGCGAAGGACAGGACGAGATCGGGCAGGGGCGTACGCGGGGTCACGTCACAGAACCGCACTCCCGGACGCGGGACCGCCTTCATGCGGGACGGCCCCAGGCCGACGCCCACGCCCGAGGCGGCGAGGCCGATGATCGTGTGCACGTCCCTCGCGACGGTCGCGCCGCCGAGAGCCGATGAGTCCGTACCCAGCAGGGTGCGCAGTCCGGCGACTACGGCGGGCTCGTCCTCGCCGGCCGACACGATCAGCGGCTGCCGCCGCAACTGGTCGGCGCTTACCGACTGTTGACCCGCATACGGGTGCACCGTACTCACCACAGCGATCACGTGGTCGCGTCCGACCGGGACGGACACGAGTTGCTCGGCTCCGGCGCCCCGTGGCGGGCCGAGGGTGAGGGCCACGTCCAGCTCCCCGGCGACGAGAGCCGAGGTGCTGCGGCTGGTCGCCATCTCGTGCAGTTCCAGTCGCACATCGGGCCGTTCACGGCCGAACCGGCTCAGGACGCCCGGCAGCGGGTCGAGCAGTGCCGAGGCGATGAAGCCGAGGCGCAGACGTCCTGTCTCGCCGCGCGCGGCCCGGCCCGCGTCGACCGTGGCCGCCGCGATCTCGTCGAGCGCCCGGCGTGCCCGCGCGAGGAACGCCTCACCGGCGGCGGTCGGGAACACCCCCTGACGGGTGCGGTCGAACAGCCGGGCCCCGACCTCGCGCTCCAGGTCGGCGATCTGCTTGGACAACGGCGGCTGCGCGATGCCCAGCGCGCCGGCCGCCCGGCCGAAGTGTTCGTGCTCGGCGAGAGCGACCGCGTACCGCAGGTGCCGCGCCTCCATGACCAGCCCTCCACCCCATCGATCCCGTCGAACCCGTTGATCCCTTCGGGCCCGTCGGCCCCGTCGATCTCATCGGCCTCACCGAGTGCCGACAAGACCTCGAAGATATCGCCATGCCACTTACCAGATCTAGGAATGGATGGCGCTGTGGTTCCTGTCTGGAATGGAGCCATGAAGAACGTCTCTCCGACCGGCACCGTCTTCGTTTTCGTGCACGGCGCCTGGCACAGCTCCGGACAGTGGGCAGCGACGCAGCGCGCGCTGGCCGGACGGGGCGCTGCGAGCGTGGCCGTCGACCTGCCGGGGCACGGCTTCGACGCCCCCCTGCCCACCGGTTACCTGGTGCCCGGCCAGCCGGGCCTGCTGACCGAGAAGTCACGGCTCGCCTCCCTGACGATGGACGACTGCGCCGAGGCGGTACTGGGCGTCCTGCGCCAGGTGCGTCACCATCGCGCTGTCGTGCTCGTCGCGCACAGCGCGGGCGGCGGTCCCGCGTCCCTGGCCGCGGAGCGGGCGCCCGAGCTGGTGGACCGGATCGTCTACCTGTCCGCGTTCGTCCCGGGCGGGCGGCCGCGGTTCTTCGACTACCTGGGCTCACCCGAGAACGCGACCGCGCTGGGCCGGAACCTGAACCTCGGCGACCCCGGGGCCCTGGGCGCCGTACGGATCAATCCGCTCTCCCCGGACCCCGCCTACCTCGACGAACTCCGGGAAACCCACTACCACGACACCCCGCCGGACCGCTTCGACCGGTGGCGGTCCGCGCTGAGCCCTGATCTGCCCCTGGCGATCCCGACGGCTCCGGTCCCCCTGACCGCGGCACGGTGGGGACGCATTCCCCGAACCTTCCTGCGCTGCGCCGAGGACCGGGCGCTGGCGCCGGCCGCGCAGGACCTGATGATCGCGGAAGCCGACCTGGCCTTCCCCGGTAACCCGTTCACCGTGCACACCCTGCCCGGCAGCCACAGCCCGTTCGCAGCCCGGCCGGACGAGCTCGCCGCGGTCCTCGCCTCGTGAGCCGGCGTCAGTCCGTGAAGCGTTCCCCGCGTTCCCGTTCCTGAGCGCGGGACGGCTCGCGGCCGGTGGCGGCGGGCGGCTCGTACTCCCTTTTCAGCGCGCGGCGTCGAGTTCCTTTCAGCGCGCGGCGTCGAGCAGCAGGTCCGCCGCCACCGCCGCGCCATCGGTACGGATCCCGGCGCTCAGGGACTCGGCCCGGGTCCGGGTGTCCGGAGCCAGGGCGGTCTTGAACGCGGCGCCAAGGGACTCGGCGTCCGGGATCGGGCCGTCGAGCGTCGTACCGATGCCCAGGTCCGCCACCCGGTCCGCCCAGTACGGGTTGTCCGAGACCGGGGCGGGTACCACCACCTGCGGCACGCCCGCCCGGGCGGCCGTCGCCGTCGTGCCCGCGCCGCCGTGGTGCACCACGGCGGCCACCTGCCGGAACAGGCGCTGGTGGTTGGCCTCGCCGAGGGCGAAGCAGTCGTCCCGGTCGTCGATCAGGCCCAGGTCGGCCCAGCCGCGGGAGACGAGGGCGCGGTGCCCCTGTGCGCGGAGCGCCTCGATGGTGTTGCGGGCGAGGTCCTGCGGCGCGTTCGCGCTGCCGAAGCCCACGTAGACCGGTGGTGCGCCCGCCTCCAGGAACGCCACCAGGTCGGCCGGGAGCGGCCGTTCGTCCGGCAGAGCCCATGCGCCCGTCTGGACCACGTCGAGGCCCGGGGTCCGCGGCCACGGTCCCAGGGCGGGGTCCGCCGCCAGCCAGGGCCGGTCGGTGATGACGTGGTCGCGGACGTTGTCCACCGGCGGCAGGCCGAGCGCGGCCCGGTGGCGGTTGAGCGCCTCGGCGAACTGCGTGTTCACATGGTCCGCGTCCCGTTCCCACCGCGCCCGGTTGTCGTCCGCCTCCGGCTCCGGCCAGCCCGGCCGCGGCGGCGGGGCGTGGTGCGGCGACGGCAGTTGGACCGCCGCGTAGGTCGCGTAGACGTAGCGGACGCCCGCCGCCTCGGCCACGGACCGCGCGGCGATCTGCGCCAGACCGGCCGCGACCAGTACGTCACACCCCTCGACCGCGGCGGGCAAGAGGGCGAACTCCGCCTCCACCAGCGCGTCCCGGGCCCGGGAGAGGTCCGCCGACGAGGGCAGGGCCGTCCCGCGTGTCAGCGACCGTATCGGCGGCCCGACCGGTACCGGGCGTACGCCGATGCCCGCCAGCCGCTCCGCGAACTCCTCGTCCGGCGGGACGCACATCCGCACCTGCGCGCCGCGCTCCCGCAGCCGCACGGCGAGTGCCACCAGCGGTTCGACATCGCCGCGTGACCCGTATGTCGACAACAGCACCCGCATCCGCGCCCTCTTTCGTTCCGTTGCCCGGGCCTCGGCCCGGCTCGGTCTGCGAACGGCCCGTCGCCGGCGACATGCGGGCCGTGGCAGATGTGCGGCCGGCAGTTTACGCGGCGGGTGCGGAGCGCGGCGCCCGGCCCGGAGGCCGTCGGCCCGGTGACCGCGTACGCCGTGTCCCGTCGGCCTGCCCGCGGAGCGGCGCGGGCGGGGGCGGACACGGCGGATCCCGGTCGACGCGGCGCCGCGAGGTCAACTCCCGCTCAGGGGAAGGCGGTGGACCTGCACCGGTCCGAAGGCGGGTGAGGGCACCGACCCGCGTTCCGCTCTCGCCCGGAGCCGCCCCCGGTTCGTAGGGTGAGCGCCCGGCGTGCGTCGCGCCCGGCGGTGCGGCGCAGGTCCGGCCGCCCGTGGCCGATGAGGCGCGCGGGGTGTCCGACCGTCAGCACAACCTGAGAGCCATGTGATGCCCAGATCGTTCGCGCCCGTACCCGATGTGTCGGTCATCCTGCCCTGCGCGGGATTCGCGACGCGCTTCAGCGCCCCCTACTCGAAGGAACTGCACTCCCTCGCTCCCGGGGTCACCGTGCTCGACCGCAGCCTGGAGGCCGTCGTCGAACTCGCCAAGAACGGGCTCCATGTGCGCCTGGTCGTGGTGTTCAGGACGCACAAGATGGACACGGTGAGCTACCTCGCGCGCTACGCCGACATCTTCCAGATGGTCTTCGTCTACCAGGACAACGAATCGGGGCTCGACGGCGCGATCCGGACCGCCCTGCCGATGACGCAGGGCCCGGTGGCTCTCGTCCTCCCCGACATCGTCCTGACCGGCCCGGACAGCGCCGGCAGCCTTCGCTCCGCACTGCGGCGAACAGGGACGACCGGCTGGTGCGTGGTCGCCGCGGAGGAGCACGATGCCCACGCCCTGCGGCAGTTCGGCGCGTTGGCCGTGGCCGGGGAGGACGACGCCGCGACCGTCGGCGCAGCGGCCGAGAAACCGTCGGACCCCTCGGGCTTCAACGCGATCTGGGGCATGGTGGTGGCCGGTGAGGACGAGGCACACCGGCTACCCGACGTGGTGAGGCGCGAGGCCGACAGCCCTCTGGTGGGGGCCACCGCCCTCATGGTGGAAGGAGTCGTCAACTACAACAGGGCCGTCGACTGACGGACGGGAGACTGACGGACCGGCGACTGACGCCAGGACGGCACCGCCCCTCGCCCGGCGCCGGGATGACGGCACACGGCGCCCCCGTGGCCCGGGCAGGGCCGGCGCCGGGACCGTGGCCGGGCAGATCGCGCCTCGGGCCCAGTCCTTCGACGGGCTCGGCGGCGCCGGACGAGGACATCTCGCCGCCGTCGGAGTCCGCGCGCACGGGACGCGGCCGCCGGCGACCTGGGTGGTGCGGCAGCAGAAGCGAAAGTGCACCATGGTGCGGGGAGCCCGGATCGGCGGCGCGCCTGTGACCGCCGACGGCCGGGGGTTCACCGGCCCCGGCCGATGCGGCGGGCGAGGGAAGCGACGGGCGAGGAAATGGCGCGGGATTACGACAGTCAGCTGCTGGAGTCGGTGGCGGTACGCCGACGCAGGATGCGGGACGCCCTGTTGTTCGGCGCGCAGCGCGGGCGTCGTACGGCGGACGAGCGGCTCGGGAAGGTGTTCGCGGGGATCGCCGTCACCGCCGTCCTGTGCGCGGGATGCGTCGGCTGGTCCTTCCTCCAGCACACCCTGGCGAATCAGAAGGCCGAGCAGGAGAAGCAGCAGCGGCAGGTGCAGCAGTACGAGGAGCCGACGAAGTCGGCGCGACCCTAGCCGCCGGTTCGCGGATCTTCTTGCGAAGCCGGGCAGAGATGACAGAGGCCCGCAGGACAGATATGTCTCACTTGACCCGAAAGGCCGTCAACGCCGCGATGATAGGTTCCCGTAAGTGGTGAGCAGAGCAACGACTTCCCGGGCGCAACTGAGCCGAGTGACCTTGGTCGGCGAGCGTCGCCGGGCTGACATCGTCCTGCTTTCCGATACGCCCATCGGGCAGTTGCTCCCCGACATCTTGAAGTTGCTGGGTGACCGCCCCGCTTCGGGGCCGATGTCACGGCAGCTGATCACGTCTGACGGTTCCGTTCTGCCGCACGACAGCACGCTGGCATCGGCCGGGATCGTCGACGGTGCGGTACTCCGGCTCGTCAGGACGCACTCCGCGCCGCCCGCACCGGTGGTGCACGACGTCACGGACCAGGTGGCGGACGATCTCGATCTGCGGGCCTGGCGGTGGCGTCCCGCCGCGCGCCGGGCGAGCGCGGGGGTCGCCACGGTCGCCTTCACGGTGATCGCCGCACTGCTCGCCCGCCGCGAGTTCACGCTCGACGCCCTCGTCGGTCCGTACGCGGCTCTCGCGCTCGTGCTCCTGGCGGCCGGTCTGCTCGTCACCAGGGTCGGGCAGGGGAACCGGGGCCTGACGACCGCGCTCCTGCTCGCCTCCGGCGGGCTCGGTGTCCTCACCGCGTGGACGGCCGCCGACGCGTACGCCTGGTCGGGCGCGGCACGGCTCGCCGGTGTCGCGGGTGTGCTGGTGCTGACGCTCGGGTGTCTCGGCTACTTCTCGCCGCTCGGCAGGGGTGGGCTCGTCGGCGCCGTGACGACGGCCGTGCTCGCCGTGGTGTGGGAGGTGGTGGCCGCCGTCCAGGGCGATCCGGCGCGGCTCGGCGCCGTCATGGCCGTGTTCTCGCTGGTGCTGCTGGGCGTGCTGCCGCGGCTCGCCCTGATGGCGTCGGGGCTCACCGCGCTCGATGACCGCCGCTCGGGCGGGGTCTCCGTCAGCCGGCACCAGGTGGGGACCGCACTTGCGGCGACGCACCGGGGCCTTGCGCTGTCGACGGTCGTCACCGCGGTGTCGGCGGTTTCCGCCGGGTGGTTGCTCACCTTGGCGGAGACGCCGACCGTGTGGACCGCTGTGCTGGCGTCTCTCGTCGTCGTGGTGCTGGTGTCGAGGGCGCGGGCCTTCCCGCTGGTCGCCGAGGTCGTGGCGCTCCTGGTCGCCGCCTCGTGCCTCGTCGTGCGCCTGGTGATGGTGTGGATGGAGCATGCGGGGGGTGCCGGGCCGCTCGCCGTGCTGGGTGCGGCCGCGGTGGTGCCGCTGCTGGCGTTGGCGGTGCAGGTACCCGAGCATGTACAGGTGCGGCTGCGGCGCGTGGCCGATCTGGTCGAGTCCGTGGGCATGGTGGCGCTCTTCCCGCTCGCCTTCGGTGTGTTCGGGGTCTACGGGCAGCTGCTCAACCAGTTCTGAGTCGATGTGCAGGCGCTCCGGGCGCAGCAGGGTGGGGTGAAAGTCAGGCATGCCGAGCGGAGACGGCTGGCAGGGTGAGGTGCTGCGCGAGGTGAGAGGCGGCGGCCCGCAGGGTTCGCAGGGGCCCGGCGGAGGGACACACCAGGTGTCCTCGTCCGGTCCGGGTCCGTCCGCACCACATGCCCAGGTCCAGGAGCAGTACGGGCAGGCCGCCCACCCGTACCCGGGGCAGGCGCAGCAGGCGGGGCACCAGGCCGTCTGGCCGCAGCAGGCCGCCCTTCGGAAGCAGGAGCAGCACGCCCCTGCGACGTACCCGTCGGCTCCCCAGTCCCATGGTGCGTCCGGCTCCCGCCCCGTGGTGGACGAGGCGCTGGCCAGCGCAGTACGGCACAAGCCGCAGCACGGCGAGTCCTTCGCCGCGCGGGCCGCGCGCGCCCTGCGGCGCACGGTGTCCTCGTCGGCGGCGCGCGAGGTCGCCGACGTCACCCGGACCGCCGGGGTGCTTCAGCAGCCGGTGACGACCGGTCGGCAGATCGCCGTGACGTCCATACGGGGCGGCTCGGGCAAGTCGACCGTCTCCGCGCTGCTCGGCACCACGTTCGCGCATTACCGGCAGAACCCGGTTCTCGTCCTGGAGGCCGATCCGGCGCTGGGCACGTTGCCGTTGCGGCTCGGTGCCCGGTCGCGGCGCTGGACCACCGGCGAGATCGCGGACCTCGTCACGCCGGACATGACGCTGCTCGATGTCACCGGCTATCTCGTCCAGCTGCCCGACAACGCCTGGCTGCTGCCGGCGAGCCAGGGGCAGATCGGTGCGATGCTGGACAGCCGGGCGTACGAGCGGGCCGTGGTGGCGCTGCGGCGCTACTTCGGCGTGATGGTCGTCGACTGCGAGACGCTGCCCGCCGAGGTGGCCCGGGTCGCGCTCGCCGCCGCCCATGGCCGCGTGCTGACCGCACCGGCCACCCCTGAGGGCGTCACCAGCACGTACGCGGTGCTCCAGTGGATGCAGGGGCTGCCCCCGCATGTGATCGCCGGCACCGTCGTCGTGCTCACCGAGTTGATGCCGCGCTCACGGATCGACCTCGACGAGGCCGCGGAGAAGCTCAGGGCCACCGGGGTGAGCGTGCAGGTCCTGCCGTTCGACCGGCACCTGGCAGCGGGCGGGCCGGTGCAGACCGCCTTGCTCGCCCACTCGACCCGGCAGGCCGCCGCCCGCATCGCCGCGGACGCCTTCCACCTCTCCCAGCAGCGTCACTGACCAGATGCCGAGCCCGACCGTGAACAACGGACGACGAACCGTGAATGACGGACGCCGATGAGTACCCGACTGATCCACCGCCCGGCCCGGACCGTCAGGCCCCCGGCCGTCCCCGAAGCGCGCATCATCGAGGCCCCGCCGAACCTCCCGGAGGGGAAGGCGGGCAATATCGCGATGTCGCTGCTGCCCATCGCGGGTGTCATGTCGTCCGTGGTGATGATGACGGTCGTCCGCAACAGCCAGTTCGCCGCGCTGGGCGCACTGATCCTCGTCGTCACCGTCATCGGCTCCCTCGCGCTCGTCTTCTCGCAGCGCGGCAAGGCGCAGCGCACCCGCCGCACCCAGCGCGAGGCGTACCTCGCCTACCTGGAGGAACTGCGCGAGGAGCTGTCCGCCGAGGAGCGGCAGCGAGGCGAGCGCGCCGATGTCCTCAACCCGCCGCCGGCCGCCCTCTACGACATCGTGCGCGATCCGGCGCGCCTGTGGGAACGCCGCCGCACCGACCCCGACTTCCTGTCCGTGCGCGTCGGCACCGGTGAGATGCCGGTTCGGGACGTGAGGATCGCCCAGCAGGACTCGTCGGTCCTCACCCCGCCCGACCGCTTCATGCTCAACGAGGCGTCGGCGCTGATATCCCGCTTCCGTACCGGTACCGAGCTCCCCCTCACCGTCCCCCTCGACCGCGTAGGCAACATCAGCGTCATCGGCCCCCGCGAGGACTGCCTGCGCGCGGTGCGCGCGCTGCTCGTCCAGACCTCGGCGCTGCACTCCCCCGACGATGTGGCGATGGCGCTGGCCGTGCCGGGCGACCGGCTCGCCGACTGGGAGTGGGCGAAGTGGCTGCCGCAGCTGCTCGACGACGAGCAGTTCGACGGCCCCGTGGCCGCTCGCCGTATCGCCCCGTCCGCGCCCCAGCTCGCCCGGCAGCTCGGCCCCGAACTCCGGCGCCGCGCCTCCTACGCGGCCGAGGTGCGCCGCGGCCTGTCCGGCAACGACGCGTTGGCCATGACGTCCCGGCTGCTCGTCGTCGCCGACGGGCACGGCGAGGATGCCGTCGAGCTGCCGCGCCCCGATGAGGCGGTGGGTCTACGCGAGATGGGCGTTACCGTTCTGCACCTGCTCGCGCAGCGGGTTCAGGAGCCGGGGCAGGTCAGTGTCCGGATCGCCGTCGACGGCGGCCAGGTGGTCATCGAGGATCTGCGCGGGCAGGAGCCGGTCCTCGCCCACGGCACCGTGGACGAGGTCGGTATCTCCTTCGCCGAGGGTCTGGCCCGGATGGTGGCGCCGCTGCGCCTGTCCGCCGAGTCCCGCGTCGACGCGCCGCTGACCGGGCCGGTGGACTTCGCCGGTCTGCTCGGCATCGACGACATGGCGCGCCTCGATCTGTCGCAGCTGTGGGCGCCGCGCGGTGAACGCGCCTTCCTCCGGGTGCCGATCGGCGTCAACGACTCCCATGAGCCGGTGCTGCTGGATCTGAAGGAGTCCTCCGAGCTGGGCATGGGCCCGCACGGTCTGTGCGTCGGCGCCACCGGCTCGGGCAAGTCCGAGCTGCTGCGCACCCTCGTCCTCGCCCTGGTGGCCACCCACCCGCCGGAGGATCTGGCCCTGGTGCTGGTCGACTACAAGGGCGGTGCGACGTTCGCGCCGTTCGCGGACCTGCCGCATGTCGCAGGCGTCATCACCAACCTGGAGAACCAGGCCGGTCTGGTCGAGCGGGTCCACGCCTCGCTCGCCGGGGAGGTCAAGCGCCGCCAGCAGGTCCTCAAGGACGCGGGCAACATCGCCGACATCGGCCACTACGCCGCGCTGCGCGCCGACGGCCGGTCCGATCTGGAGCCGCTGCCGCATCTCTTCGTCGTCATCGATGAGTTCGGCGAACTGCTCACCGCCAAGCCGGACTTCATCGACCTGTTCCTGTCCATAGGCCGCATCGGCCGCTCGATCGGCGTGCATCTGCTGCTGTCCAGCCAGCGCATCGAGGGCGGCCAGTTGAAGGGCCTGGACACCTACCTCTCCTACCGGCTCGGCCTGCGCACCTTCTCCGCCGACGAGTCCCGTACGGTCCTGGACACCGCCGACGCCTTCCACCTGCCGCCGCTGCCCGGCTTCGGCTACCTCAAGGTCGACACCAGCCACTACGACCGCTTCAAGGCCGGCTACGTCTCAGGCGCCTACCGCGGCCCCGTTCAGCAAGAGGCGGATGAGGAGACCGGGCCACTCGCCCTCCCCTACGACACGTACAACTCCTTGTCCCGTGACGAAGCCCCGGACGCCGGAGAGCCGACGGTGCGGCGCCGTGAGACGGGGCCGACCGAGCTGGGCGTCATGGTCGCGCAGTTGGAGAACGCGGCGGGCCCGGTGCGCCGCATCTGGCTGCCGCCGCTGCCCGACGCCGTCGCCCTGGACGCCGTCGCCGGGCCGCTGGATGCCGGACCGCGCGGTATGCAGCTCTCCCGGCGCCGCGGCCCGCTCCAGATACCGCTCGGTGTCCTCGATGACCCGGCCAAGCAGTGGCAGGGGCAGTGGTACCTGGACCTGACGGTGGCGGGCGGTCACGCCGCCGTCATCGGCGGCCCGCAGTCCGGCAAGACCACGCTGCTGCGCACCCTCGTCCTCTCGCTCGCGCTGACCCACACCCCGCAGGAGGTCGGCGTCTACGGCCTCGACCTGGTCGGCGGCGGCCTGGCCGCCCTGGCCGGCCTCCCCCACGTGGGCGGCATCGCGGGCCGCGCCGACCGCGAACGCGCCGCCCGCACCGTCGAAGAAGTGCAAGCCATGCTCGCGGCCCGGGAGAACATCTTCCGCGACCACGGCATCGACTCCGTCCCCCAACTGCGCGACCTGCACGCGGCGGGCCGACTGCCCCAGCTGGCCTCCGCCGAGATCGTGCTCGTCATCGACGGCTTCGGCGCACTGCGGGACGACTTCGAGGAGTTGGACGACGACGTCGCCGACCTCCTCAAGCGCGGCGGCGGCTACGGCATCCACGTGGTGGCGGGCATGCTCCGCTGGAACGACGCGCGCATCGCCGTCCAGTCGAACTTCGGCACCCGCGTCGAGCTGCGCCTGAACGACCCGAGCGAGTCCAGCATCGACCACAAACTCGCCCAGACCCTCTCACCCGACGAGCCCGGCCGCGCCCTCACGGACGGGAAGCTCTTCGCGCAGGTCGCGCTCCCCCGCACCGACTCGCTCACCGACGCCGCCGATGGGGGCACCGTCCTTGAACGCACTGCCCGGACCATCCGCGCCACCTGGAGCGGCGAGGTCGCCCCACCGGTACGGATGCTGCCGCACCTCCTTCAGCCCGACCTCCTGCCAAGCCCGGTCGCCGAACCGCGACGCGTACCGATCGGCCTCGACCAGACGGCCCTCCAGCCCGTACTGCTCGACCTCTTCCACCACGACCAGCACCTGCTGATCCTCGGCGACAGCGAGTGCGGCAAGACGAACCTGCTGAAGGCCATCGCCGACGGCCTCATCGAACGGTACGGCGAGGACGAACTGGTCTTCGCCGTCATGGACCCCAGGCGCTCCCTGCGCGGCGCGATCCCCGAGGAGTTCAACGGCGGCTACGCGTACAACGCCCGGCTGTGCGCGGGCCTCGCCCACGGCATCGCCGGCGTGCTGGAGCAGCGGCTGCCCGACGACAGCACGCACCCGCAGGACCTGGAGCCCGGCAGCTGGGGCGGCGGCCCGCGCATCGTGGTCCTCGTCGACGACTACGACGTCCTCACCACCGCCGGCCAGGAACCACTCGCCCCCTTCCTTCCCTACCTCCCCTCCGCGGTGGACATCGGCCTCCACTTCGTCCTCACCCGCCGCGTCGCCGGCGCCTCCCGCGGCCTCTACGAACCCGTGGTCCAGGGCCTGCGCGAATCGGGTTCCGCGGCCCTCGTCATGTCCGGCGACCGCGGCGAGGGCCAGCTCTTCCCCGGCGTCTACGCCTCCCCGCAGCCGGCCGGACGCGGCGTCCTCCTCCGCAGGGGCCACGCCAACCGCCTCATCCAGACCGTCCACTCCCCCACGTGAAACACCAGGCACCTGCCCGCGCACACACGCAGGCCACGAGACGCACGGCATCGGCATCCCCGCCACGAACGACGAAGGACCGGACGACCCCATGACCAAGGACGTCATCGCCCTCACCCGGCGCATGCCCACCCCGGGCGCCGTGCTCACCGGCCTGCTCTCCGGAGGCCCCGACACGCTCGTCGACACCACCGGCGAAGGCGCCGTCGTGCGGCTCTGCGACGACGAGGGCCGACCGCTCGTCTCCATCGAGGCCCCGCTCCTAGTCCAGGTCGCAGGCGAAGCCGAGCGGCTGCTCGGCGCCACACCGCCGCCGGTTCCGTACTGGTGGACCGAGGCCCGCGCCACCACCGGCGTCGACGCCGCCGAGCGCCTCGCGGGCACCTTCGCGGCCCGGCTGGCCGCACTGGCCGACGGCTCCGCCTGGCCACCGGAGGCCGCACACTCCCTGGCCGTGGTGAACACCGAGAACGTGAGCGCGACGCCCTCTGAGGGGCAACCTGCCATCGACGTCCTCACCGACAAGGTCGCCGTCGTCATCCAGGACCGCCCGGTGGTCGCCATGACCGCCTGGCTCTCCGACGCGTACCGCGCCGCCGCCACCGCAGAGCTGGGCCTCCAAGTCGTCACCCCACCGGGAACCACCCTCTCCCCGGCCGTACGCGACAGCCTCAGCACCTGGCCCTCCCGCTGGGTCGTACGCGACGAACGCGACGGCTACTACGACGGACTGACCGGAGCCGTACTGCGCTGGCAGGACGGCATGTTCGCCCCCGTGGCCTCGGCCGACGCGACCGCCGACGACCCACACACCCCGGTGGCCACCACCTACCAGGAGGCGGCCACCACCGGCGAACATCAGCTGGCCGTGACCTTCCGCACCGTCCACCCGGCGGACGACCGCTTGGTCCTCGGCAGCGCCCTGGAAGCGATATGGCGCGAACTGACCGGCGCGCCCCCGGCCGGATGGGGGACCGCGGAACCGGCCAATCTCCCCTGGTCACCGCGCCAGATCACCGACCTCGCCCGCGAGAGGGCACCCGAGCCGACCTGGTGCGTGGTGGTCGGCAGCCCGGACCGGCGGGCTCTCGCCACGGTACGTATCAGCCGGACGACGGCGGGCGTCGAGGAAGACGTCACGCTGATGTTCGGCTACGGCCCCGACGAAGAGCCCCCGGTGGACGCCTTGCCCCGCGCGGCGGAGCTGCTGGCCACCCGCCACCGCCTCCAGTCGATGCTCGTCCAGCTCCGCAAGGCCCGCCGCGACCTGGCGGTGCCGCCCCGCTTCGAAGGCCCGGGAGTCCCCCTCGCCTTCGTCCTCGGCGCGGACGAGGTCCGCCAGATGCCCGACGACCGCGCGCGACACGCCCCGCTGTCCGAACCCCCAGTCCCTCTCGGCCCGAAGACGCACCCGGCGATGTACTACCCGCTGCCGGGAGACCCGTCGGATCTGTCGGGCTGGCAGGACTTCGAGCGCCTGATGCGGCACCTGAAAGGCGAGTGAGCACGCCTGGAGCGGGGACTGACATTCCGGCCCCCCTGCTTGGC
The DNA here is from genome assembly GCF_043083385.1 of Streptomyces sp. NPDC014733. Lineage (NCBI taxonomy): Bacteria > Bacillati > Actinomycetota > Actinomycetes > Kitasatosporales > Streptomycetaceae > Streptomyces > Streptomyces sp. NPDC014733. Next base: position 464,472 of record NZ_JBIBYO010000003.1, on the reverse strand, counting down.
CACGCTACGGCGGCGGGGCGGTCGGACACCGGCTCTGAGGCGTTGTCACACCCCGGTCGTAGCATCGGGAGAGCAGATTGCACGAGCGATCCGTACTTGATAGGCATAACCGTACAAACGATCGTCACGTTCAGCAGGGGGAGCCGGATGAAGTTCGACATGGGAGCGCAGACGCTCTCGACGCTGAAGTCCCGGTCGCAGGGGTCGAGCACGGAGCTGGGGACGTTGATCCGCCAGCTCGTGCAGGCGGCCCAGCCGCTGGAGGGCAAGTTCAACGGCTCCGGTAAGGCGGCCTTCGATGCGTTCAAGTCGCATGCGGACGAGATCACCGCGGAGTTGAACAGTGCGCTGGCCGGGATCGTGGGCGGCCAGTCGGGCATGGAGACGGCGTTCAGCTCCGGTGTCCAGGAGCAGGCCGACAACGCCCGGACGCAGATGGCGGGGGCCAACTTCGACGCGGCCCGCTTCTCGGGCCGCTGACCGCCCGCCCAAGGGCGCGTACTCAGATCTCAACGGGGAGGAATGTGATGACCGCAGGCAAGGACCGCCGCTCGTACGACTCGGGCGCATCGTCGGAGACACAGGGCAACATCCAGGCGGTGATCGCGCGCCTGGAGCAGGTGATCGCGGCGCGTGACGCGCAGGTGAAGCAGGCCATGGCGGACTTCACGGCCGACGGTGTCGCGGACGAGTACCACGGCAAGGAGGTGCGCTGGAACCGCGCCTCGCAGGAGGTCCAGAGCATCATCCGCCTGCTCAAGACGACGCTGGAGAAGAACGACGCGACCGCACACCACACGCTCCAACGCGCGAAGGCCGCGGTCGACAACATCGGCTGACCGGCCTCGGTGCACCGGCAGAAGAAGCAATCTTCAGGGTGCGTCGTCGGGTTGTCAGCTGTGAGGGGGGGCGCATCGCTGCGGATGGTCGCTGCGGTGCGGCAGAGAGGTATGCAGGAGGCGGGGGCGTTCATGGCGTCGTGGGACATTCAGCCGCAGGGTGTGCAGGGCCAGTTGAAGGTGGTCGGCAAGCACGCCGAGGACCTCGGGGACGTCCTGCGCGCGCTGCTGGCGGACATGCAGGAGGCTGCGCAGGCGGCGGGTACGGCCGTGCCGGGCTCCCAGGCGCAGGTGCTGCCGAGTGGGCAGCCGGTGGCGGCGGGGTACAAGCCGGTGGGGCCGGTGGCTCCCGGTCTCGTGCCGCACGGCGCGACGGGGCCGGTCGCCGTGGCGCTGGCCGAGTACGCGAAGGAACGCCAGTCGGACTTCAAAGCGATGGCCGACCGCTGCCAGGCCGCCGTCCTGGGCGCGGCGAAAGCCACCAATGAATACGTCGAAGGCGACCTGGAGGCGGCCAGGAACGCCCAGAACGCCGCCCGAACTGTGCGGCTGGATGCACTGAAGGGCTTCGGGGGGAAGAAGTAATGAACGACGCTCCGGTCGACCCGGCCGAGGTACCGGTCTTCACCGGTGATCTGGGCCTTCTCGAATCCAAGGTGAAGTCGCTCTCCCACAGCGCCCCCAAGGTCAAAACCGCCGGCTCGGACGTCCACACGTCCTTCGGCGGACTGTCCGCCTTCTACAAGGCGCCCGAGGCGGAGCAACTGTTCGCCGTCACCAAGCCCGTGGCGGACAAAGCCCACGACGTCAGCACAGACATACGCACCATCGCCGGCGCCCTGGGCACCTACGCCCACGAGATCGCTCCGCTCGTCAAACAGCTTGATCAGCTCAAGCGGGATGCTGCCGACTTCCGTCACAAGGTCGCAGGGGACGACGACTGGCGCGAGGACGGCGACCTGACCGACGAAAACCTCAGCCGCCGCAACAAGATCGCCGAGGTCTGGGCCGCGTTCCAGGCAGCCGAACGCGACTGCCACGCCAAGATCGTCGCTCTGGTCGGCGGCAAGAAGCTGCACGCGATCGACGGCTCCCACAAGACGGGCTACGGCTACCACGCCGACGATCTCAAGCAGTCCGAGCACCTGCCCTGGGGCGATGCGGTCGAGGAATCCGTGCCGTGGTGGAAGGTGTGGCGGCACGCCTACGACTTCGGCAAGGGCGTCGTCGTCGACGGTGTATGGGGCACCATCAGGGGCCTGGGCACCCTGCTCTGCGTCGACGGCTGGGACGCCGCCGGCCAGGCATGGACCGGCCTGGCCAAGCTCTCCACCGGCATCTCGATCACCACCATGCCGCTCCTGGGCCCCGCCTTTCTGGCGATCCCGGGCGACAAACTCCCCTCCTGGCTCCGGGACTCCCGCACCGCCATGAAGGAGACCGGCAAAGCCCTCGTGGCCTGGGACCAGTGGGAGTCGAACGCCCCCCGGGCCGCCGGCGCGGTCACCTTCAACGTCCTGACCGCCGTCTTCACCGAAGGCGCCGGCGCCGCCGCCTCAGGCGCGGGCAAAGCCGGCGCCGCAGCCAAGGTCATCTCCTTCGCCGGCAAGGCGGGCAAGGCCATCGACCCGATGACCTACGCCTTCAAAGGCGCAGGCGCAGGGGTATCAAAGATCAGCGCCGTCATGGCCCACCTCAAAGACGCCGGCCACTTCAAGATCCCACAGATCTCCGAAGGCGCCTTCGCCCTACCCGAGGGCGCCGTCCAGATGTCGGACGGCACGATCCAGCTCCCCAAGGGCACCGCCGTCCCGGAAGGCGCCACCAAACTCCCGGACGGCACCATCAAACTGCCCGAAGGCACGGCCACCCTCCCACCCCACACGGTGAAGGACCCCTTCACCGGCAACTACACAGACGCCACCGGCAACCTCTACAACAAGGACGGCAACCTCCTCCAGGACGCCCAACACGCCCCCAGGGGCGCGTCTGCCTCGGGCGCGGACAACCCGCGAATCGACGCCCCGGTCCACCAGGAACAACGGGTCCCGGCCAGCGTCGGCGGACGAGGCGACGACGGCATACACAGCGGTTCAGATACGTCCGAGCTGGTACGCACGGGCAACAATGCAGGCCACGGCAGGACCGGACCAGGTGACTACGCCCCCATGGGCCAAGCTGACGGCCACAGCGCCCCCGGTGGCAACGCGGGAAACCACATACCCACCAACCACCTGGACACCAACCCGACGAGTGGCGGCGGCCGCCCCTCAGACACCACGCCAGCGGGAGAAGGCCACGGCACGGGAGATACACAAGGTGTCCCGCACCAGGAGAGTCACGGGAACGGGACACACGGCGGCCATGACGAGGCAGTTTCGTCCGACGTTGGATCAACGAGTGGCGGCGGCTCGGGCGATGACGTCCATGGGGCGGCTGACCCAAGCGCCCCGGATGAGCAGCCCCCCGTGCATCTGCAAGGCGACGGCGTTGCACAACAGCCACTGGGCAAGATGGCCCCCGAGCAGGAGGAAGCGGTCACGGCGTCTCTGGTTGACTCGAAGGTGCCTCCGGTGGACCAGGAGCGGATGCTGACCCAGCTCCGAAAGTCAGGATACGGTGCAGCCGTTGCCGATTACATCGCCAACCGACGATTCTCTCACCTCCCCGGCTATAAGGACCTGATCTTCCAGGTGAAGCAGAAAGACATGATGCCAGCTGTCCATCAGGCACTGGAGCATGCGGCTGAACTTCAGGCCAAGAACGTGGGGAACATAGAATTCGAGTTGAAACTACCAGAACAAAACCTTGATCTGGACGTTCTGGTCAGATCTGAGAACGGCATCGAATACGGCGCTCAACTCAAAGATCTGGAGAGCGCCAAGGGAATCAAGTCGGCGGTAACGAAGATCGCAAAGATGCAGCTGGCAGGACCCGGCGTGAAGGTAAAGGTCGCGGTTCTCGACATCGCCGACACCAAGAGCGCATTGACAGAGCGAGCATTGAACGCTGTCCAGAGGGCTGCCGATCGAACCAACGCCTCCTTCGAGCTAAGATTCCAAGACGGTTCTCTCACCGTATTCCCGACCAACGCAACTACACCATAAGGAAACCCCATGTCGACTCTAATGCGCGCACCGAGGGAATGTGGCTCATGGTTCTGGGACCTTGAGGACGTCACCGCGCCAGGGCTGGAATCAGCTCTTGAGACGGCCGCGCGCATGTCTGCCCTCCTGCAGGAAAACAAGCTGCTGGAGCCTGTTTCCTTGGAGTGGAGCTGGTTCGAAGTCGGCAAGGGAGGGCTCGGCATTCACAGTCGCCTCGACATCGTCGGGCGCTCCTTGGATGACGTCGGAATCGCCGAACAGGTGCGGGCATGCCAACCAGCCCGCTACCCTTCAGCAGAAATGTCAGAGATTACGGTGGTGGGTTCCGGTATCTGGCTCGATGCTGAAGGAAAATGCCATCGTGAACCTGGCCTGGTCGAAATCAGCGTCTCCCCTGACCTCATCGGCCCCTCAGCGGAACTCTCAGTTTTCCATGACGTATGGGGCTCATGTGATTTCAGCGGGAGGCCACATCCCGCCGTGCACGCACAAAATGCCCCACGCCTCGCGGCAGCACTGCGTAGCTTGGACATGTTGCTGGGAGTTGCAGCCGAGCCCGGCGAGCCGACCTATTTCGGGGTCGCCGAGGGCTACGGGATCAAGGCACCTGACATCATCGACGGGCTCGGCCCCGACCTGACCGACCTACTCTGACTCGCCCCTTGGTTTCAGGATGTTGGGCAACTCAGGGATGGACAGCGGAGCAGCATCCTAGTCATTCACGGCTCCCAATCGATCCCCGTTCATCCAGCCCACACGAACCTGCCAGTTACTCGTGCGGCCCGGCAAAGTGCGCCACAACCCCTTGCTGGCGAACGACTCCAAGTGTTCGTCCACTTCTGGGAACGCCTCCACCTCCCAGTTCGGCGAGGACCATACTCGACGGTGAGGGCTTGGCCGGTGCGGCGGCGCTCATCCGTGCTTCCTGGGACCGAACCATCAAGCGCCTGGAACTCAGCGCGTACACGCCCCACGATCTCCGCGACAAATGGGCAACCCAGACTTTGACGAATGGATTCGCCCTTCATGAAGTATCCCGTTGGCTCGGGCACCGTTCTATCAAGGTCACGGCCGACCAGTACGGGCACCTCACCCAGGACGGACGGGAGCGTTGCCGCCAGGTGGTGACGACGACCTTCCAGGGTCACCTCCCGGAGGAGATGTCACTCCACCTGACGGCATGACTGCTACTGGATCCCGAGGTCCCGCAGGACGCGGTGCTGAGTTGGTGCTGAGTTCACAGGGAAGTACAGGTAACACACTCCCCCGCTACCGCTCTTGACCTGCCCCTTCGCGTCGTACCGCTTCGTCCGCAGCCAGATGTTCTCGAACTCCCGGCGGCGGTAGACGCGCCGTACCGCCGGGTCGTCCGGGGAGGCGGGGTCGTTGGCGATGACGTCGCCGTCGGGGGTGAAGCCGATGACGGTCATGAGGTGGCCGGCGGTGCCGTAGCCGGCGCCGGTGAGTTCGGTGGCGAGGAAGGACTGGGAGGTGATGACGGGGATGCCGGCGGCGATGAGGTGTTCGGCGTCGGTGAGGGAGGTCAGGCGGGTCACCACGGACTGGAGGCCGGGGTAGGTGGCGGCGTAGGCGGCGTTGAAGGGCCAGTTGCCGCAGCCCTTGTACTGGTTGTCGTAGGTGCGGCGGGCGGCGAGGCAGACCTGGGGATCCTGGTACGAGGGGTCGACCCAGGTGAGGTCCTCGGGGGCGGGGCGGCGGCCCCAGTACTCGACGATCATCTGGGAGGAGGTGGGGCTGCACCACGCCTCGCCGCCGTTGTCGTACTCCGGGTACTGCCCCTTGTGGATCTCCTGGGAGTAACGCGGGACGGGGAGCTCACGGCCGGCGGCCGGGCCGGGGGTGGAGGCCGGGACCTCGAAGCGGGCGGGGATGTCCGAGCCCATCGCGCCGAGCCGGTGGACGGTGGGGGTGGCGGTGGTGCCCGGGGTGCGGTGCAGGGTGAGGCGCAGGACGTAGGCGGTGAAGCGGGTGCCGCCCGCTGTGTCGTCGATCGCCAGGGTGTCGGTGGAGACGCTGCTGCGGCCGTCCTTCTGGTCGTCGACGGAGGTGCGGCGGATGTCCGCGTCGCCGTCGCCGGAGGTCCAGCGGCCCATGACGTACCAGGGCGTCCGGCCGCCGTCGGAGTAGTCGGCGCGGGCCTCGACGGTGATCCAGGTGCCGGGCGGGGTGTGGGCGTTCCAGGCGGCGACGAGTTCGGTGGCCGGGACGGCGAGGGTGTGGCGGGGGCCGGTCCAGGTGGCGTACTCCCAGTCGGCGGTACGACCGGTGTGCGGATCGTGGTACTCGGCGGTCCCGGCGGGCTTCAGCAGACGGATCCCGGCGCGGGCGGACGGCGCCGGGCCGGTCCCGTCGTGGGTGCCGCGCGCCCAGTCGGCGGCGGTGGTCCAGGCGTGGTGATCCACGGTTCTCCTCGGGCGGGCCACCCGCGGCGCGGGCCCGGAGCCCGTGCGGCGCGGCGCGGCGGCCGCGGCGGGGGCCGCGGTGGCCGCGGCCGCGGCGAGTGCGGCGGCGAGGACGGTGCGGCGGGACGCGGAAGGTGTCATCGGGATTCCCCCAGTCGGGTGCGGCGTACGGAAACGCGGGCGGTGCGGACGGCGGGCGGAACACGGTCGGGTGACTCCCGGACGGCGTACACCCGCCGGGCGCCACGGAGGGACGGGCGCCGGGCGCATGGCCGCGGCGCCCGTTCGGGCAGGGATCAACTATCGCCGGTGACCCCACATTTCGGCCAGCGGTCGGACGCGCGTCGTCGAGCCGATGTGAGCGGCGGCCGCGGGGTACGTACGCTGGCGCGATGAACGACACCCTGGCCCCGCTCGCCGCCCGCCTCGCGGCGCTCCCGCCGTCCTGCGGCCCGGTGCGGCTGATCGGGGTGGACGGGCACGCGGGGTCGGGGAAGAGCACCTTCGCCCGGCGGCTGGCCGCGGCGCTCGGCGACGCGCCGGTGGTCCGCACCGACGACCTCGCCTGCCACGCCTGGCTCTTCGGCTGGGCGGAGCGGTTCCGGGAACAGGTGCTGGCGCCGCTGTCGCGGGGCGAGCGGGCGCGGTACGAGGTGTACGACTGGGTGCGCCGGGAGTACGGCGAGGTGCGGGAGGTGGCGCCGGAGCCGGTGGTGCTGGTGGAGGGCGTGGGTGTCGGGCGCCGGGCGCTCCGGCCCCAGCTGGCCTGTCTGTTGTGGATGGAGCTGGCGGACGAGCCGTCCTGGGAGCGGGGGCGGCTCCGGGACGGACCGGCGCTCACCGAGTTCTGGGATGGCTGGATTCCGGCGGAGCGGACGCACTTCGCGGGGGATCCGTCCCGTCCGTACGCCGACCTTCTGGTGCGGCAGGGAGCGGTGGGGTACGAGGTGACCGAGGGGCCCGGTTCGACGACCTGAAGGAACGTCACCTTTACCCTGTGTCACCGGACTTGAAGGACTGACGGGTACCGGGTGGCGAGGACCCGCCGACTGCTCAACTCGGCTTGACCTGGGGGGCGTACAGGACTTACGTTCTTATTGTGCGGCTCACGGAGTCGCCCGCAGACGCGAAGCCCCCGGTTGTTCCCCCGTGATCGGGGGCTTCGTTCTGCCCGGACACCCCTTTTCGCCGCTTCGGGCCCCCTCTCCCCCTCACCCTGGGTCACCGCCCCGTTCGCGCCGCGCGCGCCCCTCTCTGCCCCCTTCCGCGCATCCCCTGTCGCCCCCTACGGCCTGCGGCGACACCCCGGGTACCATGCGAGTCGGTGCCACGGCAGGGGCGTACGAGGGGCCGGTGACGACTGCGGGGCGGCGGCAACTCCCGTACGGCGTACGGTGCTTCGGCGATGGTGTGGCAGCCGGTCGGCGGACACCGGGGCACGTTCTGTGGGGGATGCGATGGACTTGGGTACACCGGGCGCGCCGCCCGCCCCGGCCGAACTCGCCTGGCTGCGCGCGGTCGACGCCTACACCGTCGGCGCGTATCCGCAGGCCGAGGAGGAGTTCCGGGCCGCGGTACGGATGGATCCGACGATGGCCGACGCCTGGCTCGGCCTCCACGCGTTGCGCGCCGACACCTCCACCGCCCTGCTGCGGATGCACCGCCACCGCGACCGCTTCGGGGAACAGCGCGCCCGCCACCGACGTCCGCTCAACTCCTGGTACTGGCTGGGCTGGTGGGTGCAGCCGGTGCTGGAGAGCCGCCGCGATCTGCTGCTCGCGCACGCCTCGCACTGGCTCGACGGCCGCCATGTCGCGGAGCTGGACCAGGCGCTGGCCGGCTGCCCGCCCGTCGACGCCGATCCGCAGGTCCGTTTTCTGCACGCCTGCCGCGCCTACCTCGTCAAGGACTGGGAACAGCTCGTCCGCCACGCCGAACCGCTGCTGGACGATCCGGTGCTGGGCATCGAGGCCGGGCTGTTCGGCGGGATGGCGCGGGTGCGGCTGGAGATGTACGGGCAGGCGGCGCCGCTGCTGTCGGCGGCGCTGATGCGGTGCCGCAGCGAACAGCCGCAGCGCAAGGAGCTGCGGTACTGGCTCGCCCGCGCCCACGAGGGCACCGGCCGCAGCGCCGCCGCCCTCCCCCTCTACCGCGCGGTGCACCGCGTCGATGGGCACTTCATGGACACCGCGGCGCGGCTGGCCACCATCACCCAGGCCGACGGGCTGGAGGAGGGCGGTGACCTCGCGACCGTGCCCGCCGCGGGGCAGGAAGCCGGGCGCGATCCGGACCCGCTCGCACCGCTCGACGCCGTCGACGGGTGGGACGCGGTGCCCGGTGAGCCGGGCTTCCCGGAGGCGGCGGGGGCGGTGCCGGATGCGGCGTCCGCCGCCCGGCGCAAGGCGGCGGTCCCCGGGCAGCGGGCCGCCGGGCGGGCGGCCGGGCCCGCCGACCCCGTTCTGCTGGAGCAGGCGCTGGCGGAGCTGGAGCGGATGGTCGGCATGGAGCCGGTGAAGCGGCAGGTGCGGGCGCTCTCCGCGCAGCTGCGGATGGCCGGGCTGCGCGCCGGGCAGGGCCTGCCGGTGCAGCCGCCCAAGCGGCACTTCGTCTTCTCCGGCCCGTCCGGCACCGGCAAGACGACGGTGGCCCGCATCCTCGGCCGGGTCTTCTACGCGCTGGGCCTGCTGGGCGGCGACCATCTGGTGGAGGCCCAGCGCGCCGATCTGGTCGGCGAGTTCCTCGGTCAGACCGCCGTGAAGGCCAACGAGCTGATCGACTCGGCGCTCGGCGGCGTCCTCTTCGTCGACGAGGCGTACAGCCTCTCCAACACCGGCTACAGCAAGGGCGACGCCTACGGCGACGAGGCGCTGCAGGTGCTGCTCAAGCGGGCCGAGGACAACCGCGACCGGCTCGTCGTCATCCTGGCCGGCTACCCGGAGGGCATGGACCGGCTGCTGGCCGCCAACCCGGGGCTGTCGTCGCGGTTCACCAGCCGGGTCGACTTCCCCAGCTACCGGCCGGGTGAGCTGACCGCGATCGGCGAGGTGCTGGCCGAGGAGAACGGCGACCGCTGGGACGACGAGGCCCGCGACGAGCTGCGCAGCATCAGCAGCCACGTCGTCGACCAGGGCTGGATCGACGAACTCGGCAACGGCCGCTTCCTGCGCACCCTGTACGAGAAGAGCTGCGCCTACCGCGATCTGCGGCTCTCCACCTGGCGCGGCACCCCGGGCCGCGACGACCTCGCCACCCTCCGGCTGCCCGATCTGATCCAGGCGTACGGCGAGGTGCGGTCGGGGCGCGGCCCGGACGCGGCGGGGCCCGCCCCGCTCTGAACCGCGCGGTGCGCGGCGGCGGGACGGGCCCCTGGGCCGGTCGGCCGGATCAGCCGGTCAGCGCGCGGTCCCCGGCGGGGAGTGCGGCGCCCCCGGGCATCTCGGCGCCGGTGGCGTCCGGGGCGAGGGCCGGGACGGGCCCGGCCGCCTCGCGGGCGCCGTGCGCGGGCGACTCGGTACGGTGCGCCGGGTCGTGGACCTCCCCGACCAGCATCTCCAGGACGTCCTCCAGCGCGACGAGACCGAGCACCCGGCCGGTCGGACCGGCCACCGCGGCGAGGTGCGAGGCGGCCCGGCGCATCGCGGTCAGCGCGTCGTCCAGGGGGAGTTCGGCGCGGAGCGTCGTCATCGGGTGCCAGATCCGCTGCGGCACCGCACGGTCCCGCTCCTCCAGGTCGAGGACGTCCTTGACGTGCAGATAGCCCATGTACGCCCCGCCCGGCGCGCAGACCGGGAAGCGGGAGTAGCCGGTGGCGACGGTCAGCTCCTCCACCTGGCGCGGGGTGACCGTCGCATCGACGGTCACCAGCCGGGCCCGGTCGAGGAGGACGTCGGTGACCGGGCGGCTGCCCAGCTCCAGGGCGTCGGCCAGCCGCTCCTGTTCGGCCGGGGCGAGCAGTCCGGCCTGTCCGGCGTCCTCGACGAGATGGGTGAGCTGTTCGCTGGTGAAGACCGCCTCGACCTCGTCCTTCGGCTCGACGCGGAAGAGCTTCAGCCCCCCCTTGGCGCAGGCGCCGAGCAGCGCGGTGACCGGGCGGCAGAGCCGGGCGAAGGCGACCAGGCCCGGGCTGAACCACAGCGCGGTCTTCTCGGGCGCCGCCATCGCCAGGTTCTTCGGCACCATCTCGCCGATGACGAGGTGGAGGAAGACCACCACGGCCAGCGCGATGGCGTAGCCGAGCGGGTGGATCAGCGGGGCGGGCAGGTGGACCGCGGCGAAGAGCGGTTCCAGCAGCCGGGCGACGGTCGGCTCGGCGACGGCGCCCAGCGTCAGGGAGCAGACGGTGATGCCGAACTGCGCGGCGGCCATCATCTGCGGCAGGTTCTCCAGCCCGTGCAGCACCTGCCGGGCCCGCTTGGAGCCCTCGGTGGCCAGCGGCTCGATCTGGCTGCGGCGCACGGAGACGAGGGCGAACTCGGCGCCGACGAAGAAACCGTTGGCGAGGACGAGGAGGACGGCGAGGAGGAGTTGCGCGAAGGTCACCGGACCGCCTCCGCCCCGGCGCCGGCGGTCTCCCGGGCGGCGCCCGCGGGAGCCGTGCGGACGATCCTTATCCGCTCGGCGCGGTGGTGCGCGACCAGCCGCACCCGCAGCCGCCAGCCGTCGAGCTCGGCGGTGTCACCCGGGGCCGGGATCCGGCCGAGTATGTGGGCGACCAGCCCGGCGACCGTCTCGTACGGGCCGTCGGGGGCCGCCAGGCCGATCCGCCGCAGGGTGTCGACGCGGCAGCCGCCGTCGGCGTCCCAGGTGGGGCGGCCCTCCTCGGCGGGGGCCTGGGCCAGCTCGGGCAGGTCCACCCGGTCGTGCTCGTCGCGGACCTCGCCGACCAGTTCCTCGATGATGTCCTCCAGGGTGACGACGCCGGCGGTGCCGCCGTACTCGTCGACGACGACGGCTATCGGCGCCTCGCTGCGCAGCCGCTCCAGCAGCGGGGCGACGGGCAGCGTCGCCGGCACCTGGAGCGGCGGCACCGCGATGCGCGCGGCGGGCGTGCGCAGCCGGTCGGGCGCCGGGACGGCCAGCGCGTCCTTGAGGTGCACCATGCCGACGACCTCGTCGAGGCGGGCACGGTAGACCGGGAAGCGGGACAGGCCGGTGGCGCGGGTGAGGTTGACGACGTCCTCGGCGGTCGCGGACGCCTGGAGGGCGCTGACCCGCACCCGGGGCGTCATGACGTTCTCCGCGGTCAGCTCGCCGAGCGCGAGGGTGCGGACGAAGAGGTCGGCGGTGTCCTGCTCGATGGCGCCGGCCTGCGCGGAGTGCCGGGCGAGGGAGACCAGTTCGCCGGGGGTGCGGGCGGAGGCCAGCTCGTCGGTGGGCTCCACGCCGAGGGCGCGGACGAGCCGGTTGGCGACGGTGTTCAGCAGGGTGATCACCGGGCGGAAGAAACGCGAGAAGGCGTTCTGCGGGCCGGCGACGAAGCGGGCCACCTGGAGCGGCTTGGAGACCGCCCAGTTCTTCGGCACCAGTTCGCCGACGACCATCTGGACGGCGGAGGCGAGGAGCATGCCGGTCACCACCGAGATGCCGGACACGGCGCCGCGGGGCAGCCCGGTCGCGGTCAGCGGCCCGTCGAGGACGGCGGCGAGCGCCGGTTCGGCGAGCATGCCGACGACGAGGGAGGTGATGGTGATGCCCAGCTGCGTGCCGGAGAGCTGGAAGGACAGCTCGCGCAGGGCGGCGACGACGGTGGCGGCACGGCGGTCGCCGTCGTCGGCGGCCCGCTCGGCGTCGGCCTTCTCGACGGTGACGAGCCCGAACTCGGCGGCCACGAAGAAGCCGTTGGCCAGGATGAGGACGAGCGCTGCGGTGAGCAGCAGGAGGGGGCCGGTCATGCCGCCGCCTCCGTCGTATCCGGGGGGTCGGAGGGGGCGGCGCAGGTACTACAGGACGATCCGTCCATTGCTGGAGGGAGTCACTCCTCAGGTCGCAGTGGCCCCGGGCAGGGGCGGGCGCGGAAGCGCGCCGTGGGGAACAGGGTAAACAGGGAGGAGCCGCTTACGGCAGGGCCACCGGACGGCGGGTCAGGCCGTGGCGGGGCCGCCGGTGCCGTGGAGTTCGGCGAGGTCGCGCAGTGCGCGGGCGTCGCGGATGGCCTGCTGGCGGGCGATGCCGGGCTGGATGCCCATCGCGGGCAGGCTGGTGCCGTCGGCGAGGTCGAGGTGGACCCAGGCGTCGCCCTGCCGGAGGTTGACGCGCAGCACCTGGGCCCAGGCCAGTTCGCGGCGGGTGGTGAGGTTGACGACGGTGACGCCCTCCTGCCGGGCGACCACCTTGGGGCGGGCGAGCAGCAGGAGGACGGCGAACACCAGCAGACCGGTGAAGACGAAACTGATCCGCTCCCCGCCGGACAGCTTGGGCAGCGCCACACCGATCGCGGTGAGGGCCGCGAGCTGGGCGAGGCCGACGAGGTACAGGACGGCCCGGGTACGGGTCGGCCGGAAGGTCACCGGCAGGCTGGGCAGGGGCGCGGACACGTCGTGGGTCTTCCGTCGGAGGTGGTGGGGCGGAGGCTGCGGGGCCGTCAGAGGCGGCAGGCGTGGATGCCGGTGGTGAGGATGGCGCGGGCACCGAGGTCGTACAGCTCGTCCATGATGCGCTGGGCGTCCTTGGACGGGACCATCGAGCGGACCGCGACCCAGCCCTCGTGGTGCAGCGGGGAGACGGTCGGCGACTCCAGACCCGGGGTGAGCGAGACGGCCTTCTCGACGTGCTCGACGCGGATGTCGTAGTCCATCATCACGTAGCGGCGGGCGACGAGGACGCCCTGCATCCGGCGGAGGAACTGACGGACCTTCGGGTCGTCGGCGGGGGCGCCGGTGCGGCGGATGACGACCGCCTCGGAGGTGAGGATCGGCTCGCCGATGATCTCCAGTCCGGCGTTGCGCAGCGTGGTGCCGGTCTCGACGACGTCCGCGATGATCTGGGCGACCCCGAGCTGGATGGCGGTCTCGACGGCGCCGTCGAGGTGGACGACGTCGGCGTCCACGCCGTTGTCCGCGAGGTGCTGCTTGACCAGGCCGGAGAAGGAGGTGGCGACGGTCATGCCGCCGAACTCCTTGACGTCGGTGGCGGTGCCCGGGCGGGTCGCGTACCGGAAGGTGGAGCCGGCGAAGCCGAGCTGGAGGATCTCCTCGGCCTGCGAGCCGGAGTCCAGCAGCAGGTCGCGGCCGGTGATGCCGATGTCGAGCTTGCCGGAGCCGACGTAGACGGCGATGTCGCGGGGGCGCAGGAAGAAGAACTCGACCTCGTTCTCCGCGTCGACGAGGACCAGTTCCCGGCGGTCCTTGCGCTGGCGGTAGCCGGCCTCATGGAGCATCGCCGACGCAGGCTCGGACAGTGAACCCTTGTTGGGGACAGCGATGCGCAGCATGAGGTGCTCTTCTTCCTTCGGTGGGTGAGGGGTGACGGGGCGAGCGGGGCTCAGAGGTGGGCGTAGACGTCGTCGAGGGAGATGCCCTTGGCGACCATCATGACCTGGAGGTGGTAGAGGAGCTGGGAGATCTCCTCGGCGGCGGCTGCGTCGGATTCGTGCTCCGCGGCCATCCACACCTCGGCGGCCTCTTCGACGACCTTCTTGCCGATCGCATGGACACCGGACTGCACCAGCTCGGCGGTACGGGAGGTGGTGGGGTCGCCGGTGGCGGCCTTCTGCTGGAGCTCGGCGAAGAGCTCCTCGAACGTCTTCTTGGACATGGTGCTCCATACCCTAGCGGGCATTGTCGCTGTGGCGCGCAGCGCCTCGGGTGAAGGGTGGTGGTGGGCGACGGGCCCCGGGCGGGGCCGGTGCCGTCAGCGCCAGGGTTCGGAGACCGTGCGGAGGGTGGCGGCGGTGGCGACGGCCGCGGTGACCGCCTCGTGGCCCTTGTCCTCGGTGGAGCCGGCGAGTCCGGCGCGGTCCAGGGCCTGCTGCTCGGTGTCGCAGGTCAGCACGCCGAAGCCGATGGGGACGCCGGTGTCGACGGCGACCTGGGTCAGGCCCTGGGTGACGCCCTGGCAGACGTAGTCGAAGTGCGGGGTGCCGCCGCGGATGACGACGCCGAGCGCGACGACCGCGTCGTAGCCGCGTCCGGCGAGGACCTTCGCGACGACCGGCAGCTCGAAGGTGCCGGGGACCCGCAGCAGGGTCGGCTCGTCGATGCCGAGGTCGGTCAGGGCGCGCAGGGCGCCGCTCACCAGGCCGTCCATCACCTGCTCATGCCACTGCGCGGCGATCACGGCGACCCGCAGGTCCCGGCAGTTCTTCACGGTCAGTTCGGGTGCGCCCTTGCCGCTCACGGTTCTCCTCGTACTGGTGGTGGTCTCGGGGGACGGTCGGGAGGTGCGTTACCGCTGGTCCTGGTGGTCGAGCCAGGGCAGGTCGTGGCCCATGCGGTCGCGCTTGGTACGCAGATAGCGAAGGTTGTGTTCCCCGGCCTGGACGGGCATCGGCTCCCGTCCGGCGACGGTGAGGCCGTGGCGCGCCAGGGCGGTGGTCTTGTCGGGGTTGTTGGTCAGCAGCCGGACCGAGCGGACGCCGAGGTCCTGGAGCATCTGGGCGCCGGCCGCGTAGTCGCGGGAGTCGGCGGGCAGGCCCAGTTCGAGGTTGGCGTCGAGAGTGTCGCGGCCGCGCTCCTGGAGTTCGTAGGCGCGCAGCTTGGAGAGCAGGCCGATGCCGCGTCCCTCGTGGCCGCGGAGGTAGATGACCACACCGCGTCCGGCGGCGCTGATCCGCGCCAGCGACGCCTGGAGCTGCGGACCGCAGTCGCAGCGCAGCGAGTGGAAGACGTCGCCGGTCAGGCACTCGGAGTGGACCCGGACCAGGACGTCCTCGCCGTCGCCCAGCTCCCCGGCGACCAGCGCGATGTGCTCGACGCCGTCGACGGTGGAGCGGTAGCCGTACGCGGTGAAGTCGCCGTGCGCGGTGGGCAGCCGGGTGGTGGCCTCGCGGCGGACGGTGGGGGTGGAGCGGCGGCGGTAGGCGATCAGGTCCTCGATGGAGATGATCGCGAGGCCGTGCTTCCGGGCGAACGGCACCAGCTCGGGCAGGCGCAGCATGGTGCCGTCCTCCCCGGCGATCTCCACGATGGCGGCGGCCGGGCGGAGTCCGGCGAGGCGGGCGAGGTCGACCCCGGCCTCGGTGTGGCCGCCGCGGACGAGGACGCCGCCGGGGCGGGCGCGCAGCGGGAAGATGTGGCCGGGGCGGACGAAGTCGCCGGCTACGGAGTCGCCGGAGGCCAGCAGCCGCAGGGTGGTGGCGCGGTCGGCGGCGGAGATGCCGGTGCTCACGCCGTGCGCGTCGGTGGCGTCGACGGAGACGGTGAAGGCGGTCCGCATCGACTCGGTGTTGTGCTCGACCATCTGCGGCAGCGCGAGGCGGTCGAGTTCGGCGCCCTCCATGGGCGCGCAGATCAGGCCGCGGCACTCGCTCATCATGAACGCGACGATCTCGGGGGTGGCCTTCTCCGCGGCGAGGACGAGATCGCCCTCGTTCTCGCGGTCCTCGTCGTCGACGACCACGACGGGGCGGCCGGCGGCGATGTCGGCGACGGCCCGCTCGACGGGGTCGAGGGTCAGGTCGGTGGCGTCGTCGGCGGCGCCGGGCTCGTACCAGCTCTGCAGTGCGGTCATGCCGCGGCTCCTTCCAGGGCGGTGGCGGCGCCGGTGCGCGAGCGCAGCCACCAGTCGCGCAGGCCCCACATGACGAGCGCGAAGTAGACGACGTAGACGAGTCCGGAGAAGGCGAGGCCGCTGCTGAAGGCGAGCGGGACGCCCACCAGGTCGACCAGGAGCCAGGCGAACCAGAACTCGACGAGCCCGCGGGCCTGGGCGACCATCGCGGCGAGCGTGCCGACGAAGATGTACGCGTCCGGCCAGGGGTTCCAGGACAGCTGCGGGACGAGGGTGAAGAGGCCGCCGACGGCGGCGGTACCGGCGGCGGTTCCGGCCAGCAGCAGGCCGCGCTCGCGCCAGCTCGCGAAGCGGACGGCGATGGAACCGTCCTGCGCCTGGCGGCGGCCGCGGCGCCAGGACCGCCAGCCCCACAGGGCGACGACGATGACCAGCAGCTGCTTGCCGACGCCGCCGCTGAGGTGTGCGGAGGCGTAGGCGGCGACGAGGATGACGCCGGAGAGGAACTGCGCGGGCCAGGTCCAAATGGAGCGGCGCCAGCCGAGGGCGAGGGCGGCGAGGCCGATGGTGTTGCCGATCATGTCGGACCAGATGACGTGTTGTCCGAAGAGGGTGAACGCCTCGCCGTTGAGCCAGGTCGGTGCGGTCACCGGACGGCTCCTTCGGATGCGGTGCCGCCCTGGCCGAGCAGCCGCTCGACGTACTTGGCGAGGACGTCGACCTCCAGGTTGACCGGGTCGCCGACCTGCTTGATGCCGAGGGTGGTCAGGGCGAGGGTGGTGGGGATCAGGCTGATGGTGAAGTGGTCGTCGGCGGCGTCGACGACGGTGAGGCTGACACCGTCGACGGTGATCGAGCCCTTCTCGACGACATAGCGCGCCAGCTGCGGCTCCAGCGTGATCTTCACGATCTCCCAGTGCTCGCCGGGGATCCGCTCGGTGATCGTGCCGGTGCCGTCGACATGGCCCTGGACGAGGTGGCCGCCGAGGCGGCCGCCGAGCGCCATCGGGCGCTCCAGGTTGACGCGGGAGCCGGTGGCCAGCGCGCCGAGGCTGGAGCGTTGCAGCGTCTCGGCCATCACATCCGCGGTGAACTCGCCGTCCGCGGTGTCCACGACCGTCAGACAGACGCCGTTGACGGCGATCGAGTCGCCGTGCCGGGCGCCGTCGGTGACGACGGGGCCGCGCAGCCGGAAGCGGGAGGAGTCGCCGAGGTTCTCGACGGCGGTGACCTCACCCAGTTCTTCGACGATTCCGGTGAACACGTCAGATCTCCTCGTGCGGGGTGTGGCGGACGGGGGTGGCGGTGATCCGCAGATCGGGGCCGAGGCGCACGGTCTCGGTGACATCGAGTCGCAACGCGTCGGTGAGGGTGGTGATTCCGGCGTCGCCGACGGCGGCGGGCCCGGCGCCGAGCAGGACCGGCGCGAGATAGGCGACGACCTTGTCGACGGCGCCCGCGGCGAGGAACGCCCCGGCGAGCGTCGGCCCGCCCTCCAGCAGGACGGAGCGGACGTCGCGGGCGTACAGCTCGTGGAGTAGGGCGGTGATGCGCAGACCGCGGCCGGTGTCGGCCCGTGGCAGCCGTACCAGGGGCGCGAGCCCTTCGAGGTGGGCGGCGTCCGCGTCCTCGGCGACGGCGATCAGGGTGGGCGCGGTGCCGTCCAGGACTCGGGCGCCGGGCTTGACGGCCGTGGCGCCGGAGTCGACGACGACCCGCAGCGGCTGGGTGACCTCGTCGTCGGTGAGGCCGGTGACGCGGGCGCCGAGCTGCGGGTCGTCGGCGCGGGCGGTGCCGGAGCCGACGACGACGGCGTCGGCCCGGGCGCGCAGCCGGTGGACGTCGGCGCGGGACTCGGCCGAGGAGATCCAGCGGCTGGTGCCGTCGGCGGCGGCGATCCGGCCGTCGAGGGTGGCGGCGTACTTCCACAGGACGAAGGGGCGGTGGAGCCGGACGGAGGTGAGCCACGCCTCGTTGACCGCGGCGGCCTCGTCGGCGAGGAGTCCGCTCTCGACGTCGACCCCGGCGTCCGCGAGGGTGGCGGCGCCGCCGGTCGCGGTGGGGTTGGGGTCGGGGACGGCGTAGACGACGCGGGAAACCCCGGCGTCGATGAGGGCGCGGGCGCAGGGTCCGGTGCGGCCGGAGTGGTTGCAGGGCTCCAGCGTGACGAGTGCGGTGCCGCCGCGGGCCCGCTCACCGGCTTCCGCCAGGGCGTGGACCTCGGCGTGCGGGCCACCGGCGCGCCGGTGCCAGCCTTCGCCCGCGGTGCGGCCTTCGGCGTCGAGGATGACGCAGCCGACGACGGGGTTGGGGCTGGTGTGCCCGAGCCCGTGGGCGGCGAGTGCGATGGCGCGGCGCATCGCCGCGGTCTCGACGGGGGCTTGAGTGGCCACCGGGTCCTCCTGCCTCTTCGGGCACGGACTCCGGGGCTGCCTGGACGGCAGAAGCGGAAACGAACGACGGCACACACACCGCGGAAAAAGGGGAAGCCGCCCGGAAAACGCACCGGACGCACCACCTGCGGCGGTCACCGAAGCTCGCCCGCCGCGCACTGCCTCCCATCCGGACTTTCACCGTCGGTGCAGGAATTTCACCTGCTCAACCGGCCGCTGGCTGCGGACGGGTCGCGGACTGTTACCGCCGGTTCGGAATTACACCGACCCCGGAGTGCGCTGCTGCTTGTTTCAGTACACGGCCAGTGTGCCACGGCTGATCGTCGGCCATGCGGGCGAACCCTGTGGGGTGCCTCACAAGCTTCGGCGACCACCGGTTTCCGGGGCGTGCCGGACCTGGAATGGATGTCACACCTACGACGGACCCGCCGTGGGTACGGCGCTCCTCACCCTTACGACCTCAAGGAATGATCCGCGATGGCGACTCTTCTGGTGACCGGCGGTACGGGCACGCTCGGCCGGGCCGTCGTCGGCCGGCTGCTCGACGCCGGCCACGACGTGCGCTCGCTGAGCCGGCGGCTCCCCGCCGGACCGACCGTCCCGGGGCTCCGTCCGTACGCGGTGGACCTGCGCGACGGCGTCGGGCTGGCGGAGGCGGTGGCGGGCGTGGACACGGTGGTGCACTGTGCGTCCACGCCGGCGGGCGGGGACGAGGAGGCGGCGGACCATCTGCTGGCCGCGGCGGAGGCCGCCGGGGTGCGGCATCTGGTCTACGTCTCGATCGTCGGGGTGGGCGGCATCCCGCTCGGCTACTACCGCACCAAGCGGGTGGTGGAGCGGATGGTCGAACAGTACGGCCCCGGCTGGACGATCCTGCGGACGACGCAATTCCACGACCTGGTGCTCCGGCTGGTGAAGGCGGGCGCCCGCTCCCCGCTGCTGCCGTACCCGTCGGGGGTGCGCGTCCAGCCGATCGAGGTACGCGAAGTGGCGGTGCGGCTGGCCGAGTTGGCGCTCGACGGGCCCGCCGGGCGGGTCGGCGACATGGGCGGCCCGCAGATCTTCGACGCCCGGGACCTGATCCGGCTCACCCTGCGGTACGGCGGCCGGCGGCGCCTGGCGGTCCCTCTGTGGCTCCCCGGCCGCACGATGGCGGGCTTCCGCGCGGGCGAGAACCTGGCCCCGGGTCATGCGGTCGGGGTACGGACGTACGAACAGTTCCTGAAGGAGCGGGCGGGGTGGCGGGTGTGAGGGGTGCGCGGGGCGGGCCGGCCCGGGCCTCGCCTCCCCCGGACCGGCGGTTCCGGGGCGAACTCCGCACCCTTCGGGCCGACGGCTCCTGGCGGGGCGGGGACCGGCCCGACGGTCCGGGCGGTCAGTGGGGCGGTTCGGCGGGCCCCGGGAACAGGGCGTTCTGGGCCGCGTCCATCGCCGTCAGGACGGCGCCGCGCAGCACACCGCGGCCGCCCGCCGTCCCGGCCCGCACCTCGGTGGCGAGCGGGGAGATCCGGGCGAGCTGTGCGGCGACCCGGCGGGCGAATTCCGGTCCCCCGGCCCGGCCGACCTCGCCGCCCAGCACCACACAGCCGGGGTCCAGGACGGCGCTCACCGCGGCCACCCCGAGGGCGACCCGGGCGGCGAGGTCGTCGAGGAACACGGCACCGTCGGGCCGTTCGACGGCGGCCCGCATCAGGGCCTCGGCGGCGGTGACGTAGGCATCGGGGGCGTCGGGCCCGTCGGCTCCGGGGGCGGCGGGCCCGGGCGTGTCGGCCCCGGGCTCCGGGGGCGCGGTGGCGGCGGCCGGCGCCCCACCGCCGGACGTACCGGCCGCGTCCGGGTCCTGGTCCGGGTCCGGGCCCAGGCCCGGGTCCGGCAGGCCGATGCCGTACTCCGCGGCCAGCCGGACCACCGCCCCCGACCCGGCGAGGGAGTGGAAACCGCCGCTGCAACCGTGCGACGAGGGCAGGCCGCCGGTGCCGGGGACGGGAAGGAAGCCGATCTCGCCCGTGCCTCCGGAGGCGCCGCGGCGGAGGCGGCCGTCGAGGACCACGGCAGCGCCCGTGCCCTGCCCCAGCCAGAGCAGGACGAAGGTGTCCCGCTCGCGGGCCGCGCCGTCGCGGGCCTCGGCCACCGCGGCGAGGTTGACCTCGTTCTCCAACAGGACCGGCGTGCCGGACTCCTCGAAGGCGCTCACCACCGCGTGGTGCCAGCGGGGGACCCAGTCCGTCCCGCCGATCCGGCCGCTCTCCGGGTCGATCAGACCGGGGGCGCCGATGGCGATGGTGTGCGGTGCGGTGGCGCCCGCGGCGGCCAGCGCCTCGTCGACCGCGCGGCGGGTGGCCCGGACGGCGTGCAACGGCGGTGCGTGCTCCGCGAGCGGCACGGTGCGTTCGGCGCGGATCTCGCCGAGCAGGTCGGCCACGGCGATGCTGACACCGTGGTCGCGCAGATCGAGGGCGAGGAGATGGGCACGGTCGGCGACGATGCCGAACAGCCGGGCGTTGGGGCCGCGCCGCTGGGCGCCGCTCTCCCCGACGACGGCGATCAGACCGGCCGCCCGGAGCCGTTCGACGAGGTCGGCGACGGTCGGGCGGGACAGTCCGGTCAGCTCCCTGAGCCGGGTCGCCGTCAACGGACCCTCGTCCTGGAGGAGTTGCAGGGCCAGACGGTCGTTGATCCGCCGTGCGGTGGCGGGAGAGGCGGTCCGGCCGACGGCTTCGCTGCGCGGTGCGTGCATGGCGGGGATCCTTCCAGAAACCGTCAACCCGGCGAACGGCCTGTGGACAACGCACAGGGGGTTGACGGACCGTCACCGGGACGCCGGACGGGTACGCGTTCCGGGAGTCCGCGGCGGGCGTGCCGGGGGTGTTCCACGGGCGAGGGCGCGGCCTCCGCGCAGACGCCCAACAGCGGCTATGCGCGGGCCTCTTATTAACAGGCAGGGTTCCTGATAGTTTGCGCGCCATGGTCGGCAACGGTGCCCCTCACGACATCCCTCCACCAGCCGCGGCACTGCGCCGCGCCCGGTGGGCCATCTCTCTGGTCTTCCTCGTACACGGCTCGGTGACCGGCAGCTTCGCCACCCGGGTGCCCTGGATCCAGGAGCACACCGGGATCGGTGCGGGGCAGCTCGGCCTCGCCCTGGCCTTCCCCGCGATCGGCGCCTCGTTGGCGATGCCGCTCGCCGGGCGGATCAGCCACCGCTTCGGCGCCCGTACCGCGCTGCGCGGTCTGCTCGCCCTGTGGACCCTGTCGCTGATCCTCCCGGCCCTCTCCCCCGGCCTGTACACGCTCTGCCCGGCGCTGCTGGTCTACGGCGCGAGCGCGGGCATGTCGGACGTGGCGATGAATGCGCTGGGCGTGGCGACGGAGGACCGGCTGGGGCGGTCGATCATGTCGGGGCTGCACGGTATGTGGAGCCTCGGCGCGCTGCTCGGCTCGGCGGCGGGCACGGTGGCCGCACATGCCGGTACGGATGCCCGGCTGCATCTGGGCGCCACGGCCCTCCTACTGACCCTCGCGGGCGCGCTGGCGTGCGGCGGGGTGCTGGACCTGCGGGGCGCCGCGGATGCGCCCGCGCCGCCGCGTTTCGCGCTGCCGCCGAAGTCGGCGCTGGTCATCGGGGCGGTCGGGTTCTGCGCGGTGTTCGCCGAGGGCGCCAGCCTGGACTGGTCCGCGGTCTATCTGCGGGACGTCCTCGGGACGGGCGCGGGCCCCGCGGCCGCCTCCACCACGGCGTTCGCCTGCACGATGGCCGCGGCACGGCTGGCGGGCGACCGGGTGGTGGCCCGCTTCGGCCCGGTGCGGACCGTGCGGTGCGGCGGCATCCTCGCCACGGCGGGCGGTCTTCTCGTGGTCGCCGCCCCCCACCCGGTGGTGGCGATGGCGGGGTTCGCGCTGGTCGGGCTGGGGATCGCGGTGGTGGTACCGCTGGCGTTCGCGGCCGCGGGCCGTAGCGGTCCCGCCCCCAGCCAGGCCATCTCCGGCGTCGCGACGATCACCTATACCTCGGGCCTGATCGCGCCGTCCACCATCGGCGGCATCGCTCAGGCAACCTCCCTGACGATGTCGTTCGGGCTGGTGACGGTCCTGGCCGCGGGAGTGATCGTGGGCGCCCGGGTGCTGCGCCTGCCGTCCCTCCCGGCACCGGCGGCGACGGCGGAGGCCCGTGCCGCGACGGAGCTCCCGGCCGCGGCGGAGAACTCGGCCACGGCGGAGGCGCCGCCGCAGCCGTGACGGTGCCGGGGCCGTCCGCTCCGCGGGCTGCCCCCGGCACCGGTGTCCGGCCGGGTCAGGCCGCTTCGCCCTCCGGCAGCGTCTCGTCCGGCGCGGGACGGAGGAGTTCCGCGGCGAGGGTGCGGGCGCGGTCCGACCACGGGGTGGGGCGGAGGGCGTGCGGGTCGACGCGGACGATCACGCGGTGGCCGTGGGCGTAGGTCTCGGTGCCGTCGGCGGAGCAGATCCGGAAGCCGTAGGTCATACCGGTCCGGCCGAGACGTTCGATCCAGAGGTGGGCGGCGTAGCCACCGGGGCGGGTGATCGGGCGCTCGTAGGAGACCTTCAACTCCTTGATCACGTTGCACATGTCGCTCGCGGCCGCCCAGTCGCCCTCGAAGGTGAAGCCGTGGCGGTGCCAGTGGTCGGCCCAGGCGCGTTCGGCCAGCACCGGGTAGCGCGAGTTGTGGAGCATGCCCAGGGCGTCGAGGTCGTCGAAGTGGACGATGACGGGGACCAGTTGCCCGAACGGGACGGGGCGGGCGGACTGGAGGGGTTCGACGCTCACGGGTGATGCTCCTGGGTGGTGCTGTGCAAAATGGCAGGAAACCATCGTAAGCGGCTGCTTACGGTGCCTTGTCCGGCGGGGCCCCGACGCCCCGGAGGCAGCCGCCCCGCCCGGCCGCGATGCCCGGGAACACCGGGCCGGAGCGGGGCGTGACGGTCCGCGGCGCCGGGGCGGGCCACCGGCCCGCGAGGACGTTCCCGTACGGATCTCCCGGCCGGGCCGATGGCGAGATCCCGCCCCTCCCGGGGCGCCTCCCGCGGCGGGGGCGCTCTCCGGCGCCGTCCGCCGGCTCGGTCCGCGCGGCCGGTCGCCGGCACCGTGACGCCGGCCGATCTCGCGTGTGCCGGCACCGGGGCGCGTACGGAACCGACGGCGCGCCCACCCGACGCCCCCACGCCCCGCCCACGGCGCCCCCGAAGAGCTGCGCCTCTGTACCGACACGCGTCCGGCCGACCGGCCGGCGGAGCGGCTGCACGAGACCCCCACGGTCGCCGGGCTGTGCACCCAGGGCGCCTCTTCCGGGGGCCGCTCGCCGCGCTCCGCGACGACGAACCGCCGCTGCGCGAACAGTTCGACCACCGGTGGTCCCAGGACCATGCATGGTGCCTCGGTGCGGACGTCGATCTGGGGAGCAGCTTCCTCGGCGGCGGCGAGGAGCGCGTCGCGGAGATCGTGGCCTGCCCGGAGCTGGCGGCGTTCCGCGTCGAACCCGACCAGCACACCTGAGGCACACCGCGGGCCCCGGGGACCGGTCACCAGGGTGGCCCCGTACCACCGGAGGCCGGTCACTAGGGTGGCCCCATGCCACTCGTCGAGATCACCTACGCGTCCCGGGTCCCCGGGGCGACGCTGCATCATCTCGGTTCGGTCCTCCCGCACTTGGTGTCGGAGGCGGTGGAGTGCCCCGAGGAGCCCTACGACGGGGATCTGCGGCCCGGCGACGTCGAGCTGCGCTTCCGGCCGCTGGGGCCGTACGACCGCAGCGGCCTGGACGTCGTGATCGAGGTGCGGTCGAAGTGGTTCGAGAGCCGGGCCGCCAACCGTCAGGAGCGGGTGGACCAGCTGTACGACGGCGTCGCCGCCGCGACGGGGCTGGAGGATGTCGGCGTCTACCTCTCGCTGCCGGTCGCGGCGTGGTCCCAGGGGGACTGAGCGGGAGGCGCGCCTCGGGGCGGAGGCGGCCGGTTCCTTTCAGGAAGGCTTCCTGAAACGAACCGGCCACCCCGGCCACCCCGCCGACGCCCGGTGGCCACACCACCGGCCCACTCCACCGGCCCGCCGCTCCCCCGTCCGCGGATGCGCCCCCAAGGCGCGTACGTACCATGAATTTGTGGCACGCATCGTGCTTGTGGAGGACGACGAGACCATCGGTGACCGCCTCGCCAGGACGCTGCGCGGTCTGGGACACGAGAGCACCTGGTGTCCCGACGCGGCCTCGGCGCGGGCCCGGGCGGCGCTCGGGCCGGCCGATCTGGTGCTGCTGGACCTGGGGCTGCCGGACGCCGACGGTTTCGAACTCTGCCGGGAGCTGCGCGAGCGCCTGCCGGGCGCGGTCCTCGTGGTGCTGAGCGCCCGTACCGGTGAGATGGACGTCATCCAGGCGCTGGAGTCGGGCGCGGACGACTACCTCACCAAACCGTTCCGCCTCGCCGAGTTGCAGGCCCGGCTCGCCGCGCATCTGCGGCGCGCCGCACCCGACGGTTCGGCCGTGGCGGCCCGGCCGCTGCGCCACGGGAAGCTGGAGATCGACCGCGCGGCCCGCCGGTGCCTGACCCCGGAGGGCGAGACGGAGCTGCGGCCCAAGGAGTTCGACCTGCTGGTCCGCCTCGTCACGTCCAGCGGGCAGGCGGTGAGCCGGGAGGAGCTGATGAGCGACGTGTGGGACGAGAACTGGTTCGGCCCCACCAAGACGCTCGACGTCCATGTCGCCGCGCTCCGCCGCAAGCTCGGCGGGATGATCAAGATCACCACGCTGCGCCACTACGGCTACCGCCTCGAACCGCCGACGGGCTGACCGTGCGCCGCCGCATCCTCCAGGCGAGCGTCATCGCGGTGGTCTGCGCGATCCTGCTGTTCTCGGTGCCCCTGGGGGCGGCGATCCTCCGGCTCTACCAGCAGGACGAGGTGCAGCACCTCCAGCAGGTCGCCGCCCGGGTGGCGGTGAACGTCCCGGCCGATGTACGGGGCCAGTGGGATCCGCTGGAGCTGCCGCCGCTGCGGCCCGGTACGCATGTCGGGGTCTACGACTCCGAAGCCCATCTCGTACGGGCGTCCGGCCCGTTGCGTGCCGCCGGCCCGGCCAACGGCGATCTGCCGGTGCAGGAGGCCCTGCAGGGCTCGGTCTCCTCGCACCGGGTCGGGAGCAGGGTGGTCGCCGCGGTCCCCGTGGGCACCTCGGAGCAGGTCCGGGCCGTGGTGCGGGTCAGCTCCCCGGCCGACGGACCGCTCCGCCGGGCGGCCGTGACCTGGGCCGGGATGCTGGCGCTCGCGGCGGTGGCGGTCGGCGTCGCGGTCGCGCTGTCGTTCCGCTCCAGCCGCAGTCTGGCCCGGCCGCTGGAGGAGCTGGCGACGACCGCCGCGCGCCTGGAGGAGGGCGATCTGACCGCGCGCGCCGCCGTCACCGGGCTGCCCGAGGCGGACGACGTGGCCCGCGCGCTCAACCGTGCCGCGCAGCGGGTGGCGGAGCTGCTGCGCCGGGAGCGGTCGTTCAGCACCGACGCCTCGCACCAGCTGCGGACCGCGCTGACCCGGGTGCGGCTGGAGCTGGAGTCGGTGCCCGCCGACGCGCCGCCGGAGGCCGCGCGGGCGGCGACGGATGCCGCGCTGGCCTCGCTGGGCGACATGGAGGCGACGCTCGGGGCGCTGCTGGACCTGGCGCGGGACGTGCCCGAGCGGGCACCGCTCGACGTGGGCGCGCTGCTGGCCGAGGCGGAGCGGCGCTGGCGGGACGAGTTGGGGGCCGCCGACCGCCCGCTGCGGATGACGGTCGAGGAGGATCTGCCCGAGGCGGTCGGTTCGGCGCGCGCCGGGCGGCAGGTGCTCGACGTCCTGCTGGCCAACGCGGTGGCGCACGGCACGGGCGCGGTGACGGTCGTCGCGCGCGACGCCTCCGGGGTCGTCGCGGTGGACGTGGCGGACGAGGGCCCGGGGCTGCCCGAGGGGCTGGACGTCTTCGCCCGGCGCCAGGAGAACGACTCGGCCACCGGCCACGGCATCGGCCTCGCCCTCGCCCACTCGCTGGTGGAGGCCGAGGGGGGACGTCTCATGGTCACCCGGCGGACCCCGTACGCCCGGTTCACCTGGCTGATCGCCCGCGGGGGTCCGGGCTCCGAGGAGTGAACGGGGCGGCGTCCCGGGGGTGACCCCGGCGCTCCGCACAGGGGCGCGACGGCTGTGCCGGCCCCTGGGGCCCGTCGCCCCGGCGGCTCCGCCCGGCTTCGCCGTCGGCGCATCTCACACCGGTCCCGCCGGGCGGGTGGCGCACCTCACCTCTCCGAGCTGCACCGATCGCGCCGTTTGCCCCTTATCGTCGGCCATGACCGGTTGTGGACGTGCGCCTCCCCGTCTCCGTGTACGTCGCTCCGTACGGCCTCCGTGCGGACCGCCGGTGTCCGCCGTCTCCCGGTGTGGTCCGGGCAGACGTCTGCCCCGGGCGCCCCGTCCGCCGGTCCGATCCGGCCGGTGCGGCGCCGGTTCCCTGCCCCGCGTGGTGCATGGGGTGCCCGGCTCCTCAGCGAACAGGATTTCTCCATGCCCCGCTCCCGTCCCTCCCGCCGCGCCCGGGCCGTCGCCGTGACGGCCGGCGTACTGCTCACCGCGCTCGGCGCCGCCGCCCCTGCCCTCGCCGTCACCGGGATCCATCCGTCCGGCGGCGCGCGGCACGGCTCGGTCGCCGTGGACGGCGACCGGGTCGTGTGCACCTCCGGTACGCCGGGCCTCGCGCCGGCGCTCTCCCGGGACATCGCGGGCGCGTTCCGGGGGCGCGCGGACACCCAGGCGCTGGCCCTCTACGACGCGTCCACGCAGACCAGCTGCCGGTTCCGGGCCGATGCCGCCTTCGACTCGGCGAGCGTGGTGAAGGTGACCGTCCTCGGCGCGCTGCTGCGGCAGGCCCAGGAGGCGCACCGGCCGCTCACCGAGCAGGAGGGGCGACTGGCCACCGCGATGATCACCAAGTCGGACAACGCCGCGACCAACGCGCTGTGGCGGCAGGTCGGGCCCGACGGCATCCAGCGCTTCCTCACCCTGGCCGGGATGGCGCACACCCGGCCGGACGACGGTCCGTCCTGGGGCCTGACCCAGATCACCGCCGACGACCAGCTCACCCTGATGCGGCTGCTGACGCACGACAACGACGTCCTCGGGCCGGACGCCCGGTCGTACGCGCTCGGGCTGATGCGGCATGTCGCCCCCGACCAGCGGTGGGGCGCCCCCGCCGGGCATCCGGCCGACGCCACCTCCCAGGTCAAGAACGGCTGGCTGCCGCGGTCCACCGACGGCTGGCGGGTGCACAGCGTCGCCGCGTTCACCGGCGGCGGCCACGACTACGGTCTCGCCGTCCTCTCCCGTGCCAACCGCACCATGGACTACGGCATCGCCACCATCGAGGCGGCGTCCCGCGTCATCCACCGCGACCTGGACGCCGCCAACGACTGACCGCCCGCTCCCGGTACGCACAGGCCGCGACGGCCGCCGGTACGCCGCCGAGCGGCAGGTCCACCACCCGCCACGGACCGCTCCGCACAGGCTCCGGGCCCGCCCCCATCCACACCTCGGCGGGCCCGGAGACGAAGCCGGTGCCGACGCCCTTGAGGTACGCCTCCTTACGGGTCCAGCAGCGGACGCACGCCGTGGGGCGCTCCGCCGCCGGCAGGGCGGCCAGCTCCGCGCGCTCGCCGGGGTGCAGCAGCCGGGCGACCTCCGCGGCGCCGGACGCGGAAGGCACCGCCGCCGCGTCGACGCCCACCGGCGCGTCCCCGAAGGCGAGCAGGACGGGCCCGCCGCCGCGGGAGAGCGAGAAGTACAGCGGCGCGTCCACCACCAGCGGTCTGCCGTGCGGGGCGCCGCAGTGCGGACACCGCTCCCGCACGAAGGTCACCGCGGCCGGGGCGCGCCCCAGGTAGGCGCCGAGCAGTTCGCGGAGGAGCAGGTGGGCGGCGGTGTAGCGGGTCCGGGCCGGGGCCGGGCGGAGGGCCGCGGCGCGGCGGCGTTCGGCGGCGGCGAGCACCGCGGCGGCCGTGTCCGGGCCGCGGGCGCGCAGATATCCGGCGGCGTCCGGCAGCAGCCACACCTCCGGGGCGCCCGGGGGCGGCGCGCCGTCGGGGAGCGGGTCGCGGCCGACGGTGCGGACCGCCGGGGCCCGGCTCATCCGGCAGCCTTCCGGCCGCCGCCGGTGTGCGCGGGGATCAGCGGCAGGGGGGCGGGGGCCGGCCGGCCGTTGCCCGCCGGGACGCCCGGCAGCGGCTCCCCGCCGCCCCCGGCCGGACCGGCGTACGCCCGGCCCACCACGGCCCGCGGCACCGTCGGGCCGGACACGCCGGACACGCCGGACACGCCGGTCGCGGCGGGGACCGGCGAGGCGGACATCACCGTGCCGGGCCGGTCGTGGAAGGACGACCTGACGTGCACGGTCACCCCGTACCGGGCCGCGTACTCCACACCGCGCGGCGCCAGCACCCTGGCACCGTCGGCGGCCAGCCGCCGCATCGCCGCGTAGGTGACATGGCGCAGCAGCCGGGCCGACGGGACGGTGCGCGGGTCGGCGGTGTAGACGCCGTCGACGTCGGTGCAGATCTCGCAGATGTCGGCCTTCAGGGCCGCGGCGAGGGCGATGGCCGTGGTGTCGGAGCCGCCCCGGCCCAACGTGGTGACCTCGCCGGTCTCGCGGCAGCGGCCCTGGAATCCGGCGACGAACGGGATCTCCCCACGGTCGAGCGCCAGCCGTATCCGGCGCGGTTCGACCGCGACGATACGGGCGTCGCCGTGGACGGTGGTCGTCAGGACACCGGCCTGCGGTCCGGTGAACGAGCGGGCGGGGACACCGAGCGCGGTGACGGCCATCGCGCTCAGCGCGTTGGCGACCTGCTCGCCCGCCGTCAGGACGAGGTCGAGTTCGCGGGGTACGGGGTCGGGGCTCACCTCGCCCGCCAGGTGGAGCAGCTCCTCGGTGGTGGCGCCCATCGCGGAGACCACCACGACGACGTCGTTGCCGGCCTGGTGTGCCGCGACGACACGGGCGGCGACCCGGCGGATCCGCTCCGGACTCCCCACCGAGGTCCCGCCGTACTTCTGGACGATGAGCGCCATGGTGGCTCCTTCCAGGGCCGTTCAGAACGCCGTGCCCGCGCGGGGGCGGCAGGCGACGGTGACGGCGTCGCGGAGGATCGCGCAGGCCGTGTCCATGACCTCCGCGGTGACGTTGAGCGGCGGCAGCAGGCGGACGACGGCGTCGTCGCGGCCGCCGAGTTCGACGATCAGCCCGTGCCGCAGCGCGAGGGACTGGACGGCGCCCGCGGCCTCGGTCGCGGGCCGGCCGTCGGCCGGGTCGGCGAGTTCGACGCCGCGGATCAGTCCGCGGCCGCGGACGTCACGGACCCAGGGATGGTCGGCGAGCGGCGCCAGCAGCTCCGCGCACTGCCGGCCGCGCGCCCGGACGTTGCCGAGCACGTCGTCGCGGCGCATGATCCGGACCGTCTCCACGCCCGCGGCGAACGCCGGCTGGTCGCCGCGGAAGGTGCCGATGTGCGCGCCCGGCTCCCAGACGTCCAGCGCCGTGTCGTAGAGGATCAGGGCGACCGGCAGGCCGACGCCGCTGAGAGCCTTGGACGCCACGACGACGTCGGGTTCGATGCCGTACTGCTCGAACGCGAACCAGGTGCCGGTGCGGCCGCAGCCGGTCTGCACCTCGTCGGCGATGAGCGGGATGTCCAGGGCGCGGGTCAGCTCCCGTACCCGGCGGACGAACGCGGGGCGGGCCGGGACGCTGCCGCCCTCGCCCTGGACCAGTTCGATCAGGACGGCGGCGGGCAGCGGGACGCCGCTGGTGCTGTCGGTCAGGGCGCGCTCCAGCTGGTCGGCGCAGCGCCGGGAGCAGCCGTCGGGACCGGGGCCCTCGGGGCAGCGGCCGGGCCCGCAGTACGGGAAGAAGTGGACGCCGGACATCCCGTCACGGACGGCTTCCTTCCGGGCGACCGGGCCGCTGAGCGCCGTCGTGGCGTAGGTGGTGCCGTGGAAGGCGCCCTGGAAGGCGACGACGTCCGAGCGGCCGGTGGCGATCTTGCAGAGCTTGACGGCCGCCTCGACGGCGTTGGCGCCGGTCGGCCCGCAGAAGTGGATCTTCGTACGGTGGCGCATCCCGGGCGCCAGCATGGACAGCTGGGCCTGGGTGAAGGCGTCCTTGACCGGCGTGGGGAAGTCCAGCCCGTGGGTGAGGACACCGAGTTGGCGGGCGGCGGCATGCAGGAGTTCGGGGTGGTTGTGGCCGAGCGGGAGCACCCCGGCGCCGTCGAGGAAGTCGATGAAGACGTTGCCGTCGACGTCGCGGACGTAGGGGCCGTCGCCGTCGGCGAGCGCGATCGGCAGATGGCGCGGGTAGACGCGGGCCGCGGACTCCCACCGTTCCTGGCGGGCGAGGAGTTCGGCGGAGCGCGGGCCGGGGAGGTCCCCGGCGACGTGCGGGCCGGTCACCGCGCCGGACGGCGAGAAGGTGATCAAGGGGGGTGTGGTGAGCGTGGTCATGGACGTGCTCCAGGGGAGGTGCGGGGCGGATCGGCGGGCCGGGCGCCGGGGCGGAGGGTGGCCGGGATGCCCCGCCACCGGGTCGCCTCGGGCAGCGCCTCGCCCTTCATCACCAGGGAGAGGGCGTCCAGCGACGCGCCTTCGGCGACTCGGGCGTCGTAGAGGACGACGGAGCGGATGCCCACGGAGGCCCCGCGCTCGACGGTGACGCGGGACATCTTCATCACCCGGTCCTCGAAGAGGTGGGTCTGCAGGGAGGTGAACTGGCCGACGGCGGCGTCGTCCGCCACGCTCACCAGGTCGAATTCGGTGAGGAAGGTGGTGGACAGCCACACCCGGCGGCCCATCCGGGCGCCGAAGAGGCGCAGCAGCAGCGGCGCCCAGGGGGTGCCGAGCAGGAAGTTCATGACGGTCGGCACCACGAGGTTCTCGTAGAGGCCGGTGACGAGTTCGGTGCGGCGTACCCACATGCTCCACAGCGGTGCGACGCGGGGCCGGTAGCCGCCGACGACCAGCCACTTCACGGCGACCGCGGCGAGGGCGCCGGCCAGCCCGGCGGCCATCAGCACCGCCGGCATGACGAGGAAGAGCGCCACCGGCGGGAGGGCCGCGGCGAGGGCGAGGGAGACGTAGTAGGTGCCGAGGACGGTGAGGAGGCCGAGGGCCGGCGGCAGCGTCACCCGAAAGTACTCGACGGCGAGGCGGGCCAGCACCCGGCCCCGGGTCGGGGCGTACGTCAGCCGCTCGGGGAAGCCGGGGCTGGCCTCGCGGTGCGGCAGGAAGATGGCGGGCGAGCCCAGCCAGGTCGTCTCGGGGGCGATCGGTTCGGCGGGGGCGACGGAATGGACGCCGAGCAGGCTGTTGTCGCCCATCCGGCCGGAGCCGGGCAGCAGGGCACCGTTGCCGACGAAGCTGCGGCGGCCGACGCGGGCGGGCGCCAGCGCGAGGTTCCCGCGGTGGAAGACGGCCGGACCCACCACGCTGACGTCGGCGAGGAAGCTCTCCGGGCCGACCCGGAGCATGTCGGGGTCGACGAAGGTGACGGTGGCGACCTCCGCCCGGTACCCGGTGCGGGCCCCGAGGCCGCGCAGGAACGGGATCACGTAGAGGGTGGAGTAGAGCGCCTGGGTGAAGGTCAGGCTCATCGTCATCATTCCGTCGCCCAGCCATTTGCGGAGCCCGAAGGCGCTGCGCTCCGGGTGGACGCCGGGGCGCGCGACGGGCATCACGGCGCGCTTGACGGCGAGGACGGCGGCACAGCTGGTGAGGACCATCAGCGGGGCGGCGCCGACGGCGGCGAGGCAGCCCCAGGCGACGCCGTCGCTGTGGGCGGTGGCGAGGGCGAGCCAGGCCCCGCACTCGATGATCAGCAGCGGCAGGAGCAGCATGACCACCGCGCCGAGCGCGAACCCGGCCACCACCGGGACCGGCCAGCGGCGGTCGTCCGGGCGGGCCGCGAGGTCCGCGACGAGGGGCGGCGGCGCGGGCTGCCGGGCGGCCGGGGAGCCCGACCGGTGCTCACCGGCCGGGATCTCGGTGTCCTCGGGGACGAGGGACTGCTCCCCCACCGTGGCGCCGTCGCCGAGGACCGCGCCCGGCAGCACCACGCTGTTGGTGCCGACGCCGCACCCCGCGCCGATCCGGACGGGGGCCAGCCGCAGCCACCCGCCCTCGACGGTGTGCACCTCGACGCGGGTGCCGTAGCCGAGGGTGGTGTCCGCGCCGATCGTCACCAGCGACGGGGGCGCGATGACGGCCCCCAGGTGGCAGTGGCGGCCGATGCGGGCGCCGAGCAGCCGCAGCAGCGGCGGCAGCAGCGGCGAGCCGGCCAGCAGGATCAGCGGCGAGACCACGAGCAGCTTGTGGGCCAGCCAGAACCGCAGGTAGACCACGCCCCACAGCGGATAGCGGCCCGGCCGGACGCCCGTCATCAGCAGTCGGCTGAGCGCCATCGGCGCCACCAGCAGACTCAGGACCAGCCACCCGGCTTCCATGGGGATCAGGGTGTGCAGCGGCAGCCCGGCGACGGTGGCCAGGGCGCTGCCCGCCAGGGGCGCGCGGACCGGCAGGTGCCAGATGTCGCCGAGCCGGTACAGCGCGACGAGTGCGGCGAGCGCGGGCAGCAGCAGCCAGACGTAGAGCCCGGCCGCCTGGGCGACGCCGCAGGCCAGCACCCGGAGGGTGGAGTGGCGCAGCGGGGCGGGCGGTGGCGCGCCGGTCTCCCCGGGCTCCTCGGGGGCGGTGGCCGTCGTGGTGGCGTACGCGGCGAAGTCGCGGACGGTGGGGTGGGCGTAGAGGTCGCCCATGGCGAGGTGGCGCAGGTCCGGGTCGTGCCGCAGCCGGGAGATCAGCCGGGCGGCGGTCATCGAGTGGCCGCCCAGGTCGGTGAAGAAGTCGTCGTCGGTGGAGACCGGGCCGCCGCCCAGGACGTCCTGCCACAGTGCGGCCATCCGGCGCTCCAGCGGGGTGCGGGGGGCGGTCGGCGGCCGGGCGCGGCGGCCCAGCGGCGGGGAGACCGGCGGCGGGAGGGCGGCGCGGTCGACCTTGTCGGCGGTGAGCAGCGGGAACGCGGCCAGCACCTCGACGAAGGCCGGGATCATGTACGCGGGCAGCTTGCGGCGGAGTGCCGCGTGCAGCCGCTCGCGCAGCGCGTCGTCGTCCTCGGCGGCCGCCGGCGGCTTACGGGTGACGTAGCCGGTCAGATCCTGGGCGGTGCCGTCGCGGGCGCGCGGCACGACGACGGCGTTCTCGACGGCGGCGTCCTCCCGCAGCACCTCCTCGATCTCGCCGAGTTCGATGCGGTAGCCGCGGATCTTGACCTGGTTGTCGATCCGGCCGAGGTACTCGATCTCCCCGGAGGGGGCGTAGCGGCCGCGGTCGCCGGTGCGGTAGATGCGCGGTGCCGTGGCGCGGTCGCGGGCCACCGGGTTGGGCCGGAAGCGGTCCTCGGTGAGGTCGGCGCGGCGGACGTAGCCGAGGGCGACGCCCGGCCCGCCGATGCAGATCTCCCCGCTCTCCCCGTGCGCGACGGGCCGCAGCGCGTCGTCGAGGAGGTAGACGAGGTAGCCGGGGAGCGGGGTGCCGATGGTCACCGGCCGGTCCGGGGTGAGTTCGGCGCAGGTGGCCGTCACCGTCGTCTCGGTGGGGCCGTACGCGTTGAGGATGCGGCGGCCGGGCCGCGACCAGCTGCGGACGAGTCCGGGCGGGCAGGCCTCCCCGCTGACGAGGAGGGTGCGCAGCGCCGGAAGGTCCGGGTCGAGAGTGGTGAGCAGCGTGGGGACGCAGCAGAGCACGGTGATCGCGCGTTCGGTGAGGAAGGCGGTGAGTTCCGGTCCGGCGCGGCGGGCCTCGTCCGGCCCGGCGACGAGGGTGGCGCCGGCCATCCAGGCGGGCCAGATCTCCTCCAGCGCGAAGTCGAAGGCGAGGGAGAGGCCCTGGTGGACACGGTCGTGGCCGGTGACACCGTAGAGCGGGGCGGCGGCCCGCAGGAAGGCGACGATGTTCGCCCGGGAGACGGCGACGCCCTTGGGGCGGCCGGTGGTGCCGGAGGTGTAGATGACGTAGCACTCGCCGGACGGGTCGCCGGCGGCCTCGGGGCGGGTTTCCGGTGCGCGGTCGAGGGCGTCGGCGGCGCGGTCCAGCGCCAGTACCGGGCAGGGCAGCTCACGGGTGCGGTCGTCGAGCGACGCGGTGGTGACCAGGTCGTGCAGTCCGCAGTCGCCGGCGATGAAGGCCAGCCGGTCGGCGGGGAACGACACGTCGAGCGGGACGTAGGAGGCGCCGCTCTTGAGGACGGCGAGCAGGGTGACGTAGGTGGCCGGGGAGCGCTCCAGCAGGATGCCGACGCGGCGGCCGGGTCCGGCGCCGCGGCTGCGCAGCAGATGGGCGAGGCGGTTGGCGCGCCGGTCGAGCTCCTCGTAGGTGAGGGTCTCGGCGCCGCACTCGACGGCGATGTGGGAGGGGTCGCGGTCGCAGGAGCGGGTGAAGAAGTCGGCCGGTCCGCCGGTGCCGGGCGGTTCCGGGCCACCGTGGTGCGGCGGGACGGGCGCCTCGGTACCGGCCGGGGTGCGGTGCGGTGTACCCGTCGCGGTGGGGGTGGTGTGCGCGGTGGACACCGACATGAGGTTCCCTCTTCTGCGCGTCGGCTGCGGGCACCGGGCCGCCGCCCGCCGGCCCGTCCACCGGGCCCCGGGCACCGGACCCGGTCCGGAATCCCTTGACGCTGCCCAGGCTACGGAGCCGCAGGCCAGGGGCTGGTGCGGTGCCGGTTAGGGCGGCGTAAACATCTGGACGGACCGGGGCGCAGCTGGGGGGCAGCCGCGGGCCCGGGGACGGGAAAAGGGCGGGGCGGGCGCCGGGCTCACGCCCGGGCCCGCCCCGCCCCTGTCTGTCGGGGTCCGTCGGGGTCCGCGCCGTCAGTCGGTCTTCCCGGTGGCCCCGTCGTCGTACCCCGTGGTCCCCGCGTCGAGCAGCGGTGCGCCGCGCCGGCCGGCCGCGCGGGAGAGCCAGCGCAGGCTGTGGTAGCCGGTGAGGACGATGAGCGTGCCCAGGGCGATGCCGCCCAGCTCGAAGTTGTCGCTGATCTTCAGGGAGACGCCGCCGATGGCGATGACGACGCCCGCGGCCGCCGGGATGAGGTTCAGCGGGACGGTGAAGTCCACCTTGTTACGGATCCAGATCTGCGCGCCGAGCAGGCCGATCATGCCGTAGAGGATGACGGTGATACCGCCGAGGACGCCGCCGGGGATCGCCGCGACCACCGCGCCGAACTTCGGGCACAGGCCGAAGAGCAGGGCGAACACCGCAGCCGCCGTGTACGCGGCGGTGGAGTAGACGCGGGTCGCGGCCATCACGCCGATGTTCTCCGCGTAGGTGGTGGTGGCCGGGCCGCCGACTGCCGTGGAGAGGACGGTGGCGGTGCCGTCGGCGACGATCGCCATGCCCATCTTGTCGTCCAGCGGGTCGCCGGTCATCTCCCCGACCGCCTTGACGTGCCCGGCGTTCTCTGCGACCAGCGCCACCAGGACGGGCAGTGCGACGAGGATCGCGGAGGCGGAGAAGTTCGGGCCGTGGAAGGTCGGCAGGCCGATCCAGTCGGCCTTGGCGACGCCGGAGAAGTCGATGCGGAAGTGGTCGGTGATCTTGCCGGCGCCGTCGGCGGAGTGGATCTGCCCGGCGGTGCGGTCCAGGACCCAGGAGAGCACATAGCCGAAGAGCAGCCCGAGGAAGATCGCGATCCGCGACCAGAACCCGCGGAGCGCGACCAGCGCGAGGCCGGTGAAGAGCATCGTGGCCAGCGCCGTCCACTGATCCTGCGGCCAGTACGTCCGGGCGGTGACGGGTGCGAGGTTGAAGCCGATGAGCATGACGACCGCGCCGGTCACCGGCGGCGGCAGCACGGCGTGGATGACCCGGGGCCCGAGGATGTGGATGGCGACACCGCACCCGGCCAGGCAGGCGCCGACCACCAGCATCGCGCCGGTGAGGGTGCCCGCGTCACCGCCCTGGCCGGCGATGACCGCGGAGACGCCGACGAAGGAGAGGGAGGAGCCGAGGTAGCTCGGGATCCGGCCACGCGTCATGAGCATGAAGAGCATGGTGGCGACGCCGGACGCCATCAGCGCGAGCCCCGGGTCCAGGCCCATGAGCACCGGCGCGACGAAGCACGCCCCGATCATCGACACGACGTGCTGGGCGCCGAGCCCGATCGTCCGCCCCCAGGTGAGGCGCTCCCCGGGTTTGACCACCTCCCCCGGCTCCAGGTGACGCCCGTCTCCGTGCAGCTTCCACCCGAAACCAGCCATGATCACTCTCCACTCTGCGACGCCCTGCACGTCACAGAGCCGAGGTGATTCATAGTCGAACGATCGCTTCTGGACAAACTGAACGCGGAAAGTGTCCGGGCGCCCACCGGGTGGTACCGCGTGCGGCGGGCGGCCCGGGCGTTCCCGGACCGCCCGTGGCGGGTCAGTGGCCGAACCGCTTCACGGCCTGGTAATACGTCCACGCGAGCGCATCACAGGACTTCTTCTTGGCGCCGGTGTAGCGCGTGCACGCCCGGCGGAGGTCGGCGTGGAACATGGAGTCGAGCCGGGGCTTGTTCGCCGCGAAGGCGCCGGCCGCCTTGTAGTTGCGGTAGCCGAAGTCGTGGTGGGCGCAGGACATCCGGAACGGGAAGCCCAAGGGGTTGTCGGGCGAGGAGGTGCAGTAGTCGGTGGACCAGTCGAAGCCGTACGCGGACCACTTCGTCCGGTGCGCGCGGGCGTCGGCCCACTGTGTGTAGCTCGCCGGTGCGGTCTGCGTCCAGCGCGTGAGGATCTGCGGCTTGTCGGCCGGTACGGCCTGTGCGGGGGCCGCCGCGACCATCGTCGCGGCCAGGGCCAGAAGCGGGGCGGTCAGGGCGGCGGTGCGCCGTCGGAACATGCCAACCTCCGGTGTCCGGCGCCGCGTTGGCACGGGGTGCGTCCGCGCGCGCCGGAAGTGTGCGGTTCTCAAGGGCCGTTGCCCTCCCTGCCGCAGCGGATGCGGCCACAAGAGGGCGCGCCGGTAATTACCCCGTTCCGGTCAAAGCCACACAGCATTGCCCATAGTTCCCCCGGACGGTGCCACGCTGAGCCGATGACGACCACTCAGCACGGCGCCGCGCCCCTCCCGTCCGCGCGCGCGTCCCGCGCCCCGGCGGCGGTCCGGGCGCGGCTGCGGGCGTCGGTACGGGCACTGCCGGACGGCGACGGTGTGGCCGTCTTCACCCGCGCCTGCCTGACGGCGGCGCGGCAGGCGGAGACCGCGGGCGCGGCGGACCGCGGGCTGTTCCCGGGCGCGGTCGGCGCCGGCGAACTGGAGCTGCGGCTGGCCCGCCGGTATGCGGCGGCGGTGGACGCGGCGGCCGCCGGGCTGCCGGTCCCGGCCTGCTGGCGGCCGCTGTTCCAACTGCGCCACCATCCGGGCATCCGCCCGCTGCAGTTCGCGCTGGCCGGGTTGAACGCGCAGGTCGGGCACGATCTGGTGCTCGCGGTGGTCGAGTCCTGCCGGGCGCTGGACTGCGAACCGGCCCGGCTGGAGGGCGACTTCGAACAGCTGGGCACGGCGCTCGGCGGGCTGGAGGAGCATCTCCGCGACAGTCTCGCGCCCGGCCCCGAGGCGCTGGACGTCGGTGATCCGCTGGCGCATCTGGCCGGGGCGTGGAGTCTGGAGCGGGCGCGGGAGGGCGCCTGGTCCGCGGCGCGGATGCTGTGGGGCGCGCGGCGGACGCCGGAGTTCGCGCGGGAGTGCGCCGAGCGGCTGGATGCGGGCACCGGCCTGGTGGGCCGCTGTCTCCTCACGCCGCTGGGCTGACACACCACCGCCCGGACCGTTGGGCAGACGGTCCGGGCGGGGCGGATCAAAGGGCGCCGGGAGGGGCTCAGGGGGCCTGAACGTTCCCCGGTGCCGCCGGCGGTCGCGGGGCGGTCAGTCCTCCGGGAGTTCCACCGGCGCGATCGCGTCGTAGCGGTCGCCGGGGCCGGGGTTGGTGGCGTCGGTGGCGCCGCCGAAGTGGTGCATGACGCCCCACACCGCGTTCAGCGCCGTCTGCACGGCGCCCTCGGCCCAGCCCGCCGTCCAGGAGATGTCGTCACCGGCGAGGAAGAGTCCGCGCTTGTCCTCGGGCAGGCGGTCCTGCATGAAGTGGGTGAACAGGCGGCGCTGGTAGCGGTAGTGGCCGGGCAGGTTGGCCTTGAACGCGCCCATGAAGTAGGGCTCGTTCTCCCAGGAGACGGTGACCGGGTTGCCGATGATGTGCTTGCGGATGTCGACCTTCGGATAGATCTCGGCCAGCGACTTCAGCATGACCTCCATCCGCTCGTTGGCGTCCAGCGGCAGCCACTTCAGGCTGTCGTCGCACCAGGTGTACGAGAGGCAGATGACGGCGGGTGCGTCCGGACCGTTGTCGAGGAGGTAGGTGCCGCGGGTCATCCGGTCGGTGAGCGTCATCGACATGACGTCCCGGCCCGTCTCCTCGTCCTTGTCCAGCCAGAACGGCCGGTCCACCGGGACGAAGAGCTTGGACGACTCCATGTAGTGGGTGCGCTCCACCGCCGTCCAGTGATCGATGGGCAGCAGCGCGTCATCGCAGTC
Source organism: Streptomyces sp. NPDC014733 (assembly GCF_043083385.1). Classification (NCBI taxonomy): domain Bacteria; kingdom Bacillati; phylum Actinomycetota; class Actinomycetes; order Kitasatosporales; family Streptomycetaceae; genus Streptomyces; species Streptomyces sp. NPDC014733. Next base: position 425,409 of record NZ_JBIBYO010000003.1, on the reverse strand, counting down.
GATCTTCGAGAGCAGCATCCAGGACTGTGCGGTGAAGACCGCCGCCTCGTAGGTGCGGATGTCACCGGCGGCGTCGGTGACGGTGATGCGGTTGCCGGCGGTGCGGTGCAGCCGGGTCACGGCCGGGCGGGGCACGCCGCCGTGCAGCGAGGCGAGCGAGGTGCCCGGCGCCCAGTGGAGGATCTTGCCCGGCTCCCGCTCCCACAGGCGCAGCGGGAGCTGCTGGCTGCCGCCGACGATGCCGCGGTGGTGGTCGTCCGCCTCGGTGTAGACGACGCGGAGGATCTCCAGGATGGAATTGGGGAAATCGGTGTCCCAGCCGCCGGTGCCGAAGCCGACCTGCCCGAAGATCTCCCGGTGGCGGAAGGACCGGAACGCCTCGGAGTCGCAGAGATAGCCGTAGAAGGTCTGGTTGTCGAGCTTCTCGACGAGGCGGGACCAGATCGCGCGGATACGCTCCACGTCCCGCTCCCGGATGGCGCGGTTCATGTCGGAGAAGTCCGCGCCCTCCTCCAGGCAGGCGTTCCAGGCGTCCATCACCTGGTGGTAGACCTCGGGCAGTTCCTCGACGGTGCGGGCGTAGTGCGACTCGCCCTTGAGGTCGACGACGGTGGAGGGGGTGTCCGGCGCCAGCGGGTTGGGGAACGGCCGGGTTTCCAGGCCCACCAGGTCGATGTAGTGCTGGAGCGCGGTGGACGACGGCGGGAACCGCATCGCGCCCATCTCGGCGGTCAGCGACGGGTCGCAGCCCTCGAAGCCGACGGTCCGCAGCCGCCCGCCGATCTCGTCCGCCTCGTAGACGACGGGCTTAAGGCCCATCTTCATCAGCTCGTAGGCGGTGACGATGCCGGAGAGACCGCCGCCGATGACGGCGACCTCCTTGCCGTGCTCGGTCGCCGGGACCTGACCGAGGCCCGCCGGGTGCGCGAGGAAGTCGTCGTACGCGTACGGGAAGTCCGGGCCGAACATGGTGATCGGCGGCTGGGCGTCCGCGTGGTGGGCGGCGGTGGGCACCGTGGACGTCATCGGGTACGGCTCCTTGCAGGGCGGGGTGGAACGGGGTGGGAGGAAGAGGGGCGGCTGCGCCCGGTCCGGGCGTCAGCCGAGGGAGCCGTACAGCTCCGGGCGCCGGTCGGCGAGGTAGGGGTTGCCGTCCCGGGACGCCCGCAGGAAGGCGGGGTCCACCTCGGCGGTGACCAGCTGCTGACCGCGTCCGGCGCGGGTGCGGACGATACCGTCGGGCCCGGCCAGAGCGCTCAGCCCGACGAACTCGAACGCGCCCTCGGGCCCGGTGCGGTTGACGTACGCGATGTACAGCTGGCTCTCGAAGGCGCGCACCGGGATGACGGATTCGGCGACGAACTGGAAGGGGTGCATCTGGGCGGTGGGCACCAGCAGCAGATCGGTACCGGCCAGCGCATGCGCCCGGACGTTCTCCGGGAACTCCACGTCGTAGCAGATCAGCAGGCCGATGCGGAGGCCGTCCAGCTCCGCCTGGACGACCGGTTCGGCGCCCGGCGTGAAGTGTCCGTGCTCGAAGTCGCCGAAGAGGTGGGTCTTGCGGTACGTGGCGAGCCGGGCGCCGTCGGGGCCGGTGAGCTGCACGGAGTTGTACACCTCGGGGCCCTCGGGGGCGCGCTCCGGGTAGCCGTGGGCGATGGCGATGCGGTGCTCCGCGGCGATCTCGGAAACCCGGCGGGCGGCGGGCCCGTGGGCGGTCTCGGCGAGGCGGTGGAGGTCGTCGCCGATGGCGTAACCGGTGAGGAACAGCTCGGAGGTGACCAGCAGTCCGGCACCGGAGGCGGCGGCCTCACGGGCGGCCGCATCGAGGAGCGCCAGGTTGTGCGCCGGGTCGCCGGGCCTGCCCGAACTCTGGAACAGGGCGGTGCGCAGCGACGACATGGGACCCCTCGGCGGACGGTTCGCGGTGGACGCAATGACCGTACGGGCCCACGCTGACCTGCGACAAGGCGCCTCCGTTGCGTCCCGATGAGCGATTTGTTGCGCGTATCGGGGGCGGCGCGGCGATTCGTTGCGGGGGCGGTTTCCGGGGTGCGCGCCGCCCGTCCGTCGTCAGCCCGGCGAGCCCGAGCTGAAGCGGCGCAGCAGCGGGGAGAGGACGAGGACGGACTTGGTGCGCTCCACGAACGGTTCGCCCGCGATGCGTTCCAGGACCCGCTCGAAGTGGCGCATGTCGGCGGCGAAGACCTGGACGAGGGCGTCCGCCTCACCGGTGACGGTGGAGGCGGACGCCACTTCCGGGTAGCGCGACAGACCGCGGTGGATCGCCTCGGGCGAGGTGTTGCGGCTGCAGTACAGCTCGATGTAGCCCTCGGTCTCCCAGCCCAGCGCCGCCGGGTCGACCCGCACCGTGAAGCCCGTGATGGCGCCCTCGGCGCGCAGCCGGTCCACCCGGCGTTTGACGGCCGGGGCGGAGAGCCCGACCTCCTGGCCGATGTCGGCGTAGCTGCGCCGGGCGTCCTCGGCGAGGGCGTGGACGATGCGTTCGTCGAGGTCGTTCAGTCGCACTGCGGGTGGATCACTTCTCTGACGGGGCCAGCCGGGAGCGGCGCATGCCGTACCCGAAGTAGACCACAAGGCCGACGGCCATCCAGATTCCGAAGACGGCCCAGGTCACCGGGGAGAGGCTGCCCATCATGTAGACGCACAGCACGAAGCCGACGGCGGGGAAGAGCGGCGCGAGCGGGGTGCGGAAGGTGCGGTGCATATCGGGGCGGGTCCGGCGCAGCACGATCACCGCGACATTGACCAGGGCGAAGGCGAAGAGCGTGCCGATGCTGGTGGCGTCGGCGAGCTGGCCGAGCGGTACGGCGGCGGCCAGCACCCCGCAGAAGAGCGAGACGATGACGGTGTTGGCGCGCGGCGCACCGGACTTCGGGTGCACCTTGGAGAACACCCGGGGCACCAGCCCGTCGCGGGACATCGCGAAGAGGATGCGGGTCTGGCCGTAGAGCACGGTCAGCACGACGCTGGCGATGGCGACGACGGCTCCGGCTGCCAGCAGCACGGCCCAGATGTCCTGGCCGGTGACCTCCTTGAGGATCCCGGCGAGCGCCGCCTCCGACCCCTTGAACCGCTGCCAGGGCAGCGCGCCCACCGCGACGGCGGCGACCAGGCAGTACAGCGTGGTGACGATGAGCAGCGACAGCATGATCGCGCGCGGCAGGTCACGCTGCGGATCGCGGGCCTCCTCGCCCGCGGTGGAGGCGGCGTCGAAGCCGATGTAGGAGAAGAAGAGGGTGGCGCCGGCGGCGCTGACGCCCGCCATGCCCATCGGCATGAAGTTCGCGTAGTTGCCGGACCGCACGCCCTGGAGCGCGACGCCGCAGAAGAGCAGCAGCGCGACGATCTTCACCGAGACCATGATCGTGTTGGCGCGGGCGCTCTCCTTGGCGCCGCCCAGCAGGAAGACCATGGCGAGCATCACGACCAGCAGCGCCGGGAGGTTGAAGATCCCGCCGCTGCCGGGCGGCTGGGAGAGCGCGGCGGGGATGGTGACGCCGATCGTCCCGGACAGCAGCTCGTTGAGGTACTGCCCCCAGCCGACCGCGACCGCCGCCACGGAGACGCCGTACTCCAGGATCAGACACCAGCCGCAGACCCAGGCGACCAGCTCGCCGAGGGTGGCGTAGGCGTAGGAGTAGGAGGAGCCGGAGACCGGGATGGTGCCGGCCAGCTCCGCGTAGGAGAGGGCCGAGAAGAGGGCGGTGACGCCCGCGATGACGAAGGAGAGGATCACCGCCGGTCCGGCGTCGGGCACCGCCTCGCCGAGGACGACGAAGATGCCGGTGCCGAGGGTGGCGCCGATGCTGATCATCGTCAGCTGCCACATGCCCATCGAGCGGCGCAGCGACCCGCCCTCGCCCCGACCGCCCTCCGCGATGAGCCGTTCGACGGGCTTGCGCCGCATCAGCCGGGTGCCGAGGCCACCCGCGGACGGGGGCCGGGGGTCGCTGCCCCCGGGGGACGCGCCGTGCTCCAACACTGGGGTGGCTCCTTCATCGCTGCCGGTCGGGGAACGGGGGACGGTGACCGGCGGCGGTCGGCGTGCGGGCAGGCGGAACGCACCCGCAGCAGGAGACCGCCGAGCTGACGGTCCCCGCCACTCCACGTACAGCGCATGACCTTACGGCCCGCTCCTGACCTGCCGTAATGCAGGTTCCTTGCGCAACCGCGGCGGAACGTTGCGCGCCGCGGCGGGCACCGGTCGTTCGTTGCGCGCCCACCACCCGATCGTACGGGCGCCCCGCACCGGCGCGAGCTGCGAAAACGCCGCGGGGGCCCGCGCCGAAGCATGTCGGCGCGGGCCCCCGCGGGTGGTGCGGACGTCAGCTCCAGCTGTCGTGGAGCGGCTTGCCCTCGGCGTAACCGGCGGCGCTCTGCACACCGACCACGGCCTTCTCGGCGAACTCGGCGAGCGAGGCGGCGCCCGCGTAGGTGCAGGAGCTGCGGACGCCCGCGATGATCGAGTCGATCAGGTCCTCGACGCCGGGGCGCGCCGGGTCGACGAACATCCGCGAGGTGGAGATGCCCTCCTCGAAGAGCGCCTTGCGGGCCCGGTCGTACGCCGACTCCTCGCTGGTGCGGTTGCGCACCGCACGGGCCGAGGCCATACCGAAGCTCTCCTTGTACGGACGGCCGTCGGCGGTGTGCTGGAGGTCGCCGGGCGACTCCAGGGTGCCGGCGAACCACGAGCCGACCATGACGTTGGAGGCGCCGGCGGCCAGCGCCATCGCCACGTCACGGGGGTGGCGCACGCCGCCGTCGGCCCAGACGTGCTTGCCGTACTTCCTCGCCTCGGCGGCACACTCCAGGACCGCGGAGAACTGCGGGCGGCCCACGCCGGTCATCATCCGGGTGGTGCACATCGCGCCCGGGCCGACGCCGACCTTGATGATGTCCGCCCCGGCCTCGATCAGATCGCGGACGCCCGCGGCGGCGACGATGTTGCCCGCCACGATCGGGACCTGCGGGTCCAGCGCCCGGACGGCCTTGACCGCGCTGATCATGGACTCCTGGTGGCCGTGCGCGGTGTCCACGACGAGGGTGTCCACCCCGGCGTCGAGCAGCGCCTTCGCCTTGCCGGCCACATCGCCGTTGATGCCGACGGCGGCGGCGATCCGCAGCCGCCCCTCGGCGTCGGTGGCGGGCGTGTAGAGGGTGGCGCGGAGCGCGCCCTTGCGGGTGAGGATGCCGACCAGCATGCCGTCCTCGTCGACCGCGGGTGCCAGCTTGCGGTTGGCGGCGTCCAGACGGTTGAACGCCTCGCGCGGGTCGATGTCGGCGTCCAGGACCAGCAGGTCCTTGGACATGACCTCGGAGACCTGCGTGAAACGGTCGACGCCGGCGAGGTCGTGTTCGGTGACCACACCGAGCGGACGGCCGCCCTCGACGACGATGCCCGCGCCGTGCGCCCGCTTGGGCAGCAGCGCCAGCGCGTCGGCGACGGTCGCGACGGGCGACAGCACGATGGGGGTGTCCAGCACGAGGTGGCGGCGCTTTATCCAGGTGACGACGTCGGTGACGACCTCGATCGGGATGTCCTGCGGGATGACGACGAGCCCGCCGCGGCGGGCCACGGTCTCGGCCATCCGGCGGCCGGCGATGGCGGTCATGTTGGCGACGACCAGCGGGATCGTGGTGCCGCTGCCGTCCGGCGAGGCGAGATCCACGCCCTGCCGGGAGCCGACGGCCGAGCGGCCGGGCACCATGAACACGTCGTCGTACGTCAGGTCGTACGGCACCGAAGAACACTCTTCGAGGGCACCGTTCTTCGGGTTCAGGAATCGCATACCGCCAGGATACGGGCCACCACCTGCGGTGATGCGATCATCCGACGAGCCGCCGCGACGGGCTGTGCGAAGCGACGAACGGCGGCCCGGCGGGAGGCCCGGAGAGGTCTCAGGCGGACCGGACCGGGCCCCTGGCGAGGATCACCGCGAGGCCGGTGCCGGTGTCGCGCCAGTAGGCGACCGCATCGGCGATGACGTTCTCGACCACGTGCCAGTCCTCGGGCGCGGCCGCGGCGAACTCCTGCCAGCCGGTGATCACCAGCAGCCGGCCGCGGGCGGCCGGGCACCACGACAGATCGGTCAGACAGTCGGCGAGCGCGTCCCAGTTGTGCCCGAACCAGTCGGGAAAGCGCAGCGCACGGGCGCAGCGGTCGAGGAAGGTGGCCTTGTCCCGGACGCCGGTGAGGTCGAGGTCCACGCCCTGCCAGCTCGCCGCGGCGGCCGCGGCGAGCGCATCGGCCGCCGGCCGCCCGGCGGGCCAGGACAGCACACCGGGCGGAGTGGAGCCGCCGAGCACGTTCGCCAGCGGCCGGGGCACGGGGGCGGTCATCGCAGCACCGCCTTGAAGGTCCGGTAATGGTCGGCGGTGTAGTAGATCTCGTGGTGCTCGCCGGTGATCAGCCGCCGCGCGCCGCGGTCCCGGGCGCCCGGGGTGGGCACGGTGAACTCGTGGTAGTAGCCCCGCGCCTGCCCCGGCAGCCGCTTCTCGTAGTTCCCGAAGACGGTGCCGTCCTTGCGGTACGGGTACGGGCCTCCGGCGTCGATCAGCCGCAGCGTGCCGCGCGCCTCGTTCGGCAGCTCCCGCTCCGTGACCGTCGCCATCCCGTGCGCCCAGCCGGGGACACCGGCCGTACGGGAGGCGGCGGTGCGGGTGGCGGACGGGCCCGGGGAGGCGGTGGAGCCGGGGCCCGGACCGCAGCCGGTCAGGACCAGCAGCAGCCCGGAGAGCAGGGCCGCGAGGGCGGTGGCGGCCGGGCGGACGGAGAAGCGGATCTTCATGGCGCCGATGCTGTCACAGCGGGGGCCGGGCCGCCGTGCCGGTTCCCCCGCTGCGGTGGGGCGGGCGACGGCGCCCGGCGCGGCCGCCGGGCGCCGTCCCTCAGGCGCCGTCCGGGTCGGTGCGCTCCAGGGCCGGGCGCGGGCCCGGGCCGGTCTCCAGCAGCAGGTGGTCGGCGGCGGCGGTGTCCGTGACCAGGCTGGTGACCAGGCCGGAGCGGAGCACCGCACCGATCGCGGCGGCCTTGCGGCGACCGCCCGCGATGGCGACGACCTCGGGGATCCGGCGCAGCCGGTCCGCCTCGACGGTGATGCACCGCTCACCCAGATCCCGGCCGATGCGGCGGCCCTCGGCGTCGAAGAGGTGCGCGGACATCTCGGCGGCGGCGCCCAGCGAGGCGTAGTGCGCGCGCTCGTCGTCGCTCAGCATGTCGTAGACGGTCGAGACACCGGGCTCCCAGGAGCCGATGGAGACGCAGGCGACGGTGACCTTGTCGAAGTGCTCGAAGGCGCGGGCGATACCGGTCTGGCCGCGCAGCGCGGCGGCGGTCGCCGGGTCCGGCAGCAGCATCGGCGCGTAGATCGGGTGCGCCTCGCCGCCGGAGACCTCGGCGGCCCGGCGGACCGCCTCGACGGAGCCGCGGTCGGCGGTCCCCGCGTCGTAGACGCCGGTGAGCTGGACGACGGTGCACGGCGGGAGGCGGTGCAGCGCCGCCGCCATGTGGATGGTGGAGCGGCCCCAGGCGAGGCCGAGCACATCGCCCTCGGTGACCAGCTCGCCGAGGAGGTCGGCGGCGACCTCGCCGAGGTTCTCCGGGTCGGCGGCCTCCTCGGAGGCGTCGGCCGGGGACTCGACGACGACGGCGTGCCGCAGGCCGTAGCGGGCGCGCAGCGCGTCGGAGCGTTCGGCGTCCAGCTCGGACGGCACCCGGATCTCGATCCGTACGAGATCCCGCTCCAGCGCCGTCTCCAGCACCCGGGCGACCTTGAAGCGGCTGACGCCGAACTCCTCGGCGATCTGGATTTTGGACTTGCCCTCCAGATAGAAACGGCGGGCCATGGCCGCGGCCTGCACCAGCTCGGCGGGGCCCATACCGGACTGCGGGCGGCTGGCTACCACGAAATTCTCCCCTGTGCGCATCTGATCGGGTCTTTGCTCATCCTTGCAGAAACCCGCGGCGGACGGGGACCGCAACCACCCCGGGGCCGTGAACGGCCGGTGGCGGCGCGGCCAACCGGGGGCGGGGCGAGGATGAAAGGAGCGGCGGCGGGCCGGAGTTCGGCCCGCCGCGGGGATCAGTGGGCGCAGCCCCAGCCCGCCGGGGTCGCGGCCACGGCCTGCTCCCGCAGCTCACGGACGGCCTTGGCCGGGTCGTCGGCGCCGTAGACGGCGGATCCGGCGACGAAGACGTCGGCGCCGGCCTCGGCGCACCGCTCGATGGTGGACGCCGACACCCCGCCGTCCACCTGGAGCCACATCTGGAGCCCGTGGCGGGAGATCAGCTCACGGGTGCGGCGGATCTTCGGCAGCATGATGTCGAGGAACGCCTGGCCGCCGAAGCCCGGCTCCACGGTCATGATCAGCACCATGTCCAGCTCGGGCAGCAGGTCCTCGTACGGCTCGATCGGCGTGGCCGGCTTGAGGGCCATGGACGCCCGCGCGCCCTGCGCCCGGATCTCCCGCGCCAGCCGGACGGGGGCGGCCGCCGCCTCCGCGTGGAAGGTCACCGAGCCCGCGCCCGCCTCGACGTACTGCGGTGCCCACCGGTCCGGGTCCTCGATCATCAGATGGAGGTCGAGCGGGGTGTCCGTCGCGCGGCTCAGCGACTCGACGACCGGCACCCCGAGCGTGAGATTGGGCACGAAGTGGTTGTCCATCACGTCGACATGGAGCCAGTCGGCGCCCTCGACGGCGCGCGCTTCCTCGGCGAGCCGGGAGAAGTCCGCTGACAGGATGCTGGGGTTGATCAAGGCCATGTGACCAGTATGGCCTGCCCTTCGCGGGGGCTTCGCGGGGTGGCCCCGGGCCGCCCCGGGACGGGCCGCGGGCCGAGGTCACGCGGGCGCGGGCCGGGCCCGTCCGCCCCGCTCCCCTCGGACACCGGCCGGAGTACCGGAAATGCGTCGGGTTAGCATATGAGCACCGCCTAGCTCGATCGAGAGATAAGCCTGTGACTGTCAACGACGACTCGTTCACCAACTGGAAGAACCGCGAGGAGATCGCGGAGTCGATGATCCCGATCATCGGGAAGCTGCACCGCGAGCGGGACGTGACCGTCCTGCTGCACAGCCGCTCCTTGGTGAACAAGTCGGTGGTCAGCATCCTCAAGACCCACCGCTTCGCCCGGCAGATCGCCGGTGAGGAGCTGTCGGTCACCGACACCCTGCCGTTCCTCCAGGCGCTCACCACGCTCGACCTCGGCCCCTCCCAGATCGACCTCGGCATGCTCGCCGCGACGTACAAGGCCGACGAGCGCGGCCTGAGCGTCGAGGAGTTCACCGCCGAGGCGGTCGCCGGCGCCACCGGCGCCAACAAGATCGAGTGCCGCGAGGGCCGGGACGTCGTCCTCTACGGCTTCGGCCGCATCGGCCGCCTCGTCGCCCGCCTGCTCATCGAGAAGGCCGGCTCCGGCAACGGTCTGCGGCTGCGCGCCATCGTCGTGCGCGGCGGCGGCGCCGACGACCTGGTCAAGCGCGCCTCGCTGCTGCGGCGCGACTCCATCCACGGTCAGTTCCAGGGCACGATCACCGTGGACGAGGCGAACGGCACCATCGTCGCCAACGGCAACGAGATCAAGGTGATCTACGCCAACGACCCGTCCGAGATCGACTACACCGCGTACGGCATCAAGGACGCCATCCTCATCGACAACACCGGCAAGTGGCGCGACCGCGAGGGGCTCTCGAAGCACCTGCGCCCCGGTGTCGACAAGGTCGTCCTGACCGCCCCGGGCAAGGGCGACGTCCCGAACATCGTCCACGGCGTCAACCACGACATGATCAAGCCGGACGAGCAGATCCTGTCCTGCGCCTCCTGCACCACCAACGCGATCGTCCCGCCGCTGAAGGCGATGGAGGACGAGTACGGCGTGGTGCGCGGCCACGTCGAGACCGTCCACTCGTTCACCAACGACCAGAACCTGCTGGACAACTACCACAAGTCGGAGCGGCGCGGCCGTTCGGCGCCGCTCAACATGGTGATCACGGAGACGGGCGCCGCCTCCGCCGTCGCCAAGGCGCTGCCCGACCTGAAGGCGAAGATCACCGGCAGCTCGATCCGGGTGCCCGTGCCGGACGTCTCCATCGCGATCCTCAACCTCCAGCTGGCCCGTGAGACCACCCGCGAGGAGGTCCTCGACCACCTCCGCGAGGTCTCGCTGACCTCCCCGCTGAAGCGTCAGATCGACTTCACCAGCGCCCCCGACGCCGTCTCGAACGACTTCATCGGCTCGCGCCACGCCTCGATCGTCGACGCCGGCGCCACCAAGGTCGAGGGCGACAACGCCATCCTCTACCTCTGGTACGACAACGAGTTCGGCTACTCCTGCCAGGTCATCCGCGTCGTGCAGTACGTCTCCGGCGTCGAGTACCCGACGTACCCGGCCCCGGCGGCCTGAGCACCCACCGCCTGCACACGGCGGAGCGGCCGGCGAGCGGCCGTGGCCGGTACCTGACCCCCTACGGGATCGGGCACCGGCCACGGCGGCCGCCGGCCGCGGGCGCTTCCGGGGCGCGCCCGGACCGGCCACTCCGTCGAGGGCCGGCCGACGACCGGCACACCGCCGCAGCACCCGGAGGCGGACGCGGTCCCCGGGCGGGCCGCTGCCCCGGGACCGCGCTGAGCCGCGATGGGCGGACCGCTCAGGCGGTACGCCGCAGAAGCGCCAGGTACATCGCGTCCGTGCCGTGCAGATGCGGCCACAGCTGGACGTCGGGGCCGTCGCCCAGCGCCGGGACGCCGGGCATCAGCGGGCGGGCGTCGACCCACTCGGCGCCGACCGGGACACCGCCGCGGCCCTTGAGGACGTCGTCGACGACGGCGCGGGTCTCGGCGAGGTGCGGCGAGCAGGTCGCGTAGCCGACGACGCCGCCGACCCGGACGGCGGCCAGCGCCTGACGCAGCAGCTCCCGCTGGAGCGGCGCGAAGCCGTCCAGGTCCTCGGGGCGGCGGCGCCAGCGGGCCTCGGGGCGGCGGCGGAGCGCGCCCAGGCCGGTGCACGGCACATCGACCAGCACCCGGTCGAAGGCGCCGGGCCGCCACGCGGGGCGGGTGCCGTCGGCGGCGATCACGGTGTACGGGCCCGGGTTGCCGGCCAGGGAGCGGGCCACCAGACCGGCGCGGTGCGGCTGCTTCTCGGAGGCGAGCAGCGCCGCCCCGCGCTCCGCGGCCAGCGCCGCCAGCAGCGCGGCCTTGCCACCGGGACCGGCGCAGCCGTCCAGCCAGCGCCGGTCGTCGCCCTCGACGGGCGCGTTGGCCAGCGCCAGGGCGACCAGCTGACTGCCCTCGTCCTGCACCCCGGCGCGGCCCTCGCGCACCGCGTCCAGCGCCCCCGGCTCACCGCCCTCGGCCAGCCGGACCGCGTACGGCGACCAGCGGCCGGGCAGCGCGCGGTCCTCGCCCGCCGCGGTCAGCAGCTCCTCGGCGGTGGACCGGCCGGGGCGGGCGACCAGGGTGACCTCGGGCCGTTCGTTGTCGGCCTCCAGCAGGTCCTCGATGCCCGCGCGGCCGCCGCCGAGCGCGTCCCACAGGGCGGAGACGATCCAGCGGGGGTGGGCGTGGACCAGGCCGAGGTGCTCCTCGGCGTCCTCGTCGTAGTCGGGGGCGATCCGCTCCAGCCAGGCGTCCATGTCGTGCGCCGCGACCTTGCGCAGCACCGCGTTGACGAACTTCGCACGGCCGTCGCCGAGCACCACCCGGGCCAGCTCCACGCTGGCGCTGACCGCCGCGTGGGTGGGGATACGGGTGCCGAGCAGCTGGTGGGCGCCGAGGGTGAGGACGTCGAGGACCGGCGGGTCGACCTCGCGCAGCGGGCGGTCCACGCACTGCGCGACGATCGCGTCGTAGGTGCCCTGGCGGCGCAGTGTGCCGTAGACCAGCTCGGTGGCGAGCGCCGCGTCCCGGCTGTCGAAGTCCGGGTTCTCGCGTGCCTTGCGCAGCAGCGGCGGCAGGACGAGGTTGGCGTAGGCGTCCCGCTCGTCGACGGCCCGCAGCGCCTCGAACGCGAGGATCCGGACCGGGTCCTTCTGCGGACGGCGGTAGGGCTTGCTGGGACGGCGACGCGGCTGCTGGCTCACGAAAAGGTGCTCCGGAAACGAGAGGGGAAGGCGAGCGGAAAGGGTGTGTGACCAGCGTACGCGCGGTGCAGGGAGCCCGGTGCGGCGGCGGCCGTCGTCCCGGTGGCCCGCCACCGGGACGACGGCCGCCGTCCCGGTGCCGGGGCGGCCCCCGGCACCGGTCGCGCTACTCCCCGATGACCTCGCCCGCCTCGATGCGGACGCCACGCGCCCAGTCGGCGCCCTTCATCGGCTTCTTGCCCTGCGGCTGGACCCACAGCAGCTCGACGGCGTGGCTGCCGGTGCCGACGTACACCGCCTTCTTCGTGACGGCCAGTTCCCCGGGGGCGAGGTGCAGATCGGCGTCCGGGCCGACGGACGCGGTGGCCATCAGCTTCAGGCGCTCGCCGCGGAAGAGTGTCCAGGCGCCGGGGGACGGCGCACAGCCGCGGACCACCCGCTCCACCCGCAGCGCGGGCGCCGACCAGTCCACCCGGGCGTCCTCGACCTCGATCTTCGGGGCGAGCGAGACGCCCTCGGCGGGCTGCGGGACGGCGTGCAGGGTGCCGTCCTGGATACCGTCCATCGTCGCGGCGAGCAGCCCGGCGCCGGCGAAGGCGAGGCGGGTCAGCAGGTCACCGGCGGTGTCGGTGGGACGGATCTCCTCGGTGAGCATGCCGAAGACCGGACCGGAGTCGAGCCCCTTCTCGATCTGGAAGGTGGAGGCGCCGGTGACCTCGTCCCCGGCGAGCACCGCATGCTGCACGGGAGCGGCGCCGCGCCAGGCCGGGAGCAGCGAGAAGTGGAGGTTGACCCAGCCCTTGGCGGGGACGTCCAGCGCGGACTGCGGCAGCAGCGCGCCGTAGGCGACGACCGGGCAGCAGTCGGGGGCGATCTCCCGCAGCCGGGCCAGGAACTCGGGGTCGCCGGGCTTCGCGGGCTTGAGCACCTCGATGCCGGCCTCCTCGGCCCGCTCGGCGACGGGGCTCGCGACCAGCCGCCGGCCGCGGCCGGCCGGGGCGTCCGGCCGGGTCACCACGGCCACCACCTCATGCTGGTCCGAGGCGATCAGGGCATCCAGGGCAGGTACGGCGACCTCGGGGGTACCGGCGAAGACGAGCCTCATGGGTGGCGCACTACCTCTCACACGCTGCGGAACGGCGCACCAGTCTACGGCCGGGCGCCGCCTCCCCCGGGTGCGCGGGGCCCGGACCGGCGCCGGGCGCCCCCGCCCGCGCGCCGCGCGGTGGCGGGCCGGTGCCGCGCTGGTCCGTCCGGGGGCGTGCGGGGCGCGCCGCGCCGTCCTGACGAGCCGTTACGCCCCCACACCGTGACCAGAGGCGCCGCTGTCGCGTTGGTCAAACAGCATTGACCATCCCCACCCGGGCCGCAGGCGCGGCCCACCCTTGTCATCTTCCCTTTCCACGCCGGTTCGAGAGGCTTTCACATGGCCGACCACGCAACCCACGACGCCCAGGCGCGCGCCAGCCTGCATCTCCTGGTACGCGACATCGAGCGGGTACGCCGGCAGGTGGACGCGTTGCGCACCCTGACCGCACAGCTCGGCAACGTCTACCGGCCGCGCCGCACCGGCCCCTCCGCCGGATTCGTCGTCTACGGCCGCGCGCCCGCCCCCACGGTCCGCCTCGCCCAGGAGCTGCGGGACAGCGTCGAGACGCTTGTCACGGCCGCCGTCGACTTCGACCGTTCGCTGGGCTTCTCCTGGGACGCGGTGGGCTCCGCGCTCGGCGTCACCAAGCAGGCGGTGCACCGCCGTTACGGCGGCCGCCGGGCCGCGCAGCACACCGCCGAGGGCGCCGACGCCGCCCACCGCTCCCCCGAGGCGACCACCTCCCGCGCGGTGGCCGTCGCCGCGGGCCTGCCCGGCACGCCGTCGGTGCCCGCGGCCCGCCAGATGCCCGCGCAGCCCGCCACCGCCCCGCACGAGGAGCCCCGGACCGGCGCGTTCCCCGCACCGCGCAACGGCTGACGCCGCCCCTTCCCGGCCGACGGGCGCCCGGCGTGCCCCGGAGCGCCCTGCGCCCGCGGGCCGGGGTGCGCGAGACCGGCCGACGGCGGTGCGCCACGCGCCCGCGGGCCGGCGCCGCGGCGGGCAGCGGTCATCCCAGGTCGGGCGGGTCGATCCGGACCCGGACCGCCTCCCCCTCCCGCTTGACCAGGCGGGCCGCGCGGGCCGTCTTCAGGGCCGCCGCCAGCGCCGCGCCCTGACCGGGCCGGACGCGGACCAGCGCCCGCTCCCAGCTCTCCCCCGGCGGCGGATCGCCGGGCCGGCGCGGCCGCCCGGGGTCGGCGACCGGCAGCGGCACCGGACCCAACACCTCTGCTCCCGGCGGGAGTTCGGCGGATTCCAGCAGCGCGGCGACGTCGTCGGGGCGGCCGGCGACCGCCGCCATCCGGGAGACCGGCGGGAAGCCCAGCTCGGCCCGCTCCGCCAGCTCGCGGACGGCGTGGCCCACCGGATCCCAGCGCACCAGCGCCTGCACCGGCCGCAGCGTCGGCTCCGCGATCACCGCGACCGTGCCGCCCGCCTCCTGGCCGCGGACCAGCGAGGCGGCGGTCAGCCAGCGGCGCAACGCCTCCTCGCCCGCGCGCAGATCCGGGCGGCCGAGCAGCGCCCAGCCGTCCAGCAGCAGCCCTGCGGCGTACCCGGGGCCCTCCGCCACCGGCTCGGCGCCCGGGGTGGAGACCACCAGTGCGGGGGCGTCCGGCACCGTCGTCAGTACGTGGTCGCGGCCCGAGGTGCGGACGGGGACGGCGGGGAACGCCCGGCCCAGCTCCTCGGCCGTGCGCCGGGCGCCGACCACCTGGGCGCGCAGCCGGGCGCCGCCGCACTCCGCGCAGTGCCAGTCCGCCTCCGCCCGTCCGCACCAGGCGCACACCAGGTCGTCGGCGCCGGGCGACTCCAGCGGGCCCGCGCAGGCGCGGCAGCGGGCCGGGGTGCGGCAGCGGGCGCAGGCCAGCCGGGGGGCGTAGCCGCGCCGGGGCACCTGGACGAGGACCGGGCCGTGCTTGAGCCCTTCGCGCACCACCTGCCACGCCATCGTCGGCAACCGGGCCGCACGGGCCGCCTCGTCGCGTGCCTCGTCGCCCTCGCCGACGGTGCGGATGCGGGGGGCGGCGGCGCGGACCCGCTCGCGGTCGGCGGTCAGCGGGCGCGCCCAGCCCGTCTCGACCAGCTGCGCCGCCTCGACCGTGCAGCTCACGCCGCCGAGCAGGAACCCGGCCCGCTCCCCCACGGCGCGCTGGATCAGCACCTCGCGGGCGTGCGGCTGCGGGGCGTGCGGATCGCTGAGCGCGGCGTCGCCGTCGTCCCAGAGGGCGACCAGGCCGAGGCGGTCGACGGGGGCGAACATCGCGGCGCGGGTGCCGATCACGGCGCGCACCGAGCCGCGGCTGACGGCGAGCCAGCGGCGGTAGCGCTCCTCGGGCCCGGCGTCGGCGGTGAGCAGGACGTGGCGGCCGGAGCCGACGAGGGCGGTGAGCGCGGCGTCCACCCGGGCGGCGGCCCGGCCGTCGGGCACCACGATCAGTGCGCCGCGGCCGCCGGCGAGCGTGGCGGCGGCGGCGCGGGCCAGTTCGTCGGGCCAGGTGGTGCCGGGCAGCGCCGTCCACACCGCGCGCGGCGCGTCCCCCCGCGTCAGCGCGGCGAGGAAGCCGGGACCGGCCGCGTACCGCTGCCAACTCCCCGGCTCCGGCGGGGAGTTGGGGGGAAGCGGGGGCGGTGACTCCTTGGCCTCGGCGCGGGCGCGGCGGGGCGGGACGGCGAGCTGGACGACGTCGGCGAGGCTGCCGGCGTAGCGGTCGGCGACGGCGCGGCACAGGGCGAGCAGCCCGGGGGTGAGCACCGGCTCCGGGGAGAGGACCTGGGCGAGCGGGGCGAGGACGCCGCGGAAGTCGCTCTCCGCGACGCGGTCGACGATGAAGCCGCTGACCAGCTTGCCGCCCTCGCGCCGGCCGCCCTTCTCCCCCGCCCCGAAGCGGACGCGCACCCGGACCCCGGGGCGTGCCTCGGCGTCCATGGCGGCGGGGACGACGTAGTCGAAGTAGCGGTCGAGGTGGACGAGGCCCTTGTCGACGAGGACGCGGGCGACGGGCAGCTCGGCGGCGGGCTCGGCGCCGCGCCAGGTGCGCGGCTTGGCGCGGATCGCCTTCGTCTCCCGCACGCTCGCCCGGATGAGGGCCAGCTGCTCGCCCGCATCCGCCCCTGCCCCCTGGCGCCCGTCTTCCCTGCTCACGGCATCCAGTCTTAGCAGACACCACCGACAACGGCGGGTGCGTGCGCCCGCCCCGGAGCGCGGGCGACGGCGGGGTGCCGCCGGTGTCACCGCCCCGCCGCGGGTCCTCGCGCGCGGGCCCGCGCCCGGGCGCCCGCGGCATCGGTTCACACACAGGAGCGAATTCGAGTCGTTCCCCGGCGCCGGAAACACGAGCTGGCCGACCCCCGCCCACGGAAATCACCAGGCAGAGGGCGTGCGGCGCTCCTGCGAAGTCGGCCGGAAATGACGCAACGCACCTCTGGGGAGACTTACCGCACAGACAGCCGCTTCATACTGCCGAAATACTGCTGCAATATTCGTCGCGGCTTGTAAGGAGGTAACTGCCTCAGCAGCATCGACACAAACGGAAGGCGCCCTTCCCCTTCTTTTCATCAGGGGATCTGGCCTAATAGCGAGGCAGAGCGCTAAAGTCTCCGGCGGGCATTCGACGCCACCGACTCCCCGCCGTCCGACCGCCGTTACCTCCCCGTACGCATTCCCACCCCCACTTCCCCATTACGGCCACCGAGCCGACCGATCACACCGGGCGGCCCCCTGTCCGCCGCGGTCCCGCTTTCACCGATCGTCGAAAGGGAATTGAATGCTGTCGACCACCACGCCCAGACCAGAGCGGGAACAGCGTTTCGTCGAGATACTCCAGCGACTCGTCGACAAGTCGGTCGACGAGTACTACAACCCGTACCGCGAGTTCGACTGGCCCGAGACGCTGCCGTCCGAAATGATGTGGATGAGTGACGACCTCACCTCCACCTACGGCACGGAAATTGTGAACGAGCTCACCGAGGCGCAGCGGCAGCAACTCTCGCGCTGGGAGAGCATCAATTTCTACAGCCTGAACGTCGAAGGCATCCGGGAACTCCTGGTGGAGGTGGTGCGCCGCATCCACACCCGCGGGTTCGAGATACCGTCGGACTTCTTCCACCACTTCGTCGGCGAAGAGAACGAACACATGTGGTTCTTCGCCGAATTCTGTCTGCGCTACGGCGGGAAGATCTACTCGGGGCCGAAGCTGAACTCCATCGCCCACGAGGACCCCCGCGTCGAGAACCTTCTGGTGTTCTGCCGGGTGCTCCTCTTCGAGGAGATCGTCGACCACTACAACATGCGCATGGCCGGCGACACCTCACTCCACGAGACGATCCGCCAGGTCAACCGCGTGCACCACGAGGACGAGTCCCGGCACATCGCCTTCGGCCGGGAGCTGGTTTCCCTGCTCCACGCCGACCTCGTCGGAGACCTCACCCCCGGGCAGCGCGAGGAGATCGAGCAGTACCTCAAGCGCTACATCGCCTTCAGTCTGCGCGCTTTCTACAATCCGCAGATCTACCGCGACGCCGGAATTCCCGACCCGCTCGGATTCCGGGAAAGGCTTCTCGCCGAGCCCTCGCGCCGGGATGCCGAACGCCGCGCCGTGCGCAAGCCGCTGGCTTTCATGTGCAAGACCGGCATCTTCGCCGACGACGTCCTGCCCGGCATCTGAGCGGGCGGGAGGCCATTTCATGGAACCCAACGGACTGCTGTTCCTGCGCGCCGACGAAGCCGCCGCGCTCCACCGCCTCGACCGCACCTTCGCCGAATGGGGCACCGCCCGCGGCGCCGAGCCCGTCGTCGGGCCGGCCCTGCTCCCGGTAGCCGGTCTGGCCAAGCTCGACTACTACCAGAACTTCCCCCACCAGGCGCTGACCGTCAGCAGCCTGGACCTGGAGCGGCGCCCCCAGGGCGAGGCGGCGACGGCGACCACCGCCTTCCCGCCCGACCAGCTCCTGCCCGCCGAGGTCGCCCCGCCGCCCGCCACCTGCTACGCCGTCTACCTCGGCCTGGAGGGCACGGAGCTGGAGCGGGACACCCTGGTCACCCTCGTCGGGCGGTGCTTCCGCCGCGAGGAGAAGTACACCGGGCTGCGCCGGCTGCTCGGCTTCCACATGCGCGAGATCGTCGCGCTGGGCAGCCAGGAGTTCGTCGAGGACCACCTGGAACGCTCCTCGCGGCGCATCCTCGCCTTCGCCGAGGCCCTCGGCCTGGAGATGCGCAAGGAGCCCGCGTCCGACCCGTTCTTCGACGGCGAGGGGCCGCGCGCCAAGCTCCAGATGCTGTCGCCGGTGAAGTACGAATTCCTCGTCGGCGACCTCGCCATCGGCTCCGTGAACAAGCACCGCAACTTCTTCGGCGAGCGCTGCGACATCCGCATCGCCGGCACCGGCCGACCGGTGTTCACCAGCTGTGTCGCCTTCGGCCTGGAGCGCTGGCTCGCCGTGCTGCACGAGAAGCACGGCGACTGGGCGGCCGTCGCCACGGCCCTCGACAAGGCCGCCGTCGCCTGATCCGCCGCGCGGGCACCTCCGCCCGCCGCGTCCGCTCTTCCTTCCCCCGCCCCACACCCTTCGAAGGAGTCCGCCATGCAGTCCGCCACCGACCAGATCAAACAGTGGATCCTCGACCGGCACGCCGAGGTCAGCGACATCGAGCCGGACTTCGACCTGCTGGAGAGCCGTCTGATCGACTCCCTCGCGTTCGTCGAGTTCATGGTCCTGGTCTCCCGCCTCAGCGGTGAGGACATCGACATGGAGAGCATCGACATCGACGACTTCCGCACCCTGCGCCGGATCGAGGCACGCTACTTCGGGGCGGGGGTGCGATGACGCCCGCCGCCACCGATGTGGTGCTGCGCGCCGAGCGCGACACCCTCGTACCGCGGCTGCGCACCCTGCCCGAGGCCGATCTGAAGCGCCCCACGGTCTGCTCCGCCTGGACGGTCCGCGACATCGTCGCGCACTGCGGCGCCGCCCTCACCGGCCTCGCCGCGGGGCCCGCGTACCGCGCCAGCCACGAGCAGAACCAACGGGACGTCGAGGAGCGCCGCTCCTGGCCGCTCAAGCAGGTCATCGACGAGTTCGACCAGGGCCTCGCGGACGCCGGCCCGGCGATCCGGGCCGCGGGCGGCGCCAAGGACCTGGCGGCGCTCGGCACCTGGATCCACGGCGGCGACGTCCGCGACGCGATCGGCCTGGACGACCCGTACCACAGCCGTGGCCACCAGGCGGCGCTCACGCTGCTCGGCCGCTGCGACCGCGTGGTGCGCACCCCTCTGGTGGAGATCCAGCTGCCCACCCGGCGGCTCACGCTGGGGACCGCCGTGCCCGGGCGGCCCACGGCGCAGCTGACCGCGGACGTCCCGGACGTCCTGCGGCTCTACACCGGGCGCCCGGTGGACCCGGACCGCTACCGGCTGTCCGGCGCCACGCCCGAAGAACTCGTCAGCGCGGAATGGTGAGGTGGCCGTGAGCACCCGGTATCTGGAGGACTTCCCCGTCGGAGAGGTCTACGACCTCGGCGAGGTGAAGGTGACGGAGGAAGAGGTGCTGTCCTTCGGACGCGCCTACGATCCGCAGCCGTTCCACATCGACCCCGAGCGCGCCGGCGAGTCGCACTTCGGCGGCCTCGTCGCCAGCGGCTGGCTGACCGCCTCGCTCTTCATGCGCCGCTACGTCGAGGAGATCCTCGCCGACTCCGCCGGCGAGGGCTCGCCGGGCGTGGACGAGCTCCGCTTCCACCGGCCGGTGCGCCCCGGCGACGTACTGCGGGCGCGTCTGACGGTGCTGGGCGTGGCTCCCGTACTGCACAGCAAGCAATCCGGAATACTGCGCCCGCGGTGCGAACTCCTCGACGAGGAGGGCACGGTGGTCTTCAGCATGGTGCTGCACAGCATCTTCCGCCGCAGACCCGCCGGGCAGGACACATGAACCGGACCTCCGGCACCGGCGGACACCCCGCGCCGGCCAGCCGTCGCCCCGAGAGGAGTAACCGCTCATGACGAGCGCGGAAATGCAGATGGAGCCGGTGTCCCGGACCGCACAGTGGACGGCCGCCGCACGTGCCCTGGAGTCCGAGCGCCCGGACCGTATCTTCGACGACCCGCTGGCCCGCGCCGTCGCCGGGGACACCGGCTTCGCGCTGCTGGAGCGGTACCGCGGCTCGGCCGTCGCGCCCTTCGTCCTGGTCCGCACCCGCTACCTCGACGACGCCCTCGTCCGCGCCGTGCGCGAGCGCGGGCTGCGCCAGGTGGTCTCCGTGGCCGCCGGGATGGACATGCGCTCCGCCCGGCTGACCTGGCCCGACGGCGTCACCCTCTACGAACTCGACCGCCCGGCGCTGCTCGACGCCAAGGCCGAACTCCTCGCCGAGCACGGCGTCGACACCTCCGGCGGACCGCACCGCCGCGCCGTCGCGGTGGACCTCGCCGAGCAGTGGCAGGACGAGCTGCACGCCGCCGGGTTCGACCCGGAGCAGCCCACCTTGTGGGTGGCCGAGGGGCTCTTCTTCTTCCTCCCGGAGGACGTCGTACGGCGGCTGCTGGGCACGCTGCGGGAGCTGTCCGCGCCCGGCTCCGTCCTCCTCGGCGACATGACGAGCCGCACCACCCTCACCAACCCGCTCGCCCGCGGCTTCCTCGACATCCTGGCCGAGGACGGCAACCCCTGGCTCTTCGGCACCGACACCCCCGAGGAGTTCCTGCCCGACTGCGGCTGGTCGGTCACCGACCTCAAGCAACCGGGCGAGGACGGCGCCGACTTCGGGCGCTGGCCGCACCCGGTGCCGCCCCGCACGATGACCGGCGTGCCCCGGTCGTTCCTCTTCACCGCCGAGGTGCGCACGGCGTGAGCGGTACGGATTCCCCGGACGGAGCGCTGCGGGTGCTGGCCGTCGCGGCCCACCCCGACGACACGGACTTCACCGCCGGCGGCACCGTCGCGTCCTGGACGGCCGCGGGCGCCGAGGTGACGTATCTGGTCCTGACGGACGGCTCGGGCGGCGGCGAGGACCCGGCCGTCCCCCGCGCCGAACTCGCGGCGCGCCGGGAGCGGGAGCAGCGCGACGCCGCCGCCGTCCTCGGCGTCAAGGACGTCCTGTTCCTCGGCCACCAGGACGGGATGCTGCGGCCCGATGTCGCGCTGCGGCGGCAGATCGTCCGGGTGATCCGGCAGACCCGGCCGCACCGCGCGGTGATCCAGAGCCCGGAGATCAACTGGGCGTTCCTGCCCGATCTCCACCCCGATCACCGCGCGGCCGGGGAGGCGTCGCTGGCGGCGCTCTACCCGGACGCGCGCAATCCGCGGGCCTTCCCCGAGCTGCTGCTGGAGGAGGGTCTGGCGCCCTGGAGCGTCCCGGAGATATGGGTGACGACCGGGCCGCGCCCGGACACCCGGATCGATGTGACGGACACGTTCGAGCAGAAGCTCGCCGCGCTGCGCGCCCATGTCTCGCAGACCGCCCACCGCGACCGGCTCCGCGAGGACGTCCGCGCGAAGCTGGCCGGACAGGCGGCCCTCGGCGGGCTCGCCGCCGGCCGGCTCGCCGAGGCGTTCCAGGTCGTCCGCACCGACGCGGCCGCGCCCGCGGCCCCCTCACAACCCTGAAAGAGGAGCGTTCTTGCCACTGTCCAGATTCCTGGGTGCCGTCCTGGTGATGGTCATCTGGGGAGTGAACTTCGCCATCATCGATATCGGGCTGCGCTCGTTCGACCCCTATCTCCTGGCGTCGCTCCGCTTCCTGCTCGCGGCCGTCCCCGCGGTCTTCTTCTTCAAGCGGCCGAACGTGCCGTGGCGCTATCTCCTGCTGTACGGGGTGTTCTTCGGCATCGGCCAGTTCGGGCTGCTCTTCGCCGGGATGGACCTGGGCTTCTCGGCGGGTCTGGCCTCGGTCGTCATGCAGCTCCAGGCGTTCTGGACGATCGGCCTGGCGGCGGGGCTGATGGGCGAACGCGTCAGCCCCCGCTATCTGGTGGGGTTCGTGGTGGCGGCGGTCGGCATGGGGCTGGTCGCCGCCGTCACCGACGGTTCGGTCACCGCGGCCGGTACGGTCATGGTCGTCGGCGCCTCGCTGTCCTGGGCCGTCGCCAACCTGATCATCAAGAAGGCCAAGCCGGAGAACGCGCTGGCGTTCACGGTCTGGGCGAGCCTGGTGCCGCCGATCCCGATGTTCCTGCTGTCGCTGGGGCTCGGCGGCTGGGGCACCGTCGAGCACTCCTTCACCACCATGGGCTGGACCGGCCTCGGCTCGCTGCTCTACATGGTCTACCCGACGATCCTCTTCGGCTTCGCGCTCTGGGGCCATCTGATGCGTACCTACCGCACCTCCCGGGTCGCGCCGCTGACGCTGCTGGTGCCGATCTTCGGCATGGCGTCGTCGATGCTGCTTCTCGGTGAGCCCCTGGGCACGATGAAGGCCACGGCCATCACACTGGTGATCCTCGGGCTGGTCCTCAACCAGTTCGATGTGATCGGCAAGGTGCGCGCCCGGTGGGCCCTGCGCCACCCCGGGCCCGTGCCGAGCGCAGTCCCCGGCGGCGAGAAGCCCGCCGATGCCACGAAAGCGAGTTGACACCGATGCACATCCGGCTGCTGCACGACGACGCCAGGGCGCCCCGCCAGTTCGCCGTCGTCCTGGAAGCGGGCGACGAGGTGGTGCCCGCGCTGACGAAGTTCGCCGCGGAACAGCAGGTGACCGCGGGCTCCCTGACCGGGATCGGCGCGTTCCGCTCCGCCGGGCTGTCCCTGTTCGACCCGGTCGCCAAGGCGCACGTCCCGATCCCGGTGACCGAACACACCGAGGTGCTGGGTCTGACCGGCAACATCGCGCTCAAGGACGGTCTGCCGCACGTCCACGCCCATGTGGTGCTGGGCCGCCGCGACGGCACGACGGTCGGCGGCCACCTCCAGCAGGCCGTCGCCCACCCGGCGTTGGAGGTGTTCGTCACCGCGTACCCCACCGCGCTCACCCGGCAGCTCGACACCACGCTGGGACTACCCGTCATCGCATCCGATACGGACCGATAGCACGCTCCGGGAGGGAGCCCGCTCATGCGCCTGGCGGTCATAGGCGGCGGCGCCGCGGCGGTCAGCCTGCTCGACAGCATGCTGCGCCACGCCGGGAGAGACGCCGCGTTCGACATCACGGTCCACGAAGGGGCACGGCAACTGGCCACCGGCCGCGCCTACCGCCCCGACCTGGACTGCGCACTGGTCAACCGCGAGGCCGGATTCATGTCGGTGCGGTGCGCCGAGCGGGATCACTTCCTGCGCTGGCTGCACCGCC
Organism: Streptomyces sp. NPDC014733; assembly: GCF_043083385.1. Classification (NCBI taxonomy): domain Bacteria; kingdom Bacillati; phylum Actinomycetota; class Actinomycetes; order Kitasatosporales; family Streptomycetaceae; genus Streptomyces; species Streptomyces sp. NPDC014733. The sequence continues at coordinate 401,936 of NZ_JBIBYO010000003.1, read as the reverse complement.
AACCCCGGTACGCGGCAACGCCGTTGGCGACCCTGCCACCCGATGCGTACGTCCCGCGCCGGGTCTACGGCGAGTATCTGGTGGACCACTGGACGGTGTGTCTGGGCGAGGCCCGGCGGCGGGGCTGGACGGTGACGGTGGTGCCGGAGTTCGCCACCGTCGCCAAGGCGTCCGCCACGGAGGTCATGATCCGCGGCGCCGCCTCCCTCACCCACGCCGACCGGGTGGTGCTCTGCCCGGGCAGCGGCCCGCCGGCCGACCCCTACGGGCTGGCCGGCGCCCCCGGCTTCCACCCCGACCCGTATCCGCTCTCCGTGGTGCTGCCCGAGATCGCCGAGGACGCGCACGTCATGGTCCTCGGCACCGGGCTGTCCGGGGTGGACGTCGCGCTGGGGCTGCTGCACCGGGGGCACCGTGGCCGGATCACGATGACCTCACGGCACGGTCTGCTGCCCGGCGTCCGCGCCCGGCACCGCCCGTTCACCCTCACCCATCTGACGCCGGAGGCGATATCCCGCCATCTGGAGCGCTCCGGCTCCCTCGGGCTGCGCGACACCTTCGCGCTGCTGCGGGACGAACTGGCCGCGGCGGGCACGGACCTGGCCGCCGAGACCGCGCCCCGCCCGGCACACGACCGGCTCCGCTCCGAACTGGCCCGGCTGGACGGCAATCCGTACCAGACGATCGCCACCACGGCGCTGCGCGACGTCCGCGAGAGCGTGTGGACGGCGTGGGGCGACCACGAGAAGCGGGTGTTCCTGCGCCGCTTCCACCCGCTCGCCAAACCGCTGTACAACCCGATGCCGCCGCCCACCGGCCGGCGGCTGCTGGCGGCGATGGAGAGCGGCCAGCTGACGGTCCGCCACGGAACGGCCGGGGTGCGCGCGCGGGCGGGCGGCGGCTTCGAGGTGGTGCACGAGGGCCGGGCCGGACGCGCCGACGTCGTGGTGGACGCCACCCGCACCGGGCTCGCCACCACCGGCCCGCGCTCCGCCCCGCTGCTGCGTTCGCTGGCGGAGGCGGGTCTGGTGGTCCGCAATCCGCACGGCGGGCTGCTGATCGACCCGGCGACCAACGCGCTGCGCCCGGCCGCCGGGCAGGCCCCGGGCCGGCTGTACGCGCTGGGCGACCTCACCTCCGGCGACCTCTTCTACGCCGGATCCATGTACATGATCAACGTGCGGGCGGAGCTGATCGCCCGCGAACTGGTCGCCGCCGCCCTCTGAACGGGCGCAGGAACGCCGAACGGCCCCGCACCGGGAGAATCCGGTGCGGGGCCGCTTCGGTGTCCGGGGCGCCCCGGACAGGAGGTCCTAGAGACCCGCCGCCTTGCGGAGCGCGTCGACGCGGTCGGTGCGCTCCCAGGTGAAGTCGGCGTCCGCGCGGCCGAAGTGGCCGTACGCCGCGGTCTCCGCGTAGATCGGGCGGAGCAGGTCGAGGTCGCGGATGATCGCGGCCGGGCGGAGGTCGAAGACCTCGCCGATGGCCTGCTCGATCTTGTCGGTGTCGACGGTGGCGGTGCCGAAGGTCTCGACGAAGAGACCGACCGGCTCGGCCTTGCCGATGGCGTACGCCACCTGGACCTCGCAGCGGGCCGCGAGACCGGCCGCGACGACGTTCTTGGCCACCCAGCGCATCGCGTACGCGGCGGAGCGGTCGACCTTCGACGGGTCCTTGCCGGAGAACGCGCCACCGCCGTGGCGGGCCATGCCGCCGTAGGTGTCGATGATGATCTTGCGGCCGGTCAGACCGGCGTCACCCATCGGGCCGCCGATCTCGAAGCGGCCGGTCGGGTTCACCAGCAGGCGGTAGCCGTCGGTGTCCAGCTTGATGCCGTCCTCGACCAGCTCCTTGAGGACGTGCTCGACGACGAACTCGCGGATGTCGGGTGCGAGCAGCGAGTCGAGGTCGATGTCGCTGGCGTGCTGCGAGGAGACCACGACGGTGTCGAGGCGGACGGCCTTGTGACCGTCGTACTCGATGGTCACCTGGGTCTTCCCGTCGGGGCGCAGGTAGGGGATGGTGCCGTTCTTGCGGACCTCGGACAGGCGGTGGGAGAGCCGGTGCGCGAGGAAGATCGGCAGCGGGAGCAGCTCCGGAGTCTCGTCGCAGGCGAAGCCGAACATCAGGCCCTGGTCGCCCGCGCCCTGCTTGTCCAGCTCGTCCTCATCGCCCTCGACACGGTTCTCGTACGCCGTGTCGACACCCTGCGCGATGTCCGGGGACTGCGCGCCGATGGAGACCGAGACGCCGCAGGAGGCGCCGTCGAAGCCCTTCTTCGACGAGTCGTAGCCGATGTCGAGGATCTTGTTGCGCACAAGGCTGGGGATGTCGGCGTACGCCTTCGTCGTCACCTCGCCGGCCACATGGACCAGGCCGGTGGTGATCAACGTCTCGACGGCGACCCGGGAGGTGGGGTCCTCCTTGAGAAGGGCGTCGAGAATCGTGTCGCTGATCTGGTCAGCGATCTTGTCGGGGTGGCCCTCGGTGACGGACTCCGAGGTGAAGAGGCGGCGGGACACATCGCTCCCTGGGGTTGCAGCGGCTGCTGGCTGATCATTTGGCGGAGGGGCTCGAGAGCTGCGCTCGGCCCGATCCGCTCGCCAGTTTATCGGTCGTGTGCGAGGTTCGGACACTCAGTCTCGATTTGTGGATCCGTCGCGACCTGGCACACCACGGCCCACAGAGGGACGATCAGCCGTACGGCCCCGCTGGTCAAGAGGGCCCGGCGCGGTGGCGCGGGCCCGCGGGGCCGGTGCGGCAGGCGTCTCAGGAGCCGTCGGCGGCGGTCGTGAACCGGCCCGCGACGAGGTCCCACACCGTGTCTGCCAGCGCTTCCTTCGGTCCGTGCGGCACCGGCGTCTCGGAACCGTCCGTGGCGAGGATCACGGCTTCGTTCTCCGCCGACCCGAAGGTCTTGTGCTCCCCCACCTCGTTGACGACCAGCAGGTCACAACCCTTGCGGGCGAGTTTGGTGCGGCCGTTGGCGAGAACGTCGTCGGTCTCGGCGGCGAATCCGACAACGATCTGGCCGGGGTTGGGCCGGTCGGCGGACAGCTCGGCGAGGATGTCCGGATTGCGGACCAGCGTGACCGGTTCCGGCTCCTGCCCGTCCTTCTTCTTGATCTTCCCCGTGGCGTACGCGGCCGGCCGGAAATCGGCCACCGCCGCGGCCATCACCACCGCGTCGGCGTCCCCCGCTGCCGCCAGCACCGCCTCCCGGAGCTGTACGGCGGTGCCGATCCGCACGACGTCCACGCCCGCCGGGTCCGGCAGTTCGGTGTTGCCCGCGACCAGGGTGACCCGCGCACCGCGCGCGGCAGCCGTCGCGGCGAGCGCGTAGCCCTGCCGCCCCGAGGAGCGGTTGCCCAGATAGCGGACCGGGTCCAGCGGCTCGCGGGTGCCGCCCGCGCTGACGACGACATGCCGCCCGGCCAGATCCGCGGTGGCCGCCCGCGGGCCGCGGGCCAGCACCCGGCGGCACAGCTCGAAGATCTGGGCGGGGTCGGGGAAGCGGCCCTTGCCGGTGTCGACACCGGTGAGGCGGCCGACCGCGGGCTCGATGACCAGCGCACCGCGGCGCCGCAGCGTGGCGACGTTCTCCTGGGTCGCGGGGTTCTCCCACATCTCGGTGTGCATCGCGGGCGCGAAGACCACCGGGCAGCGCGCGGTGAGCAGCGTGTTGGTCAGCAGGTCGTCGGCGATGCCGTGGGCCGCCTTGGCCAGCAGGTCGGCGGTGGCGGGCGCGACCACCACGAGATCGGCACCCTGCCCGATACGGACGTGCGGGACCTCGTGGACCGACTCCCACACCTCGGTGGTGGCCGGGTTGCCGGACAGCGCCGACCAGGTGGCCTCGCCGACGAAGTGCAGACTGGCGGCGGTCGGCACGACCCGGACGTCGTGCCCCGACTCGGTCAGCCGCCGCAGCAGCTCACAGGCCTTGTATGCGGCGATGCCGCCGCTGACGCCCAGCACGACCTTGGGCGTCGCACGCTCCTGCTTGTCCATCGCTTCGCTGCTCCCCGAGTCAGTTCCGGATCGCCCCGTGGCGGCGGCCGGACGCCGTCCGCCCGCGGCGGGTGTGCCCCTATGACACACCAAGGGCCCGGCAGTCGCGCTGCCGGGCCCTTCGTGGTGGTGCGGTGCTTACTGCGCGGGGCCCTCGATGGCCTCGGAGGTCAGCAGACCCGCGTTGATCTCGCGGAGCGCGATCGACAGGGGCTTCTCGTGGACGTGGGTGTCGACGAGCGGGCCGACGTACTCGAGCAGGCCCTCGCCGAGCTGCGAGTAGTACGCGTTGATCTGACGCGCACGCTTCGCCGCGTAGATCACGAGGCTGTACTTCGAGTCGGTGGCCTCAAGGAGCTCATCAATCGGCGGGTTGATGATGCCCTCGGGCGCGGTGATGGAAGAGGACACTCTCTGCCTTCCGAAGGGGTGTGAAGCCGGTGGTGAAGCAAAAACTCTGGCGGGGGCCGGGGAGATCCGCGGTGTCAGCCTGCGGTCTTTCCGTCCCCATTACGCCGCAGCATCAAGGCTAGCAGCTCACGACTGACGCCCTCGACGGAGGTGTTGACGAGCGTCACATCGAATTCCTTCTCCGCGGCCAGTTCGATACGCGCGGCCTCCAGCCGGCGCTCGATCACGTCGGGAGCCTCGGTGCCGCGGCCGGTGAGGCGGCGGACCAGCTCGTCCCAGCTCGGCGGGGCGAGAAAGACGAGCTGCGCCTCCGCCATCGATTCGCGCACCTGGCGGGCGCCCTGGAGATCGATTTCCAGCAGGACGGGCTCGCCCGACTCCAGCCGGTCGAGCACCGCGCGGCGCGGGGTGCCATAGCGATTACCCGCGAATTCCGCCCATTCCAGGAGTTCACCGTTGGCGATCATCTTGTCGAATTCCTCGTCGTCGACGAAGAAGTACTGAACGCCGTGCTGTTCTCCGGGGCGGGGCTTACGGGTCGTTGCCGAAACCGAGAGCCAGATCTCGGGATGCACCTTGCGCAGATGGGCGACGACCGTGCTCTTGCCGACCCCCGAGGGGCCGGAGAGCACGGTCAGTCGCGGACGAGCGTCCGGGGGCACGGGGGTCGTCCCCCGGGATGTTGCAGCCATGCAGCGATTATTCCAGCTTCCGGGCTGTGCCGGAAAACTCAGGAAGCCGAGCCGCTGAACTCCCGCTCCAGAGCGGCGATCTGGTTGGAACCCAGACCGCGTACGCGGCGGCTCTCGGAAATACCCAGGCGCTCCATGAGCTGCTTGGCGCGGACCTTGCCCACGCCGGGCAGCGACTCGAGGAGCGCGGAGACCTTCATCTTGCCGATGACCTCGTTGCCCTGGCCCGCCTCGATGACCTCGTGGAGGGTGACGCCGGAGTTTTTGAGCCGATTCTTGACCTCTGCGCGCTCCCGGCGAGCCGCGGCGGCCTTCTCAAGCGCAGCTGCGCGCTGTTCAGGGGTAAGGGGCGGAAGAGCCACGCCTACGTCACCTCGGATGTAGAACTGTCGGATACGGACCGGTGTGGAACCTAGTCGCCCCGCACGGGCGGAGCAACGAGCAACGCTCTTACGTGCGGTGCTCTCGTCGGAGACTAGCGGCCGACAGCGCTTGAGTCAGCGAGAACAGACGAAAAGTCCTGGTCAGACTCTGCTGACCAGGACAAATCGGGACTAAACCTACTGCTGGGCCTCCTGCTGATCGATTGCTGCCCGCACCTCGTCGGCGCACCGGGCCGCCGCATCCCGCAGCGCGCCGGTGTCCGGACCGTGCCGCAGGACCCCCCGGCTGACGCTCGGCAGCACGTTGCGGACCGCGTCCCCGAAGACGGTGGGCAGGTCGGCGGGGGTCGCCCCCTGGGCGCCGATGCCGGGCGCCAGCAGCGGACCGTTGATCGCCAGATCGAAGGCGGAGAGATCGCCGAGCGTCGCGCCGACCACCGCGCCGTACGAGCCCAGGCCCTCGGCCGTGGCGTTCTCCTCGGCGAGATGGCCCAGCACGGTGGCCGCGACGCTCCGGCCGTCCTCGCGCACCGCCCGCTGGAACTCCGCCCCCTCCGGGTTGGAGGTCAGCGCGAGCGCGAAGACGCCGCAGCCGTGGGTGGCGGCCAGGTCCAGGGCCGGGCGCAGCGAGCCGTAGCCGAGGTACGGGCTGACCGTGACCGCGTCCGAGAAGAGCGGCGAGGCCGGGTCGAGGTAGGTGGCGGCGTAGGCGGCCATGGTGGAACCGATGTCGCCGCGCTTGGCGTCCATCAGGACGAGCGCACCGCGCTCGCGCGCCTCGGTGACGGCGGTCTCCAGGACGGCGAGGCCGCGGGAGCCGAAGCGCTCGAAGAACGCGGACTGCGGCTTGAGGACCGCGACGCGGTCGCCGAGCGCCTCGACGACGGTACGGGTGAAGCGGGCGAGACCGGCGACGTCGTCGTTGAGTCCCCAGTCGGCGAGGAGGGAGGCGTGCGGGTCGATCCCGACGCAGAGCGGGCCGCGCTCGTCCATGGCGCGGCGCAGGCGCGCGCCGAAGGGTGCCGGGGTGGTGTCCTGGATCGTCATGCGGTCACCTGCTCGTGCTCGGCGCCGACCGCGTCGGCGAGGGTGGCGTAGGGGCTGTTGCGCAGCCGGGCGGCGAGCCCCTTGTGGAGCGCGCGGCACCAGAAGGGCCCCTCGTAGATGAAGGCGCTGTAGCCCTGGATCAGGGTGGCGCCGGCGAGGATGCGCTGCCAGGCGTCCTCGGCGGTGGTGATGCCGCCGACGCCGACGAGGGTGACGCGGTCGCCGACGCGCGCGTAGAGGCGGCGCAGCACCTCCAGGGAGCGGTCCTTGACGGGCGCGCCGGAGAGGCCGCCGGCCTCGTTGACCAGCGCCGGGTCGGACTTCAGGGCCGGGTCACGGGCGATGGTGGTGTTGGTGGCGATGATGCCGTCCAGGCCCAGTTCGAGGGCGAGGTCGGCGACGGCGTCGATGTCCGCGTCGGCGAGGTCCGGGGCGATCTTGACCAGCAGCGGGACACGGCGGTCGGTGACCGTACGGTCGGCGGCCTCGCGGACGGCGGTCAGCAGCGGGCGGAGGTGGTCGACCGCCTGGAGGTTCCGCAGCCCCGGGGTGTTCGGGGACGAGACGTTGACGACGAGGTAGTCGGCGTGGGCGGCGAGGCGCTCGGTGGAGGTGACGTAGTCGCCGACCGCCTCCTCCTCGGGGACCACCTTGGTCTTGCCGATGTTGACGCCGAGGGTGGTCGGGAAGACCGGGGTGCGGGCGGCGAGGCGGTCCGCGACGGCGGCCGAACCGTCGTTGTTGAAGCCCATGCGGTTGATCAGCGCGCGGTCCGGGACGAGCCGGAAGAGGCGCTTCTTCGGGTTGCCGGGCTGCGGCCGGGCGGTGACGGTGCCGATCTCTACGTGGTCGAAGCCGAGCATCGCCATGCCGTCGATGGCGGTGGCATTCTTGTCGAATCCGGCGGCGAGGCCGAACGGGCCGTGCATCCGGCGGCCGAGCGCCTCGGTGCGCAGCTCCTTGTAACGGGGCGCGAGCGCCGCCGCGACGAAGGTCCGCAGGACGGGCGTGCGGGCGGCGGCCCGGATCCAGCCGAAGGCCAGGTGGTGGGCCTTCTCGGGGTCCATGCGCTTGAAGATCAGGTGGAAGAACGTGCGGTACATGGTGGTGTCCTCGTGGGGCTCCGGAGCGGCGGTGCTCATGACGAGGGGGACACCGGTGTGCGGTGTCCCCCTCGTGGGCCTGGCGTCAGTCGCGGGCGGCGGTCAGGTGCTCCGCGTGCTCCTGGAGGGAGCGGACCCCGACGTCACCGCGGGACATCGCCTCGATGCCCTGGACGGCGGCGGCGAGCGCCTGGACGGTGGTCAGGCAGGGCACGCCCCGGGAGACCGCAGCGGTGCGGATGTCGTAGCCGTCGAGGCGGCCACCGGTCCCGTAGGGGGTGTTGACGATGAGGTCGACGTCGCCGTCGTGGATCAGCTGGACGATCGTCTTCTCACCGTTCGGGCCCTCGCCCTCGGAGTGCTTGCGGACCACGGTGGCGCTGATGCCGTTGCGGCGCAGCACCTCGGCGGTGCCGGAGGTGGCGAGCAGTTCGAAGCCGTGGGCGACGAGCTCCCGGGCGGGGAAGATCATCGACCGCTTGTCGCGGTTGGCGACGGAGACGAACGCCCGGCCCTTGGTGGGCAGCGCGCCGTACGCACCCGACTGCGACTTGGCGTAGGCGGTACCGAAGACCGAGTCGATGCCCATGACCTCGCCGGTGGAGCGCATCTCCGGGCCGAGGACGGTGTCCACGCCGCGCCCGGAGGCGTCCCGGAAGCGGGACCAGGGCATGACGGCTTCCTTGACGGAGATCGGCGAGTCGAGCGGCAGCGTGCCGCCGTCGCCGGTCTTCGGCAGCATGCCCTCGGCCCGCAGCTCGGCGACGGTGGCGCCGAGGGAGATCCGGGCGGCGGCCTTCGCCAGCGGCACCGCGGTCGCCTTCGAGGTGAAGGGCACGGTGCGCGAGGCGCGGGGGTTGGCCTCCAGGACGTAGAGGATGTCGCCGGCCATCGCGAACTGGATGTTGATCAGTCCGCGGACCCCGACGCCCTTGGCGATGGCCTCGGTGGAGGCACGCAGCCGCTTGATGTCGTGGCCGCCGAGGGTGATGGGCGGCAGGGCACACGCCGAGTCGCCGGAGTGGATACCGGCCTCCTCGATGTGCTCCATGACGCCGCCGAGGTACAGCTCGGTGCCGTCGTAGAGGGCGTCGACGTCGATCTCGATGGCGTCGTCCAGGAACCGGTCGATGAGGACCGGGTGCTGGTCGATGAGACCGGCGTGGCGGGTGAGGTACTCGCCCAGCGACGGCTCGTCGTAGACGATCTCCATGCCGCGGCCGCCCAGCACGTAGGACGGGCGGACCATGACCGGGTAGCCGATCTCCGCGGCGATGGTCCTCGCCTCGTCGAAGGAGAAGGCGGTGCCGTACTTGGGGGCGGGCAGCCCCGCCTCGGAGAGGACCCGGCCGAACGCGCCGCGCTCCTCCGCGAGGTCGATGGCCTCCGGGGAGGTGCCGACGATCGGCACGCCGTTGTCCTTGAGCGCCTGGGCCAGCCCCAGCGGCGTCTGGCCGCCGAGCTGGACGACGACGCCGGCGACCGGTCCGGCCTGCTGCTCGGCGTGGACGATCTCCAGCACGTCCTCCAGGGTGAGCGGCTCGAAGTAGAGCCGGTCGGAGGTGTCGTAGTCGGTGGAGACGGTCTCCGGGTTGCAGTTGACCATCACGGTCTCGTAGCCCGCGTCGCTGAGCGCGAAGGAGGCGTGGACGCAGGAGTAGTCGAACTCGATGCCCTGGCCGATGCGGTTCGGGCCGGATCCCAGGATGATCACCGCGGGCTTCTCGCGCGGGGCGACCTCGCTCTCCTCGTCGTAGGAGGAGTAGAAGTACGGGGTCTTCGCGGCGAACTCCGCGGCGCAGGTGTCGACCGTCTTGTAGACCGGGCGGATGCCGAGGGCGTGGCGGACCTCGCGGACGACGTCCTCACGCAGGTCGCGGATGCCGGCGATCTGGGCGTCGGAGAAGCCGTGCCGCTTGGCCTCGGCGAGCGTCCCGGCGTCCAGCTGGTCGGCGGCGGCGATCTCGTCGGCGACCTCCTTGAGGAGGAAGAGCTGGTCGACGAACCACGGGTCGATCTTGGTGGCGTCGAAGACCTCCTCGGGCGTGGCGCCCGCGCGGATCGCCTGCATGACGGTGTTGATCCGGCCGTCGGTCGGGACCTGGGCCTTCGTCAGCAGCTCGGCCTTGCCCGCCCGTCGCCCGCCACCGCCCTCAGCGGAGGCGCCGAGCGCCACACCTTCTCCCGGCTCACCGGTGAAGGTGAACTGGCTGCCCTTCTTCTCCAGCGAGCGCAGCGCCTTCTGCAGCGCCTCGGTGAAGTTGCGGCCCAGCGCCATCGCCTCGCCCACCGACTTCATGGTGGTGGTGAGGGTGGCGTCCGCGGCGGGGAACTTCTCGAACGCGAAGCGGGGGACCTTGACGACGACGTAGTCGAGCGTGGGCTCGAAGGACGCCGGGGTCTCCTCGGTGATGTCGTTGGGGATCTCGTCGAGCGTGTAGCCGACGGCGAGGCGCGCGGCGATCTTCGCGATCGGGAAGCCGGTGGCCTTGGAGGCGAGCGCCGAGGAGCGCGAGACGCGCGGGTTCATCTCGATGACGATGACCCGGCCGTCCTCGGGGTTGACCGCGAACTGGATGTTGCAGCCGCCGGTGTCCACCCCGACCTCGCGGATCACGGCGATGCCGATGTCGCGCAGGATCTGGTACTCGCGGTCGGTCAGCGTCATCGCCGGGGCGACGGTGATCGAGTCGCCGGTGTGCACGCCCATCGGGTCGAAGTTCTCGATGGAGCAGACGACCACGACGTTGTCGTTCTTGTCGCGCATCAGCTCCAGCTCGTACTCCTTCCAGCCGAGGATGGACTCCTCCAGGAGCACCTCGGTGGTCGGGGAGAGCGTCAGGCCCTGGCCGGCGATGCGGCGCAGCTCCTCCTCGTTGTGGGCGAAGCCGGAGCCGGCGCCGCCCATGGTGAAGGAGGGGCGGACGACGACGGGGTAGCCGCCCAGCTCGTCGACGCCCTTGAGGACGTCGTCCATCGAGTGGCAGATGTACGAGCGCGCGGACTCGCCGTGGCCGATCTTCTTGCGGACCTCCTCCACGACCTCCTTGAAGAGGTCGCGGTCCTCGCCCTTGTTGATCGCCTCGACGTTGGCGCCGATCAGCTCGACGTTGTACTTCTCCAGCGTGCCGGCCTCGTGGAGGGAGATCGCGGTGTTGAGCGCCGTCTGGCCGCCGAGCGTCGGCAGCAGGGCGTCCGGGCGCTCCTTCGCGATGATCTTCTCGACGAACTCCGGGGTGATCGGCTCGACGTAGGTGGCGTCGGCGATCTCCGGGTCCGTCATGATCGTGGCGGGGTTGGAGTTGACGAGGATGACGCGCAGGCCCTCGGACTTGAGGACCCGGCACGCCTGGGTGCCGGAGTAGTCGAACTCGGCTGCCTGACCGATCACGATCGGGCCGGAGCCGATGACCAGGACGGACTGGATATCGGTGCGCTTAGGCACGCTGGCCCTCCATGAGCGTAACGAAGCGGTCGAACAGGTACGCCGCGTCGTGCGGGCCCGCGGCGGCTTCGGGGTGGTACTGGACGGAGAACGCCGGCTGGTCGAGGAGGTGCAGGCCCTCCACGACGTTGTCGTTCAGGCAGACGTGGGTGACCTCGGCGCGGCCGTAGGGCGTGTCGGAGACCTTGTCGAGCGGCGCGTCGACGGCGAAGCCGTGGTTGTGCGCGGTGACCTCGACCTTGCCCGTCGTACGGTCCTGGACGGGCTGGTTGATGCCGCGGTGGCCGTACTTCAGCTTGAAGGTGCCGAAGCCGAGGGCGCGGCCGAGGATCTGGTTGCCGAAGCAGATGCCGAACAGCGGCGTCTTCCGCTTCAGGACCTCCCGCATGACGGCGACGGGACCGTCGGCGGTGGCCGGGTCGCCCGGGCCGTTGGAGAAGAAGACCCCGTCGGGGGCGACCGCGTAGACGTCCTCGGCGGTGGCGGTGGCGGGCAGGACGTGCACCTCGATGCCGCGCTCGGCCATCCGCTGCGGGGTCATGCCCTTGATGCCGAGGTCGACGGCGGCGACCGTGAAGCGCTTCTCGCCGACCGCGGGGACGACGTACGCCTCCTTGGTGGCGACCTGGGCGCTGAGGTCGGCGCCGGCCATCTCGGGCGCCTGGCGGACCTTGGCGAGCATGGTGCCCTCGTCGGGCAGCGCGTCGCCGGAGAAGATGCCGACCCGCATCGCGCCACGTTCGCGCAGGTGGCGGGTGAGGGCGCGGGTGTCGATACCGCTGATGCCGACGACGCCCTGGGCGACGAGCTGCTCGTCCAGGGAGCGCTTGGCGCGCCAGTTGGACGGCACCCGGGCGGGGTCGCGGACGACGTAGCCCGCCACCCAGATGCGCTGCGACTCGTCGTCCTCGTCGTTGACGCCGGTGTTGCCGACGTGCGGGGCGGTCATGACGACGACCTGGCGGTGGTACGAGGGGTCGGTCAGCGTCTCCTGGTAGCCGGTCATGCCGGTGGAGAACACCGCTTCGCCGAAGGTCTCCCCCACGGCCCCGTAGGCGCGACCGCGGAAGCTGCGGCCGTCCTCCAGGACGAGTACGGCGGGGATTTTGGTCCCCCTGGTGGAGGTCGTCATCGTGCGCCTTCCGTTCCGTTGTGCTCGGTGGTGCTGGTGGTGTGGTGGGGGCTGAGGCGGTTGATCGCCTCTACCCAGGCGGGGTGGTCGGCGGCCCGGTCGGAGCGGAAACCGGAATCGATCTCCGTACCGCCGTGCGTCCAGGTGACGATCAGCAGACCGCCCTCGGGGAGGACCTTCCCGGCGATGCCCTTGTCGAGGCGGGCGCCGCGCAGGGCGTCCGCCGGGACGAAGAAGTCGGCGGCGCCGGGGCGGACGACGTCCAGGCCCTGCTCGGTCAGGGTCAGCTCGACGCGGCTGCGGGTGCCGAGGCCCTGGGCGACGATCCGGTCGAGCCACTGCCCCGCGGTGGTCGAGCCGTGGTAGCGGCCGGACGCCGTCAGCAGGGCCTCGCCCGGCTCATCGGGGCTGGTGGGAAGCGCGGGCAGGCCGTTCTGGAGCGTGCCGCGCCACTTCCAGCCCTGGCGCATCAGCCAGTAGACGAGCGCGATGAACAGCAGGAGTCCGACGACCCAGCCGATCCGCGCGGCCCAGTCGGTGACCTCGGCGGACTTCTGTGCCGCTGCGGAGGTGAGGAGGTGAGGAGTCACGCCAGCTTCCCGTCGACGACCGTTGCCCGGCCCCGCAGGAAGGTGTGGGTGACGCGACCCGGCAGCTCGCGGCCCTCGTAGGGGGTGTTGCGGCTGCGGGAGGCGAAGCCCGCGGGGTCCACGACTCCACGGTAAGCGGAATCGTGCAGCGTGAGGTTGGCAGGCTCACCGACCGAGACGGGGCGACCGTGTCCGGTCAGGCGGCCGATGTGCGCCGGGCGGAACGACATCCGGTCGGCGACGCCCGCCCAGTCCAGCAGTCCGCTGTCGACCATCGTCTGCTGGACGACGGAGAGCGCGGTCTCCAGGCCGACCATGCCCATGGCGGCCGCGCCCCACTCGCAGTCCTTGTCCTCGTGCGGGTGCGGGGCGTGGTCGGTGGCGACGCAGTCGATGGTGCCGTCGGCCAGCGCCTCGCGCAGCGCCAGCACATCGGCCTCGGTGCGCAGCGGCGGGTTGACCTTGTAGACCGGGTTGTAGCTGCGGACCAGCTCGTCGGTGAGGAGGAGGTGGTGCGGGGTGACCTCGGCGGTGACGTTCCAGCCCTTGGACTTGGCCCAGCGGACGATCTCGACGCTGCCGGCGGTGGAGAGGTGGCAGATGTGGACGCGGGAGCCGACGTGTGCGGCGAGCAGCACATCGCGGGCGATGATCGACTCCTCGGCGACGGCCGGCCAGCCGCCCAGGCCCAGCTCCGCGGAGACCAGGCCCTCGTTCATCTGGGCGCCCTCGGTGAGCCGCGGCTCCTGGGCGTGCTGGGCGACGACGCCGTCGAACGCCTTCACGTACTCCAGGGCGCGGCGCATGATGACCGCGTCGTCGACGCACTTGCCGTCGTCGGAGAAGACCCGCACCCCGGCGCGGGACTCGTGCATCGCGCCCAGCTCGGCGAGCTTCTTGCCCTCCAGGCCGACGGTGACGGCGCCGATCGGCTGGACGTCGCAGTAGCCGGACTCCTGGCCCAGGCGCCAGACCTGCTCGACGACGCCCGCGGTGTCCGCGACGGGGAAGGTGTTCGCCATGGCGTGGACGGCGGTGAAGCCACCGGCCGCGGCCGCCTTGGTGCCGGTCAGCACGGTCTCGGAGTCCTCGCGGCCCGGCTCGCGCAGATGGGTGTGGAGGTCGACGAGGCCCGGCAGCAGGATCTGGCCGTCGGCCTCGACGACGCGGGCGCCCTCGGCGCTCAGGTCCGTGCCGATCGCGGCGATGGTCTCACCGTCGATCAGCACGTCCTGCGGCTCGCCACCGAGGATCTTCGCCCCGCGGATCAGGGTCTTGCTCATGGTTACTTGCTCTCCTCGGTGCGGGCGGTGGTGGTGAGGGCGGGTTCGTTGCCGCCCAGGAGCAGGTAGAGGACGGCCATCCGGATGCTGACACCGTTGGTGACCTGTTCCACGGCGGTGCAGCGCGGCGAGTCGGCGACCTCGGCGGTGATCTCCATGCCGCGGTTCATCGGGCCGGGGTGCATCACGATCGCGTCCTCGGGCATCCGGGCCATGCGCTCGCCGTCCAGCCCGTAGCGGCGGGCGTACTCGCGCTCGGTCGGGAAGAAGGCGGCGTTCATCCGCTCGCGCTGCACCCGGAGCATCATCACGGCGTCGGAGGCGGCGAGGACCGCGTCGAGGTCGTACGAGACCTCGCAGGGCCAGTTCTCCACGCCGATCGGCACCAGCGTGGGCGGCGCGACGAGGGTGACCTCGGCGCCGAGCGTGGTGAGCAGATGGACGTTGGAGCGGGCGACGCGGCTGTGCAGGATGTCGCCGACGACCGTGATGCGGCGACCGGAGAGGTCCTTGCCGAGCCCGGCGTCCGCGCCGACCAGGCGGCGGCGCATGGTGAAGGCGTCCAGCAGCGCCTGGGTGGGGTGCTCGTGGGTGCCGTCACCGGCGTTGACGACGGAGCCGCCGATCCAGCCGGAGGTGGCCAGGCGGTGCGGGGCGCCGGAGTCGTGGTGGCGGATGACGACGGCGTCGGCGCCCATCGCCTCCAGGGTGAGGGCGGTGTCCTTGAGGGATTCGCCCTTGGAGACCGACGAGCCCTTGGCGGAGAAGTTGATGACGTCCGCGGAGAGGCGCTTGGCGGCGGCCTCGAAGGAGATCCGCGTCCGGGTCGAGTCCTCGAAGAAGAGGTTGACGACGGTGCGCCCGCGCAGGGTGGGAAGTTTTTTGATCGGCCGGTCGGCGACCCGGGCCATCTCCTCGGCGGTGTCGAGGATCAGGACGGCGTCGTCGCGCGTGAGGTCGGCGGCCGAGATGAGGTGACGCTTCATCCGGTTTCTCCGTGGGTGGGAAAGGCGTACGGGTATGTCCGTCGGGAGGGCAGGCAGCGGTACGGCCCCGGGCATGCCGGGTCCGTGGGGCGGCTGCGCTAGCGCTCGCCGGTCCGGGTGGGCCGCTCGGTCGCCGCGGCGTCGTCGGCGGAGCGCGTGCCGAGCAGCACGACATCGCGGCCGTCCTCCTCGGCGAGCTGGACCTTGACGGTCTCCCGCAGCGACGTGGGGAGGTTCTTGCCGACGTAGTCGGCGCGGATCGGCAGCTCGCGGTGGCCGCGGTCGACGAGAACGGCGAGCTGGACGGCGCGGGGCCGGCCGATGTCGTTCAGGGCGTCCAGCGCGGCGCGGATGGTGCGGCCGGAGAAGAGCACGTCGTCGACGAGGAGGACGACGCGGCCCTCGATGCCGTCACCGGGGATCTCGGTGCGGGCGAGCGCACGGGCGGGGCCCAGGCGCAGGTCGTCGCGGTACATGGTGATGTCGAGCGAGCCGACCGGGATGGCGCGGCCGGTGATCTCCGCCAGCTTGGCGGCGAGCCGCCGGGCGAGGAAGACACCGCGGGTCGGGATGCCCAGGAGCACCACGTCGTCGGCGCCCTTGGCGCGCTCGACGATCTCGTGGGCGATGCGGGTCAGCATCCGCGCGATGTCCGGGCCTTCGAGCACCGGGCGCGCGGGCACCTGCGGAGAGACGTCGGATGCGTGATCGGATACGCGTACGTCGGAACTGCTTGCGTCCATGCGAAACGGACCTCCTTCTCCGCCTCACGGGACGGACCTTAAAGGACGTCGGGTGTACCGCCGTACAGGCTAGCAGGGCCGCCGGGGAACCCCCGGGCGGCCCCCGGAGGCCCCTGCGGACTTCCCCGGCTTGACGAACGAGGATTACGCTGCGTAACCTCACAGTGAGTTACCAGCCGCGCGGCGGTGCCGCATATCGATTCGATTCAGGTGTCTGGGGAGCTTTATGTCCAGCGAATACGCCAAACAGCTCGGGGCCAAGCTCCGCGCCATCCGCACCCAGCAGGGCCTCTCGCTCCACGGTGTCGAGGAGAAGTCGCAGGGCCGCTGGAAGGCCGTGGTCGTCGGCTCGTACGAGCGCGGTGACCGCGCCGTGACGGTGCAGCGCCTCGCCGAGCTGGCGGACTTCTACGGCGTGCCGGTGCAGGAGCTGCTGCCCGGCACCACCCCCGGCGGCGCCGCCGAGCCCCCGCCGAAGCTGGTGCTGGACCTGGAGCGCCTCGCCCACGTCCCGCAGGAGAAGGCCGGCCCGCTGCAGCGCTACGCCGCCACGATCCAGAGCCAGCGCGGCGACTACAACGGCAAGGTCCTCTCGATCCGCCAGGACGACCTGCGCACCCTCGCGGTGATCTACGACCAGTCCCCCTCGGTGCTGACCGAGCAGCTGATCAGCTGGGGTGTGCTGGACGCCGACGCGCGCCGCGCGGTCGCCCACGACGACCTCTGAGCCGTCCCGCAGCAGTCCACCGACGAACCGCCGTCCCGGAGCACCGGGGCGGCGGTTCGCGTTTTCCCGGCCCCCGGACGGCCCGTACGGCGGCCGGGACCGGGGCTCGCGCACGAGAGGGCCGGGGACGCGCGAAGGGCCCGGAGCGCCTGTGCTGTGCGCTCCGGGCCCTTTCACGGGCGCCACCGGGGTGAAGCCCCGGGTTCTGCTGTTATCGCGTCTCGCGCCGCAGGCTGGGCTTCAGGTCCTTCAGCCGGCCCAGCAGACCGTTGACGAAGGCCGGGGAGTCGTCCGTGGAGAACTCCTTGGCCAGCTGCACCGCCTCGTCGATGACCACCGCGTCGGGCGTCGCGTCCACCCAGATCAGCTCGTACGAGGCGAGCCGGAGGATGTTGCGGTCGACGACCGGCATCCGGTCCAGCGGCCAGTCGACGGAGTAGGTGTCGAGCAGTTCGTCGATGCGGGCGATGTGGTCCGCATACCCCTCGACAAGCTCCAGGGTGAACTCGTTGACCGGCGGCTGCCGCGGGTCGGTCCGGGCGTGCCGCATCCAGTCCGCGAGCACGGACTGCACGTCGGCCCCGCGCTGATCGGCCTCGAAGAGGATCTGGAAGGCGCGCTTACGGGCCTTGTTACGAGCGGCCACGGTTAGCTGTTCACCCGGCCGAGGTACTCACCGGTGCGGGTGTCGACCTTGATCTTCTCGCCCTCGGTGATGAAGAGCGGCACCTGGATCTCGTAGTCGGTCTCCAGGGTGGCGGGCTTGGAGCCGCCGGTGGAGCGGTCGCCCTGGACGCCCGGCTCGGTGTGCTTGATGGTCAGCTCGACGGCGGCCGGCAGCTCGACGTAGAGCACCTCACCCTCGTGCTGCGCCACCACGGCCTCGAAGCCCTCGAGGAGGAAGTTCGCGGCGTCACCGACGGCCTTGCGGTCGACCATGAGCTGGTCGTAGGTGTCCATGTCCATGAAGACGAAGTACTCGCCGTCCATGTACGAGAACTGCATGCCGCGCTTGTCGACGGTGGCCGTCTCGACCTTGACGCCGGCGTTGAAGGTCTTGTCCACGACCTTGCCGGAGAGCACGTTCTTGAGCTTGGTGCGGACGAAGGCCGGGCCCTTACCGGGCTTGACGTGCTGGAACTCGACGACGGACCAGAGCTGGCCGCCTTCGAGCTTGAGCACCATGCCGTTCTTGAGGTCGTTCGTGGAAGCCACGGTTGCGGAATCTCCTGGACTGCAGGTGGTGGGTACCGAGAAACCGCCCGCAGCGAGCCCGGTGGCTCACAGGGCGAGCAGCTCCTTGGTAGTGATCGTGAGTAGCTCGGGTCCGCCGTCCGCCTCGGGGCGGACGACGAGGGTGTCGTCGATCCGGACACCCCCACGGCCCGGGATGTGGACCCCTGGCTCGACGGTGACCGGCACGCAAGCGTCCAGTTTACCCATGGCCGCAGGTGACAACTGAGGGTCCTCATCGATTTCGAGCCCCACGCCGTGTCCGGTCCACGGTCCCAGCCGCTCCCCGTGCCCTGCGGATTCCAGCAGATGGCGGGTCACCCGGTCCACTTCACGGCACTCCACACCCGGCGCCAGCGCCTCCCGGCCGGCCCGCTGGGCTGCGAAAACAAGGTCGTACAGCTCGATCTGCCAGTCCGCGGGTGTGGTGCCGATGACGAAGGTCCGGCCGATCTCGCAGCGGTAGCCGCGGTAGTTCGCACCGAGACCGACGCTGAGGAAGTCGCCCTCCTCGACCCGGCGGTCGGTGGGCAGATGCCCCGGACGGCCCGAGTGCGGACCGGTCGCCACCGAGGTCGCGAACGCCGGGCCGTCCGCGCCGTGGTCGACGAGACGGCGCTCCAGCTCCAGGGCGAGATGCCGCTCGGTGCGGCCGACCAGGATCGACTCCAGGAGTTCGCCGAGGGCCTGATCGGTGATCTCCGCGGCGATGCGCAGACAGGAGATCTCGTCGTCGTCCTTGATCAGCCGCTGCGCCTCGACGGCGCAGGCCACATCGGCCAGGCGCAGCCGCGGGGCGGTGCGGCCGAGCGCCCGGTGCCGGGCGACGGTCAGATGGTGTTCCTCGACGGCGAGGGTGGTGGCCCCGGCCCTCACCGCGAGATCGGCGCCGGCCACCACGGGATCGCCGTCGCGGGCGGGCAGCACCGTGACGCGGATGTCCTCGGCGGGGCGCCCCTCGGACGGGTCGCCGGTCAGCGGGGCGCCGCAGAGCAGCACATCCGCGGCCGGCCCCAGGAGAAGTGCGGCGCCGGAGGGCGCACAACCGGTGAGATAGCGGACGTTGGCGGGGCGCGAGATCAGGGCGGCGGTGCTCCCGGTCGCCGCGCAGCGATCCCGCAGCCGCGCGCGCCGGGCCGCGTACAGCTCGGACATATCCCGAGCTTACGGGCGAATCACCGCACGGGCCGGTCGGGAGCCGCCGGGCGGGGTACCCGGCCCGGACCGGCCGCCTCCGCCCACCGGCACCGCCGGACGGTCACCAGCTGGGCGGCGAGGCGAGGCTGCGGGCGAGGACGTCGTCGAGCAACCGCGCGGTGGTCGCGACGTCGTGCTGGGAGTTGTCGATGATCGGCAGGCCGGAGCCGTACCAGCCCGCCATCCGGCCGTGTATCCGGGCCACTTCCTCGTCGGAGAGGCGGCGGTTGCCGGTGCGGCGGGCGTTGCGCTCCAGGACGATCTCCAGGCCGGGCAGCAGCACGATCGGCAGCAGCCCCGGGCCGACATGGCGCTTCCAGCCGCCGAGACCGACGACCGGGCGGTCGGGGAAGACGGCGTCGTCGAGGATGCAGGAGATGCCGTTGGCGAGGAAGTTACGGGCGGCGAAGCCGCAGGTGCGGCGGGCGAGGCGGTACTGCGCCTCGGAGTGGTCGTTCCACCCCTGCTGCGGATCGGCGAAGCCGGCGCGCACCCATTCGCGGACGTCGTCGAGGCTGATGTGCGCGGTCGGCACCCGGCGGCAGTCGGCCCAGTGGCGGGCCACGCTCGTCTTGCCCGCCCCGGCCGGGCCTATGAGCAGGACGGCGACGGCGGTGTGCGCGGCGTCGGGGGCGGCGGTGCCGGCCGGGGGGCTGGGCAGCGCGACGGGGGCGCCGGGCGGCAGCTGGATGTGGCCGGTGGACCCGGCGGTGCCCGTGGTGTCGGCGCCGGGCGGTGCGGAGTGCGGCGGCGGGGCGCTCCAGCCCGGCTGCGCGGCGGCAGGCTGCCCGTTCCCCGCGGGCGCGGCGGCCGGGTGTCCGGTGCCGGGCGGCGCGGCGGCCGGCCCGCCTCCTCCCGGGTGCCCGGCCCCCGGAGGTACGGCGCCGGGATGCGGGCCGCCGGGCGGCGCGGACGGGGACGGCGGCGGGCCCGGCGGGACGGGGTGACCGGGGCCGGGGGTCCAGCTCGGGGTCGCGCCCTGCTCCTGCGTCTGGTGACGGGGCGGCAGCGGAGCCCCCACTGCGTACTGCATCCGGTGGTCTCCGTCTCGTGGGATCGACTGGGTGCGGTGCGCGGATGCCGGGCGGCCGTCCGGCACACCGGGCGCCCGCCGGGCGGGCCGGTGCGGCGCCGTGGCCGCGGTCCGTGCGGTACTGCTGACGAACGGTACCGCCCCCGGCGCTCACGGTGTGAACGGCCGGGGGCGGCGGAAGGTGCCTCGTCGGGGCGGGCCGGGACTTTCCGGACACGGCCCGGGCCCGGCCGGGCCCGCGGCGGTGCGGCCCCGGTCCGGGCAGCGGTCAGCCGGTCAGCTCCTCGGCCACCGCGCGCAGCGCCAGCCGGTACGAGCCGATGCCGAAACCGGCGACCGTACCGCTGGCCACCGCCGCGAGGACCGAGTTGTGGCGGAACTCCTCGCGGGCGTACGGGTTCGAGATGTGCACCTCGACCAGCGGGGCGGTGCGCTGCGCCGCCGCGTCCCGCATGGCGTACGAGTAGTGCGTGAACGCGCCGGGGTTGATCACCACCGGGATCGCGCCGTCCGCCGCCTCGTGCAGCCAGCGGACCAGTTCGCCCTCGTCGTTGGTCTCCCGCACCTCGGTGTCGAGACCCAGCTCCTTGCCGAGCCGGGCGCACTCCGCGACCAGGCCGGCGTAGGAGGTGGCGCCGTAGACGTCCGGCTCGCGGGAGCCCAGACGGCCGAGGTTGGGGCCGTTGAGGACCAGCACCCGGCGGCTCATGCCCATCCCTCGCTTCGCTCGGCCCGGCATCCGCCGGGGGCGCACCACTTGACGGTTCTCTCGCTGCGCCCGTTCACTCGGCGATCTCCGCGTGCGCGGCGAGCAGCATGGCCGGGTCCGGGCCCTCCAGGACCGTGGGCCTGGCCAGGCCGTCCAGGACGATGAAGCGCAGCCGGTCGCCGCGGGACTTCTTGTCGACCTTCATGGTCTCCAGCAGCTTGGGCCACTGGTCGCCGCGGTAGGTCAGCGGCAGGCCCACGGCAGCCAGCACGGCGCGGTGGCGGTCGGCGGTCGCGTCGTCCAACCGACCGGCGATCCGGCCGAGTTCGGCGGCGAAGACCATGCCGACGGAGACGGCCGCGCCGTGGCGCCAGTTGTACCGCTCGTTCTTCTCGATGGCGTGCGCCAGGGTGTGGCCGTAGTTGAGGATCTCCCGCAGCCCGGACTCCTTCAGGTCCGCGGAGACCACCTCGGCCTTGACCCGGATCGCCCGCTCGATCAGCTCCTGGGTGTGCGGCCCGCCGGGAAGTCTGGCGGCCTCCGGGTCGGCCTCGATCAGGTCGAGGATGCCGGGGTCCGCGATGAACCCGGCCTTGATGACCTCGGCGAGCCCGGAGACGTAGTCGTGCACCGGCAGCGAGTCGAGCGCCGCGAGGTCGCAGAGCACCCCGGCCGGCGGGTGGAACGCGCCGACGAGGTTCTTGCCCTCGGCGGTGTTGATGCCGGTCTTGCCGCCGACCGCCGC
This sequence comes from Streptomyces sp. NPDC014733, assembly GCF_043083385.1. Lineage (NCBI taxonomy): Bacteria > Bacillati > Actinomycetota > Actinomycetes > Kitasatosporales > Streptomycetaceae > Streptomyces > Streptomyces sp. NPDC014733. The sequence continues at coordinate 380,466 of NZ_JBIBYO010000003.1, read as the reverse complement.
GTCGACCATGCCCAGGACGGTGGTCGGCACCGCGATCCAGCGCACCCCGCGCAGCCAGGTGGCCGCGACGAAGCCCGCGAGGTCGGTGGTGGCGCCGCCGCCGACGCCGACGATGACGTCGCTGCGGGTGAAGCCGGACTGGCCGAGCGCCTTCCAGCAGTACGCGGCGACCTCGGCGGTCTTGGCCTCCTCGGCGTTCGGCAGCTGGATCGCGATGGCCTCGAAGCCCTGGGACGCCAGGTCCTCGCGGAGCGCCTCACCGGTGGCGGCCAGCGCCTCCGGGTGCAGCACGGCAACGCGCTTGACCCCGTCGCCGATCAGCGCGGGCAGCTCCCCGAGCAGCTGCCGCCCGACGAGCACGTCGTACGGTTCGCTGCCCGCCGTACCGCCGACGTGGATACGGGTGGCCTGCTCCGTCATGCCTCTTCCTTCCTGCGGGCGGCGCGCGGGTCCTCGCCCGCGGCCCACCCGGGCTCCAGTGCGTCGAGGACCGCCTCGGCGACGTCCTCGGGGCTGCGGCCGCCGGTGCTGACCACGGCGGACGCGACCTCGGTGTACAGGGGGCGGCGGGCCTCCATCAGCTCGCGCCAGCGCTGCCGCGGGTTGACGGCGAGCAGCGGCCGCGGGGCGTCCAGGCCGACCCGCTTGACCGCGTCGGCCAGCGCGACGTCCAGGAAGACGACCGGCAGCCCGCGCAGCAGCGCACGCGTCGAGTCGTCCATGATCGCGCCGCCGCCGAGGGACAGCACCCCCGCGTGCTCGGCGACGGCGGCGCGGACCGCCTGCCGCTCCAGCTCGCGGAAGTGCGGCTCACCCTCGTCGATGAAGATCTCCGCGATCGGCTTGCCGGCCGTCTCGACGATGTCGGCGTCGGTGTCGCGGTAGCCGACCCCGAGCCGTTCGGCGAGGAGGGCGCCCACGGTCGACTTGCCCGCGCCGGGCGGGCCGACGAGGACGGCGCGCGGCGTCACTTGATCGCCAGGTTGTCGAGGTACGCGCGGACGTTGCGGCGGGTCTCCGGCACGCTGTCGCCGCCGAACTTCTCGACCACCGCGTCCGCCAGGACCAGTGCCACCATCGCCTCGGCGACGATGCCGGCCGCCGGCACCGCGCAGACGTCCGAGCGCTGGTGGTGCGCCTTGGTCGCCTCGCCGGTGGTGACGTCGACCGTCGCGAGAGCCCGCGGGACCGTCGCGATGGGCTTCATCGCGGCGCGCACCCGCAGCAGTTCGCCGGTGGTCAGACCGCCCTCGGTGCCGCCGGAGCGGCCGGAGGAGCGGCGGATGCCGTCCTCGGTGGCGACGATCTCGTCGTGCGCCTGGGAGCCGGGCACCCGCGCCAGGTCGAAGCCGTCGCCGACCTCGACGCCCTTGATCGCCTGGATGCCCATGAGCGCACCGGCGAGCCGGGCGTCCAGCCGCCGGTCCCAGTGGACGTGCGAGCCGAGGCCGACGGGCACGCCGTACGCCAGGACCTCGACGACCCCGCCGAGGGTGTCGCCGTCCTTGTGGGCCTGGTCGATCTCGGCGACCATCGCCTTGCTCGCGTCCGCGTCCAGGCAGCGCACCGGGTCCGCGTCCAGCTTCTCGACGTCGGCGGGGGTCGGCACGACGCCGTACGGAGCCTTCGCGGCGGCCAGCTCGACGACGTGCGAGACGATCTCGATCCCGGCGGTCTCCTTGAGGAAGGAGCGGGCCACCGCGCCGAGCGCGACCCGGGCGGCGGTCTCCCGCGCCGAGGCGCGCTCCAGGATCGGGCGGGCCTCGTCGAAGCCGTACTTCTGCATCCCGGCGAGGTCGGCGTGGCCGGGGCGCGGCCGGGTCAGCGGGGCGTTGCGGGCCAGATCGGCCAGCTCCGCCTCGTCCACCGGGTCGGCCGCCATGACCTGCTCCCACTTGGGCCACTCGGTGTTGCCGACCATCACGGCGACGGGCGAGCCGAGGGAGAGGCCGTGGCGGACACCGCCGAGGAAGGTGACCTCGTCCCGCTCGAACTTCATCCGGGCACCGCGGCCGTAGCCGAGCCGACGCCTGGCCAGCGCGTCCGCCACCAGATCGGTGGTGATCGGGACGCCGGCCGGGAGGCCCTCCAGCGTCGCCACCAGTGCGGGGCCGTGGGACTCCCCCGCCGTCAGCCAGCGCAACCTGCTCAACGGTGCTCCTTTTGTCCTGCTCCTGCGCCTACGTCTACTCCCCCGATCCTCCCACGTCACGACGGGCGGACGGCGCCGCGTCCAGGGAGCGGACCGGGCGGGCACGACCGGTCAGCGGGCGGCGAGGGCCCGCTCACCCGCCGCGCGCATCGCGGCCAGCGGCGCGGGGGCGCGCCCGGTCATCAACTCGACCTGGAGGACCGCCTGGTGCACCAGCAGGTCGAGGCCGCCGACGACCGCGCCGCCCCGGGCCGACCAGGCGGCCGCCAGCGCGGTGGGCCAGGGCTCGTACAGCACGTCGAAGAGGGTGCCGGGCGCCTCGGGGACCGCGGTGGCCAGCGCGTCGGTGGTGCCCGCCGGGGTGGTGGCGACGACCAGCGGGGCGTCGAACGCCGCGGCCGCGTCCGCCCAGGGCGCGGTGGTGACCGCGACGCCCAGGCGCTCGCCCCAGCCGCGCATCTCGGCGGCGCGCGGAGCGCTGCGGACGTACGCGGTGACCTCGCCGGTGCAGATCTGCGCGAGCGCGGCGAGCGCCGAGGAGGCGGTGGCGCCGGCGCCGAGGACGGCGGCGCGATCGACCCGGGTCACCCCGCGTTCGCGCAGCGCCGCGACCATGCCGGGGATGTCGGTGTTGTCGCCGGTGCTGCGCCCGTCGTCGGTGAGGACGACGGTGTTGACGGCCTCGACGGAGGCGGCGGTGGCGCTGATGCCGTCCAGCAGCGGGATGACCGCGCGCTTGAGCGGCATGGTCAGCGAGAGCCCGGCCCAGCTCGCGTCCAGCTTCTCCATGAAGGCGGGCAGCGCCGCCTCGTCGATGTCGAAGCGGCCGTACTCCCAGTCGTCCAGGCCCAGTTCGCGGTAGGCGGCGCGGTGCAGGACCGGGGAGAGGGAGTGGGCGATCGGCGATCCCAGAACCGCCGCCTGCTTACTGTCCGACACTGCCTTGCCCTCAGCCATTCTGCTTCGCTGCCCGCTGCCGTTCGTTGAACTTCTGCACGAGCTTGTTGTGGTCCGTGAGATTCGTGGTGAAGTCGGTCTTCTTGCCGTCGACGGAGATGAAGAAGAGCCACTTCTGGGAGTTGTCCGGGTTGATCGACGCCTTCAGCGCGTCGGCGCCCGGGTTGCCGATCGGCCCCGGCGGGAGACCTCGGTAGAAGTAGGTGTTGTAGGGATCGTTGTAACTCCTGATCTCACCGATCCCGATATTGATCTTGCTCTGGTTCTTCAAGTAGTTGTACGTCGAGTCGAATTCGAGCTTCGGGGTTATCCCGGCGTTGCCCGGATCGAGCCGGTTGTAGATGACCGCGGCCATCTTGCGGAAGTCCTCGTGGGTCATGCCCTCCGCCTGCGTCAGGCTGGCGACGCTCAGCAGCTGAAGCGGGGAATCGAGGTGGAATTTCTTCGCATTGGCCGCGAGATCGTAGCGCGCGTACTCCTGGTCGGCCCGCGCCACCATCTGTTTCAGCACGTCGGTGGGGGTGGCCTTGCCACCCACGTTGTACGTCGAGGGGTAGAGGAACCCCTCCAGCGGGTCTTTTATCTCCGGGGAGTCGTTGGCCCAGGAAGGCAGTCCGAGGCTCTTGAGATTCTTCTCGGCGGCCGCCTTCGTGGTGCCGGATTTCACCCGGAGCTTCTTGTCTATGAGGTCGTACACCGCACCGGCCCGCAGCCCCTCCTGCACCGTCAGGCCGTTACGGCTCTTCGGGTCCAGCATCAGCTCCACGGCGGACGCCGCCGACATGTGGTGGCGCATGGAATAACTGCCGGGCTGAAGGCCGGAGCCCTTCGGATTCTCCCCCGCCGCGGCGGTGAAGGCGTCCACGCTCTTGACGACGCCTTCCTTCTTGAGAATCTGCCCCATTTGCTGGAGCGGCGCACCGTCCGGAATCTCCACCTGGAGCGCGCCGGAGCCCTCGCCCTCGAAGTCCGGAGGGCTGGCGATACGGCTCTCGTAGAAGCGGTAGCCGGCATATCCGACGCCGCCGACGCCGGCGGCGATCACCACGGCGATGAGGAAACGGGCACAGCCGCCCCGGCGCTTGGTCTTCTTGCCACGGCCCTCGTGACCGGAGCGGCCGTCGGCGGCGCGGTCGTCCTCGTCGTCCTCGTCCGTCCGCTCGTCCGCCGGGTCGTCGGCGAAGAACGCGTGGTCGGGGTCGGGCTCCTGCCCGCCGTGCCGCCGCCGGTCGTCCTCGGGCCCGTCCGTATGGGGCGCCACCTGCGGAACCGGGGTCTGCTCGTGCGGCGGATACGGCTGCTGGTGCGGCTCGCCGTACGCCGGATCCTGGGGGTACCCGGGGTCGTACGGGTACTGCTGCTCCTGCGGATACCCCGGCTGACCTGCATATCCCTGGTCCTGCGGGTAGACCGGGTCCTGTGGGTGGTGCGGTTCCCGGGGGTAGTGCCGGTCCTGCGGGTACGGCTCGTACGGCCCCTGGTCGTAGGGACCGCCCGGGTTCTGGGCGTAGCCCTGCGGCTCGTGCGGGGTGGGGTAGCCGGCGGGGACGGCGTACGGATCGGTGTAGGGGCCGGTCAGCGGGTCGTGCGGCTGCTGGGTGCCGTACGGGTCGTACGGCGCACCGCCGGATGCGGTGCCGTCCCAGCCGCCGTCGTACCGCGGAGGGGCCGGGGCGGTGCCCCGGCCGCCCCACGGGGAGCCCTGCGCGTGCCCTCCGTAGGACCCCTGGTCTCCGTAGAGCGGGTCCTCGGGATGCCACGGTTCGGAGCGGTAGCCCCGGCCATACTCGGTCATCGATCCCCTTGAGCCGAGAGGCGGGCGCGCTCCTGTCCAGCGCAGATGTGGTACCGACCCGCCTCTACCTGCGCGGCTTGTCTCAGCCGCGTCGCATCGCGGAACGTTACCGTACTGCCATCAGATGACCACTCGGATGCATTCCCCCGGAGCCCGGCCCGAGGTCCGTTCCGTCTCCAGCGCGCTCTGGAGGATCACCACCGCGGCCGCCTGATCGACGACCGAGCGGCCCTTCTTGCTGCGCACCCCGGAGGCCCGCAGCCCTTGTGCGGCGGTCACCGTGGACATCCGCTCGTCGACCAGGCGTACCTCGATCGGGGCGATGTTTCCGGCCAGGACCTGGGCGAAGGCCCGGACCTTCGCCGCGGCGGGCCCCTCTCCCCCATTCAGGGAACGCGGGAGCCCGACGACGACCTCCAGCGGCTCGTACTCCTCGACGATCGCCTTGAGGCGACGGTGCGCCGCCGGGACGTCCCGTCCGGGGACCGTCTCGACCGGGGTGGCGAGGACCCCGTCGGGGTCGCACGAGGCGACCCCGATCCGGGCGTCCCCGACGTCCACGGCGATGCGCCGACCGCGTCGAATCTCACTCACGCGCTCAGGCCACCTCGGCGACGAGCCGCTCGACGGCTTCCAGCGCCTCGGGCACGGCCGCGGCGTTCTGGCCACCGCCCTGGGCGACGTCCGGCTTGCCGCCACCGCCGCCACCGAGGGTCTTGGCGGCCGTACGGACCAGGTCACCGGCCTTGATGCCGCGCTCGCGGGCGGCGTCGTTGGTGGCGATGACGGTGACCGGGCGGCCGTTCGCCACCGAGAACAGCGCCACGACGGCGGCACGGTCGCCGGGAATCCGGCCACGGACGTCCAGGACGAGCTTGCGCAGATCGTCGGCGGAGGTGCCGTCGGGGACCTGGGCGGCGACGAGGGCCGCCCCGCGGACGTCCTTGGCACCGGCGGCGAGACCGGCGGCGGCCTGGAGGACCTTCTCCGCGCGGTACTTCTCGATCTCCTTCTCGGCGTCCTTCAGCTTGGCGAGAACGCCGGAGATCTTCTCGGGCAGCTCGTCCGGACGGCCCTTGACCAGCTCCGTCAGCTGCGAGACGACGGTGTGCTCACGGGCGAGGAACTTGTACGCGTCGACGCCGACGAGGGCCTCGACCCGGCGCACGCCGGAACCGATCGACGACTCGCCCAGCAGCTTCACCAGACCCAGCTGGGCGGTGTTGTGGACGTGCGTACCGCCGCACAGCTCCTTGGAGAAGTCGCCGATGGTGACGACGCGCACCCGGTCGCCGTACTTCTCGCCGAACTCCGCGATGGCGCCCTGCTTCTTGGCGTCCTCCATGCTCATGACCTCGGCGTGCACGTCCAGCTCACGCGAGAGCACCTCGTTGATCTTCTGCTCGACGTCGGTGAGCACGGCGCCGGGCACGGCGGTCGGCGAGCCGAAGTCGAAGCGGAAGCGGCCCGGGGAGTTCTCCGAACCGGCCTGGGCGGCGGTCGGGCCCAGGGCGTCACGCAGCGCCTGGTGGGTGAGGTGGGTGGCGCTGTGGGCGCGGGCGATGGCCCGGCGGCGGGTCACATCGATCGCGGCGTACGCACCGGAGCCGACAACGACCTCGCCGACCTGGACGACGCCCTTGTGGACCACGACACCGGGGACCGGCTTCTGGACGTCGCGGACCTCGACGACGGCGCCGGACTCCAGCTTGATCCGGCCGCTGTCGGCGAGCTGACCGCCGCCCTCGGCGTAGAAGGGGGTGCGGTCCAGGACGATCTCGACCTCGTCGCCCTCGTGGGCGGCGGGCGCCGAGACGCCGTTGACCAGCAGGCCGACGACGGTGGACTCGCCCTCGGTGGAGCGGTAGCCGGTGAACTCGGTGGCGCCGGAGGCGTCGGCGACGGCACGGTAGGCGGAGAGGTCGGCGTGGCCGTGCTTCTTGGCCTGGGCGTCGGCCTTGGCGCGCTCCCGCTGCTCCTTCATCAGGCGGCGGAAGCCGTCCTCGTCCACGGACAGGCCCTGCTCGGCGGCCATCTCCAGGGTGAGGTCGATCGGGAAGCCCCAGGTGTCGTGGAGCAGGAACGCCTTGTCGCCGGCGAGGACCGTACCGCCGGCGGCCTTGGTGTCGGTGACGGCGGTGTCGAGGATGTTGGTGCCGGCCTTCAGCGTCTTGAGGAAGGCGGCCTCCTCGGCGAGGGCGACGGTCTCGATGCGGCGGCGGTCCTCCAGCAGCTCCGGGTACTGCTGGCCCATCGTCTTGATGACGGTGTCCAGCAGCTCGGCGACGACCGGGCCGGTGGCGCCGAGCAGGCGCATGTTGCGGATGGCGCGGCGCATGATGCGGCGCAGGACGTAGCCGCGGCCCTCGTTGCCCGGGGTGACGCCGTCACCGATGAGCATCGTGGAGGTGCGCATGTGGTCGGCGACGACGCGGAGCGAGACGTCGCTGTCGTCGGAGGCGCCGTAGCGGACGCCGGTCAGCTCGGTGGCCTTGTCGATGACGACGCGCAGGGTGTCGGTCTCGTACATGTTGCGGACGCCCTGGAGGATCATCGCCAGGCGTTCCAGGCCGAGGCCGGTGTCGATGTTCTTGCTGGGCAGCTCGCCGAGGATCTCGAAGTCCTCCTTGCCGATGCCCTCGCCCCGCTCGTACTGCATGAAGACGAGGTTCCAGATCTCGACGTACCGCTCGTCGTTGACGGCCGGGCCGCCCTCGACGCCGAACTCCGGGCCGCGGTCGTAGTTGATCTCGGAGCACGGTCCGCAGGGGCCGGGGACGCCCATGGACCAGTAGTTCTCCTTCTTGCCCAGGCGCTGGATGCGCTCCTTGGGCACGCCGATGACCTCGTGCCAGATGCGCTCGGCCTCGTCGTCGTCGAGGTAGACGGTGATCCAGAGCTTCTCCGGGTCGAGGCCGTAGCCGCCGTCCTCCTGGGAGCCGGTCAGCAGCTCCCAGGCGTTCTTGATGGCGCCTTCCTTGAAGTAGTCGCCGAAGGAGAAGTTGCCGCACATCTGGAAGAACGTGCCGTGGCGGGTGGTCTTGCCGACCTCTTCGATGTCGGGCGTGCGCACGCACTTCTGCACGCTGGTGGCGCGCGGCCACGGCGGCTTGACCTCGCCGAGGAAGTACGGCTTGAAGGGCACCATGCCCGCGGGGACCAGCAGCAGCGTCGGGTCGTCCGCGATGAGCGACGCCGACGGCACGACGGTGTGCCCGCGCTCCTCGAAGAAGCGCAGCCAGCGGCGGCGGATTTCAGCCGACTCCATCAGTGGTCCTCATTTCCAGTCGGTCCGGCGATCCCGGACGGTCCGGTCGCTCTCGTGGTGGGGTGGGGTGTGTCGAGCACCGCGCGGGAACGTGGTGCGGGCAGTTCGCGGGCGTCACCGGGCGCGGTCAGGCCCAGCGCTTCGTGCAACTGTTCCTCACGGTCCGCCATTCCCGTGCGGACGTCCAGCGCGAAGCGGCGCAGCCGGTGGCCGGTCTCGACGGCCTTCTCCGCGGCCTGCGCGGCGAGGCTGTCGGGCTGCAGCCGGCGCAGCTTGCGGTTGACCTTGGTGGTGGCCCACACGCCGGCGGCGGCGCCGGTGGTGAACCAGAATGCGCGGCGGAACATCGCGGTGATCAGTCCTTGGAGCGACGGTTGCGGCGGGCGCCGCGACGGGCGCCGGGGAGGGTACGGCCGACGACGACGGTGCGCTCGGGCTCCGGCGCGCCCTTCTTCCCGATCGCGCGGCGTACGCCGTAGCCGAAGGCGGCGACCTTGACCAGCGGTCCGCCGAAGGCGGAGGAGACGGTCGAGGAGAGCGCGGAGGCGTTGGCGGTGACCTCCTGCACGTCGGAGGCGATGGCGTCGACGCGGGCGAGCTGGGTGTGTGCCGAGCGGACCGTCGCGGACGCGTCGGCGAGCAGCGGAACGGCCTGGTCGGAGACGTCCGCCACCATCTTCGTCGTCGCTTTGAGCGTCTGCGCGAGCCTCACCAGTACGAGGGCGAGGAACGACACGAGGATCGCCCAGAAGACGGCGACCAGGATCCCCGCCACCTCTCCACCGGTCACGCTGGCACCACTCTCCGACACTCTCCGACGGGGCATCCGCACTGTCCCGCTCCGGCTTCCGTCCTGCTCGGACGGCCCCCTCGACCCTATCGCGCCGGGAGGGCACGGCCGACCGGATTTGCGGTCGGCGGGCGGGGCCGGAAGGGAAGGCGACCGGCCGATTGTACGGTCCGGGCGGCAGCCGTCCCGCGCGCGGTCCGGGCCGCGGCGCACCGGCCCGCCGCCGGGAACAGCAACGGCCCGCCGCACCACCACCGCGAGCTGCGGGGAGGGTCGGCGGGCCGGAAGGTGCCGGTGGCTACGCCTGGCTCAGCGGGCGTAGTACTCGACGACGAGCTGCTCGTCGCAGATCACCGGGATCTCCTTGCGGTTGGGGTCCCGGTCGAGGCGGAACGCCAGCGCCTGGAGGTTGACCTCCAGGTAGCGGGGGGTCTCGCCGTCGGGGGCGTAGCCGCCCTCGCGCGCCACCTGGAAGGGGTGCTTCTCGCGGCTGCGCTCGCGGACCATCACGACGTCGCCGGGGCGGACGCGGAAGGAGGGCTTGTCGACCTTGCGGTCGTTCACGGCGATGTGGCCGTGGACGACCATCTGGCGCGCCTGGTAGATCGTGCGGGCGATGCCCGAACGCAGGACGAGCGCGTCCAGACGGCGCTCCAGCTCGACGATGAGGGCTTCGCCCGTCTTGCCTTCGACCTTCCGAGCGCGGTCGTAGGCACGCGCCATCTGGCGCTCGCTGATGTCGTACTGCGCACGCAGACGCTGCTTCTCGAGCAGACGGACCTTGTAGTCACTGTTCTGCTTGCGGCCACGGCCGTGCTCGCCGGGCGGGTAGGGACGGGCCTCGAAGTACTTGACGGCCTTCGGCGTCAGCGCGATGCCGAGCGCGCGGGACTTCTTGACCTTGGGACGCGACTGGTTCACGTGGAACGGACCTCCATGTAAGTTAGGTGAGGCTTACCTTAGCGCGAGGAGAACGCATGTTTCGACCTGGGATCCCCCTGCCCGATGCCGCTCAGGGCACCGAGGCGGGTCAGCCGCGTCCCGTGGAAGACGCCCGGCCATCGGCGGCCGAGCGCGTACGCACCCTCGTCGAATCCAATGGTATGGGTTCGCTGAGCATTCCCGGAGTCGAGGACCCTGACCCCAGCGGGCTGTCGGCGCCGGTCTGCCGGACCGTGACTCCCGGGGGAGACGTGCTGTTGCTGGCTCCTGCCGACTCCGCGGCCGCCCGCGCCGCCGCCTACGCCCAGGACGACGACCTGGCAGCCGTGATGGAGATCACCGACGTCGCGCCGGTTTCCGTGCCCCACCGGGTCCGCGGCCGCGCCTGGGTGGCGGGCTGGCTCACCCCCGTACGCAACGCCGACCGCGCCCACTGTGCGGCGCTGCTCGCCGAGCGGCACCCCGTCGGCGAACTCCTCGGGATCGGTGAGGCCGTCCAGCCGCAGCCGGCGCCGGGGATCCCCGGACGGGCCGGGTGGCTGATGCTCCGGCTGGAGGTCGGCGAAGGCGCGGTGGACGACCTGTGGGGCGCCGAGGCCGTGGAGCCGGAGGAGTTCGCCGCGGCCGCGCCCGATCCGCTCGTCGCGCACGAGGCCGAGCTGCTGCAGCATCTGCACTCCGCACACGGACCGCAGGTCCGCGGGTTGTGCGGGCTGCTCAGCGAGCGGAGCGCCACGGTGTGCGGCGCCCGCGACGAGGCCACACCGGTGGCCCTGGACCGCTTCGGGCTGCGGGTGCGCTTCACCGGCGACGGGAAGGCGCCGTTCGATGCGCGCTTCGACTTCCCCGAGCCCGTCCGCGACGTCGCCGAGCTACGGCGCGCGATGCACACGCTCTTCGAGGCGGCCGAGGGGTGACGGTCCGGGGATCCGGCGCCACCACCGGCTGACGCCGCGGCCGCCCGGCCTCAGCTCTCCGCGGAACCGTCGCGCAGCCGCGCCCGGACCCGGTCGGCGACATCCGCGTACCGTGCCTCGGCGCCGTGCCGGGTCGGGGAGTAGTACCGCTTGCCGTGCACCGTGTCCGGGGCGTACTGCTGGGCCGCGATGCCGCCGGGCAGATCGTGCGGGTACTGATAGCCCTGGCCGTGGCCCAGCTTCTCGGCGCCCTTGTAGTGACCGTCGCGCAGATGCGGCGGGACGGGACCGGCCTGCCCCGCGCGGACGTCGGCGAGCGCCGCGTCTATCGCCAGGTAGGCGGCGTTGGACTTGGGGGCCAGGGCGAGGGCGATGGTCGCCTGGCTCAGCGTGATCCGGGCCTCCGGGAAGCCGATCAGGGCGACCGCCTGCGCCGCGGCCACCGCCGTCTGCAGCGCGGACGGATCCGCCAGTCCGATGTCCTCGCTCGCCGAGATCATCAGCCGCCGCGCGATGAACCGCGGGTCCTCCCCCGCCTCGATCATGCGCGCCAGATAGTGCAGCGCGGCATCGACGTCGGAGCCCCGGATGGACTTGATGAGCGCGCTGGCGACGTCGTAGTGCTGATCGCCGTCCCGGTCGTACTTCACCGCGGCGCGGTCGACCGACTCCTCCAACGTCTGGAGGGTGATCTCCTGCTCGCCCTTGGCCAGCGCCGAGCCGGCGCCCGCCTCCAGCGCCGTCAGCGCGCGCCGGGCGTCACCGCCGGCGATCCGCAGCAGATGCGCCTCGGTGTCCTCGGGCAGCGTCACCGCACCGCCCAGACCGCGCTCCGAGGTCAGCGCCCGGCTCAGCAGCCCGCGCAGATCGTCGTCGGTGAGCGGCTCCAGGGTGAGCAGCAGCGAGCGGGAGAGCAGCGGGGAGATCACCGAGAAATACGGATTCTCGGTGGTGGCGGCGATCAGGGTGACCCAGCGGTTCTCCACCGCGGGGAGCAGGGAGTCCTGCTGTGCCTTGCTGAAGCGGTGGATCTCGTCGAGGAAGAGGACGGTCTCCTTGCCGAAGCCGCCCGAGGCGCGGCGCGCGCCGTCGATGACCGCCCGCACCTCCTTGACGCCCGCGGTGATCGCCGACAGCTCCACGAACCGCTTGTTGGTCGCCTGGCTGACGACGTACGCGAGGGTGGTCTTGCCGATGCCGGGCGGGCCCCACAGGAAGACCGAGGACGGCCCCGCGGGTCCGCCCGCCCGTCGCCCGCCACCGCCCTTGCCCGAGGGCCCTCCGGGCCCGCCCCCTTCGTCGTCGCCGACCAGCCGCCGCAGCGGTGAGCCGGGCTTGAGCAGATGCTGCTGGCCCACGACCTCGTCGAGGGTGCGCGGGCGCATCCGTACGGCGAGCGGGGACCCCGCGGGGTCCTTCTCCTGACGGTCTTCGGCGGCGGCGGTGAACAGGTCGGGCTCCACGCTCACGAGCCTATGTCACCCCACTGACAACGCCGCCCGGCCGCCGGCCCGCGCGGGGCCGGCGGCCGGGCGGACCCGGGCGCGGGATGGTCAGAGCAGCGACGACCAGTACGACCACCAGCGGGTGAGGATCAGCAGCGCGATGGTGCCGTACCAGAGCACCGGGACGACCCAGTGGAACTCCAGCACCGCGCTGCGCAGTCCGGCGGGCACCGGGATGATGCGGTGCTTGATGTTGTGGACGGTGGTGTACCAGAACATCAGGAGCGTGGCGCACCAGGTGAGCGTGCACCACAGGCACAGGGCGTTGATGTGGTAGAGCGACTGCGTCATCAGCCACATGCAGAACACCGTGCCCAGCAGGGTGCCGATGTTGAGGCCGATCCAGTAGAAGCGGCGGTAGCGGGCGCCTGCCAGGAGACCGACGCCGATCGCGACGACCACGGGGAACGCGATCATCCCGGCCATCGGGTTCGGGAAGCCGAACACCTCGGCCTGGGCGCTCTGCATCACGCTGCCGCAGGAGATGATCGGGTTGAAGCTGCACGCGGGCTTGAAGTTCGGGTCCTTCAGCAGCTCGATCTTGTCGGTCGTGATGACCCACGACGCCAGGATGCCCAGCGCACCGGTGATCACCAGCAGCCAGGAGAGTCCGCGGCCCGCCCCGATGGTGCCGCGGTCGCTGTCGCGGTCGTCGTCGGTGGACACGTCGTCAAGCGCTGTCGTCGTCATATCGCGGTTCCGTCGATCCCTTGTGGGGTGGGGTGGACAAGCGGGCCCGCGGGCAGCGGCCGCGCTCACATTCTGCCCCACCGACCGTCCGTGCCACCGTTCGAAGGACATAAAGAGGAACGCCCACCAGGCCGCGCCGACCGGTCCCCGCGGGCCCCGGCACCGCCCGTACCACCGCCCCGAACAGCGCCGTCGCGGCATTTCGGGCCGCGCCTTCCCGCCGTGGGCACGGTACGAACCGATCAGGAGGGTGAACGAGCGGACGCGGCCTTGACGCGGGCGGCCGCCCCGGGAACGGAACGGGGGCCGGAGCCGGCCGCCCGCAGGCGCCCGCCCCGGCCCCCGTCGGCCGTCTCGTCCCGGGTGGTCAGCCCAGCGTGCGCCGGACCTCGTCGACCACCGCGTCCAGCGGTACGGCGGTCTGCTCGCCGCTCTCCAGGTTCTTCAGCTGGACGACGCCCTCGGCCAGATCGCGCTCACCGGCGACCAGCGCCAGCCGGGCGCCGGAGCGGTTGGCCGACTTCATGGCGTTCTTCAGGCCCTTGCCGCCGAAGGCGAAGTCCGTCGCGATCCCGGCCTTGCGCAACGCGGTGACCTGGCCGAACAGCACCCGGCGGGCCTCCTCGCCGAGCGGGACCGCATAGACCGCGGTGGCCGCCGGGATGTCGAGCGTGACGCCCTCCGCCTCCAGCGCCAGCACCGTGCGGTCGACGCCGAGCGCCCAGCCGACGGACGGCAGCGCCGGGCCGCCGATCATCTCGGACAGACCGTCGTAGCGGCCGCCGCCGCCCACCGCGGACTGCGAGCCGAGGCCGTCGTGGACGAACTCGAAGGTGGTGCGGGTGTAGTAGTCCAGACCGCGCACCAGGTTGGCGTCGTCCTCGAAGGCGACGCCCGCCGCGGTCAGCAGCTCGCGGACCTGCTCGTGGTACGCCTTGCACGCCTCGCAGAGGTAGTCGCCGAGCGCCGGGGCGCCGGTCAGCTGCTTGCGGACGGACTCCCGCTTGTCGTCGAGGACGCGCAGCGGGTTGATGTCGACGCGGCGGCGGGTGTCGTCGTCCAGGTCGAGGCCGCGCAGGAAGTCCTGGAGGGCGGCGCGGTAGACCGGGCGGCACTCCTTGTCGCCGAGCGAGTTGAGCAGGATGCGGAAGTTCCGCAGCCCCAGCGAGCGGTACGCCTGGTCGGCGAGGATGATCAGCTCGGCGTCGAGCGCCGGGTCCTCCGCGCCGATGGCCTCCGCGCCGACCTGCGAGAAGTGGCGGTAGCGGCCCTTCTGCGGACGCTCGTAGCGGTAGTACGAACCGGAGTACCAGAGCTTGACGGGGAGGTTGCCGCCCTTGTGGAGGTTGGCCTCCAGAGCCGCGCGCAGCACGGAGGCGGTGCCCTCCGGGCGCAGCGCGAGCCTGTCGCCGCCCTTGGTCTCGAAGGCGTACATCTCCTTGGTCACGATGTCGGTGGACTCACCGACGCCGCGGGCGAACAGCTCGACGTTCTCGAAGCCGGGCGTCTCGATGTAGCCGTAGCCGGAGTTGCGCAGCGGCGCGGAGATCGCCTCGCGGACCGCGAGATAGGTCGCGGAATTGGGGGGAAGCAGGTCGTACGTGCCCTTGGGGGCCTGAAAGGTGCTCACGGAAGGTCTCGTCACATTCCTCGTCGCGGAGGGGCGGTGGTGCCCTCTCCGAGGCCGGCGGCCAGCTCCCGCAGATAGGGGTTGCCGGCGCGCTCGCGGCCGATGGTGGTCTGGGGGCCGTGGCCGGACAGGACGACGGTCGAGTCCTCCAGCGGCAGGCACACGCGTGCCAGCGACCGCAGGATCTCGGCGTGGTCGCCGCCCGGCAGATCGGTGCGTCCGATGGAGCCGGCGAACAGCAGGTCGCCCGAGAAGAAGACCGGCGGGACGTCGGCCTGCTCGGGCATCCGGAAGGTCACCGACCCCTTGGTATGGCCCGGTGCGTGCGCGACGGAGAAGTCCATCCCGGCCAGCTGAAGGGTGCTGCCATCCGTCAGCTCCTTGACGTCGTCCGGCTCCCCCACCGTCAGCTCGCCCATGAGCGGGGCACCGATGGCCCGGCCGAGGGCCTTCTCCGGATCGCTCATCATGTAGCGGTCCTCGGGGTGGATCCAGGCGGGTACGTCGTGCGCACCGCAGACCGGGACGACCGAGGCGACGTGGTCGATGTGGCCGTGGGTGAGGACGACCGCGACGGGCTTGAGGCGGTGCTTGGCGACCGCCTCCTCGACGCCCTGTGCGGCGCGGTGGCCCGGGTCGATGATCACGCACTCCTCGCCGGCGGCGGGGGCGACCAGATAGCAGTTGGTCCCCCAGGCCCCGGCGGGGAACCCGGCAATCAGCACGTTCGTCCTTAAAGGTCGTGGGGTCGGGCGCCTCGCGCAGGCGGCCGCTCCCGGAACAACTCGGCAGCTCCAGAGCCTACCGGCGCACCTGTGGCGGCGGCGAACCCGTATACGGTACGGCCACGGCCCACGACCTGGGGCGCCGAGACCTTCGCCCCCAGCTCGTCACCCGAGCGACCGAGCGCGGCACGCAGTGCAGGACAGGAGACGACCGGTGGTCAGCAGCGATCAGCGACGGCGGCAGCTCGCCAGGGAGAAGTACGCGCGCCAGCAGCAGCGGCGCGCCGAGGCCCGGCAGAAGGCCAAACGCCGCAACGTCATCATCGCGGGCGTCCTCGCCGTGGTCCTCGCCGCGGGTGGCGCCGCGTACGCCACCGCCGGGCTGGCCGGCGGCGATCAGGACGACGCGGCGGCCGCCGCCCCCACGAAGCCGGCCGACCCGTGCGCCCGTCCCGAGAAGGGCGCGGCGTCGAAGAAGACGTGGAAGAAGGAGCCGGAGATGTCCGTGGACACCTCCGCGACGTACACCGCGAAGCTGCGGACCACCTGCGGTGAGATCGATCTGCAGCTGGACGCCGCGAAGGCGCCGCACACCGTGAACTCCTTCGCCTTCCTCGCGAAGCAGGGCTACTTCGACCACAGCCGCTGCCACCGGCTGGTGGACTCCGGCATCTACGTCCTGCAGTGCGGCGACCCGACGGGCACCGGCCGCGGCACCCCCGGCTACACGATCCCGGACGAGAATCTGAAGGACCCGCGGCTGAAGGGCGACGTCTATCCGGCGGGCACGGTCGCGATGGCCAACCGCTACGACGGGAAGAACGACAAGACCCGCAACACCGGCGGCAGTCAGTTCTTCCTCGTCTACCAGGACAGCAAACTGCCGCCCAACTACACGCCGTTCGGCAAGATCACCGGCGGCACCGACGTGCTGAAGAAGATCACCGACGCCGGTTCCTCGCCCGATCCCCAGACCGGGAACACCGCGCCGAACGCCACCGTCGTTATCAACAAGGCGACGGTCACCAGCTCCTGAGCTGCGGACCGAGGGAATTCGGTCGCGCTGGATGCGGACAGCCGACCGCCGGGTCGCCTAGATTGGCGTATGTGGAGGGTGCCTGCTCCGACGGCCGGCCCCTCTCCCGCAAGACAGCCCGTCGGACCGGCCGGGGCGCAGCCCCGGCGGACAGAAACTGTGGACGACGCCGGGGGGCCGCACGCCCTCGTCGGTGTCATGTGGAGGAGGCGCTGTGAGCAGCGACCCATGGGGCCGCGTCGATGAGACGGGGACCGTGTACGTGCGTACCGCCGACGGCGAGCAGGTCGTCGGATCGTGGCAGGCGGGAACCCCCGAGGAGGCTCTCGCCTACTTCGAGCGCAAGTACGAGGGCCTGGTCGTCGAGATCGGCCTCCTGGAACGCCGGGTCAAGACCACCGACCTGTCGGCGAAGGACGCGACGGCCGCGATCGGCCATCTGCGCAAGCAGGTCGACGAGCACCACGCGGTGGGTGACCTGGAAGCGCTGAGGAAGCGGCTCGACGCGCTGGTCGCCACCGTCGACGCGCGGCGCGAGGAGCGCAAGGTTCAGAAGGCGAAGCAGAGCGACGAGGCCCGCCAGGCCAAGGAGAAGCTGGTCGCCGAGGCCGAGGAGCTGGCCGCCAGCGAGCAGTGGCGGGCGGCGGGTGAGCGGCTGCGCGCGCTGGTCGACACCTGGAAGGGCCTGCCACGGCTGGACCGCAAGGCGGACGACGAGCTGTGGCACCGCTTCTCGCACGCCCGCTCGGCGTTCTCCAAGCGGCGCAAGGCGCACTTCGCGTCGCTGGACGCGCAGCGTGAGGAGTCCCGCAAGGTCAAGGAGAAGCTGGTCGCCGAGGCGCAGGCGCTGTCGAACTCGACGGACTGGGGGGCGACCGCCGCCCGGTACCGCGAGCTGATGGCCGACTGGAAGGCCGCGGGCCGCGCCCAGCGCGAGCACGAGGACGACCTGTGGAACCGCTTCCGCGGGGCGCAGGACATCTTCTTCCAGGCGCGCGGTGAGGTGTTCGCCGAGCGCGACGCCGAGCAGCGGGAGAACCTGACCCGCAAGGAGGAGCTGGCCGCCGAGGCGGAGAAGCTGCTGCCGGTCACCGACCTCAAGGCGGCGCGGGCCGCGTTCCGTGCGGTCAACGAGCGGTGGGAGGCCATCGGGCACGTCCCGCGCGACGCCCGCCCGAAGATCGAGGGCCGGATGCACGCCGTCGAGCGCGCCATCCAGGACGCCGAGGAGGCCGAGTGGCGGCGGACGAACCCGGAGGCGCGGGCCCGGGCCGCGGGTCTGACGGGTCAGCTGCAGGACGCGGTCGACAAGCTGGAGAAGCAGATCGAGACCGCGCGCGCGGCCGGTAACACCGCCAAGGCCGACAAGCTCGGCCGGGAGCTGGCGGGCCGCAAGGCGCTGCTCGACCAGGCGCTGAAGGGCCTGGAGGAGTTCGGCGGCTGAGCCCCGGCCGTGTGAGAGAACCCCCGCTCGGACCTTCGGGACCGGGCGGGGGTTCTCTCACGTATCGGGGCGGGCGTCCGTCGGGGCGGGCGTCTTCCTCAGGGCCGTCGCGCGGACGTCACGCGGTACACGTCGTAGACGCCCTCCACGCCCCGGACCGCCTTCAGGACGTGCCCCAGGTGCTTGGGGTCGCCCATCTCGAAGGTGAAGCGGGAGGTGGCGACGCGGTCGCGGGAGGTCTGGACGGCCGCGGAGAGGATGTTGACGTGCTGGTCGGACAGGACGCGGGTGACGTCCGACAGCAGCCGGGAGCGGTCCAGTGCCTCCACCTGGATGGCGACGAGGAAGACGGAGGACTGGGTGGGCGCCCACTCGACCTCCAGGATCCGCTCCGGCTGCCGGGAGAGGGAGTCGACGTTGACGCAGTCGGCGCGGTGAACCGATACGCCACTGCCGCGCGTGACGAACCCGATGATCGGGTCGCCCGGCACCGGCGTGCAGCAGCGCGCCAGCTTCACCCAGACGTCGTCGACGCCCTTGACCACCACACCGGGATCCGCGCTGGAGCGCCGCTTGGAGCGCCGGATCGGGGTGGACTCGGCGATGTCCTCGGTCGCCTCGTCCTGCCCGCCGAGCGCCTGCACCAGCTTCTGGACGACGCTCTGGGCGGTGACATGGCCCTCACCGATCGCCGCGTAGAGCGAGGAGATGTCCGGGTAGCGCATCTCGTGCGCGAGGGTGACCAGCGAGTCGCCGGTGAGGATGCGCTGGATGGGGAGGTTCTGCTTGCGCATGGCGCGGGCGATGGCGTCCTTGCCCTGCTCGATCGCCTCGTCGCGGCGCTCCTTGGAGAACCACGCGCGGATCTTGTTGCGGGCGCGCGGGGACTTGACGAAGCCCAGCCAGTCCCGCGACGGACCGGCGCCGGCCGCCTTGGAGGTGAAGACCTCCACCAGATCGCCGTTGTCCAACGTCGATTCGAGCGGTACCAGCCGCCCGTTGACGCGGGCCCCTATCGTGCGGTGGCCGACCTCGGTGTGGACGGCGTACGCGAAGTCGACGGGGGTGGCGCCGGCGGGCAGCGCTATGACGTCGCCCTTCGGGGTGAAGACGAAGACCTCGTTGCGGGAGAGGTCGAAGCGGAGCGACTCCAGGAACTCGCCCGGGTCCTCGGTCTCCTTCTGCCAGTCGAGCAGCTGCCGCAGCCACGCCATGTCGTTGACGGTGTCGCCCTTGCCGCCCGCGCCCTTGGGCACGTCGGTGCGGACCTTCGAGGCACCGGCGACGGCCTCCTGCTTGTACTTCCAGTGCGCGGCGATGCCGTACTCGGCGCGGCGGTGCATGTCGAAGGTGCGGATCTGCAGCTCGACGGGCTTGCCCGCCGGGCCGATGACCGTCGTGTGCAGCGACTGGTACATGTTGAACTTCGGCATCGCGATGTAGTCCTTGAACCGGCCGGGGACCGGATTCCATCGCGCGTGGACGGTGCCGAGCGCCGCGTAGCAGTCGCGGACGGTGTCCACGAGGACGCGGATGCCCACCAGGTCGTAGATCTCCGCGAAGTCCCGGCCGCGGACGATCATCTTCTGGTAGACGCTGTAGTAGTGCTTGGGGCGGCCGGTGACGGTGGCCTTGATGCGGGCGGCGCGCAGGTCGGCCTGGACCTCGTCGGTCACTATGGCCAGGTACTCGTCGCGCTTGGGGGCCCGCTCGGCGACGAGGCGGACGATCTCGTCGTACATCTTGGGGTAGAGGATCGCGAAGGCGAGGTCCTCCAGCTCCCACTTGATGGTGTTCATGCCCAGCCGGTGCGCCAGCGGGGCGTAGATCTCCAGCGTCTCGCGGGCCTTCTTCTCCTGCTTCTCCCGCTTGAGGTAGCGCATGGTGCGCATGTTGTGCAGGCGGTCGGCGAGCTTGATGACGAGGACGCGCGGGTCCTTGGCCATCGCCACGACCATCTTGCGGACGGTCTCGGCCTGCGCCGCCTCGCCGAACTTCACGCGGTCGAGCTTGGTGACACCGTCGACCAGCAGGGCGACCTGGTCGCCGAAGTCGCGGCGCAGGGTGTCGAGGCCGTACTCGGTGTCCTCGACGGTGTCGTGCAGCAGCCCGGCCATGAGGGTGGCCGGGTCCATGCCCAGCTCGGCGAGGATCGTGGTCACCGCGAGCGGGTGGGTGATGTACGGATCGCCGCTCTTGCGCTTCTGGCCGCGGTGCCAGCGCTCGGCGACCTGGTAGGCCCGCTCGATCTGGCGGAGCGTGGCCGCCTCGATCTTGGGGTCGTTGCTCCGCACCACGCGCAGCAGCGGCTCCAGGACCGGGTTGTACGGGCTGGAGCGCTGCACGCCGAGGCGGGCCAGTCGGGCGCGGACGCGGCTGGAGGAGCCGGAGCGCCCGGCGGCCGCGGGCGGCGCCGGCTTGGCGACCGAGGTCGGCGTCGGCCGGACCGCCGGGGGCCGCGACGTGGCCGGTTCGGGGGCTTGCGGCCGGGCGGACGGCTGCTGCTCGGGGGCGTCCGGCCGTGCTCCGCCACCGGCGGGGGACGTACCGGGCCCGGGCGCGGCGCCGTCGCGGGTGGCGTCCCGGTGGCCGGGCTGCGCACCCGCGGGGCCCGCGGCCCGCGGCTTCGGCTCGTTCCCCGACGCGTCGGCGGAACCCGCCGGACGCGGCCGGGGGGAGAGCGGCTGGGCCTCGTCTGGCAAGAGCACTCCTCAAGTGGTTCCGGACCACAAGGCCACGATCGCGCCACGACCGGGCCGGGATGCCATCGTATCGGCCCGGCGGCCGGTCCTCTCCTGCGACGGTGACGGCGGACACCACAGCGGCGCCGGGGCACCCGGGGACGTGCTCCCCGAACGCCCCGGCGCCGTGGTGGTGCCGGACCGGCTCAGACCGTGACCAGGGCCTCCAGCGGAGCGCCCCGCAGCGTGGACTCCAGCCGCTTGCGGCCCTCCAGGAAGCCCAGCTCCATCAGGACCGCCAGGCCCGCGACCTCGGCGCCCGCGCGCCGCACCAGCTGGAGCGAGGCGTCGGCGGTGCCGCCGGTGGCGAGCACGTCGTCGATGACCAGGACCCGGTCGCCGGGCTCCAGCGCATCGGCGTGGATCTCGATCTCGGCCCGGCCGTACTCCAGGTCGTAGGTCTGGCCCAGGGTGGCGCCGGGCAGCTTGCCGGCCTTGCGGACCGGGACGAAGCCGACGCCGGCCCGGACCGCGACGGGGGCGGCCAGTATGAAGCCGCGCGCCTCCAGACCGGCGATCTTGTCCGCGCGGTGGCGTACACACAGCTCGGCCAGGGCGTCGGTGAGCGCCCCGAACGCGTCCGGGTCCGCCAGCAGCGGGGTGATGTCCTTGAACACCACACCCGGCTGCGGGTGGTCCGGCACATCGGAGATCCGGCTGAGCAGCAGCTCACGCAGGGCCGCGGGGGCGGTCATCGGCGCTTGCCCGACGTACGGCCACGACCGCGGTTACGGGCGGCGGGCTGCGAGCGGGGGCCGACGAGACCGGCCGCCGCCGGGTCCTCGTCGTCCTGCCCGGGGTCGCCGTCCTGCTGCGGCCGTTCCGCCTCCTTGGCGGCGGAAGCGCGCTTGGCCTGGACCCGCTTGGCCAGCGCCTTCATCTGCGGCTCGGTGTTCTTCAGGTCGGCGACCAGCGGGGTCGCGATGAAGATCGAGGAGTACGCACCGGCGGCGAGGCCGACGAAGAGGGCGAGCGAGATGTCGTTGAGCATCCCGGCGCCCAGCACACCGCCGCCGACGAAGAGCAGACCGGCGACCGGCAGCAGCGCGACGACGGTGGTGTTGATGGAGCGGACCAGCGTGCCGTTGATCGAGCGGTTGGCGACCTCGCTGTAGGTGAAGCGGGTCTGCTTGGTGATGCCCTGGGACGCTTCCTTGAGGCTGTCGAAGACGACGACCGTGTCGTAGAGGGAGTATCCGAGGATGGTGAGCAGACCGATCACGGTGCCCGGGGTGACCTCGAAGCCGATCAGCGCGTAGACGCCGACGGTGATCGTCAGGTCGTGGATCAGCGCGATCAGGGCGGCGAGCGCCATCCGCCACTCGAAGGCGATGGCGAGGTAGATGACCACGAGGACCATGAAGATCCCCAGGCCCAGCCAGGCCTTGTTGGCGATCTCCTCGCCCCAGCTCGGGCCGACGAGCTGGGTGTTGATCTCCTTGACCGGGACCTTCAGGTCCTCGGCCAGCTTGTCCTGGACCGGGACGGCCTGCTTGGTGTCCAGACCGCTGATCTGGATGCGCAGGGCGCCGCCGCCGAGCTTCTGCACCACGGCCTGGTGGCCGCCGGAGGCCGACTCGGCCAGGTGCTGGGCCTCGGAGGAGGAGACGGAGGTCTTCGGCGTGGTGAGGACCGCGCCGCCGGAGAACTCGATGCCCATGTTCAGACCGCGCACCGCCAGGCCGACGATGGCCACGACGGTGATGAGGATCGAGATGCCGTACCAGATCTTCCGCTTGCCGATGAAGTCGTAGCCGACCTCACCGCGGTAGAGCCGGGCGCCGAGGTTGCCGAGCTTGGACATCTCACGCCTCCTTCGTCTGGGTGGGGGCGGTGCGACGACGGCGCAGCGGGGGCCGGGCGCCCAGACGCTGCGGGTCGAGGCCGGACCAGGGGTGGCCGTCGGCGAAGAACTTGCGGCGGGCCAGCAGCGTCATCAGCGGCTTGGTGAAGAAGAACACCACGACGACGTCGAGGAGCGTGGTCAGGCCGAGGGTGAACGCGAAGCCCTGGACCTTGCCGACGGTGACGATGAAGAGCACCGCGGCGGCCAGGAACGACACGAAGTCGGAGACGAGGATCGTCCGGCGGGCACGCGGCCAGCCGCGCTCGACGGCCGGTCGCAGCGAGCGGCCCTCGCGGATCTCGTCCCGGATGCGCTCGAAGTAGACGATGAACGAGTCGGCGGTGATACCGATGGCGACGATGGCGCCGCAGACCGCCGGGAGGTTCAGCGCGAACCCGATGGTGGGGCCGAGCAGCGTCATGATCGTGTACGTCAGGACCGCCGAGACGCCGAGGCTGGCCAGCGCGACCAGTGCCAGGCCGCGGTAGTAGGCGACGAGGTAGACGATGACGAGGGCGAGGCCGATCGCACCGGCGATCAGACCGGCGTGCAGCTGCTCACCGCCGAGCGCCGCGGTGACCGTCGTCTCGTCCGCGATCTTGAAGGAGAGCGGCAGGGCGCCGTACGACAGCATGTTGCCGAGGTCCTCGGCGGTCTGCTGGGTGAAGCCACCGGAGATGGTGGCGCTGCCGCCGTTGAGCCGCTGGCTGACGCGCGGGTCGGAGACGACCGCACCGTCCAGGACGATGGCGAACTGGTTCTGCGGCTGGGCCTTGGCGGCCAGCTGGCCGGTGATGTCCGCGAACTTCTTGCCCCCCTCGGAGGTGAAGTCCATCTGGACGATCCAGCCCTGACCGGTCTGACCGTCGAAGACCGCCTTGGCGTTCTTGACGTCGGTGCCCTCGACCCCGACCGGGCCGAGCACGTACTTCTGCGAGCCGTCGTCCTTGCAGGCCACGACCGGGTCGCTCGGCTTGGCGCCGGCGGCCTTCTCACCGGCGAGCGCGCGGCTCTGCTTGGTGGAGCAGTCCAGGGCGGCGAGCTGCTTCTGGAGCGCCGCGGGGATGCCGGTCTCGCCCGGGACGGGCGGCGTCGCGGGCGTCTGGGGCTTCTGCGAGGCGGAGCCGCCGGGCGTGGGGTCCTTCTTCAGGGCGTCCGTGACGGCGCGGCCCTGGGTGGTGGCGCTCGCGGTGGGCTTCGGGTCGTCGCCCGGCTTGCCGTCCGCGGCCTTGTCACCGGCCTTGGCGTCCTTGCCGCCGGTGTCCTTGCCACCCTGCTTGCCGCCCGCCGAGGGGGTACCGGACGGCTGCTCGGGGGTCTTGCCGCCCGCGGTGGTGGTGAGCACCGGGCGGAAGCCGAGCTGGGCGGTGGTGCCGACCTGCTGGCGGGACTGCTTCGCGTCCGTCCCCTTGGGGATGTTCACGATGATGTGGTCGGTGCCCTGGGTCTGGACCTCGGCCTCGGAGACACCCAGACCGTTGACGCGCCGCTCCATGATGTCGGCGGCGGTCTTCATGTTGGTCTCGTTGATCGCGTTGGGCTTGCCCGGCTGGTTCTGGGCCTGGAGCGTGAAGCTGGTGCCGCCCGCCAGGTCGATTCCCAGCCGGGGCGCCAGCGTGCCGGAGGAGAACATGCCTCCGACCAGCGCCACCATGGCGATCAGGATGAGGACCAGGGTGCGCCCCGGCTTGCCCTGGCCGGCCGGCGCCCTGCGGCCCTTCTTCGGTGCTGCCACCTTCTCGTTTCTCCCTGTCCAACCGCTCGGCTGGGGGTGTCTGCCGAGCGGCCACGAAGTGTTGTGGGGACGTGCCCCCGCCGGAGCCTAGACGGTCACGGAACCGCGGCGCCCGCAGCGGGGCGCATCGCGGTTCCGTG
Organism: Streptomyces sp. NPDC014733; assembly: GCF_043083385.1. Taxonomy (NCBI): domain Bacteria; kingdom Bacillati; phylum Actinomycetota; class Actinomycetes; order Kitasatosporales; family Streptomycetaceae; genus Streptomyces; species Streptomyces sp. NPDC014733. The sequence goes on along the minus strand of NZ_JBIBYO010000003.1, from coordinate 356,153 downwards.
GGACGGGGCTACTTCGCGTCGGCGTCGCCGGACTTCTTCTCCTCGGCGGACGCGTCCTTCCCTTCGGCGGCGGCCGGGGCCTCCTCGGCGGACTTCTCGTCGGCCTCGGGCTTGTCGGCGGCGGCGTCACCCTTGCCGAGGTCGATCTTGTCGGACTTCTCACCCGAATCGGTGGCGGCGTCATCGCCGGTCAGCGAGGAGATGTCGTCGGGCACGACCGGGTCGGCACCGTCGATGATCCGGTTGTACTCCTCGTCCGCGAGGACCGCGCCGACGGCGTTCTTCGCGTACACGGCGTGCACGCCGGGGGCCACCTCGAGGAGGACCGTCTCGTCGTGGATCTCCTTGACGGTCGCGTACATGCCCCCGATCGTCCGGACGCCGGTGCCCGGCTGCATCTCGTTGCGCATCTTCTCGGCCGCCTGCTGCTTCTTCTTGGCGGACCGGGTCATCAGGAACATGGCCCCGATGAGGACGATGAAGGGGAGGAGAGTCACGGTACTCACGGGACAGAATTCCTTCGCACGACCGCTGAGCCGCGGTCTCGTATAGCGGGGGTGGGATTACCGTCCCCTGCCGGGACGGCATCGGCGGAGTCTAAGTCAGTCCGCACCAGTGGAACAACGCCCAGCATCGCACCGCAGTTCCTGACCGGGCGAGTCTCCGCGCCGTCACGCCCCGAAGAGGCCCTGCTGTCCCGTTGTGCCCGGTTGCTGCCGGGGCGGGACCAGGCCGAGGTGGGCCCAGGCCGCGGGGGTCGCGATCCGGCCACGGGGGGTGCGGGCCAGCAGACCTTCGCGGACCAGGAACGGTTCGGCGACCTCCTCGACGGTCTCGCGCTCCTCCCCCACCGCGACCGCGAGGGTGGACAGGCCGACGGGGCCGCCGCCGAAGAGCTTCAGCAGGGCGGTGAGGACGGCGCGGTCGAGGCGGTCCAGACCGCGGGCGTCGACCTCGTAGACGTCGAGGGCGCGCGAGGCGGTGGCGCGGGTGATCACGCCGTCCGCCTTGACCTGGGCGTAGTCGCGGACGCGGCGCAGCAGGCGGTTGGCGATACGGGGTGTGCCGCGGGAGCGGCCGGCGATCTCGGCGGCGCCCTCGGCGTCGATCTCGACGTCGAGCAGCCCGGCGGAGCGGTGGATGACGCGCTCGAGCTCCGGCGGGGCGTAGAACTCCATGTGGCCGGTGAAGCCGAAGCGGTCGCGGAGCGGGGGCGGCAGCAGACCGGCCCGGGTGGTGGCGCCGACCAGGGTGAACGGCGGGAGTTCGAGGGGGATGGCGGTGGCGCCGGGGCCCTTGCCGACGACGACGTCGACGCGGAAGTCCTCCATCGCCATGTAGAGCATCTCCTCGGCGGGGCGCGACATCCGGTGGATCTCGTCGAGGAAGAGGACCTCGCCCTCCTGGAGGGAGGAGAGGATCGCCGCGAGGTCGCCGGCGTGCTGGATGGCGGGGCCGGAGGTGATGCGGATCGGGGCGCCCATCTCGGCGGCGATGATCATCGAGAGGGTGGTCTTGCCGAGGCCGGGCGCGCCGGAGAGCAGGACGTGGTCGGCGGTGGCGCCGCGGGCGCGGGCGGCGCGCAGCACCAGGTCGAGCTGTTCGCGCACCCGCTCCTGGCCGACGAACTCCCCGAAGTCCTTGGGGCGCAGCGCGGCCTCGACCGCGGTGTCCTCGCCGTCGGCGGCGGCGCCGACCAGCCGGTCGGCGGCCAGGGCCGGGTCGGTTGCGGCGGACGGTGCGGTGTCGTCCCAGTTCACTGCGGATTGCCTCGCGGGGTCGGGGCGGCGGGGCCGCCGGGGTGTGGGGTTCGGGCGCGGCCCGGCGGGGGCCGGACCGGGCGTCTCAGCGGGTGCGGTTGAGGGTCTGCAGCGCCGCCTTGAGGAGCTGCGGGATCCGCGGGGTGCCGCCCTCGGCGACGGCGGCGTCGGCCTGCGGGGTGACGGCGGCGACCGCCTCGTCGGCCTCGCGGGTGGCGTAGCCGAGGCCGATCAGCGCGGCGTGCAGCTGATCGCTCCAGCCCGCGGCGACCGGGGCGGGGGCGCCGCCGGTGCCGAGCGGCGCGCCGAGGCGGTCCTTCAGCTCCAGCAGCAGCTTCTGGGCGCCCTTCTTGCCGATACCGGGGACGGCGGTGAGCGCCTTCTCGTCGGCGGTGGCGACCGCGCGGCGCAGCGCGTCGGGAGAGTGCACGGCGAGCATGGCCTGCGCCAGCCGCGGGCCTACGCCGCTGGCGGTCTGCAGCAGCTCGAAGGTGGCCCGCTCGTCGTCGTCGGCGAAGCCGTAGAGGGTCAGGGAGTCCTCGCGGACGACGAGGGAGGTGGCGAGCCGGGCGGGCTTGCCGATGCGCAGACCGGAGAGGGTGTCCGGGGTGCACTGGACGGCCATGCCGACGCCGCCGACCTCGACGACGGCGGTGTCCGGTCCGAGGGCCGCGACCGGCCCGGAGACGAAGGCGATCATCGGATGCCCTTCTGGGGAGCGGCCCGGCGGACGCCGGGGGTACGGACGGAAGGTGCGGCGCGGCGGGCCGCGGCGTGGGCCTGCTGGAGGCGGCCGGCCGCGGGGGCGCGCCAGATGTGGCATATCGCCAGCGCGAGCGCGTCGGCGGCGTCGGCCGGTTTCGGTGGGGCGTCGAGCCGCAGCAGCCGGGTCACCATCGCGCCGACCTGCTCCTTCCCGGCCCGTCCTGAGCCGGTGACCGCGGCCTTGACCTCGCTGGGGGTGTGCAGGGCGACCGGGAGGCCGCGGCGGGCGGCGCAGAGCATGGCGACCGCGCTGGCCTGGGCGGTGCCCATGACCGTACGGACGTTGTGCTGGCTGAACACCCGCTCCACGGCGACGTATTGGGGACGGTGTTCGTCCAGCCACTGCTCGATGCCGCGCTCGACGAGGACGAGGCGGTCGGCGATCTCGGCGTCGGCGGGGGTGCGGATCACGCCGACGCCGGCCATCGTCAGCGGGCGGCCGACGGCGCCGTCCACGACACCGACGCCGCAGCGGGTGAGCCCGGGGTCCACGCCCAGTACGCGCACGATGCCTTCTCCTCCGTCGGCCGGCAGGCCGGACGCGGGAGCGACGGCCTGTTCGTGCAGGCTATCGGCTGCCACTGACAACGCGTCGGGTCAGGGCCGCGGCGCCGCCCCGCGCGGGCCGCCCGGTGCCGGTCAGCCGCAGCGGCCCGCCGGTTCGCACCGGCGGGCCGCTGTCGGTCGTACGGGAGGAACGCCCCGTCAGGCGTCGATCTTGGCCATCGTCTCGTCGGAGACGTCGAAGTTGGCGAAGACGTTCTGCACGTCGTCGCTGTCCTCCAGCGCGTCGATCAGCTTGAAGATCTTGCGCGCGCCCTCTTCCTCCAGCTCGACCTGCATGGTCGGGACGAAGTTGGCCTCGGCCGAGTCGTAGTCGATGCCGGCTTCCTGGAGCGCGGTGCGGACCGCGATCAGGTCGGTGGCCTCGCTGAGCACCTCGAAGTTCTCGCCGAGGTCGTTGACCTCCTCGGCGCCCGCGTCCAGGACCGCGCCCAGGACGTCGTCCTCGGACAGCTCGGCCTTGGGGACGATCACGACGCCCTTGCGGTTGAAGAGGTACGACACCGAGCCCGGGTCGGCCATCGAGCCGCCGTTGCGGGTCATCGCGACGCGGACGTCGGAGGCGGCGCGGTTGCGGTTGTCGGTGAGGCACTCGATGAGCACCGCGACACCGTTGGGGCCGTAACCCTCGTACATGATCGTCTCGTAGTCGGCGCCACCGGCTTCGAGACCCGCGCCGCGCTTGAGCGCGGAGTCGATGTTCTTGTTGGGAACCGACTGCTTCTTCGCCTTCTGGATGGCGTCGAAGAGGGTCGGGTTGCCGTCCGGGTCGGCGCCGCCGGTCCGGGCGGCGACCTCGATGTTCTTGATCAGCTTCGCGAAGAGCTTGCCGCGCTTGGCATCGATCACGGCCTTCTTGTGCTTCGTCGTAGCCCATTTAGAGTGGCCGGACATCCGCCTGTCTCCTTCGCGTAACCCATTGAGAAACCAACGCGTCGATCCTACCGGGAGCGCGTCAGGCCGCCGTACGCACCATGTCCACGAAAAAGGCGTGCACACGGTGGTCGCCGGTCAGCTCCGGGTGGAACGACGTGGCGAGGACGTTACCTTGCCGGACAGCCACCGTGTGCCCGTCGTGGCGTGCGAGGACCTCGGCGGCGGCGCCGGTGGACTCGACCCAGGGCGCGCGGATGAAGACGCCGTGGACCGGCCCGCCCGGGATGCCCGCCATGTCGACGGCCGCCTCGAAGGACTCGTTCTGCCGTCCGAAGGCGTTACGGCGGACGATCATGTCGACGCCGCCGAGCGTCTCCTGGTCCGCGCGGGCGTCCAGCAGCTTGTCGGCGACCATGATCATGCCGGCGCAGGTGCCGTAGACCGGACGGCCGGAGCGGACGAAGTCGCGCAGCGGCTCCAGCATGGAGAAGACGACGGCCAGCTTGGACATCGTGGTGGACTCGCCGCCCGGGATGACGAGGCCGTCCAGGTCGGCCAGTTCCTCGGGGCGGCGCACCGGCCGGGCCAGGGCGTCCGCCGCGGCGAGCGCCACCAGGTGCTCGCGGACGTCGCCCTGGAGGGCCAGGACTCCGATGGTGGGGGTGGTCATCTCCGTGCTCACCAGCCGCGGTTGGCGTACCGCTCGGACTCGGGGAGGGTGTCGCAGTTGATGCCGACCATGGCCTCGCCCAGGTTGCGGGAGACGTCCGCGACGACCTTCGGGTCGTCGTAGAAGGTGGTGGCCTTCACGATGGCGGCGGCGCGCTTGGCCGGGTCGCCGGACTTGAAGATGCCGGAGCCGACGAAGACGCCCTCGGCGCCGAGCTGGCGCATCAGCGCGGCGTCGGCGGGGGTGGCGACGCCACCGGCGGAGAAGAGGACGACGGGCAGCTTGCCCAGCTCGGCGACCTCCTTGACCAGCTCGAACGGGGCGCGCAGCTCCTTGGCGGCGGCGTACAGCTCGTTGTTGTCACAGCCGCGCAGCTTGGCGATCTCGCCCTTGATCTGGCGGAGGTGACGGACCGCCTCGACGACGTTGCCGGTACCGGCCTCGCCCTTGGAGCGGATCATGGCCGCGCCCTCGGCGATACGGCGCAGGGCCTCGCCGAGGTTGGTGGCGCCGCAGACGAAGGGGGTGGTGAAGGCCCACTTGTCGGAGTGGTTGACCTCGTCGGCCGGGGTGAGGACCTCGGACTCGTCGATGTAGTCGACGCCGAGGGACTGCAGGACCTGGGCCTCGACGAAGTGGCCGATGCGGGACTTGGCCATGACGGGGATGGAGACGGCGTCGATGATGCCGTCGATCATGTCCGGGTCGGACATCCGGGCGACGCCGCCGTCCTTGCGGATGTCGGCGGGTACCCGCTCCAGGGCCATGACGGCGACGGCGCCGGCGTCCTCGGCGATCTTCGCCTCTTCGGGCGTGACGACGTCCATGATCACGCCGCCCTTGAGCTGCTCGGCCATGCCGCGCTTGACCCGGGCGGTTCCGGTCTCGGGGGTCTGGGGCGTGGTGGGCGTGCTGGACACGGTTGACCTCACTCGGTGCGGGTGGTTGCGCTTCTTCACCCACACAACCGTTGGTGAGGGGACCGTGAAAAGGGCCAATTGACGGCCGGTGGCTCGTGCCGCCCGGCGACCGCCGCGGATCAGGCGGGGAGGTGCGGGTCCCCGAGGACGGTCGGCGGCTCGTCGTCCATCTCGAAGGCGAGCGGGAACGGCGCGTGGCCGGCGAGGCGGAAGAAGCGCACGACCCGGTGGCGGCGCACCGCGCGGGCGGCCCGGACGGCGTCGTTGTGGAAGCGGCGGGCCATGGGGACGCGGCGGACGGCGGCGGTCAGCTCCGCGAGGGTCTGCTCCCCGCCGGGCGCCTCGCGGACCGCGTCCACCTGCTCACGCTCGCCGAGGGTGGCGCGGAGCGCCTGGGTCAGCTCGCTCTCGGCGACCTCGCGGCCGTCCTCCGGCGCCTGCCGGGCGGCGTGCGCCGCCTGGTAGAGGACGATCGAGGCGGCGGGGTCGAGGACGCCGGAGGTACCGATCTCCTGGGCGACCGAGGCGCGCCGCAGCAGTTGCGCGTCGAGGGCGGCACGCGCCGCGTCGATCCGGGCGTGCAGCCGGTCGAGGCGGCCCGCGGTCCAGCTCAGATAGATGCCGATGAGGACGACGACGGCCGCGATCCAGATGAAGGTGGTCACGCGGCGTCACCCTACCGGCCCGGACCGCATGCCCCCGGGGCGCGGGCGGCCCCGGGGATCACGGGCCGTAACGGCGGTCACTCCCGGGCGGTCGACCCGGCGGGCCCGGGGTGTCTTCCCGAGCGGAGCGACGCCCCCTGGTCGGCGGCGACGGCCCGGCCGGGCCCGGCGCCCTCGGTGACCGTCTCGTACACCGCGAGGATGTCGGCGCCGACCGTGGACCAGTCGAAGCGCCGCACGTGCCGGGAGCCGCGTGCGCGCAGCTCGGCGCGGCGTGCGGGGTCGCGCAGCAGGCGGACGGCGGCGGCGGCGAGGGCGTCGGCGTCCTCGTTGGCGAACAGCTCCCCGGCCTCGCCCTGGTCGAGGACCTGGGCGAACGCGTCGAGGTCGCTGGCGAGGACCGGCGCACCGGCCGACAGCGCCTCGACGAGGATGATGCCGAAGGACTCGCCGCCGGTGTTCGGGGCGACGTACAGGTCGACGCTGCGCAGCAGACGGGCCTTGTCCTCGTCGCTGACCATGCCGAGGAACTCCACGTGCGAGCGGAGTTCGGGCGGCAGCGCGGCGACCGCTTCCTCCTCGTCGCCGCGCCCGGCGACCAGCAGCCGGGCGTCGGGGACCTCGGCGAGGATCGCGGGCAGGGCGCGCATCAGCACCGGCAGGCCCTTGCGGGGCTCGTCGATCCGGCCGATGAAGCCGAGGGTGGCGCCCGCCCGCGGGCCGGCCTCCTCCCCCGCGGCCCCGGCGTCCCCGGGCCCGGACTGCCAGGCGGCCTTGGGTTCGGCGCGGGCGAAGAAGTCGACGTCCACGCCGTTGGGGATGACCACCGCGTCGCCGCCGAGGTGTTCGACGAGGGTGCGGCGGGCGTACTCGCTGACCGCGATGCGCGCGCTGATCTTCTCCAGCGCGGGCTGCAGGATCGGGTACGCGGCGATCATCGCCCGGGAGCGCGGGTTGGAGGTGTGGAACGTCGCGACGATCGGGCCGCGCGCCGCCCAGCAGGAGAGCAGCCCGAGGGAGGGCGAGGCCGGTTCGTGGATGTGGATGACGTCGAAGGCGCCGTTCTGGAGCCAGCGGCGCACCCGCGCGGCGGAGAGGAAGCCGAAGTTCAGCCGGGCGACGGAGCCGTTGTACGGCACCGGTACGGCGCGGCCGGCGGAGACGACGTACGGCGGCAGCGGCGTCCCGTCGTCGGCGGGGGCCAGGACGGAGACGTGGTGGCCGCGGGAGAGGAGGTGTTCGGCGAGGTCGCGGATGTGGAACTGGACGCCGCCGGGGACGTCCCAGGCGTAGGGGCAGACGATGCCGATTCTCACGGCGTCTCCGTTCCGCGGGCCGCGTCGCGCGGCTCCAGGTCGTCGAGCCAGAGGCGTTGCAGCATGTGCCAGTCCTCGGGGTGGTCGGCGATGCCGGAGGCGAAGGCGTCGGCGAGCGCCTGGGTCATGACGGCGGTCTGCTCCGCACGGGTGCCCTCCGCCGGGACCTCGATCTCGGGGTGGATCCGGCCGCGCATGACCGGCGTGCGGTCGTACCAGAGGGTGACCGGCAGCAGTGTCGCGCCGGTGCGGGCGGCGAGCGTCGCGGGGCCCGCGGGCATCTTCGCGGCGTGGCCGAAGAAGTCGACCTCGACACCGGAGCTGGAGAGGTCGCGGTCGGCGACGAGGCAGACCAGACCACCGGCGCGCAGCCGCCGGGCAAGGGTGCCGAAGGCGGCCCCGCCGGTGTGCGGCAGCACCTCCATGCCCAGGCCCTCGCGGTAGGCGACGAAGCGGTCGTAGAGGGATTCCGGCTTGAGGCGTTCGGCGACGGTGGTGAAGGGGACGCCGAGCGCGGTGGTCACCCAGACGCCCGCCAGGTCGTAGTTGCCCATGTGCGGCAGGGCGAGGATCACGCCGCGGTCGCCGGCCAGCGCCTCCTTGAGGCGGTCGACGTCCTGCGCGGCGAAGCCCGCCGTTATCCGCTCGCGGCTCCAGGCCGGCAGCCGGAAGGACTCCATCCAGTAGCGCATGTACGAGCGCATCCCGGCGCGGGACAGCTCGGTCAGCCGCTGCGGTGTGGCGTCCGGGACGACGCGGGCGAGGTTGGCCTCCAGGCGCAGCACGCCCTTGCCGCGGCGGCGCCAGGCGGCGTCGGCGATCGTGCGGCCGAGGCGTACCGCCGCGCCCTCGGGCAGCTTCTTGACGGTGCTCCAGCCCAGCCCGTAGAGGGCGTCGGTGAGCCTGTCGGTGTCGATGCGGCTCACGCGCCGTTCCCCCCGTGTGCGACGGCGTCCGCCTCCGCGGACTCCCGGCGGACCGTCACCACGCGCTGGGCGAGGGTGACGGCGCTGCCGACGGCGACGATCCACAGCGCGATCGGCAGCAGGACCTGGACCCCGGGCACCCCGAAGGCGTGCAGCCCGGACAGGCCGCAGGCGACGAGGGAGATGACCAGCCGCTCGGCGCGCTCGACCAGACCGTTGACGTTCACCGGCAGCCCGATGGCCTCACCGCGCGCCTTGGTGTACGAGACGACCTGGCCGCTGGCGAGGCAGAAGATCGCGATGGCGCAGAGCATCATGCTGTCGCCGCCGCCGGCGTACCAGAGGGCGAGCCCGCCGAAGATCGCGGAGTCGGCGACCCGGTCGAGGGTGGAGTCCAGGAAGGCGCCCCAGCGGCTGGAGCGTCCCAGCTGCCGGGCCATGTTGCCGTCGACCAGGTCGGAGAAGACGAAAAGCGTGATGACGACGGTGCCCCAGAAGAATTCACCGCGGGGGTAGAAGGCCAGCGCGCCGGCGACCACGCCCCCCGTACCGACGAGGGTGACCGCGTCCGGGCTGACGCCGAGGCGGATGAGCAGGGCGGCGAACGGCGTGAGAACACGCGTGAAGAACGCACGCGCGTACTTGTTCAGCATGGCCTTCCCGGAGGTTGATACGGGCCGTGCGGTCAAGGGGCCACCGGCTGGCCCATCGTAGCCAGGCGCTCCCCGGGCACCGCGCACCCACCGCGCCGCCCGGGGACGACGGGCGGCCCGCGCGGACCGCCACTCCCCCGCCGCCCCCTGTGGACGGGCCCCCCTCGCGATGGAAAGCTCGAATCACCGCAAAGGTGACGACCTGGAGGCGAGGGCATGAACGAGAAGCCGGATGCGGGGGCGGCCGACGGCCCCGCCGCCGTCCGCAACGTGGTCCTGGTCGGCCACAGCGGCGCGGGCAAGACCACCCTCGTGGAGGCGCTGGCCCTGACCGCCGGGGCCACCGGGCGCGCCGGGCGGGTGGAGGACGGCGACACCCTCTCCGACCAGGACCCGATCGAGCAGCGCCGGCAGCGCTCGGTCCAGCTCTCGCTGGTGCCCGTGGAGTGGCGCGGCTGCCGGATCAATCTGCTGGACACCCCCGGGTACGCCGATTTCGTCGGGGAGCTGCGGGCCGGGCTGCGGGCGGCGGACGCGGCCCTCTTCGTCGTCTCCGCCGCGGAGGAGGTGGCCGGGGCGACCCGCGCGCTGTGGGAGGAGTGCGCGGCGGTCGGCATGCCGCGGGCGCTGGTCCTCACCCATCTCGACGCCGCCCGCGCCGATGTCACCACCGTTCTGCGCGGCTGCGGCGAGGCCCTGGGCGACGGCGACCCGGACGCCGTGCTGCCCCTGTACCTGCCGCTGTACGGCGCGGCGGGCGCGGACGGCCACGCGCCGGTGACGGGCCTGCTCGGGCTGTTGACGCGGCGGGTCACGGAATACGCGTCGGGCGAACGCGCCGAGCGGGATCCGGACGGCGCGGAGCTGCCGCTGCTGGACGAGGCGCGCGGCCGGCTGATCGAGGGGATCATCGCGGAGAGCGAGGACGAGACGCTGATGGACCGCTACGTGGGCGGCGAGGAGCTGGACGTCGCCTCGCTCGTCGCCGACCTGGAGACGGCGGTCGCCCGCGGCACCTTCCACCCCGTGCTCGCCGCCGCCCCGCCCACCGGCGCCGCCCGCCAGGGCCTGGGCACCGTGGAGCTGCTCGACCTCCTCGTACGGGGCTTCCCGGCGCCGGGCGAGCGGACGGCTCCGGCGGTCACCGCGCCCGACGGTGCGCCGCGGCCGCCGCTGGCCTGCGATCCGGCCGGTCCGCTGGCGGCGGAGGTCGTCAAGACCACCTCCGACCCGTACGTCGGGCGGCTGTCGCTGGTGCGGATGTTCTCCGGCACGCTGCGGCCGGACGAGGCGGTACACGTCTCGGGGCACGGCCTGGAGGACCGCGGCCACGCCGACCACGACGTGCAGGAGCGGGTGGGGGCGCTGTCCGTGCCGTCCGGGAAGCAGCAGCGGCCGCTGGCGCAGGCGGTGGCCGGGGAGCTGGCGTACGTGGCGAAGCTCGGCCACGCGGAGACCGGCGACACGCTGTCGTCGTGCGGCCGGCCGCTGCTGATGGCGCCGTGGACGATGCCCGACCCGCAGCTGCCGGTCGCGATCGTGGCGCACGGCAAGGCGGACGAGGACAAGCTGTCGCACGGGCTGGCGCGGCTGGTCGCGGAGGATCCGACGATGCGTCTGGAGCAGCATCCGCACACCGGCCAGGTGGTGTTGTGGTGCCTGGGTGAGGCACATGCGGAGGTCGCGCTGGAGCGGCTGCGGACGCGGTACGGCGTCCGGGTCGACACCGTGGCGTACTGCGTGCCGCTGCGGGAGACGTTCGGCGGTGCGGCGTCCGGGCGGGGGCGGCAGGTCAAACAGTCCGGCGGGCACGGGCAGTTCGCGATCTGCGAGATCGAGGTGGAGCCGCTGCCCGCGGGCTCCGGCGTCGAGTTCGTGGACACGGTGGTGGGCGGCGCGGTGCCGCGGCAGTTCATCGCGTCGGTGGAGAAAGGGGTACGCGCCCAGGCGGCGCAGGGCGTGGCGGCCGGGTATCCGCTCGTCGACGTCCGGGTCACGCTGCGGGACGGCAAGGCGCACTCGGTGGACTCGTCGGACGCGGCGTTCCAGACGGCCGGGGCGCTGGCGCTGCGGGATGCGGCCGGGCAGGTGCGGATCGAGCTGCTCGAACCGGTCGCGGAGGTCGCGGTGTTGATTCCGGACGAGTTCGTCGGTGCGGTGATGAGCGATCTGTCCGGGCGGCGCGGGCGGGTGGTCGGCACCGAGCAGGAGGAGGTCGGCGACCGCACCTGGGTGCGGGCCGAGGTGCCGGAGGCGGAGATCGCCCGCTACGCCGTCGATCTGCGCTCGCTCGCGCACGGCACGGGCCGCTTCACCCGGACCTATCTGCGCCATGAACCGATGCCGCAGCAGCTGGCCGAGGCGGTGCGGCGGGGCCCGGAAAACGGCGCATAGTCAACGATTGACCGGCGGCCCTTCCGGTCAACTCCCTTGGGCCCGGCACCGCCTGTACGCTGACCGGACGGGCTCGGCAGGTGTGCCAGGAGCGGTGGACGGGTAAAGAGCCGCGGCAGTGATGGTGCGGCGTTGGGGGCGGGCAGTGGCAGCAGACGGCTTCGACTTCAGTCCCGGGGCGCAGGTGCCGCTCCTGGGGGGCGCGGGACAGACCGCGGCGACCCAGGCGTTGGCCTCCGCCGCGTACCGGGACAGTCCGTTGGCCGATATCTCCAAGGCGGATTCGGACTCCGGTGCCTCCGACATCAAGAAGCCCAAGATCTCGCTCTTCGAGCCGAATCTGGGCGAGGCGTTCTCGCGGGCGATCCAGACGCGGATGCTCGGCGGCGGCCGCAAGGCGCTCATCCAGTCCTTCGGCACCGAGCCGCAGGTCATCGTGGAGCACTGCCTGGCGGCCACCCGTATCCGCAAGCAGCGGGACGCCAAGCTGACGGTGATCATGCTGCTGTGCGGGCTGGCGTTCCTGCCCGGTGTGCTGCTGTGGCTGGGCGGTTTCCAGCTGAAGAAGTACCTCGCCAAGGACGGCAAGACGTCCCTCGGCGGCTCGGCGCTGCTCGCCGTGCTCGCGGTGGCCGGGGTGGTCCTCCTGATCAAGCTGCCGACGACGGGCTTCTGGCCGTTGTACGCACGGGCCGCGGTCGTCGTCCCGATCGTCGGCTGGTGGTTCGCCAAGCAGATCTGCGAGCGGACGGCGGTGCTGCTGCGCGAGGCGTGGCAGGGGCTGCTGGACGGCGGCGGGATCGGCGCGAAGATCCCCGAGGCGGTGCCGGGCGATCCCGGGGAGATCGCGGCCGAGACGCTGCGGCACAATCTCGCCAAACTCTCCGCGGAGCAGCGCAGCAACGTCGTCTTCTACGCCGGTCCGCGCGGCATCCTCGGCATGGGGACGCGCTGGGGCAGCTGGCATCTGGCGGAGGAGCTGAAGCCGGCGAAGGAGGGCGCGGAGATCCATCCGTTCCGCAGCTGGGACGTCGTCCGGGCGATCCACGACAAGCTGCGGATGCTGGAGCGCAGCCCGCTGCACACCGGCGGCTTCCAGCAGGCGCCGCAGGTCAACCACTGGATCGTCGCGCCGGTCGGGGAGAAGGCCAAGGAGGTCAGCCGTCCGGACGGCACCGACACCGACGCCTTCCAGATCCGCGGTCACGAGGTCGAGCGGATCTGCAACGAGCAGCAGTTCGGCAGCGGCAACCGCCACTACCTGGGCGTGCAGTTCGTGCTGTGGGACGGCCAGCTGGTGCTGACGCTGCTGATCACGGTCACGGTGCTGCACGAGACGCTGCGCATCGAGGTCACCGGCCACGCCCTCGGCCCGGTCAACTCCCTGTTCACCAGCAAGCCGTCGCCCAAGACCAAAGAGGTCGCGAAGGTCGTCAAGTTCTGGGAGACGCGGAAGCAGACGCTGCCGCTGATCGACCCGTCCGAGGTCGTCCGGCTCTCCGCCCGCGCCCCGCTGACGTGGTTCCCGCCGGTGCTGGACTTCCTCGGCGGCAAGCTGGGGCTGCCCGAGCCGTTCGGGCTGCGGCACGTCTGGGCGGACAAGCCGTGGCGGCACCGCTTCATGGCCGATGACGCGCTGCGGGCGGCGACGCCGGTGCTGCGCGCGGTCCACACCGCGGCGGTGGGCGTGCTCAAGGAGAACGGCGTGGACACCGAGCGCTTCGAGGGCCGTTCGATGGTGCTCAGCGGTCTGGTCCAGGGCGTCGAGCCCAGGAAGGCCGACGAGTACAGCGCCTGATCCGCGGCGGCCGTCCGCTCCCCCGCTTCCGACTCCCGTACGGGCCCGCCCCGTACGGGAGTCGGCCGTTGTGCGCGGCCCGGCGCCCGGTCAGCGGAAGATGCCGGTGTGGCCGAGGGAGTAGCGGCCGGGCTGCGGGTAGACCGCGAGGCCGTGCGGGCCGTTGCCGACCGGGATCTTCGCCAGGGTCTTCCCCGTGCGGGTGTCGAGGGCGTAGACCTCCGAGTTGTAGCGGCCGGAGAGCCACAGGACCTTGCCGTCGGCGGAGACGCCGCCCATGTCGGGGCTGCCGCCGCCGCGGATGTGCCATTTGCCGGTGAGCCGGCCGGTGGCGAAGTCCAGCAGCGAGATGGTGCCCTCGCCGCGGTTGGAGATGTACATCTGCTTCGAGTCGCGGCTGACGTAGAGGCCGTGGGCGCCCTTGCCGGTGCGGAGCAGCTTCGGCCGGGTGAAGCGGTCGCCGTCGAGGACCCACACCCCGTCGGACGTCATGTCGGCGATGTACCAGGTCTTCCCGTCCGGGGAGAGCTTGACGTCCTGCGGCATCGCGCCGTGCTGCGGCAGCTTCTGCTGGCCGGTCACGGTCATCTTCGCGGTGTCGACCTTGAGCAGTTCGCCGGAGAACTCGCAGGAGACGATGAAGTACCGGCCGTCGGCGGAGAAGTCGGCGTGGTTGACCCCGGCGCAGGTCACCGGCACGGTCTTGCGGACCTCCATGGTGTGCGGGTCGCGGAAGACCAGCTGCTTGTCCATCGACGCCATGACGATCGCGTACTTGCCGTCGGGCGTGAAGTAGAGGTTGTACGGGTCGTGCACCGAGACGGTCTTCCCGGTCTTTCCGGTGCGCGGGTCGATCGGGGTGAGGCTGTTGCCGCGGTCGTTGTTGACCCAGAGCGTCTTCATGTCCCAGGACGGCACGACGTGCTGCGGCTGCACGCCCACCGGCACGGTCCGTACGACCTTGTACGTCCGCGGGTCGATGACGCTGACCGTGTTGGAGATGGTGTTGGGGACGTACACCATCGACGGATAGTCCTTGACCTGCGGGACGAGTTTGCCGGGCCGGTCGGCGGCGTAGATGTCGTGCGGGTCGAGCAGCGGCGGCATACCGGGCAGTCCGGGGCGGGCGGCCGCCGCCGGGGACGGGCTCGCGGGCCGCGGGGAGTGCGGGGTGCGGGCGGCCGTGTCGCCCTTCCCGCAGCCGGCGGCGAGCAGCGCGCCCACGGCGGCCAGCAGGGCGGCCTTCCCCGGAGTGCGGCGGAGGGCAGAGGTCCGGTCAGCCATCAGGTCACCAGCTCCGTAGTCGTCACCGCGCGCAGACCGCGCCGGTGCAGGCCGTCGAGGATCGGGGGCAGCGCGGCGACGGTGCCGGGGTGCCCGAGGTGGAGGCTGACGACCGAGCCGGGCCGGACGCCGTCCAGCACCGTGCGCTGGACGGCGGACGCGCCGGGGTCGTCGGCGTCGAGGGAGTCGAGGTCGTACGAGAGGACGTGCGGGTAGCCGGCCCGGCGGGCCAGCCGGACCACCTGGTCGGTGGCGTACTGCGTCCGCGAGGGACGGAACCAGCTGCCGATGGTGCCGGTGAGGGTCCGCAGCCGGTCGGCGCAGCCGGTGATCTCGGCGTACGCCTCGTCCTCGGGCATGGCGCAGATGGTGCGGTGGTGGAGGGTGTGGTTGCCCAGTTCGTGACCGCCGTCGAGGATGCGGCGGGCCATCGCGGGCTGTTCGTCGAGCCAGACGCCGACGGCCAGCACGGTGAGGCGCGCGCCGGCCCGCTCGGCCTCGCCCAGCAGCGCGGCCGCGGTCCTCGGATCGCCCTGCCCGTGGAAGGTGAGCGCGACCGCGTCGCCCCGCCGGGGGCCGTGCGCGATCTGTGCGGGCAGGCCCGGTGCGCGGGTGGGCGGCCGGGCGGCGTGCGCCGGGCGGGGCGAGGCCGGGCGCGAGGTGGCGGGGGCGGTGGCGCGGGCGGCCGCGGGGTCCGCGCCGGCCCGGGTGCAGGCGGTCGCGGCGGCCCCGGCGGCCACCGCGGCGGCAGCGCACAGCACGGAACGGCGGTCCGGTGGAGTCACCACTCCATTACAGAGCGGTACGGACCGGAAGGGGGTGTTTTGTTCGGCTCTTCGGAGGAACGGCGCGCCCCGGGGGCGCATGCGGTCCCCGGGGCAGCGGTGGCGTTATGCGGGCCAGGCGTCCGCGAGCATCCGCCGGGTGTCGGCGAGGAGCTGCGGCAGCACCTTGGTGTGGCCGACCACCGGCATGAAGTTGGTGTCGCCGCCCCAGCGCGGGACGACGTGCTGGTGGAGGTGGGCGGCGATGCCCGCGCCGGCCACCGCGCCCTGGTTCATGCCGATGTTGAAGCCGTGCGCCCCGGACGCGGTGCGCAGCGCGGTCATCGCGTGCTTGGTCAGCTCCGCCAGCTCCGCGGTCTCCGCGGCGTCCAGCTCGGTGTAGTCCGCGACGTGCCGGAACGGCACCACCATCAGATGCCCGCCGTTGTACGGGTAGAGGTTGAGCACCGCGTAGACATGTGTGCCACGGGCGATGACCAGCCCGTCCTCGTCCGACTTGGCGGGGATCGAGCAGAACGGGCAGCCGTCGTCGGCCCCCGGGCCGCTCGGCTTGTTCTCCCCCTGGATGTACGCCATCCGGTGGGGCGTCCACAGGCGCTGGAAGGCGTCCTGTGTCCCGACTCCGATCTGCTGCTCCGGCTCGCTCGTCATACCGGCCAGCATATGGCGTCCGCCGTCCGCGGCGTGTCGCCGGGGCACACCGTCCCGCCCGCTCCCCGATGCTGGGCCGATGGACCGGAACGACCGTCTGGCGGCGTGGGAGAAGCACGCCGGCCCCTCCCTCCTCGCCGCCTCGCTGCTCTTCCTGCTCGCGTACGCGGTGCGGGTCCTGAAGCCCGGCATGTCACCCGCCGCACAGGGCTTCTGGGCCGCGGTGACCGCCCTGACCTGGGCATGCTTCGTCGCGGAGTATCTGGCCCGGCTGGCCCTCAGCCCGGACCGGCAGCGCTTCGTGCGCACCCGGTGGCTCGATCTGCTGGTGGTCGTCCTGCCGCTGCTGCGACCGCTGCGGCTGGTCGAGGCGCACGACCGGCAGCGGCTGCGCCGGCGGCGGCCGCGGCTGGCGCTGGAGGCGCGGGTGATGGTGTACGCCGGGCTGTCCGCGCTGCTGCTGGGGTTCGCGGCGGCGCTGGCCGTGCTGCACGAGGAGCGGCCGGTGCCGGACAGCAGCATCCACACCCTCGGGGACGCGGCGTGGTGGGCCGTGGCGGCACTGACGACGACGGGGTACGGCGACGCCGCGCCCGTCACCCCGTGGGGGCGCACCGTCGGCGCCGGACTGATGTTCATGGGGGTGGCGCTGGTCGGTGCGGTGGTCGGCACGTTCTCCTCCTGGCTGGTGCGGCGCTTCCGGCAGGAGGGCGAGGGGTGAGGGGCGGCGCGGGACAACGCGCGGGCCCCGGCGAGCGGGTGCTCACCGGGGCCCGGACGGGTGGTCGGCGCGGGGTCACACCTGGATGCGGCGCTCCACGGCGTCCACGATCTCGGCGATGGCCTCGGCGCGCGGGATGCCGTTCTTCTGCGAACCGTCGCGGTAGCGGAAGGAGACCGCGCCGCCCGCGACATCCTCGTCACCGGCGATGATCATGAAGGGCACCTTGCTCTTCTGGGCATTGCGGATCTTCTTCTGCATCCGGTCCGACGAGGCGTCGACGTCGATCCGCAGCCCCTGGGCGCGCGCCTCGTCGGCGAACTCCTGGAGGTAAGGGACGTGGGTGTCGCCGATCGGGATGCCGGTGGCCTGGACGGGGGCGAGCCACACGGGGAAGGCGCCCGCGTAGTGCTCCAGGAGGACACCGAAGAACCGCTCGATGGAGCCGAACAGCGCGCGGTGGATCATGACCGGCTGCTGCTTGGAGCCGTCCGCCGCGGTGTACTCCAGGTTGAACCGCTTGGGCTGGTTGAAGTCGACCTGGATCGTCGACATCTGCCAGGAGCGGCCGATGGCGTCCTTCGCCTGCACGGAGATCTTCGGGCCGTAGTAGGCGGCGCCGCCCGGGTCGGGGACGAGCGGCAGGCCCTGCTTCTCGGCGGCCAGCCGCAGCGCCTCGGTGGCCTCGGCCCAGTCCTCGTCGGTGCCGATGAACTTGTCGGAGTCGTCCCGGGTGGACAGCTCCAGCTCGAACTCGGTCAGGCCGTAGTCGCGCAGCAGGTCCAGCACGAAGGTCAGGAGCGTGTCCAGCTCCTCCGGCATCTGGTCCTTGGTGCAGTAGATGTGCGAGTCGTCCTGGGTGAAGCCGCGCGAGCGGGTCAGGCCGTGGACGACGCCGGACTTCTCGTAGCGGTAGACCGTGCCGAACTCGAAGAGGCGCAGGGGCAGTTCGCGGTAGGAGCGGCCGCGCGACTTGAAGATCAGGTTGTGCATCGGGCAGTTCATCGCCTTGAGGCGGTAGTTCTGCTCGTCGAACTCGATGGCCGGGAACATGCCCTCGGCGTAGTGCGGGAGGTGACCCGAGATCTCGAAGAGCCGCTCCTTCGAGAGGTGCGGGGTGTTGACGAACTCGTAGCCGGAGACCTCGTGGCGCTTGCGGGAGTAGGTCTCCATCTCCTTGCGGATGACGCCGCCCTTGGGGTGGAACACCGCGAGGCCCGGGCCCAGCTCCTCCGGGAAGGAGAAGAGGTCCAGCTCGGCGCCGAGCTTGCGGTGGTCGCGCTTCTCGGCCTCGGCGAGGAACTCCAGGTGGGCCTTGAGCTCGCCCTTGGTCGGCCAGGCGGTGCCGTAGATCCGCTGGAGCTGCTTGTTCTTCTCGCTGCCGCGCCAGTAGGCGGCGGCCGAGCGCATCAGCTTGAAGGCCGGGATGACGCGGGTGCTGGGCAGGTGCGGACCGCGGCAGAGGTCCTTCCAGCACAGCTCGCCGGTCTTGGCGTCGAGGTTGTCGTAGATGGTCAGCTCGCCGCCGCCCACCTCGGCGTCGGCGCCCTCGGCGGCCTCCGCGGCGTTGCCCTTGAGGCCGATCAGCTCCAGCTTGTACGGCTCGTCGGCCAGCTCGACGCGGGCGTCCTCGTCGGTGGTGACCCGGCGCGCGAACTTCTGGCCGCGCTTCTGAATCTCCTGCATCTTCTTCTCGATGCGCTTGAGGTCGTCCGGCTGGAACGGGGTCTCGACGTCGAAGTCGTAGTAGAAGCCGTCCTTGATGGGCGGACCGATGCCGAGCTTGGCCTCGGGGAACAGCTCCTGCACGGCCTGCGCCATCACGTGCGCGGTGGAGTGCCGCAGGATGTTCAGGCCGTCCTCGGAGGTGATCTCGACGGGCTCGACGGTCTCGCCGTCGGCCACCTCGTACGCCAGGTCCTTCAGCTCCCCGGCCACCCGCGCGGCGACGACGGCGCGCTCGCCCTGGAAGAGGTCGGCGGCCGTAGTGCCCGTGGTCACCACGCGTTCTTCCCGCTCGGAATCGCGTTGGACGGTCACACGGACGTCTGACACCGGTCTCTCCTGTCATGTCTGCTGCGCGTCAGCGATTGCTGCGCAGGGAAATCGTACCGATCCCGCGGACCGAAGCGCGAAACGGTTTGCCGGGACCGGGCTCACCCCTGAGCGGGCGTGGCCACGGGCCGCCTTCAGGAACGCCGCTGCTCCGGGGCGTCCTCGGGGCGGCTCCCCCGGGCTCCCCGGGCCCGGGGAGCCGTCCGTCCCCTCAGGACGGCTCCCCCGGTTCCGGGTCGCCCGTCGGCAGCGGTACGACGCCCCGCGCCCCGGTCAGCCGGCGGAAGCCGCCGCGGCTCTCCAGGCGGCCGCTGATCCGGACCGGCAGATTCATCAGGTGGGCCTGGCCCGCGACGCGGTAGTCGTCGTCGCCGAGCGCCACCCGCACCTGCTCGACATCGGCCCCGGTGATCACCCGCAGCCGCACCACTCCCCCGCCCGGCCGCTCCCGGTGCAGCCGCACCACCGCACCGGTCACCCGGACCGGCAGCGACGGCTCGCCGCGGACGTAGCGCTGGGCGGCGTCCGCCAGGGCCGGAAGGTCGCCCGTGGTGAACTCCACCGGCCCGGGACGGACCGGGCAGCCGGGCGGCGGGCCCGCCCCGGGCGACCAGTCCACCGTGATCCGGATCCCGCCGCCCTCGTGGACCAGCGCGATCAGCGCCTGCACCAGCTCGTGGCAGACGCCGAACGCCACCGCCGCGTCGAACGCCTCGGTGCCCCCGGTGGCACGCCGGTGGTCGGTGGCGTCGCGGGCGGCGCGCAGCGCCCGGTGCAACGTGATCACCGGGCCCCGGCCGACCGACACCGGGATGAAGGCGGCGAGCCGGAGGCCCTCCGGCGCCGGTCCGAGCAGCGCCTCCGCCAGATAGCGCTCGGTGTGGCCGCGGTAGCGCGACCCGTAGTACCCGGCGCGGGCGCAGCTGGCCAGCGCCGCGGCGCCCAGCGTCGCACGCGCCGCACCGCGCAACTGCTCCTGCGCCACCCAGCGCGCCACCACCGACCCGGTCCCCGGCGCCAGCCGCTCCCAGCGCACCTCGTCGCTGAGCGCCGCCATCCCCAGCAGCACCTCCCGGGCGTACGGCGCCGGGCTGACGCTGAGGGTGGCCAGAGCCTCGGCGAGCAGTTCGGCGCACTCCGGGAAGCGCGGGTCCTGCGGCACCAGCAGTCCGGCGCCGCCGCCCGGCGGGGTCCAGCGCGCGTACCGCCCGCCGGGGCCGCCCGTGCGGTGCCAGCCGTGCCGGGCCAGCAGCGCGCCGAGGATCGCGGGGTCGATGGCCGCCGGGTCGGGCAGCGGAATACCGGCGCCCGGCAGCTGCGGGCCCGGCGCGGTGGTGTCGTCGGTCGTCCGGTGCGTCACGGTGTCCTCCCGGCCCGGTCCGCGCCGGGCGGCCGGGCGCGGTCGTCGAAGAGCCGCGGCCGGTCACCGGGGGGCCGGCCGGGACGTCCGGTGGCGGCCGTACGGGGGCGGCCGGGCCGCCGGGGTGAGCGGCGGGGCGGTGCGCGGGGGCGGCGGTCCGCCGGGCGCGGGCGTACGGGCGGCCGTGCCGGTGCGGGCGGGTCCTCGTGCGGAGGGTTCGTCCGACGGGAGTCCGCGGCCGGACGTGTGCCACGCCCCGTCCTTCTGGTTTGTCTCCCCGTCAAGTGGCCCGCAAACAAATGCGGTTCGGCAACACCACGAGGCGGGTATCACCTGCTCGGGCCGCGGGCCGTCGCGTCGTCCCCGGCAGCTCGGCGCACCGCGTCGGCCGGCCGGCGGCGGGCGCCCGCGCCGTGGTGTCGGAGTGCGAGGAGGGGCGATGGTGCCGAGTTGGTACGACGGTCCACTGGCGGCGTTCGGCGTCGGGACGACCGGAGACGATCCCGAGACCGACCGCGTCGTCGCGGCGGCGCTGGCGGTCCAGGAGACCCCGGGCGCCTCCCCGGCGCTCACCCGATGGCTGATCAGTCCCGGCGTGGAGATCCCCGAGGCCGCGACGGCGGCGCACGGCCTGACCACCGGGCACCTCGCCCGCCGCGGCCGCTGGCCGGCGCCCGCGGTCGACGAGATCGCCCGGGCACTCGCCGCGCAGGCGGCGTCCGGCCGCCCGGTGGCCGTGCTGGACGCCCCGTTCACCCTGACGCTCCTGGACCGCGAGGCGACCCGCCACCGCGCCACGTCCCTGACCGGCTATCTCGGCAGCCACCCGCTGTACGTCCTCGACCCGCTGGTCCTCGACACCCACCTGGACCGCTACCGCAAGGGCGCCCGCGCCCTTCCCGACCTCTGCGCGCAGTACGACGTCAAGCCGTCCGACGGCGGGCACGGCACCGGGCGCACCGCCGACGAGGCGCTCACCGTCCTGGAGGTGGTCCGCGCGCTGGGCCGCCGCCACGCCGCCCGCCTCGCCCGGCTGCACCCCGACGAACTCCACACCCTCCAGACGACGTGGTTCGCGTCCCAGGCACGCGACCGGCAGACGTGGTTCCCGCGCGGCGGCGCGGCCGACGGTCAGTGGCCGATGCGGCCCGCGGTCCCGGAGAAGTGAGACGCAAGGTCGGGCACCGCGCGGAAAGGCGCGGGCAGTTCGGGAATTACCGCCACAACAAAAAGGTCCGGGCCGTCAATTGACGGCCCGGACCTCGATCCCGGTGGGCGATACTGGGTTCGAACCAGTGACCTCTTCGGTGTGAACGAAGCGCTCTCCCACTGAGCTAATCGCCCGGGTGTCGGCGGGGTTTCCCTCGCGAACGACCTGAACAATACAGGCCGCCACGGCTTTCCAACAAATTCCTTCCCGCGGCCCCGCCCTCACCCCCGTACCGGTCACGCGGGGCGACGGCCGGACGCCGTCAGCGGGCCAGCCACGCCGCCAGACCGCGGCGCCCGGAGCGCATCATCAGCGCGTGGTTGAGCACGAACAGCGGCCGCCCCGGCAACGCCAGCCACCGCAGCAGCGGCTTACGCACCTCCACCGCCTGTTCGAAGAGGACCCGCGTCCCGCCGCCGCGCGCCGCGACCGTCCACCGCACCCAGCCCTCCAGATCGCCGCGAAGGGTCACCTCCAGCACCCCGGCGCGCGGGTTCCGCCCGCCTTCACCTGCGACGACGTCCAGGTCGTACGGGAGGAACGAGCGGAAGCGCGCCGTCCCGCCGGACTCGCCGGTGCGGTCGACGGCGCGCACCTGGGGCCACCACAGCGGATAGCTCTCGACGCGTTCGAGGACGGCGTAGACGACCGCGGGCGGGGCGTCGGGCAGCAGCCACACGCTGCGGAAGCGGTAGCGGTGGAGTGCGCGCGACCAGGGGGGCATGGGTTCAGTGTGCCGCTCCGGGGCGGGCGGAACCCAACAACCGCGAAGGTCCGGAGGCTTGGAGCCTCCGGACCTTCGGCCGGGGTGGGCGATACTGGGTTCGAACCAGTGACCTCTTCGGTGTGAACGAAGCGCTCTCCCACTGAGCTAATCGCCCGGCGCACGGCACACATTACCCCACGCGGACGGGGCTCCGTGACCACCCGGAGGGCCACCGGCGCAGGTCATCGCCGTCCGCGACGCATCCGACGGGGCCACCCTCGCGCCCGCCCCTCGCGCCCGGCACACGTCCGGGTCTCGCCCGGCACACGTCCGGCGCCGGCCTCACCCCGTCGTGCGGAGCACCGCGCCCACGAAGATCACCGGCCGACCGGTGACGGGAGGGGCGACCGCGCCCCCTTGCTCGCACCGGACCGGCACCGGCGGACGCCCGCCCTTCCGTAACTCTCTGTATTCACACCATCGCCTCGAAGTCCCCCACCCACCCGAATATCCATGGGGGACGATCTTTCAATCCGCCGTCAGAGGTACCCGAAGCCACCCAAAACGCTCAGAGGGGTTTACAACGGCACCGTAGGTGGCATGTCGATTTCGCCGACGTGCGAATCCCCGAGCGCACACTGAGCGAAAGGCCCTGGCGCTTATGAACACCACGGTCAGCTGCGAGCTGCACCTGCGCCTCGTTGTGTCGAGCGAGTCCTCACTGCCTGTACCGGCGGGCCTGCGGTATGACACGGCCGATCCTTACGCCGTGCATGCCACCTTCCATACCGGAGCCGAGGAGACCGTCGAGTGGGTTTTCGCCCGCGATCTCCTCGCCGAGGGCCTGCACCGGCCCACCGGCACCGGCGACGTCCGCGTCTGGCCGTCCCGGAGCCACGGACAGGGCGTGGTCTGCATCGCCCTGAGTTCCCCGGAAGGCGAGGCCCTCCTGGAGGCCCCCGCACGGGCCCTCGAATCGTTCCTCAAAAGGACCGACGCCGCGGTACCTCCCGGTACCGAGCACCGGCATTTCGATCTCGACACAGAGCTCTCCCACATCCTCGCGGAGAGCTGAGACGCACCACAGCCACCCACCGCAACCCACCCGCACACGTCCGCGGCGTCCGACTCGGGGAGACGCCGCGGGACCGACAAGTTCATATGGCACGCTCCGGCGCCGTCGCCGCGGACCCACCGCGGCGACGGCGCCGCGGCATGGGCGACGCGCTAGAGTCGACGACCATTCCGCAAGGACTCGGGGGCGGCTCCCGCGCCGCCCCACCCTGCCTGGGAGCGAAACCGTGATGATCACGCACGACACCCGGTGCGCCCTGGACGCGGTCGTCGACCTGCTGAACACCGCCCCGGAGGGCGAGGCGGCCGGCAGCCCGGACACCCTGACCGATACGGCCGCACTGCGGGAGTTCACCGCGCGGCACGACATCAGCGGGGTCGGCACCCTCGACGACACCGATCTGGCCGCCGTGAGAGCGCTGCGCGCCCGCTTCGCAGAGGTTTTCGCCGCACCCGACGACCGCGGGGCCGCCGCGCTGCTGAACGGGCTGATCGCCTCGGCGGGCACCACCCCGCAGCTGACGGACCACGACGGCTACGACTGGCACGTCCACTACTTCGCGCCGGGCGCCTCGGTCGCCCACCATCTGGCGGCCGACTGCGGCATGGCACTGGCTTTCCTGGTGGTGGCGGGTGAGCGGGAACGGCTGCGGCGCTGCGAGGCGCCGGGCTGCCGGCACACGTTCGTCGATCTCTCCCGGAACCGCTCCCGGCGCTACTGTTCCAGCCGGACCTGC
Source organism: Streptomyces sp. NPDC014733 (assembly GCF_043083385.1). NCBI lineage: Bacteria > Bacillati > Actinomycetota > Actinomycetes > Kitasatosporales > Streptomycetaceae > Streptomyces > Streptomyces sp. NPDC014733. The sequence goes on along the minus strand of NZ_JBIBYO010000003.1, from coordinate 332,263 downwards.
GGCAACCGGCTGCACGTCGCCGCCTACCGGGCACGGCAACGGGAGGCCGCGGACTGAGCCGCACCGGCCACGTCCCGCCCCTCACTGGAGGTACAGGTCGTGGACGGCGCCCAGCAACAGCAGCAGGCCGATGAAGGCGAGGAAGAGCATCAGGGGCGGCTGGGACAGCGCGAAAAGACATCCGCGCGGTTCGGGGGCCGGGGCTTCATCCCGGGCCAGGGCGCACTCATCGTTCATTTCGCGACGATCATGGCGCAGCCGATCGGTCGCGAATGCCCAATTACCCCCTCAGTGGCGGGAGTTCATCAGATCCCGTGTTTTTTGAGGATCGCTTCGATGTCCGAGAAGTCATCCTCAGGAGCAGCCGCTTTCCCCTTGGCCGCCCCCGCGGACCCGGAGGCCGTACGGCCCGCCCCGAGGGACGGGGCGGAGGCGCCCGGGGCCACCGCGGCGCCACGGGCGGAGGTGGCGGCCCGGCGCTCCCTGCGGCTGCCGACGCCGCCGCGGCGGCGCTCCACCGCGCGGCCGATCATGAACAGCACGGCCGAGAGGGCCAGCAGGCCGAACCCGGCCCAGACCGTCGGCTTGAGGACGAGCCCGGTGATCCAGTCGATGATGCCGGTCATCGCCAGGCCGATCGGAATGAGGGCGAACGCCGCGATACGCGTCGCGGCGAGGAAACGCTTGCGGTAGGCCGTCAGCGCGGCGACGGCCAGGCCCGCCGCCGACACCGCGGCGCATACGGTCGATGTCAGCATCGGGTCCTCCTGCCCTAGGTGGGAGGGAGCGCACGCTGCGTCCCCTTCCTCCATCCTGCCCTGCCCGACGTCCTCGCGGCCATGCCCGGCCGCGGTGATCAGGGAGATCTCCGGGTCGGGCTCCTCCCGAGGTCCAGGTGCCCCTGCCGCCCGGCGGGCTGGAAGACTGGCCCCATGAACGACTCCCCCGCCTCCGGCGCACCGTCCTCCGCCCCCGAAGCTTCCTCCGCTCCCGTCGTCCTGGACGTCTGGTGCGAGCTGCAGTGCCCGGACTGCCACACCGCCCAGGACGATCTGCGTGCCCTGCGCGAGCGCTACGGCGACCGGCTGGACATCCGGCTGCGCCACTTCCCGCTGGAGAAGCACAAGCACTCCTACGCGGCGGCGCAGGCGGCGGAGGAGGCCGCCGAGCAGGGCAAGGGCCAGGAGTTCACCGAGGCGGTGCTGGCCCGCACCGAGGAGCTGGGCCGCTCCGGTGAACGGCTGCTGCTGGAGGTCGCCGACGCGCTGGGCCTGGACTCCGACGAGCTGGACACCGCGCTGATCGACGGCCGCCATCTGCTGATCGTCGACGCCGACCACGCCGAGGGCAAGGCGATCGGCGTGCGCGGCACCCCCACGTACGTCATCGGCGGGGAGCTGCTGGACGGCAGCGCGAGCCAGGAGGGGCTGCGGGCCCGGATCGAGGAGATCGCGGACCGGCTGCTCGCCGAGGGCTGAGCCACGGCTCAGAGGAGCGGCTTGGCCAGGAGCAGGCCGGTGGGGCGGTATCCCAGGGACGCGCAGAGACCGCGCGCGGCGGCGTCGTCCGCGCGGACCGTCAGACCGATCAGGGGCGCCCCGGCGGCCAGGCACTCCCGCTCCGCGACGCCCAGCAGCGCCCGGCCGTGGCCGCGGCCGCGGTGCTCCGGGGCGACGAGGAGGTCGAGGACGCGGCCACCGGGCAGGTCCGGCGGCCGCAGATCGGTCCAGACATGGCCGACGTCGGTGCCGCGGACGGTGAGGAGCCGCACCGCCCGGTGCGCGGTGGCGGCGCCCTCCGGGAGCAGCGCACGGTGTTCGGCCTCCGCCGCACGGGTGGCTTCTTCCGAGGTCAGGCCCGGTGCGGCGAGGAGGCGTGCGCGGTCCGCGACGGCGGTGGGGCGCCAGGACAGGTATGCGCCGGCGGTCAGCGCACGGTCCTCGGCACCGGGCGGCAGCCGCGGGACGGTGACGATCACCTTGGCGAGGTGGTGGGCGCGTTCGGTGTAGCCCAGGGCCGCGGCGAGGCGCAGTGCGGCCTCCCCGCCGGCGGGGACGGTCACCGCGATCCGGCGGCAGCCCCAGCCGCGCAGGACCTCCTCGGCGGCGAGAGCGGCGACGGTGGCCCGGCCGCGGCGGCGGTCGGCGGCGTCGACCGCCAGCTCCTCGATCCGGCCCGTGGCCGCCCCGCCGAGCGGGTCGGCGGTGAGCCGGACGCCGCCCACCCGGCGGCTGTTGACGCAGATGTCGTAACGGCGGGCGCGGTGGCCCTCGCCGTCTCGGTCCTCCGGTCCCGCGGGACGCAGCGTGGTCGTCACGGGGACCTTCTACCCGCCGCCGCGGTCCTTCACCTCACCGCGGGTCGAAGTCGGCGGCGGCGCCCGCGTCGAAGGCGCACATCGCGGCGCGTGTCACCGGGCCCGGTACGTCGCCGAGTTGACGGTCGTCGACCCGCGTCACCGCCTGGACGTCGCGGAGCGTCGACGTCAGGAAGATCTCCTCGGCGCTCTCCAGGACGTCCAGCGGCAGATCGGTCTCCTTGGCCCCGGCCCAGGCGACGGTCAGCGCGCGGGTGATCCCGGCCAGGCAGCCGGAGGTCAGCGGCGGGGTGTGCAGTTCCCCGTCGAGGACGACGAAGACGTTGGAGCCGGTGCCCTCGCAGAGCGCGCCGACGGTGTTGCCGAACAGCGCCTCGGAGGCGCCGCGTTCCCGGGCCCGGGCGAGCGCGACGACGTTCTCACCGTACGAGGTGGTCTTCAGGCCCGTGAGCGCGCCGCGTTCGTTGCGCGTCCAGGGGACGGTGACGGCGGCCGTGGTGTCGGGGCGGCGGGCCGCCTCGCCGACGGCGATGAGGAGGGTCGCCGGGGCGTCGCCGCGGTCGGAGCCGAGGGGCGATTCGCCGCCGGTGTAGGTGATCCGCAACCGGCCGAGCGCCATCGGGTTGGCGTCGAGGACGGCGGCGCAGCCGCGGCGTACCTCGTCGAGGTCCGGCTCGGGCAGCCCCAGGCCGCGGGCGGAGTGGGCGAGCCGCTCCAGGTGGCGGGTGAGGGCGAAGGCGCGGCCGCCCTCGGCCTTGACCGTCTCGAAGACGCCGTCGCCGACCGTCAGTCCGTGGTCGAAGACGGACACCCGGGCCCGGCCGGCCTCCTGCAGTGCCCCGTCCAGCCAGATCCTCATGGTGCCGTCCTTCCGTTCACGTCGAGCTCACCCGACGCTACCGCGAGCAGCCGGCGCGCCTTCAGCTCGGTCTCCGCCCACTCGCGCTCCGGGTCGGAGTCCCAGATGATCCCGGCGCCCGCACCGAACCGCAGCTCGGGCCCGTCCGCCGCGGCGCGGTCGATCCAGAAGGTGCGGATGCCGACGGCCAGCTCGCCGGTGCCGCGGTCGGCGTCGACCCAGCCGATGCCGCCGCAGTACGGCCCGCGGGGCGCCTTCTCCAGCTCGTCGATGATCCGCAGCGCGCTCCCCTTGGGCGCGCCGGTGACCGAACCGGGCGGGAAGGTGGCGGTGAGGAGATCGGCCCAGGCGCTCTTGGCGCGGCGCTCGGCGATCTCACCGCGGACGGTGGAGACGAGGTGGACGAGGCCGGGGTGTTCCTCGGCGGCGCAGAGCGCGGGGACGGTGACGCTGCCGGTGGCGCAGACCCGGCCGAGGTCGTTGCGGACCAGGTCGACGATCATCACGTTCTCGGCGCGGTCCTTGTCCGTCAGATCCGCGGCGATGCGCCCGGTCCCCTTGATGGGACCGGACTCGACGGTGCGCCCGTCGCGGCGCAGATAGAGCTCGGGCGAGGCGGTGGCGACCTCGACGCCGTGCGCCGGGAGCCGGACGGTGCCCGCGTACGGCGCGGGGTTGCCGAGGGCCAGTACGGCGGTGAGCGCGTCGATGTCGCTGCGCCCGGGATCGGGCAGCGGCGCGCTCAGCACCCGGCAGAGGTTCACCTGATAGACGTCGCCCGTCCCTATGTACGCGCGTATGCGGCGCACCCCGTCCATGTAGGCGGCGCGGTCCAGGGAGCTGCGCCAGTCACCGGGGGCGGGGCCGTGCCAGGCGCGGGGGTCGGGGGCGTCGGCCGGGGCGGCGGGCCGGACGTCCGCGAAACGGGCGCAGATCACCTCCCCCTCGAATCCGGCCACCACCGCCCACCAGCCCGTGGAGTCCAGGGCTGCGGGATCGGTGGTGACGTCGCGGAGATCGGTCGCGATGAGGCCGCCGAAGCGGGCCACAGGAGGGAGGTCGTGCACGTCAGCGAGTCTAGATCTCGGGCCCGTCCGGCGCCGTGGCCGAGCCAGAAGCGCAGCACCTGCACAAACGCGTTTTTGTACTGGCCCAGGAATCCGCTAGAGTTCAACACGTCGCCGGGAAGCGCAAGCGCCCCGGAGGCCAGGTAGCTTCTCGGACAGAGTCCGGGAGAGTCACCTGCGGACGTAGCTCAGTTGGTAGAGCACCACCTTGCCAAGGTGGATGTCGCGAGTTCGAGTCTCGTCGTCCGCTCGATGTGGGGGATCATCCCGAACCCCTGCGCTCCAGGTGGAGTGGCCGAGAGGCGAGGCAACGGCCTGCAAAGCCGTCTACACGGGTTCAAATCCCGTCTCCACCTCCAAGGACGATTAGCTCAGCGGGAGAGCGCTTCCCTGACACGGAAGAGGTCACTGGTTCAATCCCAGTATCGTCCACTGCCCGGTAACATGTACGGGCCCCGCGCGATTAGCTCAGCGGGAGAGCGCTTCCCTGACACGGAAGAGGTCACTGGTTCAATCCCAGTATCGCGCACGCAGTACCCACGCAGGACTTCGGTTCTCCGTGGTCCCGAGGACGATTAGCTCAGCGGGAGAGCGCTTCCCTGACACGGAAGAGGTCACTGGTTCAATCCCAGTATCGTCCACACCGAACGAAGGGCCGGAGCGACGCCAGTTGCTCCGGCCCTTCGGCGTTCCTGGAGTGTCGGATGCGCTCATCCGCCGTACGTGAGCGGGGAGTTGACCCACGGATCCGGGCAGGGCCCGGCCGGGCCGGAAAAACCCGGTGGCCGGGCATCTCCCCAGATGCCCGGCCACGCGTGCCGTCCGTGACACCCCCGTCCCCACGGGGCTGGGCCACGCTTCCCCCGTCCCGGGCCGCTCTCCCGGGACCAGGGCGCCGTTTCAGCGCCCCAGCAACACGGCCACGGACGACGCCTGCGTCATGACGGCTTCCCAGCCGCCGAAGACCACACCGAGCAGGACCGCGAGCGGCAGCGCCATGGCGACCGCGATCAGCGGATGTCGGGTACCCGAAGGGCGGCGGACGCCGAGCGGGGCGACGCGTTCGCGCCACCGTGCCCGCAGCGCCGTGCGCCCCTGTGGATCCGTCATCCCGGCTCCTGTCGTGTGATGGCGGCGGCGGGCACGGGACCTCGGGGGACGAGTACGGCGCCCGCCGCTCGGTCTCCACAGTAGGCAACCGGCCGGAGCCGGACGTCAGCCCGTCGTACCGGTGAACGGCCTCCAGGAGGAGGAGGGCGGCCCGCGGTGCGTACTCCGCTGGTTGCAGAACCGACCCCGGGGTGACCCTGAGGCGTGCGGCGCCGCGGGGCGGGCGAGTTGTCCGGGGCGGGGCGGGCGAGTGCATCCCGGTCGCGGATGGACAGATACCCCAACGGGTGACTTCTCTCACTCCCCGAGCGGTCCGTGCCGTCCGCCGGAGGCCGGGTACGGGCCCGATTCCGCCCGGTACGACGCGACTTGACCGTGGGGGCGCGGTTTTCGGCCGCCCGCCGGAGTTGCCGTCCGGAGGCGGCCCGGCGGGCCAATGTCCCTGCTGAGGCAGGGGGTTGGGCCGCGGCGGCGGGCACCGGAGGGAACCGGCCGGAAAACGCCGTGGGGCGCGGGCCCGTCGTCGCTGCGTCCGGTGCCCGCTGCGGGCTCATGCGCGGCCTCTCAGCGCGCCGCGCCGTCAATCCGTAAGCTGTGCCACGTCAGACGGTTGGCACGGAGTGGGTCTTGCCCACCGCAGGTATGGGGACGGACATGGCGATGATGCGGCTCCGGCGCGAGGACCCGCGTGTCGTCGGGACCTTCCGGCTGCACCGGCGGCTCGGCGCGGGCGGGATGGGCGTCGTCTACCTCGGCTCGGACAAACGCGGGCAGCGGGTGGCGCTGAAGGTGATCCGCCCGGATCTCGCGGAGGACCAGGAGTTCCGTTCCCGGTTCGCGCGGGAGGTGTCGGCGGCCCGGCGGATCCGCGGCGGCTGCACGGCACGGCTGGTCGCCGCCGATCTCGACGCGGACCGCCCGTGGTTCGCGACCCAGTACGTACCGGGCCCGTCGCTGCACGACAAGGTGAACGAGGAGGGGCCGCTCGACCCCGCGCAGGTCGCCTCGATCGGGGCGGCGCTGTCCGAGGGGCTGCTGGCCGTCCATGACGCCGGCGTGGTCCACCGCGACCTCAAGCCGTCCAACATCCTGCTGTCCCCCAAGGGGCCGCGGATCATCGACTTCGGCATCGCCTGGGCGACCGGCGCCAGCACGCTCACGCACGTCGGGACGGCCGTCGGCTCCCCCGGCTTCCTCGCGCCCGAGCAGGTGCGGGGCGCCGCGGTGGCCCCGGCCACGGACATCTTCGCGCTGGGCGCCACCCTCGCGTACGCCTGCACCGCCGACTCCCCCTTCGGGCAGGGCAGTTCGGAGGTGATGCTGTACCGCGTGGTGCACGAGGAGGCGCAGCTGGCCGGGGTGCCGGACGCGCTGGCGCCGCTGCTCGCGGCCTGTCTGGCGAAGGATCCGGCGGACCGGCCCAGCACGCTGTCGCTGTCGCTGCGGCTGAAGGAGATCGCCGCCCGGGAGGCACACGGGCTGTCGGGCGCCCCGCAGGAAGGCGCGCTCGGCGGCGCGGCGGCCGGTCCCGCCCGCGGGGAGCGGCGTCCCGGCGAGCGGCCCACCGGGCGGCGCGCCGATGCCTACGCGCGTCAACGCACCGAGCGGGGTGCCACCGGGACACCCGCGCCGCGTCCGTCGGCCGGGAGCGCGCCCCGGCCCCCGCAGCGTGAGGCGGGGGCGCGCGGCGCCGGGCCCGCCTCGTCGGCCGGCCGTCGGCCGACCGGGGGGCGGCCCGCGGGACGGGTCCCCGCCGCCCGGCCCGGCGGCGCCCGCAAGACGCCGCGCACACCGCCGCGTCCGACCTCGGGCGGCCGCCGGCCGGGGCCCGACCGGCGGCTGATGCGGCAGCGGATCCTGGTGTTCGTCACGGTGACGCTGCTGGTGGCGCTGGGGATCGCGGCGGCACAAGGCTGCCAGGGGCCGACGCGCGGGCTGGGCGGCGAGGGGTCCGTACCGGCGGGGCGGAGCGCCGTGGAGATGCCGCGGGGGCAGTCACCCGACGCCGGTCCGACGGCCGGTGACGCGGAGAGCTGAGCCGTACCGCGCCGGCAGCCGTACGCCCGGGGCCCGGGAAGGGTCCGGGCGTACGCTGTCGGCTTCTCAGGCGGTGGGGCGGCCCGTCGTGACGGCGTAGAAGGCGACGGCTGCGGCGGCGCCGACGTTGAGGGAGTCGACGCCGTGGGCCATGGGGATGCGGACCCACTCGTCGGCGGCGCGCAGGGCGCCCGTGGAGAGACCGTCGCCCTCGGCGCCCAGCAGCAGCGCCGCGCGGTCGAGGGTGTGCGGCGCCGCGGTGTCGAGGGGCGTCGCCCGGTCCGCGGGGGTCAGCGCGAAGAGGGTGAAGCCCGCCTCCCGTACGGTCGCGAGGTCGCGGGGCCAGTTCTCCAGGCGGGCGTAGGGCACGGAGAAGACGGCGCCCATGGAGACCTTCACGGAGCGGCGGTAGAGCGGGTCGGCGCAGTCCGGGGAGAGCAGCACCGCGTCCATGCCGAGGGCGGCGGCGCTGCGGAAGATGGCGCCGATGTTGGTGTGGTCGTTGACCGCCTCCATGACGGCGATCCGGCGGGCCGTGGTCAGCAGCGACGCCGGTTCCGGGAGGGGCTTGCGCTGCATGGAGGCGAGGGCGCCGCGGTGGACGTGGTAGCCGGTGACCCGTTCGGCCAGCTCGGGGCTGACCGCGTAGACCGGCGCCGGGACCTCGTCGATGACGTCGCGCATGACGTCGACCCACTTGGCCGAGAGCAGCATCGAACGCATCTCGTAACCGGCGTGCCGGGCGCGGCGGATGACCTTCTCGCCCTCGGCGATGAACAGGCCCTCGGCCGGCTCCCGGCGGCGGCGCAGTTCGACGTCGGTGAGGCCGGTGTAGTCGCGCAGCCGGGGGTCGTCGGGGTCGTCGACGGTGATGATTTCTGCCACGGGGAGATAGTGCCTTGTCGGTGTCGGGGTGCCAATGCCGGGCGGGGAAGGGCTACTTGGCGGTGCTGCCGGGGGTGACGGCGACGACGTCACCGATGACGAGGACCGCCGGGGGGCGTACGCCTTCGGCCCGGACGGTCTCGCCGAGGGTGGCGAGGGTGGCGTCGACGCGGCGCTGGGCGGCGGTGGTGCCCTCCTGGACGACGGCGGCGGGGGTGTCGCCGGAGCGGCCGTGGGCCATGAGCGTGGCGGCGATGGCGGCGCTGTTGCCGACGCCCATCAGGACGACGAGGGTGCCGCGCAGCCGGGCGAGGGCGGGCCAGTCGACGAGGGAGCGTTCGTCGTCGGGGGCGACATGGCCGCTGACGACGGTGAACTCGTGGGCGACGCCGCGGTGGGTGACGGGGATACCGGCGGCGCCGGGCACCGAGATGGTGCTGGAGATGCCGGGGACGACGGTGCAGGGGATACCGGCCTCGGCGAGCGCCTGGGCCTCCTCCATGCCGCGGCCGAAGACGAAGGGGTCGCCGCCCTTGAGCCGGACCACGGCCTTGCCGGCCTTGGCGTGGTCGATGAGGGCCTGGTTGATGGCCTCCTGCGCCATGAAACGGCCGTAGGGGATCTTCGCCGCGTCGATGATCTCGACGTGCGGCGGGAGTTCGGCGAGGAGGTCGCGGGGGCCGAGGCGGTCGGCGATGACGACGTCGGCCTCGGCGAGCAGGCGGCGGCCGCGCACGGTGATCAGGTCCGGGTCGCCGGGGCCGCCGCCGACGAGGGCGACACCCTTGGTGCGGGCGCGGTGGTGGGGAGCGGCGAGGGAGCCCTCGCGCAGGCCCTCGACGACGGCGTCGCGGACGGCGGCGGAGCGGCGGGGGTCGCGGCCGGTGAGGACGGCGACGGTGACGCCTTCGCTGTGGCCGGTGGCCGGCGTCCAGGCGGTGGCGGCCTCGGCGTCGTCGGAGCGGACGGCCCAGACCCGGCGCTCCTCGGCCTCGCGGGAGGCGGCGGCGTTGGCCTCGGGGTCGTCGGTGGAGATCAGCGCGTACCAGGCGCCTTCGAGGTCGCCGGGGCGGTAGTGGCGGCGCTCCCAGCGGAGTTCGCCGGTGTCGGCCATCGCCTCGACGGAGGGGGTGGCCGACGGGGAGACGAGCAGGACGTCGGCCCCGGCGGCGAGGAGGGCGGGGAGCCGGCGCTGGGCGACCTGGCCGGCGCCGAGGACGACGACGCGGCGGCCCGACAGGCGCAGGCCGACGGGGTAGGCGGCGTGTTCGGCGGCGTGCTCGGCCATGGGTGCGGCTCCTTGTGCGGGTGAGGCGGGGTCGGCGGGACACAGCCGCTACGGCGGTGGAACGGCTGGGAGGCATCCACGGGGCGCCGCCGGGTCCGGCCCCGGCGCGGGTGGCGGCCCGCTCCCAGCCTATAGGGGACACGGGGCAGCGGTTCGGGGGCCTGGGGATACGGGGGCGGGGGCCGGGGCGTGGTGTACAGGGTGCTTGAAAGGGCGGGTCGGGAACCCTACGGAAAGCGCGGGATGCGCCCTCCCGGAAAGCGCGGGCCCGGTGTCCCCTCGGCGAGCAGGACACCGGGCCCGTGGGCGCACTGCCCCGGGCGGCCCGGTGGACGGACGGCCCGGGCGGACGCCTCGGCTCAGCTCTTCTCCGTCACGCCCGCGGTGTCGAAGGTGGCGACCTCGTGCATGGCCCGGGCGGCGCTCTGGACGAGAGGGAGGGCGAGCAGGGCGCCGGTGCCCTCTCCGAGCCGGAGGTCGAGGTCGACCAGGGGGCGGAGGCCGAGCTTGGTCAGGGCGGCGACGTGGCCCGGTTCGGCGCTGCGGTGGCCGGCGATGCAGGCGGCCAGTGCCTCGGGGGCGATGGCGTGGGCGACGAGGGCCGCGGCGCCGACGCTGACGCCGTCCAGGATCACCGGCGTCCGCAGGGACGCGCCGCCGAGGATCAGACCGACGAGGGCGGCGTGTTCCAGACCGCCGACCGCGGCGAGGACGCCGATGGGGTCGGCCGGGTCGGGGCGGTGCAGATCCAGGGCGCGGCGCACCACATCGACCTTGCGGGCGTGCGTCTCGTCGTTGATGCCGGTGCCCCGGCCGGTGATCTCGGCGGGGTCGGCGCCGGTGTAGACGCTGATCAGGGCGGCCGACGCGGTGGTGTTGGCGATGCCCATCTCGCCGGTGAGCAGCGCCTTGTTCCCGGCCGCGACGAGGTCCCGGGCGGTCTCGACACCGGCCTCGATCGCCTTGAGCACGTCCTCCTGGGACATGGCGGGCCCGGCGGTGAAGTCGTCGGTACCGGCGCGGACCTTACGGGGCAGCAGCCCCGGTGCGGCGGGGAGTTCGGTGGCGACACCGACGTCGACGACGCAGACCTCGGCGCCGACCTGGGTGGCGAAGGCGTTGCAGACCGCGCCGCCGCCCAGGAAGTTGGCGACCATCTGGCCGGTGACCTCCTGGGGCCAGGGGGTCACCCCCTGGGCGTGCACACCGTGGTCGGCCGCGAAGATCGCGACGGCGGCGGGCTCCGGGATCGGCGGCGGGCACTTGCGGGAGAGGCCGCACAGCTGTGCGGAGATGATCTCCAGCATGCCCAGCGCCCCGGCGGGCTTGGTCATCCGCTTCTGCCGCTCCCACGCGTCCCCGAGCGCCTTGGCGTCGAGCGGGCGGATGCCGTGCAGGGTCTCCCGGAGGAGGTCGTGCGGGTCCTCGCCGGGCAGGGCGCGGCGGCCGTAGGTCTCCTCGTGGACGACCCAGGACAGCGGACGGCGCTCGGCCCATCCGGCCTGCATCAGTTCCGGTTCCTCGGGGAACTCGTCGACGTAGCCGATGCAGAGGTAGGCGACGACCTCCAGGTGCTCGGGGAGGCCGAGTTCGGTGACCATCTGGCGCTCGTCGAAGAAGCTGACCCAGCCGACGCCGAGACCCTCGGCGCGGGCGGCGAGCCAGAGGTTCTCGACGGCGAGCGCGGAGGAGTACGGCGCCATCTGCGGCTGGGTGTGCCGGCCGAGGGTGTGGCGACCGCCGCGGGTGGGGTCGGCGGTGACGACGATGTTCACCGGAGTGTCGAGGATGGCCTCGATCTTCAGCTCGCGGAACTGCTTGGCGCGGCCCTTGGGCAGCGAGGCGGCGTACGCCTTCCGCTGCTCGGTGGCGAGCTGGTGCATCCGCTCGCGGGTCTCGCCGGAGCGGATCACGACGAAGTCCCACGGCTGCGAGTGTCCGACGCTGGGCGCGGTGTGCGCCGCCTCCAGGACGCGCAGGAGCACGTCGTTGGGGATCGGGTCGGAGCGGAAGCCGTTGCGGATGTCGCGGCGTTCGCGCATGACGCGGTGGACGGCGGCGCGCTCGGACTCGTCGTAACCGGGGGCCGCGGGGGCGGGCTCGGTCTGCTCGACGGCGGGGGCTTCGGCGGCGGGAGCCTCGGCGGCGGGCTCGGGCGGCGTCCGGCCCTCTGCGGGGGCCTCGGCCGGTGCCGTCGCCTCGGTGGGCCGCGGCTGCTCCGGGGCGGGGGCCTGGGCGGGCGCCGCCTCGGGGTGGTCCTCGGCCCGCGGCGCCTCCTGGGGCGCTTCGGGCGCGCCGGGCACGGTGACGTCCTGCGGGTGCGGGGCGGCCTCGGGGGCGGCCGGGGGCACGGTCTGCGGCCACCCCGCGATGGGGGTACCGGCGGCCGGGGTGGCGGTGACGGGCAGCGGGGCGGGCACCGGAACGCCGGGAGCCACCGTGGGGGCGGCCTGCGGAACGTCGGCGTCGGCGGGCCCGGTGGGCTGCGCCTCCCCGGCGGTGTCCGGGCCGTTCGGCTGCGGGGCGGGTGCCGCGGCGGCGCCGTTGGCCGGTGCCGACGGGGCCTGGGCGGCCGGTTCCTGGGCGGGCTGGTGCTGAACGGTGTGCTCCGGGGCGGGGTGGTTCCGGTGGATGTCCTGGGGCGCGGCGGCCTCGGGGTGCGGTCCGGCGTCGGGGACGTCGGACGGCTGCGGGGCGACCGCCTCGGGCGCGGCCGGATCGGCTGCCGCCGTGTCCGCGACCGGGGCGGGCTGCTCGGCGACAGCGGCTTCGGGGGCCTGCGGCTGGGCATCGGGCTCGGGAGCGGTGGCCTGGGCGTCAGGGGCCTGAGCCTCAGGGGCCTGAGCATCGGGAACCTGGACCTCGGGGGCCTGAGCATCGGGAGCCTGGGCCTCGGGCGCCTGGGCCTCGCCCTCGGGGATCTGCGGCTGGGCGTCGGTCACGGTCTCGGGGACCGGTGCCTCGGCCGGAGCCTCCGTCTCCGGGGCTGCCGTGGCCTGGGCGTCCGTGGCGGCCCGGGCGTCCGCCTGGGGAGCGGGAGCCTGCGCGGCCGCCTCGGCCTCGGCGGCGGGCACCGGCTCCGCGGGCACCGCGCCCTCGGCGGCGTCGGCGCCCTCGGCAACGGGGACCTGCCCGGCCTCCAGCTGCGGCTCCGGCTCCGGCTGTACGGCCTCGGCCTGCTCCGTGACGGGCTGTTCCGTGACGGGCTGTTCCGTGACGGGCTGTTCCGTGACGGGCTGTTCCGCAGGCGCCGCGGCGGGCTGGGCCACTGCGCCCTCGGGCGCGGCGTCACCGGCCCCGGCGGCAGGGGCTTCGGCGGGCGCGTCCGCGGCCGCCTCGGGGGTCTCGTCCGTACCCTCCGGAGCGGCGGGCTGCTCGGTCGGCTGCTCCACGGCGACCGGAACGGCCCCGTCCGCGACCTCGGCAACCGGTACGGGGACCTCGGCGCCGACCGGTGCGTCGGCCTGCGGGGCAGTGGCGTCGACGGCCTCACCGTCCGGGACATCACCGTCCGAGACATCGCCGTTCGGGGCGTCACCGTTCGGGACGTCCGCACCGGGCGCCTCGGCGGGCTGCGGCGCCGCGTCGGGAGCCGCCACCTCCGCCTCCGGCTGCGCGGCGGCGGCCGGGTCGGAACCGGCGGCGACCTGCGGAGCGTCCGCCGCGGCGGCCTCCGGAGCGGGGGCCTCCTGCGGAACACCGGCCTCGGCCGGAGCCGCGTCCTCAGGGCCGGGCGCCTGCCGCGGGGCAGACCCCTCCGCCTCCACGAGGGCGTCCACGGTCTGCCCGGCCGGCTCGGGGTGTGCCTCGGCCGGGACGGCGTCCGGCGTCGGCACGCCCTGGGCGGGAAGCGGTACCGCGACGGGCTGAGCGGCCTGCTGCGGAGCGGCGGCCGCCTGCGCGGACGCCTCGCCCCACGGCATCGCCTGCGGCGGGATCTCGCCAAGCTGGGGGCCGGGCAGCGTCGCGGCGTCGGGAACGGCGGGCGCCACCGGAGCGGCGGGCGCGGCCGGATCCGGCGCCTGCGGAGCGGCCTCCGCGACCGGCACCTGCGCACCGGCCCCGGCAACGGGCCCCTGCGCACCGGCCTCGACGACGGGAGCCTGCGGAACGTCCGTCACCGGTACGTCCGTGGCCGGCACATCCGCCGCCGGGACGTCCAGGTATTCGGGGCCGATCGTGGGCGGCCCGGGCTGGCGGACCGGCATCGGCTGGGGCGGGGTCGCCGGGCCGCGGTCCGCCAGGGAGCGGACCACGCCTCCGGTGGCGTCCGGCACGGGCGGGCCCATGTGCAGCGGGCGCCGGGCGGGCGCGGGCTGGGGGGCGGCGGCACGGGGCTTGCGGTCCGGCTGCTCGGTCCAGGCGCCCTGGGCGGCCGGCATCAGCAGCAGATCGTCGTCATCGACCACGACACCGGACGGTTCGGGGTGGCCGTACGCGTCCGCCTGCACGGCGCCCGGCTGTTCGGCAGCCGCGGGTCCGGCAGGGGAGGCGGTCGCCGGCTGCCCGGCCTGCCCGCCCGCGTGCTCCGGCTGTCCCTCGCCCGGGACCTGGCCGGTGTCGGTCATGCGTACCCCTCGCCCATTGATAGTGCTCCTTACCACCGCTCGTGCGCGCGCGTGGCGGAGGGCGTGCCCTCCGCCCGATGGGGCGGAACGAACGGCACGCCTCGCGGCACGTCCGCCCTCGGGCGTCGCGGTCAGATATCCGGATGTTCAGCCAAAACCGTGGCGTTTCCCGGATATTGACGTACGAAGCCGAACGCGGAACAGCGGCGCAACGATCCGCCAGCCTACCCCGCGCCGGTGACCTTCCTGGTCACGGGTGAGGAACGCGATATCCGCTCAGCAGGAACACCACGGAGCGCTCCCGCTCGACCCAGGCCGAGGTGTCCAGATCGACCGATTGGAGCAGTGCGCACTCGACGTCGTAACCACCGTCGGCCAGCGCGCGGCCGAGCTCCTCGGCCTCGTCGCGGGTCGAGGCGTGGGTGACGATCCGCTCCGGGCGGCGGGCCGCGCAGGCGGTGACGACCGCCGCTCCCCCGCCGCCGATACGGATCACGTCCGGCTCCGGCAGGTCCTCCAGGATCTGCGGCGCGCGGCCGTGCACCACCTGGAGCTGGACGCCGTGGCGGCGGGCGACGGCGGCGGTGCGGCCGCAGGCGTCCGGATCGGCGTCGACGGCGATGACGGCGGCGCCGAAGCGGGCCGCCTCCACCGCGGCGGCGCCGCTGCCGGAGCCGATGTCCCAGACCAGATCGCCCAGGCGGGGGCCGAGCCGGGCGAGTTGGGCGGTACGCAGCTGCACCGCCTCGCCCTCCCCGAACACGCCGCCGTACGCGCCGGACGGCAGTCCCCAGCCGCGCGGGCCGACGGGGTGGCCGACGTCGTGGCCGGCGATCCAGCCACTGGCCCGGTCCCCGGTGTCGTCGGTGCGCTGGGCGGCGCCGACGACGATGACGACGTTGGGGTCGCGCCAGTCGTGGTCGGCGGCCTTGTCGGAGGTGAGGACGGTGACCCGCTCGCGGTCGGTGCCCAGGGCCTCGCAGATGACGAACGTACGGAGCACGCCGCCGAGCAGCAGGGCGAGTTCGGCGGGACCGGCGCCGGGGGCGGTGAGGACCGCGACCTTGGGGTGGGCGCGGCAGACGTTGACGGCGCGGCGCAGGTCGCGGCTGTGGGCGACGACGATCTGGGCGTCGTCCCAGGGCATCCCGGCGCGGGCGAACGCGGCGGCGACGGCGGAGACGGCCGGGACGACCTCGACCTCCAGGCCGTACCGGGGGTCACGCAGGGTGCGGACGACGCCGAAGAAGCCGGGGTCGCCGTCGGCGAGGACGACGGCGGTGCCGCGGTGGCGGGCGATGCGGCGGGCGGCGAGCGGGACGCTGCCCAGGCGGATACGTTCGGCGGACGGCGGGACCTCGGGGAGGGCGAGGTGGTGCGCCGCGCCGGCCACCAGGGTCGCGGCACCCAGCGCGGAGCGGGCGGCAGCGGTGAGCGGCGAGCCGTCCCATCCGATGACCGTGACCCGGTCGGCCATGCTTCGTCAGTCTCCTGTCGCGGGTGAGGGCGGGAGCCGCGTCGCAGGTCGGTGCGGGGGCGGCACCGCGAGACTACTCCTGACGGGGCCGGGCCGCGGACCGGGGACGACGGGGCTGCGCCATCCGGCCGCGGCCGGCGTCGGCGGCGCGCCCGGGGAACGGCCGCGGGCGCCCCGTCAGTTCCACTCCGGGTAGGCGAAGCCGTTGGCGTCGACCCGGCGGCCGGGCACATCGAGGTCTTCGGGGAGCAGGCTCCAGACGATGAGGTCGGTGCGGATGTCCGCCAGACCGCCGTCCTCGGTGCGGGAGCGGGCGAGGAAGGCGTTGCGCAGCACGCCCTCGCTGATGCAGCCGATCTTCTGGGCGACCTGCTGGGAGGCGGTGTTCCCGGCCGCGGTGCGCAGCTCCAGGCGCTCGAACTTCTGGTCGCCGAAGAGCCAGCGGGCGACGGCGAGGGTGGCTTCGGAGGCGTAGCCCTCGCCGCGGGCCCAGGGGGCGATGACGTAGGAGATCTCGGAGGAGCGCACCCGCCAGTTGGTGTTGCCGAGCTGGACGATGCCGACCAGGCGCTGGGTGAGGAACTCGGTGACGGCGAGGTCGATACCGCGGCCGGCGGTGCGTTCGCCGGGTGCGTACCGGGTGACCCAGTTCCGGGCGCGGTCCTCGGTGTAGGGCTGCGGTATCGCGGTCCAGGCGGCGACGAGTTCGTCGTTCATCATCTCGGCGAGGGCGGGGATGTCGTCCTCGTCCAACGGGCGCAGCACCAACCGGTCCGTGCTGATGGAGATATCCGGAAAGGTGGGGTTCATGCCGCTGCTCCAACGCTGTCGACCGTAGGGCTCCGGGGAGTTACGGGTCGTTTTCGATCACTTGTCGACCATCGTGAGTGCACAGCATGCAGCATTCCGGCGGGGATGCGCCAAGCACGGCGGCCCGTGCGCAGCGCGGGGCTGGGCACGGGCCGCCGGCGGTGCCGGGTGCGGTCAGCTCTTGGGCTTGCCGAAGGAGGGCAGCGCGGAGCCGTCGGTGTAGGTCTTCTCGATGTACTTCTTCACCGCGTCGGTGTTGAGGAGCTTGGCGAGCTTCTTGACGCGCGGGTCGTCCTCGTTGCCCTTCTTGACGGCGAGGAAGTTGGCGTACGGGTTGCCCTGGACCGGCTCGATGGCGAGGGCGTCCTCGGACGGCTTGAGCTTGGCGGGGATGGCGTAGTTGCCGTTGATCGCCGCGGCGTCGTAGTCCGGGAGGGAGGAGGGCAGCGTCTCGGCCTTGGCCTCCTGGAACTTGATGCCCTTGGTGTCCTTGATGTCATTGAGGCCGGGGTTGTCGGCCTTGTTGTCCTTGAGGGTTATCAGGCCCTTGGACGCGAGCAGCTTGAGGGCGCGGCCCTGGTTGCTGGGGTCGTTGGGGACGCCGATGACGCTGCCGGAGCCCAGCTCGGAGAGCTTGGTGTGCTTCTTGGAGTAGAGGCCCATCGGCTCCAGGTGCACGTTGACCACCGGAACGAGGTGGCCGCCCTCCTTCTTGTTGTACTCGTCCAGGTATTCCTTGTGCTGGAAGTAGTTGGCGTCCAGCTCCCCGTTCTCGGTGGCGGGGTCGACGAGCGTGTAGTCCTCGAAGGTACGGACGTTGAGCTTCAGCCCTTCCTTCGCCGCCAGGTTCTTCTTGACGAAGTCGAGGATCTGGGCCTGGGGGACGGAGGTGGCGCCGACGGTGAGCGGCGCGTTCACGTCGCCCTTCTTGGTGGTCTCCGGGTCGGAGGGGGCGCTGCAGGCGCCGAGACCGAGGGTGAGGGCTGCGGCGGCCGCGGCCGCCCCGGTGATCTTGATGACGTTACGCACGAAGAGTGCCTTTCTCACGGGTCGTCCCGCGGCGGGCGCGGGACTTCTGCCGTCCGGCAAAGGGTCCGGACTCGGGATTCACAGAAGGTGGGCGTTGTCCCGCTGGATCTGCTCGCTCGCCTTGCGGGGGCGGGGCAGGCGCAGCAGACCGCGGGGGGAGTCGGCGCGCGAGGAGCGGCGGGCCAGGGCGCGTACCGCGAGGTCGCCGACGAGCTGGACGGCGGTGACGATCACGATGATCAGGACCACCGTGACGATCATGAAGCGGGTGTCGAAGCGCTGCTGGCCGTAGGTGATGGCCACGCTGCCCAGACCGCCCGCGCCCAGGGCGCCGGCCATCGCGGAGTAGCTGATGACGGTGATGACGGTGTTGGTCAGACCGGCCACGAGCGAGGGCATCGCCTGCGGCAGCAGGACCTTGAAGACGATGGTCCAGGTGCCGCCGCCCATCGACTGGACGGCCTCGACCAGACCGCCGTCCACCTCGCGCACCGCGGTCTCCACCAGGCGGGCGAAGAACGGGATGGCGCCGATGGCGAGCGGGACGACCGCGGCGCTGGGGCCGATGGAGGTGCCGATCACGAAGCGGGTGAACGGGATCAGGGCGATCATCAGGATGATGAAGGGCAGCGACCGCCCGATGTTCACCACGACGCTGATGACCTTGTTGACCGCGGCGTTACGCAGCTGGCCGCCGCGTTCGGTGAGGACCAGCAGCACACCGAGCGGCAGACCGCCGATGACCGCCCAGACGGTCGCCCACCACACCATGAAGAAGGTGTCGAGGCAGGCGTTGTACAGCAGTGGCTGCATCTCGTTCCAGCTCACTTGGCAGCGTCCTTCCGGAGCGTGGGGGCGGGCGCGGTGGCTCCGGCGGGTGCGTCGGCGGCAGCCGCGACATCGACCTGGAGGCCCTGTTCGCGGAGGAAGCCGATGGGGACGACGTTCTCCTCGAAGGCGCCGGGCAGTTCGATCCGCATCCGGCCGACCTGCTTGCCGCCGACGGTGTCCATCGCGGCGCCGAGGATCGAGATGTCGACGTTGTAGGTGCGCGACAGCTCGGAGATGACCGGGCGGGTGGCGGCGGAGCCGTGGAAGGTGACGTCCACGACGGTGCGGTCCTCCCCGGAGGGCTCGCCGCCCACGGGGAAGAGTTCACGGGCCAGCTCGGAGCCGGGGGTGGCGAGGAGTCCGGAGACGGTGCCGGACTCGACGACCCGGCCGCCCTTCATCAGTGCGGCGGAGTCGCAGATGGTCTTGACGACGTCCATCTCGTGGGTGATGAGGACGATGGTCAGGCCGAGCTGCCGGTTGAGGTCGCGCAGCAGCTGGAGGATGGAGCGGGTGGTCTCCGGGTCCAGGGCGCTGGTGGCCTCGTCGGAGAGGAGCACCTTGGGGTCGCCGGCCAGGGCGCGGGCGATGCCGACGCGCTGCTTCTGGCCGCCGGAGAGCTGTGCCGGGTACGCCTTGGCCTTGTCGGCGAGGCCCACCAGGTCGAGGAGTTCGAGCGCCTTGCGGGCGCGTTCGCGGCGGTCGACCTTGAGGATTTCCAGCGGCAGCTCGACGTTGTCCTGGACGGTGCGCGAGGACAGCAGGTTGAAGTGCTGGAAGACCATGCCGATGTGGCTGCGGGCGGCGCGCAGCGCGGCGTTGGCGCGCTCCTTGCGTCCGGCCAGTGCGGTCAGGTCCGTCCCGGCGACGGTGACCGTGCCGGAGGTGGGGCGCTCCAGGAGGTTGAGGCAGCGGATCAGGGTGGACTTGCCGGCGCCGCTCTGGCCGAGGACGCCGTAGACCTCACCCTCGCGGACGTGCAGGTCGACGCCGTCCAGCGCGGTGACTTCGCGGTCTCCTGAGCGGTAGACCTTGGTCAGGCCCGTTGTGGTGATCACAGGGAATTCCGTCACTGTCGAGTGCCCGGCGGCTCGCCCGCCGGACACGGGGCATTCTTTCGCGGCATGGGAAACCGGGGACCTGAAAGACGCCGAAGAGCGGGCTTCGGGTTCCGGTGACGCGGGGTGGCCGGGTCCGTGGGGGCGGACGCTTCCGGCTCATGGCAGCAGGTCTCGCTTCGGGGCGCGAGGCTCAGGCGGGGGCCCTCAGCGGTCACACATTCGACACATGCAACGAGCACCGGGCGTCGTCATCGCCTCGGTCGCAGGGGTGCGGCTGCTCGTCGTGGTCATGGCGGCAAGTAAACCAGACAAGCGTCCCAGTCGAGCCAGCGCGTCCGAATAGCGGACGGCCGATGTCGGAGCGTGGACGGCTTCCCGGCCTGGCCCACCCGGTGCGCCCGCCCTCCCCCGGGCGCGCGGCCTGCGCGAACGCGCGCGCGGGGAGGCCCGCGCCCGGCCGGTCCGCCCGACGCGGGCCCGGGCCGTGTGGCCAACGCCACGGCCGGCGGGACGACCGCGCGGCGGGGCGCGCCCCGGAAGGACGGGCGGACGGACCGGCCGCGCCGCTCCCCCGCCGGGCCGGGCCCGCGCGCGATCGTCCGGTACGGGCCGATTAGCATCGCCTCATGCCCCACAACCCCACGGTGTGCCGCCGTGCCGCGCGGAGGTCCCGGTGATCGACGCCCTGACGATCGCGGTCGGTGCGACCGCCCTCGCCCTGGCCGCCTGGTGCGGCTTCGCCGCGTACCGCGACGAGCCCACGAAGGACTGGCACTTCATCGGCATGGCCGTCGTCTCCCTCCTCGGGATCGTGCAACTCGTCGTCGGCATCGTGCAGTTGGCGGGCGGCCACGCCCCCGACAAGGGCACCGCACTCTTCCTCGCCTATCTGATCGGCGCGGCGGCGTGCGTACCGGGCACCGGCTTCATGTCACTGTCGGAGCGGACCCGCTGGGGCTCGGCCACCGTCGCGGCGGGCGCCGTGGTGCTGGCGGTGCTGGAAGTCAGGCTTTTCGACATCTGGGGAGGCGGCAATGGCTGAGACCGTGGAGACCGAGGCACAGGACACCGCCGCCGACGGCCGCCGCTCGCTGGGCTCCGGCCCCGGACGGCTGCTGGTCGCGCTCTACGGCATCTTCACCGTCGCCGCCGCGTCCCGCTCGCTCTACCAGCTGCTCGCACAGTTCCACGTGGCGCCGCTGGCCTACACGCTCTCCGCGGTCTCCGCGGTGGTCTACGGCTTCATCACCTTCTCATTGGTGCGCGGCGGTGAGGGTGCCCGCCGGGCGGCGCTGGTCTGCTGTGCGCTGGAGCTGCTGGGCGTCTTCGGCATCGGCACCTGGACGCTGCTCGACCCGGCCGCCTTCCCCGACGCCACGGTCTGGTCGGACTACGGCATGGGCTATCTCTTCATCCCGGTGATCCTGCCGGTCACCGGTCTGCTCTGGCTGCGGCGGGCGCGTACCGCCTGACGCCTGCGGGCGCGACCGTGCCGCGGGGCCTTGCGCGATGCGGCCCCGCGGCGCGCGGCTCAGGCTCCGGCGGCGTACGCCGGTGCCGTCGCCGGCTTCTCCAACGTGATGCGGCCCGGGCGGCGGCCGGTCTCCTCGGCGGGGACGGGGGCGTAGCCGTGGCTGCGGTAGAGGCGCAGACCGCCGTCGCCGCGGCGGGTGGCGAGGAGGCGGTAGCGGGTGGCGGCGCGTTCGGCGCTCAGCCGTGCCTCGACGGCGGCCAGCAACCTGCCGCCGAGACCGTGCCGTTGCAGCCGGGGATGGACGATGAGCTTGCCGATGCGGGCGGTGCCGTCGGCGTCGACGGTGCCGCGGGCCGAGCCGACGACCTCGTCGCCGAGGCGGGCGACCACCACGCAGCCGGTGGCCAGTTCCTCGCGGAGCCCGGCCAGGCTCTGGGTGAGCGGTTCGATGCCGTAGTCGTCGCACAGCGCCGCTTCGGGCTGGTAGCAGAGGTACTGGAGTTTGAGGATCTGCTCGGCGTCCTGGTCGGTCGCCGCAGAGATGGTCACGCTCGTGCCCATGCGCGTTGTCCTCCCCTTTTCGGTTCGCGGTGTCCGGGTGCCATGAGGGTGGTGGCGGCTCCCGGAACGATGGCCCTGACCGGCGGCGCCCGGCAGGCACCGCCGCTCCCGGCGTGGCCGCCGCCGGTGCTCTCCAGGGCTCCCCGCAAAGCACCGGCGGCAATCGCGCCGCGAGCATTCTGCGGGCCCGCCGCCGCAACCGGAACGGACCGGCGGCCCGCTGTGACATTCCCGACGCCGCCCGCCCCGGGGGAACGGGGCGGGCGGCGGGCCGGTCCGCGGCGCACCGGCCGGAACGGGCCGGGCGGATCAGGCCACGGCTCAGGCCTTGCGGAACTCCTCGGCCACCAGCAGCGCGGTGTCCGGGTTGTCGGAGAACATCCCGTCGAGGCCGGTCGCCAGGCAGGCGCGGAAGTAGCCGCGGGCGTCGCCGTAGGCGTTCGGGTCGGTGCCGCGGCGGTAGTCGGTCGGCAGGAAGGTGTTCTCGTTGCGCCCGGTGTAGGGGTGCAGCACCAGACCGGCCGCGTGCGCGTCCTTGACCAGCGAGGTGGGCGGGCCGGACTTACCGGACGCGTCCCGGGGGATGATCTGGTCCAGCGCCGGGCCGATGCCCTGGGCGAAGTCCGCGATCCACCGCAGGCCCTTGGGCTCGATGAGGTCGGCCACGGTCCGCGGGTCGCCGGACTCGACGAAGTCCCACGGCCGGGTGTCGGGCGCGTCGAGCAGGACGACCTTGGGGCACTCCAGGCCCAGCTTGCCCAGCCGCTGGATGCTGCTCGGCTCGAACGACTGGAGGAAGTTCGGGGAGGTGCGGCGGTGGCGGCCGTAGGCGCGCAGCGCCTTCGCCAGCCGCTCCTCCAGGCCCAGGCCCAGCTTGCGGAAGTAGGTGGGGTGCTTGGTCTCGATGTGGAGCCAGACGCGGCGGCCACGGCGGCGGCCCTCGCGGTCGGCCCAGCGCAGCACCTCGTCGAAGGTGGGGACCTCCCACACGCCGTCGTAGAGCGTGTTGTGCTGACGGGTCTGCGGGATGCGCTCCTTGGCGCGGAGGGTCTTCAGCTCGGCGAGGGTGAAGTCCTCGGTGAACCAGCCGGTGAGCTTCACCCCGTCGACCGTCTTGGTGGTCTTGCGGTCCGCGAACTCGGGGTGCGCGGAGACGTCGGTGGTCGCCGTGATGTCGTTCTCGTGCCGGCAGACCAGGTGGCCGTCCTTGGTGGGGACGAGGTCCTGCTCGATGACGTCCGCGCCCATGTCCAGGGCGAGTTGGTAGGAGCCGAGGGTGTGCTCGGGGCGGTAGCCGCTGGCGCCGCGGTGGCCGACGATCAGCGGGACGGGCAGTTCGCCGCCCGCGCCGCCGTGACCCGGACGGCCGCTCGCCGCCGTAGCGGTGCGCTCGGCCGCTGCGGCCTGTCCGGCGGCGCCGAACACCACCGCGCCCGCGCCGAGGGCCGCGGCCCCCAGTATCTTGCGCCGTCCCGGCTGCTGGCCCTGGTGCATCCCCGCTCCTTGCTCTCTGAATCGTCTGATCAGCCGCGCCGACCAGGGGTAGGGGGCCGGGCGGCCGGTCGATCGTATGCACGAATGAAGGAGTTCGGGGAGACCGCAGAGGGATTTGTGGAGAACGGGGCACCAACAGGGGGCAACTCCGTGCAGCGACCGGATGAACCCGGTGTGCGACCACAGGTGACCCGCGAGTATCGTCCTGAGCCGCAGCGTTCCGTCATCACCGCCCGCCGACCCGTCACGCCCGGAGGACCCGTTGTCCCGCATTCTGCTGAAGGCGATCCTCGGATTCGTCATGCGCGTCCTGTACCGCCCCACGGTCGAGGGCGCGGAGCGCATCCCGGAGACCGGCCCGGTGATCCTGGCCGGCAATCACGTCACGTTCATCGACTCGCTGTTCCTGAGCCTGGTCGTCAAGCGGCCGGTGTACTTCATCGGCAAGGACTCCTACGTCACCGGTAAGGGGCTCAAGGGCCGGCTGATGGCGTGGTTCTTCCGCAGCTCCGGGATGATCCCGGTGGACCGCGACGGCGGGCGCGGCGGCGTCGCGGCGCTGATGACCGGCCGCCGGGTCCTGGAGCAGGGCCATGCGTTCGGCATCTACCCGGAGGGCACCCGCTCCCCCGACGGCCGTCTCTACCGCGGCCGTACCGGCATCGCCCGGCTGACGCTGATGACCGGCGCGCCCGTCGTCCCGTTCGCGATGATCGGCACGGACAAGGTGCAGCCCGGCGGCAAGGGCGTGCCGCGTGTCGCCAAGGTGACGGTCCGCTTCGGTGAGCCGCTGGAGTTCTCCCGGTACGACGGCATGGACCGCGACCGCTACGTCCTGCGGGCCGTCACCGACGAGGTGATGAGCGACGTGATGGAGCTGTCCGGCCAGGAGTACGTGGACGTCTACGCCACCAAGGCGCGCGCCGCCTGACCGTCCGCCGCACGACGGGCCGCATCCCTCGGGGTGCGGCCCGTCGGCGTGTGTGCTCAGCAGGGGACCCGGAAGCCGCCGGCGGCGCGGCGGCCCCGGGCGAGGGCGGTGGTCACGGCCGCCTCGGGGCGGGGGATGGCGGTGCCGTCGTCCTGGAGCGGGCGGGGGCGTTCGGTGATGGTGCCGGTGCGGGCGTGGGGCGCGGTGGCGTTCTTCACCCGGACCCGGTCGGTGGCCGCCGGGGTGAGCTTCTTCGTCTGCCGGACGTAGGCGATGAAGCTCTCGAAGTCGCGGGTGTGGCGCACCGGTTCGGTGAAGCCGAGGAAGGCGCTGAAGCCGTCCTGGTTGATGAGGGTGTACGAGGGGGCGGCGAGGCGGTAGGTGCGCTTCTCGTCGAGGGGCTTGCCGTCGATGAACACCTCGGCGGGGTCGACGCGGTTGCCGGCCGGGCCGGTGGCGTCGAAGGTGTAGCGGACGTTGCCGGAGACGGCGAGCGGGGCGTAGCCGAGGCCGCCGCCCGGCACCGGCGCCCACTGCTCCTCCAGCGCATCGTGGAGTTGGCGCCCGGTGACGGTGACGGTCATGATCGGGTCGCCGAAGCCGACGGCGTTCCAGGCGGCGCCGAAGGTGACGGTGCCGCCGCTCTCGGCGTCGTGCACCAGGTCGGCGGCGATGACGGACTGGCCCTGGCGGGGCGCGACCACGATCAGCGCGAGGTCGGCCGGGGTGTTGGCGGGCCCGCCCGGGTCGGCCATCGGGTCGAGCGGCTGCCGCCCGGCCCACAGCGCCCAGTCGGCCGCGAGGTTGCCCATGGTGCTCTCGCCGGTGTCCTTACGGGTGCGGGTGAAGGACGCGGTCTGGGTGGCGATCGGGGTGGCGGCGCGGCGGGTGCCGTATCCGGCCCAGTAGTCGGCGATCTCGCGGAGGACGGGATCGGGGGTGATGTCGCGGGTGTTGGGGTGGTTGGTCGTGGTGGTCAGCTCGCGGACGACCGCGCCGGTGGCGGGGTCGAGGCGGAGCGTGATCTCGTTGATCAGCTGGCCGTAGCAGCCCGCCTCGACGAACGGGCGGGGCCTGCCCGACGGGTCCGGCAGCATCATGGAGAAGGCGCAGTGCCAGTGGCCGGTGACGATGGCGTCGATGTCGGACGAGGCGCGCAGGGCGAGTTCGTAGGCGGGGCCCGAGGGGTTGGTGCCGCTGTTGAAGTCGGCGCCGGCGACGGCGCCGTCGTGCATGCTCAGGACGATGGCGCGGACGCCCTGGGCCTTGAGTTCGGCGGCGCAGCGGTTGGCGGTCTCCAGCTCGTCGAGGGTGCGCAGGCCGGGCTGGTAGGAGCCGGGGAACGACTCGGTGCCGACGGCGGTGAGGTGGATGAAGCCGATCGGCAGGGTGCGACCGCCGCCCGCGTCGACGTGCACGACGTTGTACGGCGGCAGCACGGTCTTCCCGTCGGCGACGTAGGTCATGTTGGCGCTGTAGTAGGCGAAGTCGGCGCCCTTGAAGCGCATGCCGGTGGAGTCCTTGAAGGCGTCGTCGCGGTCGACGACGGGGAAGGGCTTGCCGCCCGCCATGTGTGTGGTGAGGTACCGCGCCGACTTGTCGAACTCGTGGTTGCCGGCGGACGCGAAGTCCAGGCCCATGGCGTTGAGCGCCTCGATGGTGGGCTCGTCGGCGAGCGCGGCGGCGTCGAACTCCCAGCCGGAGAAGAGGTCTCCGGGGGCGAAGAAGACGGAGTTGGTGTGTCCGGCGCGCAGCGCCTTCAGGTGCGCGGCCATGTAGGCGACGCCGCCGACGGTGTATCTCCGGCCGCCCGCACCGGTGATGACGGAGTTTCCGCCGGGCGCGCCCTGGAGGTAGCCGTGCAGGTCGGTGATGTTGAGGAGTTGCACGTCGACGTACTCGGTGGCGGTGGCCGCGTCACGGGCGTGGCCGGTGGCGTAGGTGGGGGTGCCGAGGGCGCCGGTGGTGGCCAGCGCCCCGGCAGCGGTGAGGAAGGAACG
Source organism: Streptomyces sp. NPDC014733 (assembly GCF_043083385.1). Classification (NCBI taxonomy): domain Bacteria; kingdom Bacillati; phylum Actinomycetota; class Actinomycetes; order Kitasatosporales; family Streptomycetaceae; genus Streptomyces; species Streptomyces sp. NPDC014733. Next base: position 306,464 of record NZ_JBIBYO010000003.1, on the reverse strand, counting down.
TCGTCCGATCTCGCGCACTGCGTCACTCTCCTGGGAGGTCCCGGGCGGAAGGGAACGGACGGAGAGTCAAGCGGGCGGGGCGGGCGCGCCGATCTCCGCGACGCGACGCGGACGTGAACGGGCGGCGGACATCGGCCCGTCGGCCACCGGTACGCCCGGCGCGCCGTGGCGATCATGGTTGCCGCCCCGCCCACGCCCCGGCGCCGACACGCCCCCGCCCCGCCCCGCGTCCCCCATCCGCACCCAAACCGGCCGGACGGGCAAGTACGGAGCGGGAGGGGGTGGTGCGGGGTGGTGCGCGCAGGAGCGCGGCGGGGTGGCCCGGGCGTGTCGGGCGTACGGGAACGGGCCCGGCGCGAGGGGTGCGCCGGGCCCGGGGGCCGGGAGGAACGAGGTCCGGAGGGGCCGCTCCGCCTCCGATGGCCCGGAGGCGGTTCCCCCTAAAGGGTGTCTTGCGGTGCGCCGGCGGGCCGTTCCCCGGGGCTGTCGCCGAGCTCCTGGCCGCGCAGCAGGAACCAGGCGACGACCGCGGCGGTGAGCAGCAGCGCGGCGCCGATACCCGCCGCGACGTCCAGGCCCTCGACGAAGGCGTTCTGCGCGGAGTGCAGCAGCGCCTCGGACTGTCCCGGCGGCAGCGCCCGCGCCGTGTCCACCGCGCCGCCCAGCGACTCATGGGCCGCGGCGGACGCGTCGCCCGGCACGCCCGCCGGGGTGGGGAAGCCGCGGTAGATGCCGGTGACGATGGAGCCGAGCAGGGCGATGCCGAGCGCGGCGCCCAGTTCGTAGGCCGTCTCGGAGACCGCGGAGGCGGCGCCCGCCTCCTCCTTGGGGACGCTGGAGAGGATGACGTCGGCGGTGACGGTGAAGGCGAACCCGGCGCCGATGCCGACGACGAAGAGGATCACGGTCAGCGCGAGGGTGCTGGTGTCGGCGTGCAGGGCGACGCACCCGGCGAGCGCCAGACCGACGACGGCGAGACCGCCGGCCACCACGACGCGGACGGAGAGCTGCCGGGCGACGTACCCGGCGGTCAGGCCCGCGCCCACCGCGCCGACCGCCGCGGGCAGTTCGACGAGTCCGGCGTTGAGCGGCGGCCGCAACTGCACCATCTGGAGGAACTGCGAGAGGAAGAAGACCAGTCCGGACAGGCCGAGGATGGTCAGCAGATCGGCGAGGACCGCGCCGGAGAAGCCCCGGTGGTGGAAGAGCTTCATGTTCAGCAGCGGTGAGGCGAGGGCGTACTGGCGGCGGACGAAGACCACCAGCGCGGTGACGCCGACGACCGCCGCCACCGCGATGTCCCAGCCGAAGCCGTGCACCGCCGCCTCCTTGATCGCGTAGACCACGGCGACGATGCCGACGAGCGAGAGCGCGACGCTGGGCAGGTCCCACGGGCCCGGCTCGGGGTTGCGCGACTCGGGGATGACCCGGGCGCCGACGATCACGAGCAGCGCCATCACCGGAAGGTTGATCAGGAAGACCGAGCCCCACCAGAAGTGACCCAGCAGGAAGCCGCCGAGGACCGGGCCGACGGCGGTGCCCGCGGAGGCCATCGCGCCCCAGATGCCGACCGCGAGACTGCGCTCCCGGGGGTCGTGGAAGAGGTTGCGGATCAGGGCGAGGGTGGACGGCATCAGCGTCGCCCCGGCCACGCCGAGCAGCGCCCGCGCCGCGATCATCATCTCCGGGCTGGTCGCGTACGCGCACAGCGCCGACATCCCGCCGAACACCACGGAGCCGATGAGCAGCAGCTTCTTGCGGCCGATGCGGTCACCGAGGCTGCCCATCGAGACCAGCAGACCGGCGATGACGAACGAGTAGATGTCGCCGATCCACAGCAGTTGGGCGCCGGACGGCTGGAGGTCCTCGCTGAGGTACGGGGTGGCCAGGCCGAGGACCGTGGCGTCGACGCCGACCAGCAGCACCGCGAGCACGAGGACGGCGAGCGCCAGCCAGCGTCCTGGGCGGGGGTGGTCCTCGCGTGTGGAACCGGGGCCCACCGGTGCGCTCTCGGTCATTTCTCCATGCTCCGTCGTGCACCGCCGAGCAGCAGCTCGGCGATCGAGTGGGTGAGGTCGTTACGGGCCACCCGGCCGTCGTGGACGGCCCAGGCACCGGCGCCGATCAGGCCGTAGAACGCCTCGGTCAGCCAGGCGGCGCCGAGGTCGATACGGAAGTCGCCCTCCTCCTGGCCGCGGCGGAACAGCGCGTGGATCCGCGCGTCGAGGCGGGTCCAGCCCTCGTTGATCTCCGCGCCCTCGAAGAGCTGGTTCTCGGTGAAGAGGAAGGCGAGGACGCCGGCGACCGGTTCGGCCTCGGCGACGAGCCGCCGGAGCGCGGCCGGTGCGGAGCCCTCGTCGAGCCGGGCGGCGTCCAGGGCGCGGGTGAGCTGTTCGATGCCCAGCTCCTCCAGCGCGCGGATGAGGGCGTCGCGTCCGGCGAAGTGGCGGTGCAGGGTGGCGCGGCCGATCCCGGCGGCGCGGGCGATCTCGTCCATGGAGGACGTGGGCCGCCGGGCGAGGAGCGCCGCGGCGGCGGTGAGTACATGGGAACGGTCCACAGCCATGAGACGCACCTTAATCGACTGAGACGCCATTGTCTCATCCTGGCGTTCGACGTCCCGGACGGTTCGTGGGGTGACGCATACGACGGTGGCGGCCCCTCCACACGGAAGGGGCCGCCACCGGTGCGGGCGGGTACGGGTCAGCGCTTGGCCGCGGCCCACTTCTGCTGGACGGCGAGGTCCGCCTTGACCTCGGCGAGCTGGACGGCGACGGCGGACGGGGCGGTGCCGCCGCGGCCGTTGCGGGAGGCGAGCGCGCCGGGGACGTCGAGGACGGTGCGGACCTCGGGGGTCAGCTCGGCGGAGATCTTCGCGAACTGCTCGTCCGTCAGCTCGTCCAGCTCCTTGCCCTCGGCCTCGGCGACCTTCACGCACTCACCGGCGACCTCGTGCGCCACCCGGAACGGCACACCCTGCCTGACCAGCCATTCGGCGATGTCGGTGGCGAGCGAGAAGCCCGCCGGGGCCAGCTCCGCCATCCGCTCGCGGTTGACGGTGAGCGTCGCCATCATGCCGGTGAACGCCGGGAGCAGCACCTCCAGCTGGTCGCAGGAGTCGAAGACCGGCTCCTTGTCCTCCTGGAGGTCACGGTTGTACGCGAGCGGCAGCGCCTTGAGCGTCGCCAGCAGGCCGGTGAGGTTGCCGATCAGCCGGCCGGACTTCCCGCGCGCCAGCTCCGCGATGTCCGGATTCTTCTTCTGCGGCATGATCGACGAGCCGGTGGAGAAGGCGTCGTGGAGGGTGACGAAGGAGAACTCCTTCGTGTTCCACAGGATGATCTCCTCGGCGATCCGGGAGAGGTTGACGCCGATCATCGCGGTGATGAACGCGAACTCCGCGACGAAGTCCCGCGAGGCGGTGCCGTCGATGGAGTTCCCGGCGCTGCCGCGCTCGAAGCCGAGGTCGGCGGCGACCGCCTCCGGGTCGAGCCCGAGCGAGGAGCCCGCCAGCGCGCCCGAGCCGTACGGCGAGACGGCGGTCCGCTCATCCCACTGCCGCAGCCGCTCGGCGTCCCGCGACAGCGACTGGACGTGGGCGAGCACATGGTGGGCGAAGAGCACCGGCTGGGCGTGCTGGAGGTGGGTGCGGCCCGGCATGGCGACGTCCGGGTGCGCCTCGGCGAGGCCCACCAGCGCCTCCTGGAGGCCGGCGATCAGCCCGCCGATGATCCGGGCGTGGTCGCGCAGGTACATCCGGAAGAGCGTGGCGACCTGGTCGTTGCGGGAGCGTCCGGCGCGCAGCTTGCCGCCGAGGTCGGGGCCGAGCCGCTCCAGCAGTCCGCGCTCCAGGGCGGTGTGGACGTCCTCGTCGGCGACGGTGCCGGTGAACGAGCCGTCGGCGACGTCCGCCTCCAGCCGGTCGAGACCGGCGATCATGCGCTCCAGCTCGTCGGCGGTGAGCAGCCCCGCCGTGTGCAGCACCCGGGCGTGGGCGCGCGAGCCGGCGATGTCGTAGGGGGCCAGCCGCCAGTCGAAGTGGACGGACGCGGAAAGCTGGGCCAGCGCCTCGGCCGGACCGTCGGCGAACCGCCCGCCCCAGAGCCGGACGTCACCGCTGTTGCTGCTCACTGCTGCTCCTCGGAGGTGGTGAGGTACACCGCCCGCGCGGGGCGGGCGGCGGCCGTCGTACGAAGGTCGATCAGGTAACGAGCCGGGCCGGACGAAGTCGCGTCCGGCCGTATCCGCGACGGGGCGCCACGGCGGACGGGCACGAGGCGCGCGGCCCCGGATCCCCCTGCGATCCCTGCGCTGATAGGCATAAGTATGCAGTGGACCGCATGGTTCGTCAATGCGGGAGGGTGGGGGCCGCGGTCCGGGCCGGGGCGCGTCAGCCGGTGGCGCGCAGCTCCTCCAGCAGGATCTGCACATGCCCGTGCGCCAGGTCCTTCGTGGCGGTCAGCAGCGTCATGGGGCCGTCGTCGGCGAGCTCCCGCAGATGGTGCAGCGCCTCGCCCGCATCGGCGTCCCGCGCCAGCTCCTCCCGGTAGCGGTCGGCGAACTCCGCGAACCGCTCGGGTTCGTGCCGGTACCAGCGGCGCAGGTCCGTCGAGGGCGCGACCGCCTTGCACCACTCGGTCAGCTCCGCGTCCTCCTTGGAGAGCCCTCGCGGCCAGAGCCGGTCCACCAGCACCCGTGCGCCGTCGGACGACTCCGGAGCCTCGTACACCCTGCGGATCCGCAGGCCGTCGGCGGAAGATTTCGTGGCCATACCTCATCGAAACACGCCGCGCGCCGGTCCGCCGGTGCAGCCGTCCGCCCCTGGCCGAGACGGTCCGCGCACCGCGCCGGGCCTCCGCCCGGGACCGCTCGGGGACCCCGCTTTTGGTCTCCGGGCACCGGACAGGGTATTTTTCTTCTGCACGCCCCGACCGGAGCACTTCCGGTCGGTACATGCACCGGGACGTGGCGCAGCTTGGTAGCGCACTTGACTGGGGGTCAAGGGGTCGCAGGTTCAAATCCTGTCGTCCCGACGGTGCGAAGGCCCGTCGGCCGGAGAGAAATCTCCAGGTCGGCGGGTTTTTTCGGCTGTACGCCCCGGGTGGGCGGTGGTCGGGCCGGGTGGCCGGACCACCGCCCACCGGGTCAGACGCGGGCGCCCGTGTCGTGGCGCGGACGCCCGCCCGCCGGGCGGCGGGTGCGGGCGCCGCGCGGGCGGGCCGGCTGCGGCGGCGGGGCGCCGCTCGCCGCCTCCAGCGCGACGGCCAGCGGCAGCGCCGTGAACATCGACGAGTACGTACCGACCCCGATGCCGATGAGCAGCGCCACCGCGAAGTCGGTCAGCGCGTCACCGGCCAGGGCGGCCAGCGCGGCGAGGATGAAGACCGCGCCGATGCCGGTGTTCACCGTCCGCGGCACGGTTTGGAGCAGCGCCCGGCCCGCGATCGTACGGAACGGCGTCGCCCGGTCGGCGGCCCACAGTTCGCGGACCCGGTCGAAGACCACGACGGAGTCGTTGACGGAGTAGCCGACGACGGTCAGCAGCGCGGCGAGGAAGACCCCGTCGACCGGTTTGCCCAGCCAGGCGAAGGCGCCGACCAGCACCACCACGTCATGGGCGAGCGCGGCGACCGCGGAGAGGGCGAAGGTCCAGCGGAACCGGATCGCCAGGTAGAGCATCTGCCCGGCCAGCGCCACGCCCAGGGCGATCAGCGCGCCGCGGCGCAGTTCGGAGCCGAGGCTCGGCCCGATCTGCTCGTCGCGCACCTTCTCCGCGCCGCCGCCCAGCCCGGAAACCACCTCGGTGACCCGTTTCCCTTCGGCGGTGGACAGCGGCTCGGTGCGGACGGTCAGCTCCTTCGTGCCCGAGGTGTGGACCACCGCACGCGGGAAGCCCGCGTCGCCCAGGGCGGTACGGGCCCGTTCGGCGTCCACGGGTGCGCTCGTCGTGTACTCGATCATCCGGCCGCCGGTGAACTCCACCCCGAAGCCGACGCCGCGGACCACGATGCCGGTGACGGCCAGCGCGAGCGCGAGGGCGGTCAGCAGCGGCCAGCGGCGGCGGTGGCGCAGCGGGTCGGGGGCGCGCTTCGTGAGCCAGGTGCGGACCCGGCCGGGGCGGGTGAGGCCGGTGAGGCCGGGGCGGCGGGTCACCGCCCGCCGGGAGAGGGCGAGTTCGGCCAGGACGCGGGTGATCAGCAGGGCGCTCACCATGGAGGCGAGGACGCCGATGCAGAGGGTCACCCCGAAGCCGCGGACCGGGCCGGAGGCGAAGACGAAGAGCAGACCGGCGGCGAGGAGGGTGGTGAGGTTGGAGTCGGCGATGGCGCTGAAGGCGTGCCGGAAACCGGCGGTGAGCGCGGCGCGGGGGCTGCGGCGCGGTGTGCCGCACCGGGTCCGGCCGCCTGCCGCGTACTCCTCGCGGGCCCGCTCGAAGACCAGGACGTTGGCGTCGACGGCCATCCCGATGGCGAGGACGAACCCGGCGAGCCCGGGGAGGGTGAGGGTCGCGCCGACGGCGAGCAGTGCGGCGTACGAGATCAGGGCGTAGCAGGCCAGCGCGGCGGCGGCGAGGGCGCCGAGGAGGCGGTAGACGACGGCGAGGAAGACCGCGGTCAGCGCCGTGCCGAGGAGCGCCGCGCGGGCGCTGGAGTCGAGGGCGGCGGCGCCGAGCGTCGGGCCGACGGTGCGCTGCTCGACGGTCTCGACGGGGACCGGGAGGGCGCCGCCGTTGATCAGGAGGGCGAGTTCCTTCGCGGATTCCTGGTCGAAGCCGCCGGTGATCTGGGTGGCGCCGCCCGTGATGCCGGTGCCGCAGACGACGGACGGGTCGACCTGCGGCGACGAGATGATCTTGTCGTCGAGGACGATGGCGGCGCGGCGGGCCGGGTCGCCCGGGGCCGCGCAGGCCGCTTCGGCGGTGAGCTTCTCCCAGGCGTGCTCCCCCGAACCGCGCAGGTCGAGGGCGATGTGCCAGCCCGTACCGCGCTCCGCGTCGAACCGGGCGGTGGCGTTCTCCACCCCGTCGCCGGTGAGCGCGGGCGGGCCGAGCCGCAGCCGGGCGCCGGACTCGTCGGGCAGCACGGGCCCGGCGTCCTTGCCGGGGGCCTTGCCGGTGGTGTCCTTGCCGGTGGCCGGGCGGTCGGTGGGGGCGGCGGCGCCGAGGACGGGGTGGACGGTCAGTTGGGCGGTGCGGCCGAGGACCCCGGCGGCGTGGGCCGGGTCCTGGACGCCGGGGAGTTCGACGACGATGCGGTGGTCGCCGGAGCGGGTGAGGGAGGGCTCGGCGACGCCGAGGGCGTCCACCCGGCGGCGCAGCACCTCCAGCGTGCGGTCGGTGGCGTCCCGGTCGGCCTGCGCCGACGGGGAGTCACGGGTCTCCAGCACGAGCTGCGTACCGCCACGCAGATCGAGACCGAGCCGGACGGGTTGGGTCACGGCGAGATAGGCGGACAGGGCGAGCACGGCGAACGCGAGCAGCGCGCGCACCCTGGTGGCGCGGGTCATGGTGCCTCCAACAGGCGTACCGCGTCCGGGCGTTGCCGGGCGCGGTGGAGTGCGACAGGACGTCGGTCAGCTGCCGGAGGAGGGCGGGGCGCGGGCCGGGGGAAGCGCGGCGAACCCGGGCGCGCCCGCGGAGGCGGCACGGATCCGCGGCGGGCGCGGCCCGGTGTACGGCGGTACGGGAAGGACGGCAGCGGGCGGCGGGCCCGCCGGCGGGTGGTACGTCTGCTCGGGTCCGGCCCCCGGGCCGGACCGCGGCGACGGGGCCGGGTGGCGGACGACGGGCGCGGCCCGCGGCCCGCCGGTGAAGGGGACGGCGTGCGGGGGCGCGGGGCGGGCGAGCGGGTGGGCGCGGGTGCCCGGGGCGGCGGGCGCGGCCCGGTCCGGGCCGGTGCGCAGGTGACGCGGACAGCGCAGCTCACGCGGGCCGGATGCGGTGTGCGGCCCGGCGGCGCCCGTGCCGGGGCCGGAATCCGGGACGAGGGCGTCCCCCGGTGCGTACGCGGCGGCCGCCGGGCGGGCCGTGCCCGCCGCGGGGAGGGACGGCACCGCCCCCCGCTCCCCCGCCGGCGGGGGCAGCGCACCGAGGAGCAGGGCGGTGAGCAGCAGCAGCGTACGGAGGACAGGACCGCGCAGGCCGTACCGATCACGGGCGGCCGGGCCCGCCGACCGCCGTCCGCTCCGCCGCGCCATCCCGTCCCTCCCCTCTCCGGTCCCCGTCATCCGCTCCCTCCCCCGCCGGTACCGCTACGGCTCGATCAGGCCGACCCGGATCGCGTACCGGGTCAGCTCCAGGCGGTCGCGCATGCCGAGTTTGTGCAGCATGTTGGCGCGGTGGCGTTCGACCGTCTTGACGCTGATGACGAGGGTGGCGGCGATCTCCTTGGAGGAGTGGCCCTCCGCGACGAGCTTGAGGATCTCCTCCTCGCGGGCGGTGAGGATCTTCTCCGGTACGCCGTCGCCCTGCCGGACGCGGTCGAGGTAATGGCGGATCAGCGCGGTGACCGCGCCCGGGTAGAGGAAGGGTTCGCCGCGCATCGCGGCGCGGCAGGCCTCGACGAGGTCGCGGTCGGCGACGGATTTGAGGACGTAGCCCGAGGCGCCCGCCTTGAGCGCCTCGAAGAAGTACTGCTCGTTGTCGTACATCGTCAGCATGAGGATCCGCAGGCCGGGCAGGGCGGCGGAGAGTTCACGGGCTGCCTGGAGGCCGGTCATCCGGGGCATGGCGACGTCCAGCACGACCAGATCGGGGCGGTGCTCGCGGGCGAGCGCGAGGGCCTCGGCGCCGTCGCCCGCCTCGGCGACGACCTCCAGGTCCGGTTCGCCGTCCAGGATCAGCCGCACGCCGCGCCGGACGAGGGCGTGGTCGTCGGCGAGGAGGATGCGGACGGGGGCGGGTGCGCTGCGGTCGATCATGCGGCTCCCTTCTCCGGCCCGGGCAGCGGGACGGTCAGCCGGACGCCGAGGCCCCCGGCGGGCGCGGGCCCGATGTCCAGGTCCGCCTCGATGAACAGGGCGCGTTCGCGCATCCCGCGGATCCCGGCGCCCTCGCGGGCCCGGCCCATGCCGCGGCCGTCGTCGCGGACCTCCAGCACCACCGCCCCGGGCGTACGGCGCAGGGTCAGCTCGACGGTGCGGGCGTCGGCGTGCCGGGCGGTGTTGGTCAGCGCCTCCTGGGCCACGCGGTAGACCACCAGCTCCGCGGCGGCGCCCAGGTCCGGCAGGCCGCTGTCGCAGCGGCAGCGCACCGAGAGGCCGGTGTGGGTGGCGTAGTCGGTGGCGAGGGCGGCGAGGGCGCTGGTCAGGCCGAGGTCGTCGAGGACCCCGGGGCGCAGCCGGCGGGCGATGCGGCGGACCTCGTCCAGGCTCTGCCGGGTGGTCTCCTGGGCATGCCGGAGATCGCCGCGCAGCTCGTCCGGGGCGCGGTCGGCGGCGCGTTTCAGCTCCAGCAGCACCGCGGTCATGCTCTGGCCGACCTCGTCGTGGAGCTCCCGGGCGATACGGCGCCGCTCGGACTCCTGGGCGGAGAGGACGCGGGCGGTGCTCGCGGCGCGTTCGGACTCCAGCCGGTCGAGCATCTCGTTGAAGGTACGCAGCAGAACGGCGACGGAGCCGCGGCCGTCGACGGGCAGCCGGTGGCCGGGGCGGAGCAGATCGACGGTGACCATCCGCTGGGTGAGCCGGTCGACCGGGGCGAGGCCGATGCGGAGCAGCGCCGCGTTGGCGACCAGCATGACGACGAGACCGCCGACGAGCACCACCGCCTCGGTCAGCCCCACCGGTACCGAAACGGTCACCGGCGCCCACAGCAGCAACGCGGTGGCCGCTCCCAGCACCACCGCATTGAGCCCGAAGATCCGCCAGAACAGCGACACCGCGCGCCACACCTCCTTGATCGGCTCACTCTCCCATCCGCCGGGACCTCGGGGGCGCCCGGGTCGGGCACCGGGCCCAGCCTGCCGGTACCCGGCGGCGACGTCGATCAGGCGCGCGGCCCATCCCTGACCAGGGCATACATCCCTGGCGCAGCCGGAGATGGGTGGTGCCACCCATGTACGGGACGGGCGGCTGCGGCGAGGCTGGGAGACGGGAGCGACGGTTCGCGTTGCCGGGCGGGGTGCCGCCACGGGACGCGGTCCGGGCCGCTTCCGGCCGGGCGGTGACCGCCGCCCGCCGTCCCGTCACCCGCCCGCCCCGGCACCGTCGCCGGCGGCGTACCGGGGGCTGCGGTGGCCGCGTCCCGGCCCGGTCTCGGACCCGGGCCGGGGCACGCCCGCCGCAGCCCCCGTGGCGCAGCGAAAGGAACCGTCCACGATGTCGCCTGATGCGGCCCGCGCCGAAACCCCCGCCGAACGGATCGGCGCCGACGACGCCCGCCGGCGCCTGGTGCACGAGCGTGACGCCCGGCTGGCGCAGCTCTCGGCCATCGAGGGCGAGGCACCGCCCGGCACCGACGCGCTGCTGACGGCGCAGACCGCCGCGATCCGCCAGGTGCTCGCCGAGATCGAGCAGGCCGAAGCACGGCTGGACGCGGGCACCTACGGGACCTGCGCGCGGTGCGCCGAGCCGGTGCCCGCCGAGCGGCTGGAGATCCTGCCGTACGCCCGCTGCTGCGTCGGCTGCCAGGAGCACACCGGCTGACCGGCCGGTGGTGACGGGAGCCCGGGCGCGCCGCCGTTTGCGGGGGCGCGCCCGGGCCCTTCGTCCGGACGACGACGCGGGCCCGGCACCGACCGGTGAGGTCGGTGCCGGGCCCGCGTCGTGGGGTGGTTCAGTGCGCCTTCTGCGCCAGCCGCAGCAGATGGTCGGCGAGCGCCTGACCGCCCGCCGGGTCGCGGCTGATCAGCATCAGCGTGTCGTCGCCGGCGATGGTGCCGAGGATGTCGTGCAGTTCGGCCTGGTCGATCGCGGAGGCGAGGAACTGTGCGGCGCCCGGCGGGGTGCGCAGCACGACGAGGTTGGCGGACGCCTCGGCCGAGATCAGCAGCTCCCCGGAGAGGCGGCGCATCCGCTCCTCCTTGGCCGACTCCCCCAGCGGCGCCCGCGGGGTGCGGTCGCCGCCCTCGCTGGGCACCGCGTAGATCAGCTCCCCGCCGGTGTTGCGGATCTTCACCGCGCCCAGCTCGTCCAGGTCCCGGGAGAGCGTCGCCTGGGTGACGGAGAGACCGTCGTCGGCGAGCAGCTTCGCGAGCTGGCTCTGCGAGCGGACCGCCTGCCGGTTGAGGATGTCCACGATCCGGCGGTGGCGGGCGGTACGGGTCTGCGGTACGGCCTGGCCTCCACCGAGTGTTTCGTTGTCCTGCGCCTCATGCATCGCTTCGTCAGTCTCCGGATCGTTGTTCCCCGTCGGCCGCTTCGCGGGCCGTGTCGAGGACGCCGGGCAGCTTGCGGAGGAACGTGTCCACGTCGTCGTCGGAGACGATCAGCGGCGGGGCGAGCCGGATGACGTCCGGCGCGACCGCGTTCACCAGCAGGCCCGCGTCCTGAGCCGCCTGCTGCGCCTGAGGCGCGAGGGGCTCCGTCAAGACGATACCCAGGAGGAGGCCCGCACCGCGGACCGAGGCGACCGCGGGGTGCGCCAGCGCCTCGATCCCGGAGCGCAGCCGCTCCCCGGTCCGCTTGACGTGGTCGAGCAGACCGTCGCGCTCGATGGTGTCCAGGACGGCGAGCGCCGCCGCGCAGACGACCGGGTTGCCGCTGAACGTCGAGCCGTGCGAGCCGGGCGTCAGCAGGTCGGCGGCCGGGCCGAACGCCAGCGTCGCACCGATCGGCAGACCGCCGCCCAGCCCCTTGGCGAGCGTGACGACATCCGCCTCGACGCCCTCCTCCTGGGCGGCGAACCAGTGGCCGGTGCGGCCGATGCCGGTCTGGATCTCGTCGAGGACGAGGAGGGTGCCGGTGGCGGCGGTGATCTCGCGGGCGGCCCGGAGGTAGCCGGGCGGCGGGACGACGACGCCGTTCTCGCCCTGAATGGGCTCCAGGATCACGAACGCGGTGTCGGTGGTGACCGCCGCGCGCAGCGCCTCGACGTCGCCGTACGGGACGTGGTCGACGTCGCCGGGCAGCGGGGTGAACGGCTGCTGCTTGGCGGGCTGGCCGGTCAGCGCCAGGGCGCCCATCGTCCGGCCGTGGAAGCCGCCGGCGGTGGAGACCATGTGGGTACGGCCGGTGCGGCGGCCGATCTTGAAGGCCGCCTCGTTGGCCTCGGCGCCGGAGTTGGAGAAGTAGACGCGCCCGGGGCGCCCGGCGAGGGCCAGCAGCCGCTCGGCGAGGGTGACGGTCGGCCCGGAGACGTAGAAGTTGGAGACATGGCCGAGCGTGCTGATCTGGTCGGTGACGGCGCGGACCACCGCGGGGTGGGCGTGGCCGAGGGCGTTGACCGCGATGCCGCCGAGGAAGTCGAGGTAGGCGGCGCCGTCGGCGTCCCGGACAGTGGTGCCCTCACCCCGGACGAGCCCCAGGCGCGGGGTGCCGAAGTTGTCCATCATGGCGCCCTGCCAGCGCCGTTGGAAGTCGGTGTTGCCGGTCGCGTCGGTCATGCCGTCCCCTCGTCCGTACCGTTCCCGGTGTCGTCGTCCGGCACGACCATCGTGCCGATGCCTTCGTCGGTGAAGATCTCCAGCAGGATGGAGTGCTGGACCCGCCCGTCGATGACGCGGGCGGTGTGCACGCCGTTGCGGACCGCGTGCAGACAGCCCCGCATCTTGGGGACCATGCCACTGGCCAGATCCGGCAGCAGCGCCTCCAGTTCGGTGGCGGTGAGCCGGGAGATGACCTCGTCGCTGTTCGGCCAGTCCTCGTACAGCCCCTCGACGTCGGTGAGGACCATCAGGGTCTCGGCGCCGAGGGCGGCGGCGAGGGCGGCGGCGGCGGTGTCGGCGTTGACGTTGAAGACGCCGTGGTCGCCGTCGTCGCCGCTGGCCGCGACGGAGGAGATGACGGGGATGCGGCCGTCGTCCAGCAGCGCCCGCACGGCGCCGGTGTCGATGGCGGTGACCTCGCCGACCCGGCCGATGTCCACCCGCTCGCCGTCGATCGACGCGTAGTGCCGGGTGGCGGTCATCAGCTGGGCGTCCTCGCCGGTCATGCCGACGGCGAGCGGGCCGTGCCGGTTGAGGAGGCCGACCAGCTCACGCTGCACCTGCCCGGCGAGCACCATCCGGACGACGTCCATCGCCTCGGGCGTGGTGACCCGCAGGCCCGCCTTGAACTCCGACTCCAGTCCGAGGCGGTCGAGTTGGGCGCTGATCTGCGGGCCGCCGCCGTGCACCACGACCGGACGGAGTCCGGCGTGGCGGAGGAAGACGACGTCCTGGGCGAAGGCGTTCTTCAGGTCCTCGTCGACCATGGCGTTGCCGCCGAACTTGATGACGACGGTCTTGCCGTGGTGGCGGGTCAGCCAGGGCAGCGCCTCGATGAGGGTGCGGGCCTTGGGCAACGCGGTGTGTTTACGGGTACTCATGCGACGGCCTCGCTGGCTGGGCTCGGGGCGGATGCGCGGGCGGCGGGCGGGCGGTGGGTCACGACGAGTACGCGCTGTTCTCGTGGACGTAGTCGGCGGTGAGGTCGTTGGCCCAGATGACCGCGGAGTCGCCGCCGGCGGCGAGGTCGGCGGTGATGCGCACCTCGCGGTAGCGCATGTCGACGAGGGAGCGGTCCTCGCCGACGGAGCCGTTCCTGCACACCCAGACGTCGTTGATGGCGACGTTCAGCCGGTCGGGCTCGAAGGCGGCGGAGGTGGTGCCGATGGCGGAGAGGACCCGGCCCCAGTTGGGGTCCTCGCCGTGGATGGCGCACTTGAGGAGGTTGTTCCGGGCGATGGAGCGGCCGACCTCGACGGCGTCGTCCTCGCTCGCGGCGTTGATCACCTCGATGCGGATGTCCTTGCTGGCGCCCTCGGCGTCACCGATCAGCTGCCGGGCCAGGTCGTCGCAGACGGTGCGGACGGCCTCGGCGAACGCGGCGCACTCGGGGGTGACGCCGGAGGCGCCGGAGGCCAGCAGCAGCACGGTGTCGTTGGTGGACATGCAGCCGTCGGAGTCGACCCGGTCGAAGGTGGTGCGGGTCGCGGCGCGCAGCGCGGCGTCCAGCCCCTCGGCGGGGACGTCGGCGTCGGTGGTGAGGACGACGAGCATGGTGGCCAGGCCCGGCGCGAGCATCCCGGCGCCCTTGGCCATCCCGCCGACGGTCCAGCCGTCGCCGGTGGCGACGGCGGTCTTGTGGACGCTGTCGGTGGTCTTGATGGCGATGGCGGCCTTCTCACCGCCGTGCGGGGTGAGCTGGGCGACGGCCTTGTCGACGCCCGTGAGCAGCTTGTCCATCGGCAGCAGTTCGCCGATCAGACCGGTGGAGCAGACGGCGACGGCGCCGGGGGCGTGACCGCCGGTGCCGTCGTGCCCCGCGGTGTTCAGCGAGGCGGCGACCTTCTCAGCGGTGGCGTGGGTGTCCTGGAAGCCCTGCGGGCCGGTGCAGGCGTTGGCGCCGCCGGAGTTGAGGACGACGGCGGAGACCTCGCCGCCCTTGAGGACCTGCTCGGACCAGAGGACCGGCGCGGCCTTGACGCGGTTGGAGGTGAAGACACCCGCGGCGGCCAGGCGCGGCCCGTGGTTCACCACGAGGGCGAGGTCCGGGTTGCCGTTCTCCTTGATTCCGGCGGCGATGCCCGACGCCGTGAATCCCTGTGCTGCCGTGACGCTCACTGCTTCTCCTCGATCATTTCTCCGGCCGCGTCCGTCGTGGACCCGGCGCCCGCCCCGTACCGCCCGCCCGCGCGGGCCCCGGGGCTCACGGGGCCACTCCGACAAGCGGCAGCCCGGTGGTCTCCGGGAGGCCGAGGGCGAGGTTCATGCTCTGCACCGCGCCGCCGGCGGTGCCCTTGGCGAGGTTGTCGATCGCGCAGATCGCGATGATCCGCCCGGCGGCCGGGTCCAGGGCCACCTGGATCTGCGCGGTGTTGGCGCCGCATACCGCGGCGGTCGCCGGCCACTGCCCCTCGGGCAGCAGCGTCACGAACGGCTCGTCCGCGAACGCCTTCTCGTACGCGGCGCGGACCGCCGCCGCGTCCACGCCCGGGAGCGCCTTGACGGTGCAGGTGGCGAGGATGCCGCGGGGCATCGGCGCGAGCGTCGGCGTGAACGAGACGCCGACCCGCTCGCCCGCCACCGCGCTGAGGTTCTGGATCATCTCCGGCGTGTGCCGGTGCCCGCCGCCGACGCCGTACGGGCTCATCGAGCCCATCACCTCGGAGCCCAGCAGATGCGGCTTGGCGGCCTTGCCTGCGCCGGAGGTGCCGGACGCGGCGACGATCACCGCCTCGGGCTCGGCGAGCCGCGCGGTGTAGGCGGGGAAGAGCGCCAGCGAGACGGCGGTCGGGTAGCAGCCCGGCACCGCGATCCGCTTGGTGCCCTGGAGCGCCGCCCGCGCGCCGGGCAGCTCGGGCAGCCCGTACGGCCAGACACCGGCGTGCGGCGATCCGTAGAACGCCTCCCAGTCGGCGGCGTCCCGGAGCCGGAAGTCGGCACCGCAGTCGATGACCAGCGCCTCCGGGCCCAGCTCCTCGGCGACCGCCGCGGACTGCCCGTGCGGCAGCGCGAGGAAGACGACGTCGTGCCCGGCCAGCGCCTCGGCGGAGGTCGGCCGCACCTCACGGTCGGCCAGCGGGAGCAGATGCGGCTGGAGGGAGCCCAGGCGCTGCCCGGCGCTGGAGTGCCCGGTCACCGCACCGATCTCGACCTCCGGGTGCCCCAGCAGCATGCGCAGGACCTCACCCCCCGCATACCCACTCGCACCGGCCACTGCTGCACGTACCGCCATGGGACCCTCCTCCTTGATGGCATGACTATACGGTTGAGGGCAGGGTTATGCAATATTCCTTCAGGGGGTCACCCCGAGTCGGCGGCCTCCGTACCGTCCTCGGCGAGGACGCCGCACAGCCCGTCCGGCGCATCACCGTTGGCCGGAACCCCCTCGCACGAGGTGCCGTGAGGGAAGGGACCTGGTGTCCGGTTGTTCTGGCGCTACACGCTCGTGTGGCGGAAGCGCCCCGTCTGAGCGGACCGTGCGGCGCCCGTCGGTGCCGTCCGGCGTTCCCGGCACGCCGCGGCCGCCCCGCCTTCCGGAGTGAGGCGGGGCGGCCGACGGCATCCGGGGCGCTGTCGCGCGCTACAGCGGGATGCCCTGATTGCGCTGGAGAAGCCGGTTCACCTTGGGGCCGAACTCGTCGGCGATCCGCATGAACTCGTGGTTGTCCTTGCAGACCCGCCGGCCGACGTCGACGACTTCGAGGATCTTGCGGAGGAAGTCCTCGACCCGGCTGGCGGAGAACGACTGCTCGCACGCCTCCACCCACTCGGTTCCCCGGCGGGCGACCACCGAGAAGGAGTGCGGCGAGGCGCCTCCATGGCGCTTCGTGACACCTTCCAGCACGTCGATGGCCTCCTGCGCACGGTCGCGCAGAAAGCCGTCGGCGGGGCTCTCCGTCGACCGGCGCAGCCGGATCGCGCTCCACGCGGTGAGGACGAAATGATCGCTCGCACCGCCTTCGCAGCCGTGGGCGGTCTCCAGATGGTTCTCGGCGATGCCGAGATCGCCGCGCTCCAGCTCGTACTCGCCGCGCTGCAACCAGTAGTGGAAGTTGTCCCGCAGCAGCTCGTGAACGGTGCTGTAGATGTCCCGCACCTGCGGGGGCCGCAGCCGGAGCGACACCATCAGGGAGTGGCTGAGCAGCCGGATCAGGATCCGGCGGTAGGGGTTGTCGTTGTCTCGGATGTCGGCCGCGTACTGTGCGTAGAACCGCAGCAGGTACTCGATGACGCCGGCCAGCCCGCCCGGATTCTTCTTGAGGACCGTCTCGACCACGGTGTCCGCGATGGTGCGCTGCCGGCACCGCACGGTCCCGTCCGGGCCCAGGGTGAGAATGCGCCGGTCGATGAGCCGGTTGATCGCCCGGCTCATCGACGGTTTCGGGGCACCGCGCCCGGAGACGATCTGGAGCAGGTCGTCCAGCTCGATGCCGCGCTTCTTGAAGACGATGGTGGATTCGAAGACGCACACCGTCGCATAGACCGCGACCTGTTCGGCGTCCAGCTGGTGGTACTCGCTGGCGACCTTGTCCTCGAAGCGCTTGCCCGTGACCACCTGGATCATGGCCGCGAGCAGATTGCGGTCGCAGAGCTCCCGCAGCTTGTCGATCTTCTCGGGACGGAACTTCTGCCGCTTGAGGACGCCCGGCAGACCGTGCCGGTGCAGCACATCGACGATGCGCCCCAGATCCTCGTCGTTCAACGGCTCGTCCGCCGACACCCGCTGGGAGCGGAAGGTGACGTCCAGTTCGTCGGAGCGGGTCGTCCTGATCGCCGCGACGATCAGCGTCCGGCCGCCGTTGCCGAGCTCCCGGAGCAGGGAGGCACTCAGACTGCCGAAGATGTCGACGTCGTCCACGAAGATCGCGTCCGCCGACATCCGGAGGGCCTGGGCCTTCAGGTTCGGCAGCGGATCGGTCGCCTCGCGGTCGATCCACGCCACGCTCCGCCCCGCCTGGAGGAGCTCATGGGCGTACTGCATCAGGGCCGTGGTCTTACCGGAGCCGGCCCGGCCCTCCACCAGGACGATCCGGTACTTCCCGTCCGCCGCGGGCTGCGCAGCGGCACGGATGCGGTCGGTGATGGAGAGCTTCACGGCGATGCCGTCCTTGACATCGCCCCACGTCGGGTCCTGCCCCTTGAGGAACTCCACGCTGCCCTTCGGCGCGTTGTCGACGAGGGACGAGACGGTCTTGATCCCGGAGCGCCGCCGGGCGCCGTTCCGGATCTCGGCCAGTCGCCGTTTGCCCTGCTGGAGGATCTCCAGCCCCGGCCGCAGCTTCTCCACCGCGAACTCGTGCGGCGGCAGCTGTATGTGTGTCAGGCCGGCCTGCCGGATCCGGGCGCGGTCCGCGGCGGTCCCCGGCCCCGAGACGAGGAATCGGGGAGAGTGCCCCGTCCCGTCCTGCGGCTGGGTCAGGGCGATCGCGTTCCACAGCGACCGGCTGCTGGGCGAGGCAGCCATGAAGACCGTGGGGTGGGTCAGCAGTTCCGCCTTCAGCTTGCGGAACCACAGTGCACGCGGTGAGAAGCCGTCGTCCGCCGGGGCGGAGAAGTCGAGGGCGTCGGGAGCGGTGGGGGTGCCGTGCATGGCCACCGCCTCGACCGTGGCGTTGCCGACCGCGGGCTTCTGGACCAGGGCGTTGACGAAGGTGCTGGTCTCCGCGGTCCCCGGGTCGCGTTCGAGGAGCGACGAGAAGGTGTCGGACGCCGTGAAGTCGTAGATCCGCCGCCACGGGGCCTGCAGGACGCGGAGGACGGAGGTCGCGGACTCCTGCTCCGCACAGCGCAGTTGGTCGACGTGCCGGCCCACCGCCGAGGGGCCCAGTTCGCTCAGAGCGGTGTTCCAGATCTCGGCGGTGGTCGGCGCCGGATCGAGCAGCTGGCCGTACACGTCCTGTGTCAGCCGCCGGGTGAGCTCATCGGTGTCGATCGGACCGGCGCCGCCGCGCACGCCCGAGACCGCCACCAGGACCGTCCGGCCGGTGCCGATCTGCCGGTAGAGCTCCGCCACCGCGGCCTGCTCGTCGTAGCTCTCCGGCGCGGCCGGGCCGGGCGTCGCGACACGGTTCCCGCCGCGCCGGAGGCTCGGCAGCGCAACCGGCTGCTCCGCGGGTGGCGCCGCGAGGTCACGGACCTTCGGCGCCCCGCCGCCGGTGAACTCCACGCGCAGCAGCCGGTGCTGGCGTGTCGTACCACGCGGGGCGACCAGCCACCGCGCGGCCGAACCGGACCGGGCGGACTCCCCCTCGGGGGCGAGCAGCACCGTCCTCGGGAGCATCGGGGCGAGCGCCTCCGGGACGGCGGCGGAGTGGCCCGCGATCAGGAGGGTGAGGTCGTGTGCCTCGGCCCACCGGAGGTACGCGCCGCCGACCGCGCCGTCCAGCTGTCCCAGGGTGCAGGTGGCCAGGTCTGCGGTGGCGTCCGGCACCGCCATCCGGAAGACGGTGTTGGCGGCGACGATGCCGAGGGTGCCCGTGCCCGTGCCGAGGGTCATCGATCCCTCGCCCGGCAGGACGCCCGGTCGCCACAGGGGAGAGTTCTCGAACTTCCCGGACCATTCGAGGAATGCGGCGAAGGACATCTCGACTATGGCCTCCACGATGTCCGGCTCGTCGCCCCGCCACAGCCCCGGCTCGTAATCGCCCCAGTAGCGGGTGAGCGCCCTGGCGAGCATGGCGCTGCCGCGGCCGAGCCGGCCGACGTCGTGCCGTCCCGGCACGGCCGTCACCGGCGGCAGCCGGTCCGCGTCGGCCTCCAGGCACTCCAGCATCACCGTATCGAGGACGTCCTCGGTGTCGGCCCGGGAGACGGGCCGCGGCTCGTCGGCGCCGGAGCCCAGGACGAGGATGCCGTCGAGGTGATCGCCCCGGGCG
The DNA here is from genome assembly GCF_043083385.1 of Streptomyces sp. NPDC014733. Lineage (NCBI taxonomy): Bacteria > Bacillati > Actinomycetota > Actinomycetes > Kitasatosporales > Streptomycetaceae > Streptomyces > Streptomyces sp. NPDC014733. Next base: position 287,005 of record NZ_JBIBYO010000003.1, on the reverse strand, counting down.
TGCAGCGAGCGCACCGTATCGAGCGCGGATTCGGGGTGGACGAGTGGCGTGAAACACAAGAGATGGAAGACCGCGCCCATGTCGGTGGTCATTCCCCTTCCCACGCTATTGCTCGGACAGCTGACTTGGGGATCACCAGCTCGGTCTCCTTGCCCTTCCCGGCACCGCATTCCCCGGCGGCGACCGTGACGTTCACGAAGGACGTGGTGAGCGATGCCTTGTCGATCCGGCCGGTGATCCGCTCGCCCCGCACGGCGCACACCGTGCGGACACTCTTGACGTACGCGGGCGAGACGGCGACCGCGCCGGGGGCCTTCTCCTCCTTCGGGCCCGCGACCGCCGCGAGCCCGACCGTGAGCACGCTGACGGCCAACGCGCCCATGGCCACCCCATTCGCGTACTTCTGCCGCCTGTCGACCTGGGCGGCCTCCTCGTCGGCCTTCTTCAGCACCGCTTCGAGCAGGTCCAGGCGGGTCCGCGCACGGCCCGGCGCGGCCAGCGGGCCGGTCGGCTGCGCCACTGCGCGCACATAGAGGACAGCGGCGAACAGCCACAGGGCCACCGCTGCGACACCGGTCAACTGGGTGCTCAGCGGCCGGTCGGTGAGCTGGGTGAAGGTCAGCGCCGCCACGATGCCGCCCGCGAACAACGTGACCGTGGACTGGGCCGCCTGCGCCCTGGCTCTCGCACCGCTGCCGGAGCGGACCCGCTCGGCGTAGTACGCCTCACTGGCCGGGCCCAACACCGCGTCCAGCATCAGTTCGCGCTCATCGGGCGGGTTACCCGCGGAAGACGGCTGCGTGGTCATCAAGCCCCCGTTGCGCTCATCGGAAGAACAATCCTAGAGGGTGACGGGGGCCTTCTGACGAGGTGTGGACAACCGGTCCCTCACTCCCCGGCCGCCCCGAACCACTCCCCCAACCGCGCCTCCAACTCCCCCTGATCGTCGCCGACCCACACCACATGGCCGTCCGGTCGCAGCAGTACGGCGGGGGTCTCCGGGGCGACGGCGTTGTCGGGGACCCGGTCGACGCGGTCGGTCCAGCCCGTCACCGTGAGCCGGCCGGTGCGGTCCAGCAGCAGGCCGCGGCCGGTGTGCATCCTCGCGTAGAGGCGGCCCTGCCGCAGCGGGACGTCGCGCATGCGGCGGCCGAGCAGGGGGTGGCCGTCGCCGAGGTCGTAGCGGATGTCGACGGCGGTGATGAGGCCGGTGATGTGCCGGTTCACCTCGTCGATGTCCATCAGCCGGGAGAAGAGTTCACGCAGCGCCGCCGGGCCCGGGTCGGTGCCCAGCAGGGTCATCTGGGCGCGGGTGTGGGCCAGCACCTGGGCGCCCACCGGGTGGCGTTCGGCGTGGTAGGTGTCGAGCAGCCCCTCGGGCGCCCGTCCGGAGACCTCGGCGGCGAGCTTCCAGCCGAGGTTGAACGCGTCCTGGATGCCGAGGTTGAGGCCCTGGCCGCCGGTCGGCGGATGGATGTGCGCGGCGTCGCCGGCGAGCAGCACCCGGCCCGTCCGGTAGCGCTCGGCCTGCCGGGTGGCGTCGCCGAAGCGGGAGAGCCACCGCGGCGAGTGCACCCCGAAGTCGGTGCCCGCCCAGGCCCGCAGCTGGTCCCTGAACTCGTCCAGGGTCGGCGCCGTACGGTCCTCGGACACGCCCTCGGCGGGGACGATGAAGCGGTAGACGCCCGTCTTTCCGTCCACGTCGGGCATGACGCCGAACCGCAGTTGGGTGCGGCGGACCTCCGCCACAGCGGCGACGATCACCGCCGGGTCCGCGGTCGCCTCCATGTCGCCGAGCAGCGTCTCGGTGGTGGCGGGTTCGCCGGGGAACCCGATGCCGGCCAGCTTGCGGACGGCGCTGCGGCCGCCGTCGCACCCGACGAGGTACCGCGCCCGCAGCCGCGTCCCGTCCGCCGCCTCGACGCCCACCCCGTCCGCGTCCTGGTGCAGCGCGACGACCTCGCAGCCGCGGCGGATCTCCGTGCCCAGTTCACGGGCCCGCTCCTCCAGCAACCGCTCGGTCTCCGGCTGACCGATGGCGACGCCGTAGGGATGGGCGGTGTCCAGCCCGTCCGGCCACGCCTTGATGATGCCGCCGAACAGGCCGCCGGCCCGGAACTTCTCCCCCGCCGCGAGGAACCGCTCCAGCAGTCCGCGCTGGTCCAGCATCTCCACGCTGCGGGCATGCAGACCGCGCCCGCGGGACTGCCCGGACGGCGCGGCCAGTTTCTCCAGTACGACGACGTCCACGCCGTGCAGCCGCAATTCCGCGGCCAGCATCAGACCGGTCGGCCCACCGCCGACCACGATCACGTCGTGCGTTCCCTCATGCGTTCCGTCATGCGTTCCGTCGTGCATCGCGTCATTCACCGCGTCATTCATCGAATACCCCGTTCACGGGAAGTGCTCTGCGGGCTCACGGCCCGGCACGCGGCGGCCCCTCGCCACCCGGCGGGCCGCCGTTTCCGCTGGTCCCGGACGTGCGGCGGATATTCTGCGGCACCTTGGGGGCCTTGCGGCAAGGCCCCCTGTGCGCTATATGTTGAGAGTGGCAAGGAGCGGATATCCGTCCTTGCCTTTTCTTTTGCGGCTGCTCGCCGTTTTCCCCGCCGGGTGCGGTCCTTCGTCGTGCCCCGGCGCGCTACCCGAGAATCCCCCGGTCGTAGGCGTTCGCCACCGCCGCGGCGCGGTCCTTCGCGTCCAACTTGGCGTAGATGTGGGTGAGATGGGTTTTGACGGTGGCCTCGCTGATGAAGAGGACGCGGGCGATCTCGCGGTTGGAGGTGCCCTTGGCGACGAGGGCGAGGACCTCGCGCTCGCGGGCGGAGAGGGTGGCGTCGGCGGGGGCCGGGGAGCGGACGGCGGTGACCAGGCGGGAGGCGACGGCGGGCGAGAGGACCGTGCGGCCGGCGGCCGCGGCGCGGACGGCGGTGAACAGCTCGTCGCGCGGGGCGTCCTTGAGGAGGTAGCCGGTGGCGCCCGCCTCGATCGCCGGGAGGGTGTCGGAGTCGGTGTCGTAGGTGGTGAGGACGAGGACCTTGGCGCGGGCGCCGCGGCGGGTGAGTTCCGCGATGGCCTCGACGCCGCTGCCGCCCGGCATGCGCAGGTCCATCAGGATGACGTCGGGGTCGAGGCGGGCGGCGAGCGCCACCGCCTCGATGCCGCCGGACGCCTCGCCGAGGACGGTGAAGCCGGGGGACGCGCTGAACATGCCGCGCAGTCCGTCGCGGACGACGGGGTGGTCGTCGACGAGGAGAAGGGTGATCGTCGGGTCGTCAGCCATGGCGCACCAACGGTACGCGAGCGGAGACGGCCGTTCCGGCGCCGGGCTCCGACTCGATGTCGACGGTTCCGGCGACGCGTTCGGCACGGGCCCGCATACCGCCGAGGCCGAAGCCGCCGGTGGCCGACCGCGGGGGCAGCGCCAGCGGGTCGAAGCCGCGGCCGTCGTCGCGGATGTCCAGGCTCACCTCGTCGCCCATGTAGGAGAGGGTGACGCCGACGCGGGTGGCGGCGGCGTGCCGGTCGACGTTGGCGAGCGCCTCCTGGGCGATGCGGAGCAAGGTGGCCTCCAGTTCGTCGTGGAGCGGTTCGACGGTGCCGGTGACGGTCAGTCCGGCGCGGGCGCCCGCCTGCGCCGACCAGTTCCGTACCAGCTTCTCCAGCGCCTCGGGGAGCGCGTCGTGCTCCAGGTCGCCGGGGCCGAGGTCCTGGACGGAGCGGCGCGCCTCGCCCAGAGAGCGGCGGGCGAGGGCGGCGGCGCGCTCCACGTGGGAGCGGGCGCGGTGCGGGTCGTGGGTGTCGGTGGCGGCCTGGAGCTGGGTGATGATGCCGGTCAGGCCCTGGGCGATGGTGTCGTGGATCTCGGCGGCCAGGCGGCGCCGTTCGTCGGCGATGCCGGCCTCGCGGGCCTGGACGAGGAGTTGGGCGTGGAGCCCGGCGTTCTCCTGGAGCGCCTGTTCCAGGCGGGCGTTGGTCCGCTCCAACTCGGCGATGGCGGCCGCCTTCGCCGCCGCCCGCTCGGCGTCCCGCTGCGCGAGGTGGCTGAAGAGCAGGCCGAGTGCGCAGTGGAGCAGGAACAGTCCGCCGAAGAGGATCCAGTTCACCGCGTCCGGCCCCGGGGGCAGCCCGCCGGACTGCGCCCCCGCCATCGTCACGGCGGTGAGGATCAGCCCGGCCTTCATCAGCCGGGGCGGCAGCAGCGCCCCGATGTCGAAGTACCCCATCAGGGCGAAGACCGAGTAGAAGGGGTTCACCCAGGTCAGGGCGAAGGCGAGTGCGGTGCGGGCGGCGTAGTACACGAGGGCGGGCGGCGTCCCCGCGGCGGCGGTGCGGCGCCTGCGGTGCCACCACAGCTGGAGGACGAGGGCGGCGGCGCCGAGCCCGACGGCTCGGTGGCCGTGGCCCGGTGCGGGAAGGAACGGCGCCGACACCACCGCGAGGGCGCAGCTGACCGCCAACAGGAAGTACGGGCCCCAGCGGTGGAACTGCTCCCAGCGCTCGTCGGTGCCGGGCATCCGGCTCACGGTCGTCATGGCGTTCAGGATGCCGCGCACCGTCCCCGGGCTCCCCTGCGGCCCGGGGACGGTGTGACGCACGGCGTGCCCGTCCGTCATTCCCAACGGAAGCGGCGGACCGCGACGGTCAGCAGCAGTACCGCCCACAGGCCGGTCACGCCCAGGTGCGACCAGCTCGGCCAGTCCCCGGCGGCGGCCTGGCCGAGCGCCTGCGAGGCGGCGCCGAGCGGCGACCACTCGACGAGGTGGCGCAGCGTCTCCGGCATCGACTGGACGGGGAGCCACACGCCCGCGGTGAACATCATCGGGAAGAAGACGACGGTCCCGAGGGTCTGTGCGGCCTTCACCGTCCGGGAGACGGCCGACAGCGCACAGCCCAGTGCGAACGCGGCGAGCGTGGTGACGAGCAACGCCAGGACGTATCCGGCGGGTTGGGCGGGGAGCGCCACGCCGAAGGCGAGGCGGCCGACGGCGAGGGCGAGCAGGACGGAGCCGAGGACGGCGGCGGCGTGCAGCAGCAGCGACGCCATGAGCAGGGACGCGGGGCGGGCCGGGGTGGTGGACAGGCGGCGCAGGATGCCGCGTTCGCGGTAGCCGGTGAGCTGGACCGGCATGGTCTGCACCCCGGCGACAGCCAGCGCGAGCAGTACGGCGACGGGGACGTACAGGTCGATGACGCGCAGTCCGCCGGGGGCCGCGCCCGGTTCGCGGAAGGCCGGGATGAGGCCGAGGATCGTCAGCAGCGCGCTCGGGAAGACCAGGAGCCAGAAGAGCGCCCCGGGTTCGCGGCGGAAGAGCTTCGCCTCGGTGCGGAGGACGGCGGTGTGCGCCGTGGTCACGGTCGGCATCTCAGCTCTCCCGGTCGATGAGGTCGTCGGCGCCGTGCCCCGCGGTGAGGTCGAGGAAGGCGTCGTCGAGGGTGGCGTCGGTGACGCGCAGCCGGCCTGCGGTGATGGAGTGCCGGGCGAGCAGCGACAGGAGCGCGGTGACGGTGTCGTCGGCGCCGTGCAGGGTGATGCGGCCGTCCCGGTCCGTGGTGGTGGCGGTGACGGCGGGCAGGGCGGCGAGGTCGGCGGGGTCCGGCGGCCGGGAGGGGGTGAAGGAGATGACGGTGGCGGTGGCGGCGCCGCGGATCAGCCCGGCGGGGGTGTCGAGGGCGGCGATGCGGCCCCGGTCGATGACGGCGACCCGGTCGCAGAGCCGCTGCGCCTCCTCCATGAAGTGGGTCACGAGGAGGACGGTGACGCCGCTGTCGCGGACCTCCTCGATGAGCTGCCAGGTGTCGCGCCGCGACCGCGGGTCGAGGCCGGTCGTCAGCTCGTCGAGGACCACCACGCGCGGGTTGCCGATGAGGGCGAGCGCGATGAACAGGCGCTGTTTCTGGCCGCCGCTGAGCTTGCCGAAGCGGCGGTCGAGGAGTTCGGTGAGGCCGAGCCGGTCGGCGAGGTGGCCGCGGTCGGCGGGGTGCGGGTAGAAGGCGGCGTACAGCTCCAGGGCCTCGCCGACGGTGAGCTTCGGCTGGAGTTCGCTCTCCTGGAGCTGTGCGCCGAGGAGGCCGGTCACCCGGTCGTGGTCGGCGATCGGGTCGAGGCCGGCGACCCGTACGGTTCCGGCGTCGGGGACGCGCAGCCCCTCGACGCATTCGACGGTGGTGGTCTTGCCGGCGCCGTTCGGGCCGAGGATGCCGAAGATCTCGCCCTCGTCGACGGTGAAGCTGATGCCGTCGACGACGGGGCGCCCCCCGTAGGCCCTGCGCAGGCCCGTCACTTCGATGATGGACATGACGTCAGCCTGGCCCGCGGGGCCCGTACCGGGCATCGGCCGACGCGCTCGATGCCGTATCAGCCGATCGGTTGACGGCGCGGCGATCGGCCGATGGCCGGGGTACGACCCGGGTACCGCCGGACGGCGGATGCCGAATGGCTTCGGCGGGGGGTGGCTGGGAGCATCCCCCCGTGTCACGAACGTTCGAGGATCTGGTGGCGGAGGCCGAGCGGGCTCCGATGGCGGGCTGGGACTTCTCCTGGCTGGCGGGGCGGGCGACGGAGGAACGCCCGTCGTGGGGGTATCAGCGGCTGATGGGCGCGCGGATGGCGGGCGCGTCGGCGGCGTTGGACGTGCAGACCGGTGGCGGGGAGGTGCTGGCGGGGGTGGACCGGTTGCCGCCGCTGGTGGCCGCCACCGAGGCGTGGCCGCCGAACGTCGCGGCGGCGACCCGGCTGCTGCGGCCGCGGGGTGTGGTGGTGGTCGCCGACCCGGACGAGCCGCCGCTGCCGTTCGCCGACGCCGCCTTCGACCTGGTCGTCAGCCGCCACCCGGTGACGGTGTGGTGGCAGGAGGTCGCCCGGGTGCTGGAGCCGGGCGGTACGTACCTGTCCCAGCAGGTCGGTCCGGCCAGCGTCTTCGAGCTGGTGGAGTTCCTCCTGGGGCCGCAGCCGGACGAGGTGCGGCGCCGCCGCCACCCGGACGACGCCCGGCGGGACGCGGAGGCGGCCGGTCTCGACGTCGTCGATCTGCGGCTGGAGTCGCTGCGGACGGAGTTCCGGGACATCGGCGCGGTGGTGTACTTCCTGCGGAAGGTGATCTGGATGGTCCCGGGCTTCACCGTGGACGGCTACCGCGACCGGCTGCGCGAGCTGCACGAGAAGATCCTCGCGGAGGGGCCGTTCCAGGCCCGGGCGACGCGGTTCCTGATCGAGGCGCGGAAGCCCGCGGGGTGAGCGGGGCGGGGGCTGCGGGGTGAGGAGGGGCGGGGGTTGTGGGGCCGGTCCGTTCCGCGGCCCGGCGGACAAACTGCCCTGCCTCGTCTGCCCGTTCGTCCGTCGGCCGGTTCTGCGTATGATCCCGGTCAAGCACAGGCCGGCCCCTTCGGGCGGCCGCTGTCCGACCTGCTCCAGGAGGCACCTTCGTGTCCGACCGCCGGCGGAAACTCTCCCTGCGGGCCACCACGGTGGGCTGCGTCCTGCTCGCCGCGGCGGTCCCGCTTCCGGCCGTGGCCGCCCCGCTCGCCGACCCCGCCGTACTGCCGCAGATCTCCACCGTGCTCGACGGGACGAAGTGCGTCAAGCACAGCTCCGGGACGGCGCGGGCGACGCCGTGGCCGCAGAAGCTGCTCGGCATCGAGAAGGCGCATCCGCTGAGCGAGGGCCGCGGGGTGACGGTCGGGGTGGTCGACGGCGGGCTCGACGCCTCCGTCCCGGCGCTGTCCGGGCGGGCGTCGGGCACCGGCAAGGACTGCTCCGGGCACGGCACCTTCCTCGCCGGTGTGGTCGCCGCCGCGCGCACCCCGGGCATCGGCTTCGAGGGCGTCGCTCCGCAGGCCCGGGTGGTCGGGGCGGCCGTGGAGGCGGAGGGGTACGCCGGTGAGGCCGACCCCGACGCGGTGGCCGCGGGCATCCGCCGGACCATCGACCACGGCGCGCGGGTGGTGCTGGTCGGGGTGGGGGCCAAGCGCTCCAGCGGGGCGCTGAAGTCGGCGCTCGGGTATGCGCAGCAGAAGGATGTCGTGGTGGTGGCGGGCGCCGGGACGGAGAGCCGCGGCCGCGGGGTCTCGTACCCGGCGGCCTATCCGCGGGTGGTCAGCGTGGCCGCCGTCACCGTGGAGGGCGCCCCGCTCGGCGGCGACGCCGGGCAGGCGACGGCCGGCGGGGCGGCGGTCCGGGTCGATCTGACGGCCCCCGGCGACCGGGTGCTGAGCGTGGGCCCCGGCGGCGGGCACTTCACGGGAGGCGGGGACCCGGTGGCGGCGGCGTTCGTCGCCGGGACCGCCGCGCTGGTCCGCGCCCGCGATCCGCAGCTGTCGGCCGACGCGGTACGGGAACGGCTGCGGGCCACCGCGGTGCGCGGCGCCGGGGCGGTACCGGACGCGGTGACCGGCTACGGCATGGTCGACCCGGAGGGCGCGGTGGCCGCGCTGCGGCCGGGCGGGGCCACCGCCGCACCCGGCCCGGGCCCGGTCGCCGCGGCCTACCAGGCGGACCAACCGCCGCCGCAGGTCGCGTCCGGGCCGGTGTGGGCGATGGCGGGCGGGGTCGCCGCGGTGGCGGCGGTCGCGGCGTTGCTGGCGGTGGTCGTCCCCCGCGGCCGGGCCCGCGGCTGGCGCGCGCCGTAGCGGCCGCACCCCTGACGACGGAGGCGCACCGGGCCCGTCGCCCGGTGCGCCTCGTGTGTGCCGGCCGCTCAGCCGGGCTCCGGCAGCTGTGTGAGGTCGAGCGGGGGCAGTCCGGCCAGTTCGGTGCGGGCCGCGGCCATGGCGTCGGTGTACCGGGGGTCGCCGAGGAGGGCGGTCACGGCGTCGGCGATCTCGGTGCGCGCCGCCGTCAGGGGCAGGGACCGGCCGAGTCCGAGCCGGGCGAACGCGGCGGTGTTGGCGGGCTGGTCGGCGAGGATGCCCATGCCGAGGACGGGCGTTGCGCCCTGCACCGCGTCGAGCAGGGAGGCCCGGCCGCCGTGCGTCACGAAGAGGTCGGCGCGGTGCAGCAGGGCGGGCTGCGGGACGTGGGAGACGACGGTGACACGGGGGTCGTCGGCGGTCAGGCGTGTGGCGAGGGCGCCCGCGGAGACGATCGCGTCGCAGTCGACCGCGGTGAGCGCGGCGATGATCTCCCGGTACAGGGCCTCCACGGTGGTGCGCAGCCCCGGCATCGCAGTGGTGAGGGTGCCCAGGCTCGCGTAGACGAGGGGGCGGGCGGACGGGGCGTGGGCCGGCCCGGCGGGGAGGACGGTGCGGTGTGCCGCGACGGTGCGGCGGACCGGTCGCGCGGCGGGCGGGGGCGTCGGATGGAACCACCGGACCGGGGCCGGGGTGAGCATCGGGGGCAGGGTGGGGGCGCCTTGGCCGTACTGCTTGTGCAGCGGGTTCAGGGCGGGTGCGATGTCGGTGTCCCAGAGGTCCTGGAGCAGCGGTCCGAGGCCGTTGTCCGCCGCGAGCAGCGGCAGGCGCAGGATCCGCGCCGCGAGGTGGGCGCCGGGGTCGCTGCATTCGGCGATCACCAGGTCGGGCCGGTCCCGGTGCCAGGCGGTGAGCAGGGCGCGGGTCTTGGCCTCGGCGTGGTCGGGCCAGAGCCGTCCGAAGACATGGCGGTTGAAGGGCCCGTTCCCGTGCTGCCGCCAGATCTCGCTCACCGTCTCCTGCACGCCGGGCCCGCAGGTCCAGTCCGTGCCGGTCCGCCGGTACCCGATGCCGCGGCGGCGGGCCTCCCCGCGGAACATCAGGGGGGCGTGGAGGGTGACCTGGTGGCCCTGTTCCCGGGCCGGGCCGACGACGTAGTCGAGCGCGCTGAGATGGGACGGTATCGGCTCGGCGGTGACGGCGATCCGTAAGGGCATGGGGGCTCCGGGTCTCCTCGTGGGCCGACGGTCCGGTCATGGTGCGCCGGAACGGGCGCGCGCGGGCGGCGGATGCGGCGCGCGGGCACATCTCCGTGCCCGGGCCCGGGGAAACGAAGATGCCGGCCACCCCACTGGCGTGACCGGCACCTCCCAGGAACCTCTAGTGCTCCTTCTCCCCCAGCAGTGCCGTCTGTACCTGGACGTTGCGGCGGCGGGCGATCCACTGGGCGCGGCCCGGCGGGTACGTACGGGGGCGGATGTCGCCGAAGAGGACGCCTTCGCCGGGCGGGCAGGAGAGCAGCAGCCGGTTGGTGTTGGCCTCGACCAGGCGGCGCATCAGCGGGTCGTTCATCGCCCGGCTGACGCCGCCGGCGGAGCGGGCGAGAATCAGGTGGAAGCCGATCTCGGAGCCCTGGGTGAGGATGTCGATCAGCGGCTCGAACGGGGTCTGCGCGCCGATTCCGGAGCCGCCGACGAGGTCGTAGTCGTCCGCGATGAGGAAGACCTGCGGGCCCTTCCACCAGTCGCGCTTGCGCAGCCGGTCCGGGGTGACGTCCGGGCCGGGGATGCGGGGCCGCATCGAGGCGGCGCAGTTGCGGACCATCTCGCGGGCGGCGTCGAGGGAGACCGCGTAGTCGAGGCGGTACTCCTCGGGCACCGCGTCGTACAGTTCGCGCCGCAGGTCGACGAAGGCGAACTTGGCCTCGCTCGCGGTGTGGGTGCGGACGATGGAGTCGGCGACCAGGCGCAGCAGGTTGGTCTTGCCGCTCTCGGTGTCGCCGATGACGACGAGGTGCGGGTTGGCGTCGAAGTCCTGGCGGAAGGCGGCGAGTTCGTTCTCCTCCAGGCCCAGCGGGACGTCGCGGCCGACGGGTTCGGGCAGTTCGGCGGCGTGGACGGTGGGCGGCAGCATCCGGACGGCGGGGGCGCCGGGGCGGTCGCCCCAGGCGGCGCGGACGGCGGCGACCATCTCCTGGGTGCCCTCGGTGAGGGTGGCGGCGTTGCCGTCGCCGTCGGTGCGGGGCAGCGCGGTGAGGAAGTGGTAGGTGTCCTCGGTCAGACCGCGGCCGGGGATGCGGGGGACCTCCTTGGCCTTGCGCATGTTGATGACGGAATCCACCGTGTCGCCGAGCCGCAGCTCGAAGCGGCTGCCGATCTGATCGCGCAGGGCGGGCTGGATGTCGGCCCAGCGGGGCGAGGAGATCAGCAGGTGGATGCCGTAGTTGAGGCCACGGGCGCCGAGTTGGGCGATGTTCTGGCTGAGGTCGAAGAAGTCGTTGCGCAGCGTGGACCAGCCGTCGACGACGAGGAAGACGTCGCCCCAGGGGTCGTCGGCGAACTCCCCGGCGGCGCGGCGCCTGCGGTAGTCGGCGATGCCGTCGATGCCGGACTCGGCGAACTGCTCCTCGCGCCGGGTCAGCAGGGTCTCCAGCTCGCCCACGGTGCGCTGGACGCGCTCGGTGTGGACGCGGCTGCTGATGGTGCCCATGTGCGGCAGGTCGGCCAGGGTGCCGAAGCCGCCGCCGCCGAAGTCGAGGCAGTGGAACTGCACCTCGCGCGGGGTGTGGCTGAGGGCGAGGGCGGTGATGACGGTGCGCAGCAGGGTGCTCTTGCCGGTCTGCGGGCCGCCGGCCACGCCGAGGTGGCCGCCGGTGCCGGAGAGGTCGGCGACGAGCGGGTCGCGCCGCTGGTCGAAGGGGCGGTCGACGACGCCGACGGGCACCCGCAGCGGTCCGGCCTCCCCGCGCGCGGGGTCGTAGCGGCGGGCCAGGTCCTCGGGCTGGGCGGGGAGCATCTCGTCGAGGGTCGGCGGGATGTCCAGCGGGGGCAGCCAGATGCGGTGGGCGGGCGGGCCGCCGGCGTCCAGCAGGCGCCGGTTGGCGGTCTCCAGCAGGGTGAGCTGCTCGCGCTCCTCGGCCGGGTCGGGCTCGACGGGGACGACGGGCCGGGTGGGCGCCACGTAGCCGGAGCGGTAGGGGACGGCCGAGCCGCCGCCCTGGGCGCTCGGGGCGTTGCGGCGCCGGGCCTCGTAGGGGCCGGAGACGTAGGCGGCCTTGAAGCGGGTGAGGGTGGCGGTGTCGCTCTTGAGGTAGCCGTTGCCGGGGGCGGGCGGCAGCTGGTGGGCGTCGGGGACGCCGAGGACGCCGCGGCTCTCCATGGCGGAGAAGGTACGCAGGCCGATGCGGTACGAGAGGTGTGATTCGAGCTGGTGGACGCGGCCCTCGTCGAGGCGCTGGGAGGCGAGGAGCAGATGGACGCCGAGGCTGCGGCCGAGCCGTCCGATCATGACGAAGAGGTCCATGAAGGAGGGGTGCGCCGCGAGCAGTTCGCTGAACTCGTCGACGATGATGACGAGCGAGGGCATGGGCGCCAGCGGGGCCCCGGCGAGGCGGGCCTTCTCGTACTCCAGGTTGTTGGTGTAGTTGCCGGCCGCACGGAGCAGTTCCTGACGTCGGATCAGTTCGCCGTGGACCGCGTCGTGCATCCGGGTCACCAGCGCGGCCTCGTCGGCGAGGTTGGTGATGACTGCGGAGGTGTGCGGCAGGTTCTCCAGGCCGAGGAAGGTGGCGCCGCCCTTGAAGTCCACCAGGACGAGATTGAGGATCTCGGAGGAGTGGGTGAGGGCGAGCGAGGTCACGAGGGTGCGCAGCAGCTCACTCTTGCCGGAGCCGGTGGCGCCGATGAGCATGCCGTGCGGGCCCATGCCGTTGTGCGCGGACTCCTTGAGGTCGAGTTCGACGGGCGAGCCGTCGGCGGCGACGCCGACCGGGACGCGCAGCCGGTCACGCTCGCCCGGGCCGCGGAACTCGTGGAACCGCTCCAGCTCGTGGGTGTGCAGATCGGCGATGCCCAGCAGGGTGGTGAGCTGGAAGTCGGATTCCAGCGGCTCGGCGACCTCGGTGGTCACGCTCATGCGGTACGGCGCGATCATGCGGGCCAGGGAGCGGGCGCGGACCAGGCCGAGGGCGTCGGGGCGGCCGAGCCGGGAGACGGTTTCGCGGCCGTTGCGGTCGCGGCCGACGGCGCGCAGATGGCCGGGTTCGACCTCCAGACCGAGGGTGTGCGGGCCGCCCCAGGCGAGGCTGCCGGAGAGGTCGAGGACGACGCAGTTGCGGTAGCCGCCGCCGGAGAGCCGGTCGTCGCCGGGCAGGTCGGCACCGTCGAGGACGACGACGGTGAACGGCTCCTCCTTGCCGGGCGCGGCCTGAGGGTCGAAGCGCGGCCGGTCGGAGAGCAGACCTCCGAGGAGTTCGGCGAATTCGGCGGTGTCCTCGGTGATCAGACGGCGCTGTCCGGCGCCGTCGTGCTCGGTCGGGTGCAGGGCGTGGGGCAGCCACTTGAGCCATTCCCAGTGCTCCAGCGCGTCCTTGGAGGTGCAGGCCGCGAGGCGCAGTTCCTCGGGGGCGTGGAAGACCGCGAGCTGCCCGACGAGGGCGCGGATCATGGCCCGTACGCTCTCGTCGTCGCCGCGGAACTGGACACGGGCATAGCCGCGGAGGTAAAGGGCGATGGGCTGGTCGGCGACGGAGGTGTAGGCGCGGATGAAGCGGCGCAGCGCATGTGCGGCGAGCGGCTCCAGGTCCTCGACGGGCTTGGTCTCCATGGGGGCGACGCGCATGCCGAGCCGCTGGTCGCCGACGGCCAGACGGACCTCGGCGAAGTCCTCGTGGGAGGTGCGCCGTTCCCACAACCGAGTCGTTCGCACCAGTGAACGCAGTGCCTCCGGGTCGGGGTTGCGCCAGGCGTGGGCGTCACGCTGTCCGACGACGGCCTCGCGGACCTTGCGCCGGTTCTGCGACAGATAACGAAGGTAGTCGCGGCGGTCGCCGCTGAGCCGCTGCTTGCGTTCGCCCGCAGAGCGCACGAGTTGGCCGATCAGCATGGCCAACGTGGAGACCAGCATCATTCCGCCGACCATGTAGGTGAAGACGCCGCTGCCGCCGCCGGGCCGCAGGAAGATCAGCACCATGCCGGTGGAGGCGACGGCCATCGGCAGATAGGTGAAGAGCGCGGAGAGGTTGCCGGTCCGCTCGGGGAGCGCCGGCGGCTCCTGCAATTCCAGTTCGCCACCGGGAACTTCAGGACCCGGCCGGCGTGGTGGACGGCGGAAGAGGATGAGGCTCACACGGGTCCTCTCGGTACGTGCGGGACCGGCCGCCGCCGGGTCCGGCCGACCGCCCGGAGGGGGTGTCCGGGCAGGGGGCGGCGGCGTCAACAGCGGGCGTCCGGCGGCGCGTCGGGCTGGTGGGCCCAGATGATGCCATGGCCGTTCGCGGCCCCCGCCGGCCCACCCTGACGAAGATCACACAAGTTTTTGCCGGACCGACCAATGTTAAAGCGACTTGTGTTAACTTCCTCTCCACCAGGACGCCCTCCACGCAGCCAGAGCACGTGCTTTTCCGCGCCGGGAGCGTGACGTTCCGCGGCCTGTGCAGAGGCCCCACCCATCGAGAAGATCGAGAAAAAGGCGTCAGCACAGTCATCGGATGTCTATCCGCTTTATACCGACAGGTCTCGGACGGCGGCATTTGCCCGGGCAGGACGTTCTGGTCGAAGACCCTCGACGTTGGGGCGGAAGGCGAGAACTGACGTGAGCAGCACCATCGTTGCCGATATATGCAAGATCGTCGTCAAGGCGCCGGAGCGCTCCTTCGAGATCGGTCTACCGGCCGACATGCCCCTGGTCGAGGTGATGCCCTCACTGCTGGAACACGGTTCCGTCCCCGGTGGTGATCTCGACGAAACGGGCGTGGAGCACGGCGGTTGGATCCTCCAGCGGCTCGGCCGCCCCGCCCTCGACGAGGAGTCGACCCCCGCCGACCTGGGGCTGCGGGACGGCGAGACCCTCCATCTGCGGCCGCGCCGCGAACAGTTGCCGCCCGTCCACTTCGACGACCTCGTCGACGGCGTCGCCACCGGGATGCGCGAGCGCACCGGCCAGTGGGGCCCGGAGGGCACCCGGCGTCTCGCCCTCGGCTTCGGCGCCGCCGTGCTGCTGGCCGGTCTCGTCCCGCTGGCCACCAGCGGCCTGCCGCTGCTGCACTCCGCGGCCACCGCCGCCGTCGGCGTCCTCCTGCTGCTCGGCGCGATCGCCGCCGCCCGGGCCGTGGGCGACGCCGTCGCCGGTACCACCCTCGGCCTGCTGGCCGTCCCCTATCTCTTCGTGGCGGGCTGGTTCGTGCCCGCCGGGCCGGCCGGCGACCCGCTGCTCGGGGCGCGGCTGCTGGCCGGTGCCGCGGCCGGCTCGGGCGCCGCGATCCTGGCGCTGGCCGCGGCGGCGTCCGCGGCGCCGCTGTTCACCGCCGTCCTGCTGGGCTTCCTCCTCACCGCGGTCGGCGGGATCCTCGGGCTGACCGCCGGGCTCGCCCCGTCGGAAGCGG
Source organism: Streptomyces sp. NPDC014733 (assembly GCF_043083385.1). NCBI lineage: Bacteria > Bacillati > Actinomycetota > Actinomycetes > Kitasatosporales > Streptomycetaceae > Streptomyces > Streptomyces sp. NPDC014733. The sequence goes on along the minus strand of NZ_JBIBYO010000003.1, from coordinate 271,776 downwards.
CCGGTCCGGTCGCCGCCGTCACCGTCGCCCTCGGCACCTTCGTCCCCCTGCTGTCGTTCCGGCTGGCCGGGCTGCGGCTGCCGCCGCTGCCCACCAACGCCCAGGAGCTCCAGGAGGGCATCGACCCGGTGCCGTCCACCGAGGTGCTGGAGCGTACCCGCGTCGCCGACCGCTACATGACCGCCCTCTACACGGCCTGCGGCCTGATGTGCGCGGTCTGCCTGGTGGCGCTGTCCACCGGGCGGGGCTGGGAGCCGCTGGTGCTCGGCGCGGTGCTCAGTGTGCTGCTGGTGCTGCACGCCCGGGCGATGGCCGGCACCCGCCAGCGGCTGTCGGTGGTGTTCCCCGGCTGTCTGGGTCTGCTGCTGCCCGCCCTCGGCTTCGCCTGGCACGGCTCGCCCGGCACCCGCGCCCTCGTCCTGCTGGTGCTGCTGGTCGTCGGCGCCGGACTGACCATCGCCTCCTGGGCGCTGCCCGGCCGCCGCCTCGTGCCGTACTGGGGGCGCGCCGCCGATCTGCTCCACTCGGCCTGCGCCATCGCCCTGTTCCCGCTCGTCCTGATCGATCTGGGTGCGCTCGGCGCCCTGCGGGCCTGGCTGAGCTGACGTTCCGCGGCGCGCGGCGGACGACCGGCCCCGCGCGCCCCTCGCCTTCCCGGTGGTCCGCGACCGGCGCGATCCCACCGTCCGGTCGGCACAACCCCGACAACACGGCCCGGCAGCAGCGGGCGCAGCACGGTGGCAGGAGAGCAGATGCAGTCACGGCGGGACCAGGTCCAGGCGTACTCCTTCGTGGTGGGACGCCTGACCTCCAGCATGCTCTCCGCCGACCCGGACGCCATCGACACCCATATGGGGCGCACCAAGCGCGGGACCGTCATCGGACTGGTCATCGGGGTGCTGCTCTGCGTCGGGTTCGCGGTGTCCGGTCTGCTCTTCCCCGGCCGGTCCACGGCCTGGCAGCAGGCGAACGCGATCATCGTGGAGAAGGAGACCGGCGCCCGCTACCTCTACGGCGGCGGGGAGCTGCGCCCGGTCCTCAACTACACCTCGGCGAAGCTCGCCGTCGGCGACAAGGGCCTGGTCCAGGAGGTCTCGCGGGAGTCACTCGCGGGCGTACCGCGCGGCACCGCGATCGGCATCCCGGACGCACCGGACTCGCTGCCGTCGAGCGACGCGCTCTCCCGCGGTGCCTGGCAGGTGTGCGCCACCAGCCGCACCGGCGACGACGGGCGCGAGCTGGCGACCACCTCGGTGGGGATCGGCGTGAGCGCGCAGAGCCCGCCGCTGCGGGACACCGAGGCGGTGCTCGTCCAGGACGCCAAGGAGAACGACTACCTGCTGTGGCACGGCCAGCGGCTGCGGCTCGACGACCGCGGCGGCGCGGTGCAGGCGCTCGGCTACGGCACCGTGGAGCCGGTCGCGGTCGACGAGTCGTTCCTCGCCGCGATCCCCGCCGGTCCCGATCTGGCGGCGCCGGACGTGCCCGGGCGCGGCTCCGCGGGCCCGGAGATCGGCGGGTCGAAGCGGGTCGTCGGTCAGTTCTTCGTGGTGCACACGCCCAGCTCCGCCGACCAGTACTACCTGCTGACCAAGGACGGGCTGGTGCCGTTCACCCTCACCGGCTCGCAGCTGCTGACCGGCGACGCCGCCACCCGGAAGAAGGCGTACGACGGGGCCGCGCCCAGCGCCGTCGCCCTCACCCCCGACCAGGTCCGCCCGGCGCTGGCCAAGGGCGAGCCGGCCGGCCTCCTGGCCGGACTGCCCGCCGCGCCGCCCCGTGCCCTCTCCCCCGGCGGCGCCGTCCCCTGCCTGGCCGTCACCCCGCACGGCAACGCGCCGCTCCAGCAGATCACCCTGACCGACCGGCGGCTGGCCGGCGGCCGGGAGATCGTGCCGCGGCAGAGCACCGCGCCGGGCTGCCCGCAGCCGGGGCTGGTGACCGCGCAGCCGGGCACCGCGGTGCTGGCCCGCCCGCTGCCGGGCCGCGGCGGCGAGGGCAGCGGCCGCAGCACCGGTGCGCCGTACCTCATCACCGGGGACGGCACCAAGTACCCGCTGGCCGACGACTCGGTGCTGAAGAGGCTGTCGTTCACCGAGCCGGAGGCCGTACGCCTGCCGTCCGCGCTGCTGCGGCTGCTGCCGACGGGCCCCGTGCTCGATCCGGTGGCGGCGGCGCAGCCCGCGCTGACCGCGCCGCAGGCGCCGGAGGACCCCGAGTGCCGCGCCTCCGCGAGCGCCACCGCAGACTCCGGGAAGGGGGCGGCCGGATGACGCACCGTTCGGCGGCCGCTCCGGCCCGGACGCCGTTCACCGCACGATTCCGCCGGGACACGGACAACGGGTCCACGTCCGGTGCCGATCTCCGAGGAGTTCCGTATGTCAGAGCCCAGGCTCACAAGCAGTGAGCACGCCCTCCAGATCGCGGCCAAGGCCATCGACAACACGCACACCAGCTGCCAGAACATCCAGACCAGCGTCGAGAACAGCAAGATCGCGCTGTCCGGCAGCTGGACGGGCAACGCGTCGGGCGGCTTCGGCAACGCCCTCGCGACCTGGCAGACGCAGCTCAAGGCGCTCATGGACTCCCTCCAGGCGATGGGCGACCAGTTGGGCGGCACGCGCAACAGCTTCACCAACACCGAGGCGGAGGGCGTCGGCCTGAGCCAGAAGTGGGTGACGCAGACCAGCCACCACTGAGCGACGTGTGGGCGGGCCGCTCCCGGCGGTCCGCGACCGGGCCGCCTGCGGGCCGCCTCTCTCCCCCTGTCCCCCCATCGATTCGTGAGGACGCGCCAGATGGAACTTACCGATTTCAGCACCAACCACGCCGCCATGGACCAGGGCCATCAGGAGCTGGTGAACTACACACGGACGATCGAGAACTACCTGGATGAGCTGAACGCCCAGGTCAACACCGTCCGCAGCGAGATGTCCGGTCAGGCCGTCGACGCGTACGACAACGCGCACCGCAACTGGATCCAGAAGGTCGACGAGATGCGCGCGACGCTGGGCATGGGCGGCAGGACGCTGGGCCAGGTCCGGATGAACTACCAGCAGGTCGACGGTGCCGAGCAGGCCAAGTGGGGTGCGCTCACCACCAGCTGACGGTCCGTGCGGGCGGCGTGCGGAGCGCGTCTTCGCACGCCGCCCTCCTCCGGTGCCCCCGTCCGCGGCGGGCACTCCCTTCCCCCGTACCACTTCGTACTTCCGCGCCGATCACCGTGGCCCGCGCCCGTGCGCGCGCCCTCACCCCAGGAGCGAGACATGGCGGACGACAACGGAACCCTGACGTTCACGAAGGCGACCCTGGAGGGCTTCCGGACGAACGAGCTGACCAACCTGCGCGACGGAGCCGACCAGGCGCGCCTCCTCCTCCAGGCGTTCCAGGGCCCCAACAAGCTGCTGCCGGGCGGGCCGAACTACCAGCCGGCCGTCGATCTGCAAAACCGCGTCAAGGAGGCGGCGACCGCGCTGCTCAACGAGCTGAACACCGCGTACAGCCTCTCGGACAAGATGATGGTGCAGATGCTGGAGACCAGCACCGCCATGAGCAACATCGAGGACGAGAACACCCAGCTGACGGCCCAGCAGTTGCAGGGCATCATCGGCGGCGCGCTGACGGCGGGGGGCAAGGGCTCCGGCACCACCGGCACCGAACCGCCGGGCTCCTCCACCGAGAACTCCAACGGCAACGGCCAGAACACCGGCACGAACAGCAACACGAACAGCAACACGAACACGAGCGGCAACACCACCGCCTGATCCGCCGGGCGCCGGTCCCCGCGGGCCCCCGGCCGCCTCCCGTCCCCCCGACCGCCTCTCCCCCAGGAGCAGACCCATGGCCGACCCCACGACCTGGTCCGAACTGCTGAATTCCTTCTTCTCGAAGGGGTTGCCGGGCGGCACGGCCATCGACCAGATCCCGCCGCTGGAAGCGGTGACGGCGCCACGCTGGACGAAGGCGTACTGGAACTACGCCCTCGGGCAGGACCCGTTCAAGGGCGGCCAGTGGGTCACGCGGTACGACGACGGCCGTGGGCTCTCACGCACCGCGGGCATCACGATGCTGGGCGAGGAGGAGAGCGGCCCGGACAGCAAGGACTCGGCGTGGCCCAAGCTGAACATGGGCTCCTACCACGTCATCCAGGCGCTGGCGGGCTCGGGGACCGATGTCACCTCGCTGCCGAGCTTCACCACCACCGAGCAGCAGCTCAAGGCCGCCATCCAGTACTTCAACAACTTCCACATCGGCCTCGACCAGTGGCGGGCCAAGATGGACGCCCCGGAGACCGGCTGGAAGGGCTCCGCCTCCTCGGCCTTCGCCGATGTGCTGCTGCGTCTGTCCCGCGCGTTCGAGGAGATCAACACGCTGACCGGCGGCCCGGACGGCAACGGCGGCTATCTCGGCGCGGTCGCCCAGGCACGCGAGGGTCTGCGCTCCGCGGTGAACGAGATGCAGCAGATCTACAGCACCTGGGGATCCCAGCCCACATGGTCGCCCGCCGGGGCGCTCCAGCAGGTGCTGTCCGGGCTGAACGTCGACCACAAGGACAATCCGGGCGGCGGCCAGGGCACCACCAAGCTCACCCACAGCGAGTACGGCGAGCTGGGCTACGTCGACCAGCAGGGCACCTGGGACCTGATCGAGCAGCATGCGAAGGACCTGTGGCTGAAGACCGCCCAGCAGTACCTGAACGGCATGGTCGGTGACGTCCACATCAAGCTGTCGCAGGCGTACAACAGCGCGGCACTGGCGCTGAAGCCCGTCCCGACCAGCATCGAGAACGCCATCAACGGCGGGGGGTACGGCTCCCAGACGCCACCGGGCGGCACCAAGACCCCACCGCCGGACGGCACCGAGACACCGCCGCCGGATGGCACCAAGACGCCGCCGGACAGCTCCCAGATCCCACCGGGCGGCACCGGTGACGGCCAGGGTGACGGCAGCGATCTGCCACCCGGCCAGTCCGATACCAACGGACTGGGCGACAACACCGACCTGCCCCCCGGCCAGAGCGACACCAACGGCGACGGCAGCGATCTGCCGCCCGGCCAGTCCGGCACCAACGGCCTCGGCGACAGCACCGACCTCCCGCCCGGCCAGAGCGACACCAACGGACTCGGCGACAACAAGCTCGGGGACAACACCGACCTGCCGCCCGGTCAGACCGGCACCGACAACCTCGGCGGCAACAAGCTGGGCGACGGCTCCGACCTCCCCCCGGGCCGGACCGACACCAAGGATCAGAACCAGTACATACCGCCGTACCTGCGCAACCCCGGCGGTACGCCGCCCCCGGGCAGCACGGACCTCAACCGGAAGAACCCGTACACCGGTTACGACAAGAACAACAACGTCGGCAAGAACACCACCTACAAGCCGCCACGCCCGGGGCAGACCGACCTGAAGCGGTGGACGCCCAACGACATCAAGAACTACACCCCGCCGCGGCTCTCCTCCGGCAACAGCAACCTGAACCCGGGCTCCACCGGCACCGGCACCGGCGGGGTGCAGACCACTTCGACCGGTTCCTCCGGAGCTTCCGGCGCCAACGGCGCGGGCGGCGTACGCGGCCCGATCTCCACCTCGTCGACCGGCGGCAAGAACGGTTCGGGCGTCCCGCTGTTCCCGCCGATGGCCAACGGCATGGGCGGCGGCAAGGGCCAGGAGAATCAGGAGCGGGAGCGCACAACCTGGCTGGCCGAGGACGCATCCGTATGGGGAACCGATCCGGAGCTGGCACCCACCGTGCTCGGCCGGCCGGGCACCCAACTCTTCGCCGACACCGCATACCAGGGAGAGACCGATGAATGGCAACCCGCTGCTGGGCCGTATGGAGGACGCCCTGGAACGTCTGGAGGTGGCCCGCGTCCAGGCCAAGGAGGCGCGGGAGAGTCTCGACCGGGTCAGCGTGACGGCTACGGCCAAGGATCATCTGCTCAGCGTCACGGCTGACGCCCGGGGCCGGGTGACCGGTATCAAGCTGCACAGCACCCGCTACCGCTCGATGGCCGCCGCGGAGCTGGCGAAGGCGCTGCTGGAGACGGTGCAGCGGGCGCAGGAGGACGCCGCCGAGGCGAAGCAGCGGACGATGGCGGCGCATCTGCCCGAGACGCTCGACATGAAGGCGCTGTCCGAGGGCCGTTCCACCCTGGACGACCTCCTCACCGCCTTCACCCGGGGCACCCTCCCCGGTCAGCAGAACGGTTAGCGGGTGCGGGGCTCACCCCGCGGGAAGTGAAGCGCCGTGCCGTACGGGATGCCGTACGGCACGGCGGTACGGCGGCACCGTCCGGGCCGCCGGTGTGCGACGGATGTGACGGGGACGAAGGGAGACGGCCGTGGCCGAGAATCTGGCTGCCGACCTGAGCGGGATCAACCATGGTGCGTCGCAGACGGACGAGCTGTCCGCGATCGTCATGGAGATCTCCAAGCAGACGCAGACGGTCTCCCTCCTGGTGAACGAGGCGTGCGGCTCCGGCGACGAGACGTCCGATCAGCTGCGGAAGACCCTGCTGCCCGGGGCCGACGCCTTCCACGGGCTGCTGGGAAACCTCGCGAAAGCCTTCCAGCAGACGGCCGAGGACACCTTCGGCACGCAGAAGTCCTTCGCCAACGCCGAGGAGGCCAACATCGAAGCCTCCCACCACCTGAAGCAGCGGATGACCCGGTGAGCCTCCAGATATCCGACGAGGGCCGGGGCTGGTTCATCGCGCTGACGGGCCAGGACTTCACCCACGCGGACGAGGACAAGCTGCGTGAGATGGGCGACGGCTACGGGCAGATCCGCCAGAAGCTGGAGGAACTGCCCGAGCAGGTGGTCCGCGCCGTCAACACGGTCCGCAACAGCATCACGGGGGACACCGCCGACTCGTACGCGAAGTCGCTCTCGGAGTTCACCACCGGCGACCGCAACTACATCCGGGCCGGTCAGGAACTCTCCGGTGGCCTGGAGAAGATGGCCAAGTCGTCCTCGGTCAACATCGAGTACATGAAGATCATGGCGATCCTCCAGATCACCGAGATGCTGATCGAGATCATCGTCGCCATCGCCATGCTCCAGTTCGAGGAAATCCCCGAGATCAAGATCAAGACCTCGACCTTCCTCCAGCGGCTGCTCCGCTCCCTCCTCGACCACCTCGCGATGCACGTCATCCTCAACGAGTCCATCGGCACCGTCCTGGACGCCCTCGCGCAGCGCATCCAGATGGCCAAGGGCCACCGCGACTCCTGGGACGTCAGCCTCACCAAGGACGCGGCGCTGGGCGGTCTGCTCGACGGACTGCTGGAGGGGCCGCTGTCGCTGCTGGGCGGTAAGGCCGGCAAGAAGCTGTCCGACCTGTTCGCGGGGCCGGTGGCCAAGAACGTCGGCAAGCAGATCACCAACGAGCTGTCGACCGCCACCGACACGCTCACCCACACCACCTCCAAGGGCCTGGCCGACGGCGTCGGGAACATCATCACCAAGAACGCCGACGACCTCCTCCGGCCGCTCGGCGGCTCCGCCGCGGGCAAGGGCGTCGGCGAGACCGCGACGAAGAAGATCAGCGACGACTTCGGTGATCTCTTCAGCCACACCTTCAAGGACACACTGGGCGAACAGGCCGCCCGCGACCTCGGCAAGCAGTACGGGAACACGTTCGCCAAGAACTGGGGCAACGAGAGCAGCACCGCGCTGAAGAAGGTCCTCGACGACGGCGGCGGCCGGCATCTCGACCCCGCCGTGCACAAGTCGCTGACGAACCTCTCCGACACCACCCTCAAGGCGATCCGGGACCAGCACGACAACGTCGCCGTCAAGGCCGGCCACTTCACCGGCGCGACCGGCGCGGTGACCGGTCAGGCGTATCTCTCCGAGGGCTTCTACAACCTGCTCTTCTCCGACGAGAAGAGCTTCAGCGTCACACCGGTGTCCGGCGCCTCGGCAGCGGCGGGCCAGGCGGCGACCCATGTCGGCACCGTCGGCGGCCACTCCGGCGTCACCGCCCTGAAGGACGCCATCAGGAACGTGCCGGGACCGATCTCCACCACCTCCCCGGGCGGCGAGATCCTGGCCCCGTCCAACGTCACGAGCACGTACGAGCCCCCGCCCCTCTCCAGCGGCGACCAGCAGAGCCCCCCGCCGGACGACACCGCCAAGAACGACGGGCAGCCGACCGCCACGCACCAGAACGCCGGCGGGGGCGGGACGAAGAGCCCCGATACGCCCACGGCTTCGCCGCAGCAGCAGAACACCGCGAGCGGCGGCGACGGCGGCGGTGACGGCACCAAGCGTCCGCCGGAGTCCGGGCACCACCAGGACACGGTCTCCGACACCCACACATCGGTCAGCGACACGGAGAGCGTCACCGAGGGCGAGGGCGGGACCGAGCACGACAAGCAGCACGCGGACAACTCCTCGTCGCAGCGAACCGAAAAGGTCAGCCAGCACGTCGAAGGGGGCGGGAACGACCAGCCGATCGCGAACGCGGCGGCCGTCCACGCCACCAACCTGACCCCCCAGCAGTCCGCGCCCCCGCACCGGAACACCTCACAGACACCGCCGAAGCAGGAGCCCGCGGAGCCCAAGGGCAATGACCGGCAGCCGGACACGGGCACGGACACCGTCAAGGAGACCAAGCAGACGGGCGACGGGCCCGGGGACCGGAACGACGCGACGCGGAAGCCCCCCACCTCTTCGGAGGACGACACCGCCGCCGCCCACCGCTCCACCACCTCCGGGAACCGGCCCGGCGACACCGAGAAGCAGACGCCGACCACCCCGACATCCTCCGAGAAGACCACCGAGAAGATCGCCGACGACGACCGGACGCCGCAGGAACTGCGGACGCCGGAAGAAGGGCAGAAGTCATCCGGCAACGCGTGGAGCGAGCTGACCACGCTGAACGACGAGGACCGGACGCCCCCGCCGAGCGACGCGAACAGCCCGACGGACCACCTCTCGCCCCCGGAGGACAAGCCCCCGCACATCGAGCCGGGCGGCGGCTCCGTCAAGGAACCGGACGCCCCCCTCAAGGACCACACGCCCCTCAAGGAGGGGGCACCCGTCACGCCCTCGGGCAACACCACCGAGGCCACCGCACCGCCGCACCGCACCACCCCGCGGAAGACCGGCACCGAGACGAAGCCCCCGCAGCGGAACGCCGGGGAAACCGCTCGGAAGGGGAAGGGCCCGATGCGGATCTCGGGCGAGGACTTCTCGTGGGCCGAGCACATCGTGGACGCCCCCATGGTCATCGGCACCGGTCCCGACGCGCAGCGGCAGCTCCGCGCCTACCGGGAGGTGCAGGAGGACATCGCCGTCCGGCGCGGCGAGTTCGAGACCGACGCAGCGGCGCGGCAGGAAGCCGACAAGCTGCTGGAATCGAAGCTCGGGGAGCCGCGCGCGCCGCGGAAGACCCGCGTGCGCGGCGGCCGGGACGGCGGCGGGCAGCACCAGACGGGCAGCACCACCACGCCCACCACCTCCGGGAACCACACACCGCCCGCCTCGACCTCGTCCCCCGTCCCCAGCAGCAGCCGCACACCGCGGCAGGAGACGGTGCAGGTCGAGACGGGCGCCGGAAAGACCGCGACGGCGCCGCCGGAGATCAGGAAGAAGCGGGATGTCGACGGCACGTACACCGTGCGGGGCGAGAAGTACCACGAGCTGAGGGTCAAGGGCGACGGTGACTGCCTGTTCACCTCCGTGCTGGTGAGCGCCTACCACCAGAATCTGCTGCCCGGCATCCGGGGGCTGGACGTGGCGGGGCTGCGGCACCGTCTGGCCCGGCACGTCGAGACGGTCCCGGAGGTCCTGAGGGACCACAAGGACCTCGACCCGGTCGAGACCGTCATGGACGATGTCTTCGCGACGCTCCCGGATTCCACGTTCAAGGACAAGATCCGCCGAGCGCTGCTCGGAACGGACCGGAGGGCCCGGGAGGGGGCGTGGCGGGAGCTGATCGGGCACAGCAGGTACACCGATCTGCTGGCCGTCGCACCGACCCCGGAAAAGGCGCGGGAGCTGGGACACATCGGCCTGGTCGCCGCGGCGGCCAGGGGCGGGGAACACAGCCTGTGGAATTCGCCGTTCGGCGACTATCTCCCGCAGGCCCTCGCCACCATGCCGGAGATGCTCGGCGCCAACCTCACCGCCGTCCCCATGGCGCCGAAGGAGCGCCCCACCGACCCCACCGTGCTCCAGCCCCCGCAGCCGTACAACGACATCACCCCGAACAGCCCTCCGCTGTACGTGTTCTACAACCGCGACGGGGTGCACTACCAGGCCATGGCCAAGAGCATGTCCGGGCCCGGGCCCTCGCACCAACCCACCGAGCCCCCGTCCACCTCGTCACAGGACGAGGCCAAGGGCAAGAGCAAGGAAGAGGTCAAGCCCGAGACGCCCGAGGACAAGGACCAGGACTCCGAGTCCCCCACGCCCACCCACAACGAGCACGGCGACGGCGACCCGGGCGAGGGCTCGGACGACGACCGGCTGCACTCCTCGCCGGAGGAGAAGCCGGAGCCCCAGGTCCCGCAGGGCTTCGGGAAGGACGGCCGTTACGGGCTGGGGCAGTTCGGGCGGGTCAACCGCTTCGGGGACATCGGGTTCGGCACGGGCGGGGAGCGCCCCGACCAGCTGCACCAGCTGGTCAGGGCGGCCCTGGAGGACATCCCGGACCAGAAGGGTTTCCGGCAGCGCTTCCTCAAGCCCACCAACCGCGCACTGCTGGCGGACAAGCTCTCCGCCCAGCTGTGGAAGGAACTCTCGGGCTCCAACGGTCAGGCCCTGGCCCGGAAGCTGTTCGACGAGGACGGGCTGAGGCTGCGCTTTCCCGTCGGCTCGCCCAAGAACGCGTACACCGTCGCACTCAAGCTGAACGATGTGCACCGCGACAACGCGGAGCACCACCCGACCACACCGGCGCCGAAGAGCGACCCCACGTCCGGCTCGTCCCCGGCCACCCGCCCGCTGAAGGACACCGAGGCGACCCAGCAGCTCCCGTACGGCTCGGCGGACAAGGGGCAGCGGGAAGCGGCGATCAACTACAACGTCGGCGACAGTTCGACGACGTCCAACAGCCGCAGCGCGTCGGTGGGTACGACGCACGCCACGGCCGCGCACGATGTCGGCATCAAGCCGAAGGTGACGCTGACCGGCTCCTCCAGCTCGTCGAAGGGGCACAGCAACCTCACCAACACCTACGTCCGCCCGGAACTGAACTTCGCCGGGACGCGGGAACACTTCGGCTTCAAGGACTCCACGCTCACCGTCGATGTCCGCCGCGACAGCGGTGGCCGGCACGGCACGGCCACCGCGAAGGACACCGTGGAGGTGACCTTCCCGACCGAGCTGACCGACCCGAAGGCCAACACCACCGACCACCACTGGGAGGTGCACAGCGGCGCCTCGGACACGGCGCGGCAGAACGTCGCGAAGGCGCTCCAGAACACCTTCTTCATCGTGCAGGAGAGCCACGGCCAGTCGTCGCTCGCCGCCGACCTGACCGGACCGTATGCGTCGATGGGGCAGGGTTCGGCGCCGCGGAAGATGCTGGACAGCTGGTTCAGCGAGCACAGCATGCTGTGGAGCGTCCGCCGGATGCTCACCTCCACGCTGCTGCCCTCCTTCTTCCACGAGGGGACCCGCTACGTCACCGAGGCGCGTGCCGGGGTCACCGCCATCCGCCGGGTCGGCGACGCGACGCAGGTGGGGTTGGCCGGCAACACCCGCGACTGGCACTCGGTGTTCCACACCACCTCCAAGGGCGGCGGCACATCGCTCGACCTCGGCGTCGTCATCGGCCCGGAGCAGTTGCCGACGTCCTTCCCGATCAGCGTCGGCCTCGGTACCAGCAACTCGTCGTCGCTGACCGAGGGGTACACCGGCGGTACGTCCAACACCACCCGCTTCGACGGGCCGAGCGTGCCGTACGAGGTGAAGCTGCGCGTCCAGGCGGGCCTCAACCCGGTGGGGAGCGGGGATTTCTCCAGCACCAAGGACGTGACGGTGATCATCCGCGTCCCGGAGCACCTCACCGAGCACTTCGAGAAGCAGCTCACCGAGGTGGTCCAGGAGGACGGCGGCCACCTCACGCCCCCGCCGGACACCAGCACCGAGGACACCACTTCGCACCACACCGACGACAACGGGAACGAGCACGTCAAGGAAGCGCTCGACCCGTCGGACCGGCCGCCGGCCCGCGGGCTGTTCGGTGTCTTCGGGCTCCAGGGGCTCGAAGACCTGCCGCAGACATTCATGAACGACGCCCTGCACGCCGAGAAGAAGACGGGGTTCCGGCACAAGACCGTCCAGAGCGGGAAGGAGCACCGTCACGACCTCAGGGAGTTCCTGACCACGCAGTTCCACTCCGAGCAGCTGAACCACATGGCGCCCGACGTGATGAACGGCGGGGTGCGGCGGACGTTCCGCGGTGCGAGGGGCGAGAAGGGTCAGCTGCTGATGCACTTCGGCATCACCGCCCGCCCGGCCAGGCCCGGTGAGGAGACGCACGCCTGGCGGCTGCCGATCACCAAGGCCACCCTGCAGAAGTGGCCGACGCGCTGGGCGTGGTTGCAGGACTCCCAGAGCCGGTCCACCAGCAAATCGCTCACCGTCGGCGGCACCCTCTCCGCGGCCATGACCGACGACTTCACCATGACGCCGATGGACTCGTTCTACTCCTACGGCCGTGACCGGTCCATGTCCGACGGCATCAACACGTACGGCTTCTCCCACATGGGCGCCAACGCCTCCGGCAAGATGTGGCACCACTCCTACCCGGTGGTCTTCGAGACGACCGTGGAGGTCGAGCACGTCTCCGGCTCGAAGGTGCTCGACGAGCAGCCTGCGATCAAGAAGACCGTCGAGGGCCGCGCCGACTACCTGATACCGGACTCGCTGAAGACCTCCACCGACGGGGGCTCCCACGAGGAGACGGAGCACACGGTCACCGTCGAGGACGTCGAGCCGGAGACCGTCGGCAAGAAGAAGAGCTACCCGCCGCTGAAGACTCCGGACGACGCGACCGCGCACCGGATGGAAACGCTGGACCGCATCGACCATGTGCACGGCGCCCTGGACCTCCAGCGGGAGGCGGCGAAACTCTTCAAGGACGTGGGCATCCCCCCGCAGCAGGCCGTCCCGTACGTCGAGAAGCTGCTCACCCCCGATCAGCTCAAAGGCATCCTCAACAGCGAGTCGCAGTCGTCGTCCGGGCGGCAGGTGCGGAAGAAGACCTTCACCGACAACGACGTGCGGTTCGTCATCGAGGCCATCACCGTCAACGACAAGACCCACGGGCAGACACAGGAGCTGTCGAACTTCACGCTGGACGAGGCCATGAGCCGCTTCACCAGCACCGACAAGAAGGTGGACTCCCACTCCGGCGGGCTGGACGGCTCGCTCAGCGGCTCCAAGGAGAACGGCGACAGCTCCGGCGGCGGTTCGGGGGACGCCTCCCTCGGCAAGTCCGTGTCGAAGGGTGAGTCCACCGTCAAGGTGACCAGCGTCCACCCCGGCCAGTTCGTCGACCAGACGCTGCCGCACCAGCAGCACGAAGCGGACGTCATCTGGCGGATGAACGTCATCCGGCACGACACCAACATGGCCGGTACGTGGGGCGAGGACATCCGGGTCAAGGACGTCCACGTCAAGGGCGGTGTGTCGTATCTGCGCCCCACGTACACCGAGATGACGGCGGCGGAGGCGAAGGTCCCCGAGCAGCTGACGAAGCTGCCGCTGACGGCGATGACCGTGGACCTGTCCCCCCGGGAGGACACCGCGCCGGCGAACGAGCAGGAGGACGGCAACGCCGCCGGCGCCGGAGCGAAGCCCTCGCTGACCTCCCAGATCCTGACGTCGGTGGAGAAGCTTCTGGAGGAGCACGCACCGCACGCGCTGGGCAAGAACCACACGTACAACAAGCCGGGCACCGTCACGGACTCCGGGGGCGACAGCGTCCTCGACGCCCGCACCCTGCAGAGCGCCAGCAGTCTGCTGCGCGGCACGGGCCTCCACATCCGTATGCGGACGGACGGCGTCGGCCACCACTCGTACACCAACATCATCACCCAGCTGACCCGGGACCACGCGGGCGCGCACTTCACCGGAAAGGTCTCCAAGGGGGTCCTCTCCCGGTACACGCAGTCACACGTCCGCGAGGAGGAGGCGCATTCCCGGACCGTCAAGAATTCCTACGGGTTCGGCTTCGACGGGTCCGGCGCCAAGGGCACCGAGGGCGCCACCCCGTCCGCCTCCTTCGGATCCGGCAGGAGCACCACGTTCGCCAGCAGCGACGCGACCATGATCCGCCGCCATGACGCGTACACGACCGCCGAGGAGGAGCTGTACGTCTACGAGGTCAACAGCACCATCGACCTCACCGTCGAGGACGAGAGCCATGCGTCCCAGCTTGCCGACAGCCTGCTCCTCGGCGGGTCGGAGAAGCTGAAGAAGCTCTTCACCTCGAACAAGGACGGCTCCTACACCCTCTCCGTACCCGTCTCGGAACAGGTCGTCGTCGCCCGCTCCGAGCTCTCCCCGAAGCAGCTCAAGGAGGTCGACCAGCACACCGAGCAGGACGGAACGCAGGAGCCGCCCGCCCAGCAGGAACCACCCGCCCAGCAGTCCGGCACACAGCCGCCGCCGGAGACTCCCCCGCGGCCCCAGGAGCCCCCGAAGCCGATCGGCAAGGAGGAGTTCCGCGACAACTCCGTGCTGGTGGACATGGACGAGGAGTCCTCACGGAAGCTCTTCGACGCCGTGCTGGAGGACCTGAGCCGGCACGACGGCGCCTCGAAGAAGTTCGCGGAGAAGGGGCAGCAGAGCCGCGAGCAGCTCCGTCAGCTCCTGAACTCCCGTGAACTGGCCTGGCATCTGCGCAACGCGGGCCTCGGCAGGACCACCACGGAGGACAGCACCTTCGGCGTGCGGCTGACCACCGAGGGCGGCGTCACGACGCTCACCTACGGGAACGTACGGATCTCCTTCACCCAGCTCGAATCCGGCGCGTCGGAGGGGTGGAGCAAGGGCACATCCGAACGCTCCGACTACCGGTACCAGTACAACACCCAGTCGCACGCGGACGCCAAGGAGCGCAGCTTCGGCTCCACCCTCACCGGCAAATTCGCCGCGGCCACCGGCAAGATGACCCAGAGCTTCGGGGGGAAGCTCAAGCAGAGCCGGACGGAGACGCACGACAGCGGTGCGTTCACCTCGCACCCCAGCGAGTCGATCGACCGCACCGTGCACTGGCTGCGTCACAGCCCCACGAAGGTAAAGATCGACATCGACATCGCGCCGAGCACCTCCGTCGACCACGTCGGCTCCTTCACCGACAAGAACGCCTACCACGGCAGCTTCGACGTCGACGACATGCTGCAACTGCGCTACTCGCCGGAGGCGGTGGTCCGCGAGACCGGCGGCGTCACCGAGGCGACGGTCAGGACCGAATCGGGCTGGTACGTCGCCCCGCACCACGCCACGGACGAGCAGCAGACCGCCGCCATGCTCGACGCGCTGCGCACCGCCCAGGAGACGGACGCCACCAAGGACCGGACCACCTGGCATGTCACCTCGGGCGGCGACGGCACCGTCCTCGTCCGCGGTGAGAAGCTGGGCGAGGCGGACTTCCTCGACCGTTACGTCCGCCCGGAGCTCACCCCTGAGCAGGACGCGAACCTGCACGACCTGAAGCACTGGGAAGGCGAGGACACCCCCGGCGCCACCCGCCGGCTGCACGTCGGCCTCTCCGAGCGGCCGACGCAGGAGAGCGAGAACGAGAACAAGGAGGGGAACACCACCCCGTCCGAGGACCGGAACACCCCTCCGCCCGAGAACCGGGACACCGCCCCGCCCGAGGACGAGAACATCACCCCGTCCGAGAACCGGGACAACACGCCGGACCCCACCGGCATCGACACCGATACCGACACCGCCACCCACTCAAGCAGCGCGCCCCTCCCCCACACCCCCCAGGTCCCCCGAGGGTTCGGGGACGGCGGGCAACATCCGCTCGGGCAGTTCGGGTCCGTGGTGCGGATCGGGGACATCCCCGTCGGCGTGCCCGGGCCGCGTCCCGCCTCGCTGACGGCGCTGGTGCGGGCCGCCGTCGACCAGACCGGGACGACGTTGCCGACCGGTCACAAGAACGCGCTGGTCAACAAGGTCGCCGCCGATGTGTGGCAGAAGATCTCGGGGCCGAACGGTCCGCTGCTCGTACGGCAGTTGCTGTCGAAGGACGGGATCACCCTCCTGCTGCACGACGACCGGCAGTCGAAGTACCGGATGAAGCTCTGGCTCGACGGACTGTCGCGGGACGAGGCGGTCCACCTGACCGGGGAGCAGCTCACCCAGCCGCTGCCGTACGGCGCCAAGGTCAAGGGGCACCGCGAGGCGACCCTCAACAGGCAGTACGGCGGTACCCACACCACCAGCAACTCCCGCTCGCTGACCAGCACCACGTCGTTCAAGCCCACCGCCGAGCACGCGGTGCTGAACTTCGCCGTCAACCTCACCGGCTCCTCCAGCGCCTCCGCCGGGCAGAGCTTCCTGCACAACTCCTACGACCGTCCGGAGCTGGTCTTCGACGGCGACCAGGAACACTTCGCCTTCCCCCACGCCCGCCTGAAGGTGGAGCTGCACGGCGTCCCCAAGGCCGTACCGAACCAGCCCCCGCTCCACAGGCCGGTACCGGTCGAGGTGGCCTTCCCGCACGAGCTGACCAGCCACGAGGCCAACCACACCAGCCACGACTGGGAGGTCACCCCGCGCACCCCGGACGAGCGCGGCCGCGTCACCCGGGCGCTCCAGAACACGTTCTTCCTCGTCCGGGAGAGCAGCGGGCAGGAACGGCTCGTCACCCTGCTGACCGCCCCGTATCCGCACATGGGCGAGGACTCGCGGGCGTACGCGTTCCTGAACCACTGGTTCGGCGAGATGGGCACCCTCGCCAACTTCTCCCGGATGCTGAGCGACACCCGGCTGCCGTCCGTCCACAGCAACGGGCACCACTACGTCTCCGACGTCCGGACGCAGATCCTGACCGTCAAGCGCTCCGGCGACGCGATCGAGGCCGGGCTGGCGAACAACGTGCGGGCCTGGGACTCGCTGTTCCACACCACCTCCCAGGGCGGCGGCAAGAGCTTCGGCGTGGACCTGACCGCCGGGCCGAAGCTCTCCGACGACGCCCCGTCACTGTCGTTCCCCTTCTCCTTCTCGCTGAGCAGCAACAACTCCGCGTCGCTGACCGAGGGCAACACCGGCGGCGTGCTCGACACCGTCCGCTTCAACGGGAGGAGCGTCCCCTACGAGATCCACCTCACGATGGAGGCGACGCTCACCGAGGTGGGCAAGCCGGCGATGCCGCCGCAGGCCGTACCGGTGCGGTTGGTCGTGCACGTCCCGGAACATCTGACGGACCACTTCGAGTACCAGCTGTCGCACGCGATGCGGGAGCAGGTGTCCCCGCCGCCGACGCTGACGACGCCACCGCCGAGCCCGCCGGCGTTCGGGCTGTACGAAGGGTTCGGGGTCTCCGGTCTGTCGCACCTGGTGGACCACTTCCGCAAGCAGGCCGTGCTGGCGGAGCAGCACGTCAACTTCTCCCATCTGACGCCCGAGCACCGCACCCGCCACCTCGACCAGCTCAACCGCTTCCTGGAGATCCAGTTCCATGTGAACGAGCTGTCGCGGAAGACGAAGGACATGTTCGGCGACGGGCTGCACCTGACGTTCCTCGGGCCGCGCGGCGACAACGGCACCCAGCTGCTGCTCCACTTCACGGTCCGGGGCCGGTACCAGCAGGGCGACGGTGCGTGGCGGCTGCCGGTCGACGACGCCACCGTCCAGAGCTGGCCCACCCACTGGAACTGGCTGGCCACCACCGAATCCCTCGGCAACGGCCAGTCGCTCTCGCTCGGCTTCTCGATGTCCACGAGCGGCGGCGGGCTGACGTTCACACCGCCCGGCCTGGCCTTCGGGCGCTCCCGCGACGTCTCACTGACCAACGGCATCACCACATACGCCTTCTCCCACCACGGTACGAACGCGTCCGGCACGATGTGGCACGACTACTACCCGGCGCGGTACGAGGTGTCGGTGCACGCCGAGAAGATCACCGGAAGCGCGTCCGAGACGTCCACCCCGCACGTCACCACGCCGACCGGCGGGGTGCAGTACCTGGTGCCGAAGTCCCTCGCGGATCTCCCGGTCGTCCCGCACGCGGACGGCGCGGGCGGCGACGGTCCGCCGCCGGTCGCGCAGCGGGCGCAGAAGCCGGTCTGGAACGGCAGGACGATGACCTTCTCCGACATCGAGCTGCCCGACAGCTTCACACCGGAGCCACTGCGTTCCGGCGACCGTATCGACCACGTCCTGCACGCCCGCGTGCTGCGGGACGCCGCGGCGGAGCTGCTGGCCGAGCTGCGCGTGCCGCCGCACATCGCCTCGTACCTCCAGCACATGATCACCACCGATCAGCTCAAGACCGCGCTGAGCAGCGATGCGAAGGCGTTGCCGGGCCGGTTCGTGGTGGGCAAGCAGTTCGCCGACGCACATGTGTATCTGATGGTGCAGGCGGTCACCGGCAACAAGAAGCCGCTCAGTACCGAGACGCAGGACCTGTCCTCGTTCGGCCTCACCGAGTACATGCTCCGCCACACCAGGAAGACGCAGATCTCCGGCTCGAACTCGTTCAGCTCGGGCGGGAGCACGGCGTACGCGGGGAAGCAGGGCGACAACGAGGGCAGCGGGTCGGCCGGCTACTCGGAGACGCGGAGCCGTTCCGCGGCGCGGACCACGATCGACATCGACGACACCCATCCCGGCGAGTTCTACTCGATCGACGTCCCGCACGAGCACCACGCCATGGACGTCGTCTGGCGGCTGAACATCGCCGTCACCGAGAACAACATGCTGGGCACCTGGAAGGCGGACGGGCTCAGCACCACCCTGCACGTGCCGGGCGGCGCGACGTTCCAGCGTCCGGTGCTGACCGAGCAGTCGGCGCAGGAGGCCGGGGTGCCGCAGACGCTGGACCGGCTGCCGATCCTGTCCATGACGACCGGGCTCACCCCGGCGCCGGTCCCCCACCAGGGCACGCCTCCGAACGACCACACGACGCACGGGGATCAGGGGGAGAGCCAGGAGAGTCGGCGGAACCAGGAGAACCACAAGAGCCGGGAGGACGTTCCCCGGCAGCTGACGCGGGTGCCGGGTGAGCAGCGGAGCGTGCTCGATCCGACGCTCTCGCAGCAGGTGCTCCATCAGCTCGTCACGCTGCTGACCAGGGACGCGCCGCAGGTCCTCGGCCCGCTGCACACCCTCGGCGCACCGGCCGGGGCGATGAAGTCCATGGCCGACAGCATTCTCGACGGCGCCTCGCTGCGGCATCTGTCCAGCCTGCTGCGCGACACCGGGCTGACCCTCCAGGTGCGCCTCGACGGGTTCGGGCACCACACCCGCGTCGACGTCCACCTGCGGATGGACCGGAACACCACGGCCGCCCGCTTCACCGGGAAGTCGGCGCACGGCGTCCTCTCCCGCTACATCCAGTCCAACACCCGTCTGGAGGAGCAGTTCAGCACCTCCGCCAAGCACAGCAGGGGCGTCACGCTCGGCGCCGGGGGCAGCGGTGCCGGGGGCGGCGGCTCGCTGTCGGCGTCCTGGACCCGCACCACCGGCAACGGCGTCGCGAACAACAGCAGCGTCATGGTCCGGCGGCACGACGCGTACACCACCGACACGGAGGACCTGTTCGTCTACGAGACCGATGCCACCCTGACGCTGTCGGTGGAGAGCTTCTCGCACGCCTCGCAGCTGGTCGACGCCCTGCTCCTGGGCAAGGCGCATCTCCTCACCGCGGGCATCGACAAGGCCGTCACCTTCTTCCCGGCCGACCGGAACACCCCGCACGAGATCCCCGTCCCGGTCCGTGAGGAGGTGCTGGTGCCCCGGTCCGAGCTGCCGGTCACCGTGACGGGCGTCCCCACGCCGCTGTCCCCCATCACGTCCCATGCGTTCCTCCGCCACGACGTGCTGGTGGACATGGACGAGCGGGCCGGGAAGGTGCTGTTCCACGATCTGATGACGGCGCTGGCCACACACCCCGGCACCCCCAAGGTGTTCGCCGACCCCCGGCACGGCGGCCATGTGCAGCTCAAGCAGTTGATCGGCGCCCGGGAGCTGGCCCGCCACATGGTGCGTACCGGTCTGGGCACCCCGGCCCCGCAGATCGCGACGTTCCCGGTGCGGATCAGCGCGGAGGGCGGGGTGGCGACACACACCCATGCGCAGCTCACCGTCGAGTTCCGCCCCCGCGATCTGGGCCTGTCGCAGGGCTGGCACCGGGGCACCGGGGAGCGGGCCGACTACGACCTGCAGAACGACATCGACGCGCACACCGACAACGTCGGCACCACGCTGGGCGGCGGCGTCACCGGCAGCTTCCACGGCGTCAAGCAGGCGTTCTCCGCGTCCTCGTCGGTGACGCACACGCTGGAACACGACTCCGGCGGACAGGTCGCGGTGCAGAAGAACTCCGTCGACCGCACCGTGCACTGGCAGCGGCACACGCCGACCTCCGTGGACGTGGTGGTGAAGCTCGCCACGTACGGCACGTTCGACGCGTTCGGGCTGCCGAAGATCTCCGGCGCGAACGTCTTCGAGGGGGTCTTCACCCTGCCCGACGCGCTCCAGCTGCGGTTCAGCCCGGAGGCGGTGCTGCGCGGCGTCGGCGGGGTGCGGCCCGGGGTCATCCGTGTGGACTCCGGCTGGTACGTCCCCCCGCACCCCTACGCCGACGCCGGCGGCGACCGGCAGAAGGCGATGCTGGACGGGCTGCTGGCGGCCCAGAGGACGAAGGCGGACGACCATCGGCAGACCGTGCACCTGACGTCCGAGGGCGACGACATCCTGGTGGACGGCGAGCGGATGGACCAGGAGCAGTTCCTCGATCGTTATGTGAAACCGCACCTCACGCCCGAACAGACGGCGAAACTGGAGCAGTTGGTCCAGTGGGAAGAGGGGGCGGGCGCAACCCTCCTGCTCCACCTCGACCTGCCGGGCGATGCCTTCGGCACCCACGGGCCACGCCCGAAGACCCCCGACCTGCTGGGGCTGCCCAAGGCCACGGAGGGCCTCAAGACCTGGGCCAACGCCCTCAACACTGCGCTGGACGCGGCGATGGAGCACTACTGACCACCTCGGGCCACCGCCGGGCCGAGCGCCCTCCCCGCGTCCCGCGCGGCGGTGTCCACACCCCCCACCCGAACACCCGACGAGTGAAGCGGAACTCATCATGACCGACGAGACGGCGAACTCCCGCAGCGCGAAAGAGGCCGGTGCCGCCGGGGCGACCGGCGACACCTCCGCGCCCGTGACCGACGCACCGCCGCCGGACCGGAGCGCCCCGGCGGCGGACACGGACACCCCCACCACGTCGGCGGGCACCGCGAAGACCCCGGCCGGCGGGACGGCCCCGCGCCCCGGGCAGGAGCAGCCGGACCCCGCGGCGGACACCCCGGACGAGCCCCCGGCGGCCACCGGCGGAGCCGCCGGGGCGACCGTGCTGCGTCCCGGTGCGCCGCTGCCCGGGGCCGCGGAGGCCGAGGAGGAAGAGACGGCGGAGGCCGGGCCCGGGGCGGACGGCGGCACGGCCGCGGAGGAGACCGGGGAGACCGCCACCGCCGCCGCCTCCGTGACGGCCGAGGCAGCCCCCGCCCCGGCAGCCGCAGCCGCCGGGAAGAAGGCGTCCGCCGGGCGGCGCGGCCTCGGTCTCTTCCGCCGCGCGGACGCGGCGGCGGGCGCGGCGGGCGGGGCAGCCGGCGCGGCGGGCGCGGCGGGCGCGGGCGCCAAGGCGGAGAGCGGCAGCCGGGTCTCCCCCGGTGTGGTGGCGGGCGCGGCGCTGGCCGGAGTGGTGCTGCTGGGCGCGCCGTTCGCGATCTCCGCGCTGAGCAAGTCCTTCGCGGCGTCGCCGGCGAACGCCGCCGGGGACCTGACGCAGCCGCTGCCGGATGCCGGGAGCGACGGCGGCAAGGGTTTCGTGCCCGTCCCCGGCGGCGTCCGCAACGACGGCGGCACCGCCCCCCGGACGGACAGCCAGGCCCCCGCCGGCAGCGGGAACGCCCCCGGCGACGGCAGCACCGGCGGCTCCGGCTCCGGACCGCACACCGACGGCGACGCCACCCACCGCGCCGACCCGACCGCCGGCAGTGCCGACCACGGCGACAAGGCGGGCGCGGACGACAAGGGCTCCGGCTCCGAGGCGCACGTCAAGACGCTGGCGACCAAGACGTTCACCGCGTTCGCCGGGCCGACCTGCGGGACGTCCGCCGGCGCCTCGTACCACGAGATCGGCGCGTACGGCGACGGCAAGGAGGGGTGGCTGACGCGGACCGGCGGGTCGACGGCCGGGGGCTGCGGGGGCGGCTCCCGGGCGATACCGATGTCGGGCGACGCGGACTCGCCGGACTCGGACGTGACCGCGTACTGGCAGTTCAATTCCGGGATGAAGTCGGCAAGTTGCCGCATCTCCGTCTACATCCCCCAGGGAAAGAGCCCGGTGGAGGTGGGCGGGGCTCCCGCGCGATACTCGGTGCACAAGGGCACCAAGTGGTACGGCGGGGACCTCGCCGGGTTCCACATCGACCAGCCTCGCAACAAGGGAAGCTGGGTGCTCGGCACCACGGTCCACGTGGAGGGCGGCCGGTTCACCCTCCGGGTGACCAACGCCGGGCAGGACTGGGAGGGCGACACCTCGACGCTGGCGCATGTCGCCGCCGCCCAGGTGAAGGCCGAATGCCGCGCAGAGTGAGCACGTTCGGGCCCGGTGCCGTCACGGTGCCGGGCCCTGGAGGGAGTTAGCGGCGATGAGCCGTCAGGTGCTGGCCGTGGGGCCAGACGGGTCCGGGGCGTTCGCGACGATCGCGGAGGCGGTGCAGGCGGCGCCGAGCGGGGCGCTGATCACCGTGGCCCCGGGCCGGTACGCCGAGGCGCTGGTGTTCACCGGCATCGTGACCGTCGTCGCCGCGGAGGGCCTCGGCACGGTGCGGATCGCGCCGCGCACCGGCTCCGCGGTCACGGTGGCCGCCGAGGCGGTGAAGCTGACCGGTCTGGTGGTGCACGGCAGCGACCCGGAGCGCCCGGCCGTGGATGTGGCCGACGGTCAGCTGGAGCTGGACGGCTGCGAGGTCGGCGGCGCGGCGTGGGCCACCGTCCTCGCCCGCGACACCGGCACCCTCGCCATGCGCAACTGCGAGGTGACCAACCCCAAGGGCGCCGGGATCGTCGTCACCAGCGAGGCGGAGAGCGTCATCGAGGACTGCCGGCTGGCCGACCTCGGCGCGTCCGGCATCGTCATCGGCGACCACGGCGACCCGCTGGTGCGCCGCTGCACCGTCCGCGACGCGCGCGGCAACGGCCTGTACGTCAGCGGACACGGCCAGGGCACCGTCGAGGACTGCGACTTCTCCGGGACGGCGCAGCCCGGCGTCGCGCTGGAGGACGACAGCGCGACCCGGCTGCTGCGCTGCCGCATCCACCGCACGAAGGCCGTCGGCCTGCACCTGGCCAGCCGCAACCAGGTGCTGATCGAGGACTGCCGGGTCGAGGAGACCGGCAAGGAGGGCGTGACCGTCGCCGAGCACGCCGATCCGCTGGTGCGGCGGCTGCGGGTGGTCCGCAGCGCCGGGCAGGGGGTGCGGATGTACGACTCGGCGCGGGGGCGGTTCGAGGACTGCGCGATCGAGGCGAGCGAGGACACCGGTCTGTGGGTGGGCGGTGCGGCCCGGCCGGTCTTCACGGACCTGCGGGTCGCCGATGTCCGGGGCACCGGTGTGGAGCTGACGCAGGACTGCGTACCGGAGCTGGACCGGCTGACGGTCACGGAGCCGCAGGGCATCGGCCTGCGGGTGGCGGAGGACGCCCGGCCGACGCTGCGCCGTACGGTGCTGACCGGCGGCGGCGCGCACGGCCTGGAGGCGTGCGACACCAGCCAGGGCCGGTTCGAGGACCTGGAGATCACCGGCGTCCGGCGCACCGGCGTCCAGATCGGCGGCGAGGCCCGCGCGCGGCTGACGCTGCTGGTCGTGCGGCAGAGCGGCGCGGCGGGGATAGCCGTGTCCGGCACCGCGTCGGCGCGGCTGCGGGACTGCGATGTGGCCGGTACCGGCGGTGACGGGCTGTCGGTCGGCTCGGGCGCCAACGTCGTGGCGACGCAGTCGCGCTTCCACGACGGGGAGCGCAACGGCATCCTGGTGGCGGCCGGCGGCTCGGGCACCTTCACCGGCTGCGAGGTCTTCGGCAACCGCGGCGACGGCATCCTGACGCACACCGACGGGCAGTTCGCGCTGCGCTCCGTCTCCACCTGGGAGAACGGCGGCGCCGGGGTGCACCGCACGGTGGTCAGCGAGAACGCCCTGCTGGAGGAGGTGATGTCGCGCGGCAACGGGCTGGCCGACATCCACGGCGACGCGGCGGACGGCCCGGCGGAGCGCGGCGCGGCCGGGCGCGGCGAGCCGGCGTACGGCGGTGCGGACGTGCCGGCGGCGAGCAGCGCCGCCTGGGACGCGGCGACCGGTGCGACGGACAACGCCGCCGGTGCGCCGGAGGGTGCCGGGCCGGACGCGGCCGGGCCCGCCCGCACGGACGCGAAGAAGGAGAAGAAGAAGGCCCCCGCGTCGCCGCTGGAGGAGCTGGACCAGCTGGTCGGGCTGGCCTCCGTCAAGCACGAGGTGACCACGCTGGTCAGCCTCAACCGCATGGCGCGGCGCCGCGAGGAGATGGGCATGACGGTGCCGCCGATGAGCCGTCACCTCGTCTTCGCCGGGCCGCCGGGCACCGGCAAGACCACCGTGGCCCGCCTCTACGGCACGATCCTCGCCGAGCTGGAGGTGCTGCGGTACGGGCATCTGGTGGAGGTGGCGCGCCAGGATCTGGTGGCGCAGGTCGTCGGCGGTACGGCGATCAAGACGACGGAGGCGTTCAACAAGGCGCTCGGCGGGGTGCTCTTCATCGACGAGGCGTACACCCTCACCGCCCAGTCCGGCTCCGGCGGCCCCGACTTCGGGCGGGAGGCGGTGGACACGCTCGTCAAGCTGATGGAGGACCACCGCGACGACGTCGTCGTCATCGCCGCCGGGTACTCCTCGCAGATGCGCAGCTTCCTGTCGTCGAACCCGGGCATGGCCTCGCGGTTCAACCGCACCGTGGAGTTCCCCAACTACACGGTGGACGAGCTGGTGACCATCGTCGAGAGCATCTGCGAGCGGCACGAGTACGCCCTCGACCCGGCCGCCCGGGACGGGCTCGACAAGCTCTTCCGGCAGATGACGCGGGACGAGACGTTCGGCAACGGCCGGGCCGCCCGCGGGGTGTTCGAGGAGATGGTGGACCGGCAGGCGTTCCGGTTGGCGAACGAGGTGAACGCCACCCCCGCCGACATGGTCCGGCTGCTGCCGCAGGATCTCGGCGAGATCGCCGGTTCCGGCGTCGGTGCACATGCGGCGGGCGGCGACGAGGGTCAACTGGAGTCGCTGCTCGGCGAGTTGGAGCAGATGGTGGGGCTGGCGGAGGCCAAGCGGCAGGTCTCGGACCTGGTGCATCTGCTGGCCAACGCCCGGCAGCGGGAGGCGGCGGGGCTGCCGTCGCCGTCGCTCAGCCGCCATCTGGTCTTCGTCGGCCCGCCCGGCACCGGCAAGACCACCGTGGCGCGGCTCTACGCCAAGCTGCTCAAGGCGCTGGGGGTGCTCGCCGGCGGCCAGGTGGTGGAGGTGGCGCGCGCCGATCTGGTCGGCCGGTACGTCGGCCACACCGCGCAGATGACCACCGAGGCGTTCGACAAGGCGCGCGGCGGGGTGCTCTTCATCGACGAGGCGTACACCCTGACGCCGTCCGAGCGCGGCGGCAGCGACTTCGGGCAGGAGGCGGTGGACACCCTCGTCAAGCTGATGGAGGACCACCGCGACGACGTCGTCGTCATCGCCGCCGGATACGAGGCGGAGATGGGCGCGTTCCTCGCCTCCAACCCCGGTCTGACCTCCCGTTTCTCGCAGCGGGTGGAGTTCGGCAACTACGACGCCGACGAGCTGGTGATCATCGTGAACCGGCAGGCGAAGGCGGGCGGCTACACCTGTGCCCCGGAGCTGGAGGCGCTACTGCGCGCGCACTTCGCGTCGGTGCCCAGGGACCGCAACTTCGGCAACGCCCGCTACGCCCGCAAGGTCTTCGAATCCCTCGTCACCCGGCAGGCGGGCCGTCTCAGCCGCCAGACGTCCCCGAGCCGCGAGGAGCTGCTCCAGCTGGTGCCGGAGGATTTCCAGGAGGCGTCGCTGACGTGATCCACGGGCGGGGCCGTGCGGGCCGGCTGCGCCCCGCGGCGGTTGCCGGGGCGCGCGCCGTGCGCGCGCATCCCGTGGCGGCCGTCGCCCCGCTCAGTCCTGCCCCTCCTCCCGGCTCCGGCGGCGGTGGTCGACGACGCCCCAGCCGACCGCCCCGGCCAGCAGGGCGCCGCCCAGCGCGGTGGTGCCCAGGCCGGTGCCCGCGGCGCCGCCGAGGCCGGTGTCGGAGCCGCCCTTGGGCAGCCGGCCGTGGTCGGCGGCGACCACCGTCAGGGTGCCGGTCAGCGTGGTCCTCCCGGGCCCGCGCCCCCTGCCACCGTCCGCCGGCGCGGCGCCGCTCGCCCGTACGGCGGACACCGCCCGGGCCGTGACCGCACCCGCCGGACCGCCGCCCGCCGCCGCGCCGTCCACCGGGCCCCCGGCGGGCTGCCCGGCGCCGGCCGCGCCTCCCGGGTCCACCGGCGCGCCGGGGGACCCGTCGCCGGGCAGCAGCGCGCCGCCGGACGGGCCGAGGCCCCCGGGGGCGGGCACCGTACCGGCTCCGGCTCCGGCTCCGGCTCCGGGCAGACCGTCGGTGGGCGGCGTCCCGCCGCCGGGGGACGACCCGCCCGGCGGACCGCCGCCGGGTGCCACGGCGCCCGGATCGCTCTGAGGTACCGGCCCGTCGCCCGCCGACGGCCCCTGCGCCCCGGGCCGCCGACCGCTCCCGCCGCCGCTCCCGCCGTCCTCACCGCCGCCGCAGACCACGGTCACCTTGTACGAACCGGGTTCGACGGAATCGGGGACCCGCCCGGTGCCGCCCACCTGGTCGCGGAGCGTCGACAGTTTCATCGTCGGTATGCCCGCGCCGTCGAACGTCGCCTCGCCGCTCTCCCCGGGGCAGTTGCCGCCGTCGGAGACCGAGAACTCCTCCCCGGGGGCGACCGGGTCGGGCTGGACGACCGCCCGGTGGGCGTCGCCCGCGGCGAGGACCGGCCCGGCGCCGGTCAGGGCCAGCGAGGCCGCGAGGGCGCCGGTGGCCGGTGCGTGTCGGAGGACATGCCGTATGAACATGCACCGAGGAGACCCCGGCCGCCCGCCCGGCGCACCTCGGTCCGGGCCCGCAATCCGCGCCGCAGGCCCCGAGCACCATCATCCGCGCAGGTCACGGGCGGCGCTCCGCCGACCGGGTGGCGGCTGGGCCGGACGGGGAACAGCGGTCAGCGCCCGGGCGTGTCGGGAGCGGCGAGCGGTCGCGCCATCCACTCCCCGGGCACCGGCAGCGGCCGGAACCCGGCCTTCTCGTAGACACCGTGGGCGTCCCGGGTGGCGAGCACGATCCGCGGCAGTCCGCGCGCCGTGAGATCGGCGGCGACCGCCTCGACGAGGGCGGTGCCCAGGCCCCGGCCGCGGTCGGCCGGATCGACGTAGACATCGCAGAGCCAGGCGAAGGTGGCATGGTCGGTGACGACCCGCGCATACGCCGCCTGGCGTCCCGAACCGGTGGCGTACAGCCCGAAGTTGAGCGAGCCGGCCACCGCCCGCTCCTGCCGCTCCCGGCTGCGGCCGGACGCCCAGTAGCTGTCCTCGGACAGCCAGCGGTGCAGCCGCTCGTGGTCCAGCCGGGCCGGTTCCGTGGACAGCTCGTAGCCCGGGGGAAGTTGTGGATTCATGGCCGGAGAGTCGCAGACCGGCGGGGCGGACGTCGAGCCCTTTCCGGCCGGAGCGCTACGGCGCGACCTCCCGCCAGGCGGTGGCCAGGCGCTGTACGCCCTCGGCGAGTTCGGCGGGGCCGGAGGCCGAGGCGAAGGCGAGGCGCAGATGGGCCGCGGGCGGCTCGGCGGGGAAGTACGGGCGGCCCCGGGCGACGGAGACCCCGGCCCGCAGCGCCGCACCGGCCAGCGCCTCCTCCGAGGTGCCGTCCGGCAGCCGCAGCCAGAGGTAGCAGCCGCCCCGGGGCACGGTCAGCGCCCTGCCTCCGTCCGCGCCCACCAGGTCCGGCAGCTGGGTGTGCAGTGCGGTGGTCAGCGCGTCCCGGCGGGCCGCCAACTCCTTGGAGATCAGCCGGAGATGACGCGGCCAGGACGGTGAGCCGACCAGCTCCAGCGCGGTCTCCTGGAGCGGCCCGGGGACGAAGAAGCTGTCGACGACCTGGATGGCGCGCAACCGGTCGAGGACGGGACCGCGGGCGGCCAGCGCCCCCACCCGCAGGCTCGGGGACGTCACCTTCGTCAGCGAGCCGACATGGACGACGGTGCCGTGCTCGTCGTCGGAGATCAGCGTCGGCGGCAGCGCGGACGCGGGCTCGTGGGAGAGGCGGCGGGCGAAGTCGTCCTCGATGACGAACGCCCCGGCCGCCCGTGCCACCCGCAGCACCTCGGCCCGCCGCTCGGCCGGGAGCACCGCGCCCGTCGGGTTCTGGAACAGCGGCTGGCAGACGAAGAGCCGGGCGCCGCTGGCCCGGAAGGCATCGGCGAGGAGGTCGGTCCGTACGCCGTCCGCATCGACCGGCACCGGTACCGGCCGCAGCCCGGACGCGCGGGCGACGGCCAGGACGCCGGGGTAGGTCGGGGACTCGACGAGCACCGGCGCGCCGGGCGGGGCGAGCGCCCGCAGCGCGGCGGTCAGGGCGCTCTGGCCGCCCGCCGTGATCAGCACGTCGCTGGGGGCCAGCGCGCCGCCCGGCCCGCCGATCTCCCGCGCGAACCACGCCCGCAGCTCGTCCACGCCCGCCATCGGCGGCCGCCGCCAGGCCCCGGGGCGCCGGCCGGCCCGGGCCAGCGCGGCGGCCAGGGCCCGTTCGGGCTGGAGGTCGGGGTGGAGGTAGCCGCCGCTCAGCTCGACGACACCGGGCGGCGGCCCCGCGAGGGTGGCGATCACCCCGGAGGCGTCCACACTGCGCGGCACCTGGTCCGCGCCCCCCTCGGCGCTCAGCGCGATCTCCTGCCAGGAGGTGTCGACGGGGCGCGCGGCGCGGGCGGGCGGGGCGGCGCGGAAGACCCCGGCGCCGGGCCGGGTGGTGACCAGGCCCTCGGCGGCCAGCTCGGCGAGCGCCCGGGAGACCGTCACCGGGCTGACGCGGTACCGCTCCCGCAGCGCACGGCTCGACGGCAGTTTCTCTCCTGCCGAGTAGCGGTTGACCTCTTTCCGGAGGGCTGCGGCCAGTTCGGCGACGCTGCTACGCTCATGCATGAGAGCACACGATAGCGCTACCGGCGCCGCGAGGATAACGGTCGACGCCCCTTCGGCCCGGCCCCCGGCCCCCGGCACCACACCGGCCGCGGCCCGGCCCGCGGCCACCGCGCCGCCCGCCGGAGCCGCTTCCGCCCCTCCCCCCGACACCGCCCGCGGCGGCGTCCTCCTCGCCGCGCTCGGCGTCGCCGCCTTCTCGCTCACCTTCCCGGCGACCGTCTGGGCACTGGAGGGCCTGGGGCCGTGGACGGTCGTGATGCTGCGCAGCGTCCTGGCCGCCGCCGTCGCCGGCGCCTGCTTCGCGGTGCGCCGCACCCCGCTGCCCGTACGGCGCCACTGGCCCGGTATCGCCGTCGTGACCTGCGGGATCGTCCTCGGCTTCCCGCTGCTGACCACGCTCGCCCTGGAGACGACGACCACCTCGCACGCGGCGGTGGTCGTCGGTCTGCTGCCGCTGACCACCGCCGCGTTCGCCGCGCTGCGCACCGGGACGCGGCCGTCGCGGACGTTCTGGATCGCGGCGCTGACCGGTGCGGCGGTGGTCATCGCGTTCGCCCTCCAGCAGAGCGGTGGCCGCCCGGGCACCGGTGACCTCTTCCTCTTCGCGGCGCTGCTGGTCTGCGCCGCGGGGTACGCCGAGGGCGGCCGGCTGGCCCGCGCCATGCCCGGCTGGGAGGTGATCGGCTGGGCGCTGGTCCTGGCGCTGCCGGTGACGGCCGCGGGCTCGGCCCTCGCGCTCGCCGCCGAGCCGCCGCACCCGACGCCGCACGCGGTGGCCGGGCTGGTGTGGCTGGCGGCGGGTTCGACCTTTGCCGGGATGGTCGTCTGGTACCGCGGGATGGCGGCCATCGGGGTCGCCCGCGCCAGCCAGATCCAACTGGCGCAGCCGCTGCTGACGCTGGTCTGGTCGGTCACCCTGCTCGGCGAACATCTGCCGCCCGCGGCCCCGGTGGCGGCTCTGCTGGTGCTGGCCTGCATCGTGGTCACCCAGCGCAGCAGGGGCTGAGGTGGAGTTCCGGGGCCGGGCCGCCCCGGACGCCCCCTTCGCGCGCCGGATGCGCCATTCGCCCCCGGACGTAAACTGGCCGCAGCGGCATGTACCGCCGTCCGGGCCGCCCCGGCCCGTACTCCGTTGGCCAGGCCGCCCGGCCGAGCGGCGGCACGGCCTTCCCAGGCGGGAGGACCCCTGATGCATGCGACCAAGGGCGACCGGCTGCTGGTGCACGGCAGAACCGTCGGACACCGGGACCACGTCGTCGAGATCATCGAAGTGCTGGGCGAGCACGGCGATCCCCCCTTCCGCGTCCGCGACGAATCGGGCCACGAGACGATCATGTCGCCCGGCCCCGACACGGTCGTCCGCCACACGGAACCGAGCCACCGGACCCGCTGAGCCCCGTCCAGGACGCCCCACCCGACCGACGCCACGGACCCGCTCCGGGCGCCGCCCACGCGGCGGTGTCCGGAGCGGGTCCTACCGGTAGTGGTCCGCCACCACCCGCGCCATCGCCCCCGACGGATCGGCGGCCACCTCCGTGGCGGCGAAGAAGACATGGCCGCCCACCTGCGGATACCGGTGCGCGAAGGTGAGGTGGCGGGAGAGTTCCGCCGGGTCCTGCCAGGGCGCGGGCTGCGCCGGGCCGCCCGCCTTGTAGAGGGCCTCCCCGAGGTAGAGGTCCACGCCGGTGCCGGCCACCGTCCGCGCCCACCACGGCACGATCCGCGCGTAGTCCGCCGCCTCGAAGCCGAGGTGCCAGTACGCCTGCGGGGCGAGGTAGTCGAGCAGTCCCAGCCGGGCCCAGCGCCGGGTGTCGGCGTAGAGGTCGTCGTAGGTCTGCACCCCGGCGCAGGTGTCCGAGCCCGCCGGGTCGGTGGCGCGGTTGCGCCAGACGGCGAAGGGACCGACCCCGAACCGCACCCGCCGCCCGGTGGCCCCGCACACCGCCGCGACCCGCGCCGCCGTCTCCCGCACCAGCAGTTCGGTGTTCTGCCGCCGCCAGGCCGCCCGGTCCGGGAAGCCCGTGCCGTACGCCGCGTACGAGGCGTCGTCGGCGAACTCCTCGCCCGCGACCGGATACGGGTAGAAGTAGTCGTCGAAGTGGAGCCCGTCGACGCGGTAGCGGCGCACCGCGTCCAGGAACGCGTCCTGGACGAAGCGCCGGACCTCCGGCAGCCCCGGGTCGTAGTACAGCTTGCCGCCGTACCGCACCACCCAGTGCGGGTGGCGGCGCGCCGGATGGGACGGCGTCAGGCGCCCCGGGTCGTCGTGGAGGGCGATGCGGTACGGGTTGCACCAGGCGTGCAGCTCCAGGCCCCGGCGGTGCGCCTCGTGGACCGCGTACCCCAGCGGGTCCCAGCCCGGATCGCGGCCCTGCTGTCCGGTGAGGTGGACCGACCACGGTTCGTACGGTGACGGCCACAGGGCGTCGGCGGTGGGCCGCACCTGGAAGAAGACCGCGTTGAGGCGGCGGCCGGCGGCGGCGTCGAGCAGGGCGAGGAGTTCCCGGCGTGCCTCGGCGGGCGGCAGGCCGGGGCGGGAGGGCCAGTCGCGGTGGGCGACGGTCGCCAGCCACATCCCGCGCAGCGCGGGGCGCGGGCGGGCCCGCGCGGGGCCCGCCCCGCCGGACGGTGCCGGGTGTCCGGCGAGGTCCGCGGCGGTGGCCACGGGTCCGCCGGTGCGCCACGCGGTGGCCCCGAGCGCCGCCACGGTGAAGCTCCGGCGTGTGATCGGTCTCATCAAATACCCCCAACTTGTCCATCTTTGGCCTGATTCTTGGAGGTCAGAATGCCCGCCCCGGCGCCAGGAGGCCCGTACCCGTACGAGTAACTTGGGGGGCCAGGCGGGTCCGGCACCCCTACGGAGCCCCGCCGGTCCCGTAGATCAGCGAAAGGCACGAGGTGACGGACACTTTCACCGACATCGCACGCGTCGGCGTCGTCGGCTGCGGTCAGATGGGCGCCGGAATCGCCGAGGTGTGCGCACGCTCCGGGCTGGAGGTCATGGTCGCCGAGACCACCGGCGAAGCCCTGGAGCTGGGACGCACCCGACTGACGAACTCGCTCGGCAAGGCCGCCGACCGCGGCAAGATCACCCCCGCCGAACGGGACTCCGCGCTCGCCCGCCTGAGCTTCACCACGGACCTCGGGGAGTTCGCCGACCGTGACCTCGTCATCGAGGCCGTCGTGGAGAACGAGCAGGTCAAGACGGAGATCTTCCAGGTCCTCGACCAGGTCGTGACCCGCCCGGATGCGATCTTGGCGTCCAACACCTCCTCGATCCCGCTGGTGAAGCTGGCCGTCGCCACCTCCCGCCCCGACCAGGTCATCGGGATCCACTTCTTCAACCCGGCGCCGGTGCAGCAGCTCGTCGAGCTGATCCCCGCGCTGACCACCGGCGACGAGACGATCGCGCGCGCCGAGGCGCTGGTCCAGAACGTCCTGGGCAAGCACGCCATCCGCGCCCAGGACCGCTCGGGCTTCGTGGTGAACGCCCTGCTCATCCCGTACCTCCTCTCCGCGATCCGGATGTTCGAGTCGGGCATGGCCAGCCGCGAGGACATCGACAACGGCATGGAGCTGGGCTGCGCCCACCCGATGGGCCCGCTCAAGCTCTCCGACCTGATCGGCCTGGACACCGTCGCCTCGGTCGCCGCCTCGATGTACGAGGAGTACAAGGAGCCGCTGTACGCCGCGCCGCCGCTCCTGGCCCGCATGGTCGACGCGGGGCGGCTGGGGCGCAAGAGCGGGTCGGGGTTCTACTCGTACTGAGGGCCCCGACGACGTCGCCAACTGGCGCTATTCCAGGGGGAGTTCCCCCCGGGGTAGCGCCAACAGCGGCGCCGCGTTCGGGCGGCTCATCCCGCCCCGGGCGGCCTCCTAGCCACGCAGCCCGCGGCGCCAGCGTGGCCTGCCCGGCGATGCAGCCTCGTGAACGTCGTCAGCTGACAGGAAACCGTCCCCGACCTGGGGCTTTGTGCCTTTCGGAGCTGTCGGGATCTTTCTCGCTTACTCAACGGAAAGTCCCTGGGAAGCCCCTCGGACAGAGCTGAAAGTCCCTGAAAAATCCCTGGGAAGTTGCTGGTTCCGAGCGGCATGACCTGCGATTCCGAGCCCTGCATCGGCGGCGGGGGCGACGGTCGGTGGCAGCAGCTCGCCGTCTCCAAGGCTCCGGGAAGGGCTACCAGCGGTCCCTGCCGGGCCACCGGACCGCCGACCCTGCCGCCCTTCAACGGGACCGCAGTCGAGTTCGAAGTGCCAATTCCTGCCGACAGCGGGATCACCTGGTGGTGGGCACGCAGCAAGTCGGCGTCCACTAGCTCAACCGTCTCCTGTGGCAGGAGATTTAAATGTGGGTGAATTTGCACAACCATCGCGCGTCAGGGTCACCCACTACGTAGTAGAGGCGCAGGGCCTTCCCTTCCTCCTTGACGCTCATCGCCCAAGTGTAGGTAGTTGGGCTCGTTTTGCGCCCCTGAGGGACATCATTGGAACCGTCCAGATCCCCCTGCCCAATCTTCGCACTATGCGACTCCCCTTTCTTGATCGTTAGTTGCACCATGTTTCCTTCGGCGACAGTGAGGCCACCCTTGTAGGAGTCAAGGACGCGCCAGCTCCCTTTGCCGGAGAGGCTCCAGCGGTCATCGAAATCCATTTCTTGGCCCCGAAGTTTCACCGCTGTGAGCGTCCCTGCGCTGCTCAGGGTTAGACGGGCCCCTTCGGGACCGCGCCACTCTCCCAGAAGTGCCTTTGTTTCGAAGTGAGGTGCCGGCGGTAGCGGTTTGTATGTCGTCGCACACGAAGTCGCAAGGAAGGCGAATAGTGCGAGCCCCAAGGAGGGGAGTCTTCTGTAGCGCATTGCAGTTTGCCCGGGTTTCCGCTCTTGTTGTGACATGCGAGAGTGCATCACTTGTCGTTGAGTGGGTGTCTCATCTTGATTTGATCCCGCCAATGGACTGCCATGAACGCGTCTTTCTGTCCACCCGGAGCAAAATCCAGCCCCATTTCAGACACTCGCTTCAGGAGAGGATTTCCCTCTCCCTTCTCGTACCCGGATGCGCTTGGGTCCCGCGTGGCCGAAGTGCGAGTCATCGGATTTTTGAGTGTGAACGTTACGCCGGCGGTTTGCGTCTTCGCGTCAT
Organism: Streptomyces sp. NPDC014733; assembly: GCF_043083385.1. NCBI lineage: Bacteria > Bacillati > Actinomycetota > Actinomycetes > Kitasatosporales > Streptomycetaceae > Streptomyces > Streptomyces sp. NPDC014733. The sequence goes on along the minus strand of NZ_JBIBYO010000003.1, from coordinate 237,145 downwards.
AGGAGTCGAATTGGGCGCGAAGCGTGTAGGACCCGAGTATCGCCTGCGCCGCGGCCGGACCAGCTGAATCCATTCCAAGAGCGCGATCGGTGAAGCGTATTCCGTCGAACGCGGGAAGCGCCCATACGGGAAGATGGTACAAGTCGGCTGCGTAGGTGGCGTGGTAGCTGATCGAATTCGCATCGGCCTCGTCTCCCACCGACTTCCCCTTGAGGTTCGCCAGCATGGCCTTGACGATCCATATCCAGTCCATGTTCTTGACGTCCTCGGTAAATGCGTCGCCCTCCCAGAACTGCCACACCGTCGGCGCTGCGCCAAGAGCCCAGAGGGCAATGATCTGAGGCTCGGACGGGTCAAGCGGGTTGATCTTCGAGACTCCTGGAAGACCTGACCGGTAGGCGGCGCTGGCTCGGCCGCCAATGCTGCCACGGCGCTCTTCTGAGTACCCGCCACAGTACGGCTGGATGCATGAGCGGGGGCCGATCTTCCAGTTGGGTTTGGTGGAGAGGCGCATGCCGCCGCCTTTGTTCTGGACAACGCCGTAGCCGCGTCCGGAGCCGTCGGGGTCGGCGAAGAGTTTCCCGTCGGGGTCGCTGAAGGTGGTGGGGTTGTTGTTGCTGTACGTGTAGCCGTTGATTTGTTGGGGGTCCGTCAGGTCCATGACGGGGTCGACGGAGAGGAAGCGGCCGGTGTCGGGGTCGTATTCGCGGGCGCCGAGGTGGGTGAGGCCGGTGTCGGTGGTGTCGTTGGTGCCGCCGACGAAGCCTTTGGTGCCGGGCCAGGTGCGCGGTTGGGTGCCTCGGGGGCCGCCGAAGGGGAGGGCGCGGCGTTGAACGAGGGTTTGGTCGGCGGTGCTGACGGCGAGTTGGCCGGTGCCCTGGTGGTCGGCGAGGGTGACGGTGTAGGTGCCGTCATCGGTCAGGACGGCCTGGTTGCCGCCGCCCAGGGGGATGCAGCGGGTGGCTTTGGGGGTGTCGGAGCCCTTGTCGAGGGTGACTTCGGTGTGGTCGCCGAGAGTGAGGGTGGTCTTGGTGTCGGTGCGGGTGATCAGGCGGTTGCCGTAGGCGTCGTAGAGGTAGCTGGTGGTTTTGGTGTCCTTGTCGCCAGTGGGTTCGGTGACCCTGGACAGGTGGCCTTCGGGGTCCCAGGTGAGGGTTTGTTTGTCGCCATGGAGGGTGCGGGTGGTGGTGTTGCCGGTGGGGTCGTAGGTGTAGGCGGAGGCGTTGGTGCCGGTGGGGGTGGTGTCCCGTCGCCCTCGGAAGCGAGGATCTTCTCCTCTTTTTCGGGGGCGATGCCGTGCTTCGCCCAACGAGGGTGGCTCACAGGGCGGCGGCCGGCGTTCAACCAGGCCCAGGTGTCCGCGACCGTCTCGCGGATCGGTCGGCAGCGGAGCCCCGCTGCGACCGCCTTTGCCGAGTCCACGGCCCACACGCCGGCGTGCGTACGCCACAGCGGCAGCTCCGTCCACTGCGTCACATGGTGGCTGGCCAGCCGCTCGGCAGATACCCACAGGGGGCGGCCGGCACCGCCGGTCACTTCCAGGCACGCGGTCAAGAAGCCCTGGAAATCGATGCCTTCGGGGTGCGCAACGTTGTACGCAGCGCCGCCTGCCGCTGTCTCCCCGGCGGCCTGGTCCAAAGCGAAAGCAGCTACGTCGCGTACATCGACCGGCTGGATGCGGCGTTCGGCCGGTGCAGGAGCAAGGATGGGCCCTCCGCGGCACGCCCGATTCAGCCACCACGGCAGCCGACCGACGTACTCACCTGGGCCAAGGATGACACCGGGGCGCAGAAGCACAGCCCGGTCCCCGAACACCTCGGTGACGGCGCGCTCACCTCCCGCCTTCTGGAAGCCGTACTCCGTTGGCGACCCGTCGGCTCCGGTGAACCCAAATGTCTCATCGGCGTCAGGCGGGCAGACGAGCAACGGGGAATCCTCGATCAGAGGAGCGTGCGGCCACCCTCCGTACACAGAAACAGTGGAAATGTGCACCCAGCGGGCCGCCGCGTCGCGCAGCGTGCGGGTCGCGGGGCGGCAGGTCCGAACTGGAGGTGTCGATCACGGCGTCCCAGGGACCGTGCCCGGCAAGGCGCTGAAGATCCTCCGGCGATGTCCGGTCCCCATGAAATGGGGTCGTGCCAGGCACGTCAGGTGCAGAGCGTCCGCGAGTGAACGTCGCCACGTCCCACCCACGTCGCAGGGTGCCGCGCACGACCTCTTTGCCCAAGAACCACGTACCACCCAGCACCAGAACCCTCATGGGTACGAATCTTGCCTGCTCAGCAGGTATGAGGGAAGGCCATGGTGACCCGCCGGAATCCTCGCGAAGGTCCCGCACGGCAAGGCGCGACATGCTTCGGTGGGTTCTTCAAAAACCGGTCCGGACAGGGGCGTTGGGCCAGGCCGGGTTCGCCGACATCAGCGTTGCCATCCTGCCGTCGGCCACCGCGGGCCCCACTCCGTGTACACCCTGCTGACCACGCTGATACGCCACCGGCATGAACCGCGTTCGACGTACGGCGGAAGCTGGCCCCGCACCAGCACGAGCAGTGCGTCCGGTACCTGGACGAACGGCTCTACGGGTGGGCGACGACGGTCAGCTCTCTTGCGCATTGAACTTCTCGATGACCCCTGGAAGATCCATCAGCGATTCGATCCGGAACGTCGGGAGGTCACGCGCCTCGGCCGTATTTCACTGGATCGTCGCCCAGGGCCACGATGGATCAACGCCATACGCATTCCGGCCGCGCCCCCGGACCGGAGATCGTTGTCGACTCGGTCACCGACGTACAGGATCTCGCCGGGCTCGGCAGGGACAACCGCGGCGACGCGCTCGAAGAACGCAGGATCCGGCTTGCTCGCGCCCCAGTCGTCGGACGTGCCGATCAGGTCGATGTCCTTGGAGAACAGCTCAGGCAGGAGGCCACCGGCACGCACGGTCTGGTTCCCCGCGATGCCCAGCCACAGGCCAGCGGCACGGAGAGCGGCGAACGCCTCGCGTACATCGGGGTACAGGCCACTCTCATCGAAGTGCTCAGGGCTGCTGGCCGCAGCCCGCTTCTCCCGCTCTGCGTAGAGATCGAAGCCGGGCCGAAACTCCTGGAACACATCACGGTAGTCGCATCCTTGAGCGATATCCGCGCCGAACATCGCCGCGAAGGTGTGCCGAGGAACGTCCAACCAATCAGCCCAGGTCCCGTACTCCCGCGTCTTATCGACCAGGCACTCACCGACATCGAAGACCACCGCGCGAATCATGCAGCCACGCCTTCGACCCTTACGACCACACTGCAGAGCAGGCGGCGGACCGGCAGGCGATGCGCGTCGAGCTGTCCAACCACCCGAGGATCCGCTGTCCATCCGCATCGACCGCCTCGCGCTCGTCGCGCAGCGGCCCAACGGCCGACAGACCGGTGGCCCCTGCGGAGGGCCAAGGTGGGGTGGAGTCTTCACGCGGACGCCATCAGCCGCGTCGCGCGGGGTTAAGGGCAAGGCCGCGGCAGGGCGTATGCCGTCGGGTGCAGGCGGGCGCCATGGCCCTTCTTGGGGTTTCGGCTGCGCTGCCTTCGGTCGTGGTGGGAGCGAGAGGTGGGTGTGTGGTCTTTGTGAAGGTGAAGCCCTCTAGCCCATGCTGAACGGGGGCCCCTTGAGGCGGCGGTGGCCCTTGCACCTGCGCTGGAAGATGAAATTCCACTTGTGGTGGTCGAACATTGGGGCACCAGCGACGCCTGGTCATTCGCAGATGCATATGGCGAAGCCGGTCATCCCGGCAGAGGGCATGCGCGACAAGGGAACCGCTGTTCGTGGGCGGGGCGGGATGCCCGTTGCTTTCTTACATACGATGAACAGCTATCGCGCTTTCGTGATGATTTGGCGACTCTCCGTATGCGGAAAGGGCTAGGGTTTTGGGCCAAAGGACCCTGGGAGCTCGGCGGACAACCATCCCTCAGGGCCCTTCAACCACCCGTGACCACGAAGTTCAAGGAGGCGTACGTGCCTTTTCCTTCGCGTCTGGTGCGCTGCCTGCACAAGGCACTGACCAGCGGATTCGAAACTAGCATGCACCGCATTTGCCAACGTCAAACGTCTGTGGACACGCGTGTCACCATCGGCGGCGGCGCGTTCGTCGCCGCGGCCGTCCTCGGTCTCGTGCTCATCTACGGCGCGCCGGCTCTCGTTCTCGTCGGGGTGGCGACGCCGCTGGCCGCCGTCGCGAACCGTTCCGCGTTCCATCTGCGCTGCACGACGGTGGTGTAGAGGACGCGGGGGTCCGGCAGCCGGGACTGCCGGCCCCCCGCCCGCGGACTGCTGTGTTCCGGCGCGCCCTCATGTGCCTTTTGTGCCAACGCGTGCCCACATCGCGCCCCTCGCGCGACGAAAGCTCCGCGCGGTGCCCCGTGTAGAGCTACCTCCACACCTTCGTTCGCTTTGGGAACTTCCATGACGAAGACCAGCACCTGCCCTGTATGCGGTACCCCCATCAGCCACCCCGCGACCGGCCGGCACCGGACTTACTGCAGCACGAAGTGCCGTAGCGCCTCCTACCGCACGCGGAACGGCACGACGGCCACGTCGCCACGCCTCTACGACGACGCTGTCCGCCGCATCGGCAAGTCCACCCTCGCCCGCGCTCAGGCCGTCGACCGCAGTGCACGCCGGCCTGTGCCGGCCCTGCCTCTTGAACTCCTCGAAAACTACGTCGCCCTGCAGCGCGACACCGCCGACGGCATCGCCGTCGCGATCCGCCAGGCCAAGGACAACGGCGTCACCTGGCCCGAGATCGCCAAGACCATGCAGGCATCGGAGAGCACGCTCAAGCGGAACTTCTCGGAAGAGAAGGTCAACAAGGCGCTCCAGCGGCGCCAACAGCGCCGCCCCGCCCAGACCCGGACGGTGCTCACGCCCCATGCGTCACGACGTGTCATCGTCGGCAAAGCCAACCGCTCCCGGCCGGGTGAGCCCGGCAGCCGTCTGGCCCACGCCCTGTCCCATCTGCGTCGCAGCAGGTGGGGCGAACGCCCGATGTCGACCCTGGCCTCGCGCATGGAGGTCTCCACGTCGTACGTCTACCGGATCATGGTCGGCGGCAGAACCCCGTCCTGGGAGGTCACGGAAGCCTTCGCGCACGCCTGCGATGCCGACTCCAAAGACCTGATCTACCTGTGGAATCTTGCCAACGGGCTGCCGCCCGCAGTCGATGACGGCTGTCACACGTATGAGGATGCTGTCCACGCCCTTCAGGGCGCCTTGCGGGGTCTGCACCTGGCCGGCCTCCAGCCCGACCTGCACCTGCTGCTGCGGCGCCCTGACGTGCAGTTGCTCATGGACGACGTCACCGAACTCCTCGGCCCCAGACTGCCCCCCGCCGCGTGCCTGCGATGGCCGGTCGTGCGGGACCTGACGCGGGCGCTGTACGGCGACGTCGACGATCTGCGCGTGCTGTGGGAACGCGTCGACGATCTTTCCCGCACGCCACGAGACCCAGGCGACGACGGGCCCCGGCTGCCGGCCGGTGCCTTCGGCTGACCACCACTCGCTCTCCACTCTTCGGGGAACTCCTTGCTGCCCTCTCCCGCCGGCGCCACCGCCGCGCGCCCCCGTCACAGAGTCAGCGACTCCGTCACGGTGGCCTTGCCCGTCGATTTCCTGGCGTTCTGTCAGCTCCACCACGATGCCTACCAGCGCTATGTCTGCCAGGTCATCGCCGACCGCATCACCGCCACCCACGTACTGCAGCACGCCCTGGGGGATCTCGTGCTCACCTGGCACGAAGCTCTGGCCGGCCCGCGCACCGCCGCCGTCGCGTGGTCCACGCTCACCCGTCGCATCCGGCGCGCCACTGCGACCGGGGGCGCGCCGGCCAGCGCGCTGTACCGCTTCGTTCCTGCCGGCGAAGCCGACGCCGTCGTCCTACACCGGCTCGCAGGCTTAACCCTCGCGGAGACCGCCGACACACTCGGCACCGAAGCGGCCTCCGTCGCGGGCCTCCTGGACCTCTTCGACCGGCGCCTGTCCGCAACACCGGCCACCGCCTTGCGCGCGTGCTGGAGAACGGCGGTCCACGGGCTTACCTCTGCGACGGCAGGTGAACGGATGCCGGCACCGGCCAACAGATATTGAGCACGTCCCTGGCCACGGCGAAGGGCGGAACTGGCGGGCTACTCCCACGGGGACCCGTTTTCCCTCATCTCGTAGCAGGACAAGGGGGAAATGCCATGTGGCGGGGCCCGGGTTCACCTGGGTCCTGCCTTCCTGTTGTGTCGGAACATCTCGGCTTAAAGCGTCCGCCAGTAGGTCATGAACGCGTCGGATTGGCGGCGCTCGTAAGGTGCGAGCGGTCAGGTGGCGAGGGAATTCCCGGGGAGTACTCGCACGCAGGTCAGCGAGCCTTGAGGGACGACCGGAGGCTGAAACAGAGATCGACTTCGAATACTAAGCGTCACCGCTCGCAGAAGGCCGCAAACGCGCTGGTCAGCCCCACTAGAATGGGCAAGCTCTCACCGTGCCCTCCGGGGTGCGGCTCCGTCATGGCGGTCGCCTGTCCCCGACGGCTGTGGGATCGCGTCGAGGAGATCCGAGCCCGCTAGCTCACGCAGGGCGAGTTGCCGGTACGCGGCGCCGAGGCCGGTCGCCCCCGACGGGGTGACCGGCCTCGCCCGCGGAGCGTGGCACATCGAACTCCAGCCGGAAATAACTGATTAGCCGAAATCCACGTCGAACCGCGACCACTGCCATTCGCCCACGGCAGACACCCACTACTGGAACCGTGCGGGGACCTCATGCCAACGTAGGTTTACCGGCAAAACCACAGGTCAACGAGGGGGAAATCGAGCGTCATGGATAGCTACACCCAACCGGCATCCCCATCTCAGAACACCCCTTGTCGGGTTACATAGAAGATCGCTGGCTCAAGAAGAAGCCCAACAAGGACACCGGAAAACGGGAACGCACAGCCCTGTGGGGCAAGGGAAATCGCTACCGGGTGAAGGGCATACCGGGCGTCCGCGACCGCTCCTTCGACACGAGCGAGGACGCCAAGCAGTGGCTCGCCAACGCACAAACCGACACCACGCGTGGCGAGTTCATCGACCCTCGCGACGGGGCGATCCCGCTCACCCAGTACGTCGAGAAGTATTGGTGGCCGAGCCGGTCGGACGAGCCGTCGACGGCCGCGTCCATGCGCAGCAAGATCTGGAACCACATCATCCCGCTCTTGGGCACCACAGAGCTTCGGGACATCGACGCTGCCGCGCTGCGTGCCTGGAAGGCCCAGTTGCTGACGCGGGTCGAGGCATCCACGGCTCAGGTGATCTGGATCCACCTGTCCACGATTCTCGAAGCCGCCGTCGATGACGGCCGTCTGGTCAAGAACCCCTGCAAGGCACACCGGACGGTCAAGGCGCCGAGGCCCGCCCGAAAGAAGGCGAAGGCGTGGTCCAGGGCAACCGTTGAGGCTGTCCGTGCGGCGCTCCAGGAGCGGTACCACATCGAAGTGGACCTCGGCGTCGGCCTCGGCCTTCGGCAAGGCGAGGCATTCGGCCTCGGCGAGGAGGATTTCGACTTCGGTGCCGGCGTCGTACACATCCGCCGACAGCTGCGGTGGGACTCCAGGGAAGGCCGTACTTCTGCCTGCCGAAAGGCGGTAAGACGCGAGACGTGCCTGTCTCCCCCAACCTCGCCAGGCGGGCCAAGGAGCACCTACGTCGTTTCCCTCCGGTCACTTGCACCCTCCCGTGGCGCAATCCGGAGCCGCCGACGAGCGAGCTGGAAGCTCGACAGCGCAAGCCGATCTCCGTCCGGCTGGTTCTGAGCACCTCGCACGGCAAGCGCGTCAACTGCTCGACGTGGAACAAGAGGAGCTGGCGGCCGGCATTGGCAGCAGTCGGAGTCCTGAAGGTCATCGGCGAGAAGACCGAGACGCACGGTGGCCGCGCTCGTCGGTACCCCGTTCACGAGCTCTCACGCGAGGACATGTTCCACGTGCTCCGGCACACGTATGCAAGCACTCAGCTCGAAGCCGGCGAGTCGCTCGTCAGCGTCGCCGAGTGGCTCGGGCACGCCTCACCGCAGACCACGCTGAAGCACTACGCGCACTTCATGCCCGAGGCGGGCAAGCGAGGGATCGCCGCGATGGATGAGTGGTTCGATCAAGATCCCTCATCGGGACAAGACCCACGGTCGAATGTCCCTGGGAAATCCCTGGGCGCCCGGGAGACCCCGAGTCGTCCTTGAATCCGCAGGTCACAGCGGCGGCCGCGCCTACTGCCGACCTGTACGAGGAGTACAAGGAGCCGCTGTACGCCGCGCCGCCGCTCCTGGCCCGCATGGTCGACGCGGGACGGCTGGGGCGCAAGAGCGGGTCGGGGTTCTACTCGTACTGAGCCGCCCGCACCCCGGACACCCGACGGCCCGCCCCCTGGAATTCGCCTTCCGGGGGCGGGCCGTCGCACTGTCCCCACTTTCCCCCGGAGCCCCATCCACCTCCCCCTTTTCTCACTCTCCGTGACTTCACACGGGGTGTGCGCCACTGACCCACAGAAGTCCGGCACACACACTCCCGCCTCCCCCTTCCGGGCAGTTGACTGGTCTCGTAACCGGACGACGGATGTCGCGACAGCGGAAAAGAGGAAACGGAAAGTGACCGCCCACCCTGAACGCAAGCTGGTAGCCACCGATGTGGCGGAGCTGAGGCGGTGTCTGGACGTACGCACCGCCCGCGTCGACGGCGAACTGGCGCTGCTCGCGCAGCGGTCCGCGCAGTACGAGCGCGATGCGGACGAGCTGAACGCCCGCATCGCGCAGTTGGAGCACGGTCGCTGGCCGCTGCCGTCGGTGGCCGCGCTCGCCTCCGTGGCGGCGGTGGCGGTGACCGTCTGGCAGGTGCTGGCCAGGTGACCGCACCCGGCGCCGCCGCCCGAGGACGGCGGTGCCGGGCATCGACCCGCCTCAGCCGAGGCGGAGCTGATGGAGCATCAGGAGGGCCGCGGCCATGTTCGCCGCGGGCACCTCACCCCGCGCCACCATGTCGGGCACCAGTTTCAGCGGCACCCACTCCCGGCGGTCCGACTCGAAGCCGTCCTGCGGCGGGCCCGTGTAGGTGCCCTCGTCGGACCAGTAAATGTGGTGCCGGGCGTCGGTGAGGCCGTTGGACGGCTCCACCGACATCAGATGGGTCAGCGGACCGGGCCGCCACCCGGTCTCCTCCTCCATCTCCCGCGCCGCCGCCACCGCGATGTCCTCGCCGTCCTCGACGACGCCCGCGGCCAGCTCCCAGCCCCAGGAGTCGGTGATGAAGCGGTGCCGCCACAGCAGCAGCACCTCATTGGCCTCGTTGACCACCGTGGCGACGGCCACCGGCCGCATCCGGATGAGGTAGTGGTCGAGGTGCCGGCCGTCGGGGATCCGCACATCGGCGAGATTCACCCGGAACCAGCGATTCTCGTACACGGTCTCTTCCGCGAGATTGTTCCAACGCACTGTCTGCCACCTTCCGCGTAGATCCGGCAAGGTGACACGGGCCCGGTGCGGGATCGACCTACAGCGGTATGCGCAGCACCTCGTCGATGAGATCGGCCGCCGCGTCGGTCGCGGAGCTACCGGTCTCCGCCAGATGTTCGCGTACCGCCCGCAGCCGGTCCCGTAAGCGCTGGGACTCCACGCCCCTGGCCCGCTCGGTCATCTGCGCCGCGTTGGCCGCGGCCCGGTCCGCGTCACCCTGGCGCAGCTCGATGTGGGTGAGCATCGCCAGCCGGTGGACCCGGCCCCGGTCGTGTGCGGGAGTGTCCACGGCGGCGTCCGCCTGCTCCCGTGCGGCCCGCAGATCACCGAGGCTCAGCAGCGCCTCCGCGACCTGGACGTTCACCAGGCCCGGCTGGACGTAGCCGGTCTCGGCCGGCTCCAGGCCCGGCCGGATGCGCTCGGCCGCCGCCTCCGCCTGCCGGATGCAGGCGAGTGCGCCCGCGCCGTCACCGAGCCGGGCGTAGGACTTGGCCTGCATCGCGTAGAGGTCGGCGGCGAGCGCCGGGGTGAGCTGCGGGCCCGCGGTCCGCAACGCCGCCTCCGCGAAGGCCACCGCCTGGCGGTACTCGCGCGAGAACAGCGACTGGTTGACCAGCAGCGCGATGATGTACGCGCCGAGCCCCCGGTCGCCGCTCGCCTTGGCGAGCCGCAGCGCCTGGTGGAAGTAGCGCTGTGCGAGGCCGAGCGCGTCCGAGTCGTAGGCGCAGATGCCCGCGACGGCGACCAGCCCGCCTGTCGCGCGGTGCAGCTGACGGCCCGTCGCGTCGCTGTAGGCGCCGCGCAGCAGCGGCGCCGCCTCGGTGTTGAGGAACCCCACGATCCGCGCACGCGTCGCCACCCCGCCGGCCTTGCGGTACAGATGCTCGTAGTGCGTGCGGGCCGCGCGCAGCATCTCGATGTCGGCCATCCCCACCCGCGCCTGCCCGTCCCGCGAGACGTCGGAGTCCTCGGGCGGGTTCTCCCACTCCCACACGGGCATCACCGCGGAGGTCCCGGTGAGCGCCGGGGCGTCCACGACGTGGGCGCGCTGCTGTTCGTCGGAGCGCCACAGGGCGGTGGCGCGTTCGACGAAGCCGGAGAGCGGGGTGGTGGCGGAGCGGCGTGCCCCGGGGCGGCCGAGACCGATGTCGTCCAGGCCGACCGGCCGGTGCAGCCGCGCCGCGAGGATTTCGCAGATCAGGTCGGGCACCTGGCCGCGCGGGCGCTGGCCCTTGAGCCAGCGGGCCACCGCGGTGTGTTCGTAGCGCAGTGCCAGGCCGCGATGGCGGCCGAGTTGGTTGATACGTGCCGCGAGGCCGGCGTGCGAGATGCCCGCCTCGTCGAGGATCGCGTCGAGCAGGGTATTGGGCTCCATCAACCGGCCTCCCGGTACGCCGGGCCCGCCCACGGGCCGCGGGCTCCGGCCTCTTCGCCGTACGGACTCCGTACGTCCAGGGTAGTGAACCGCGGCTCACACGGGGTGTGAAGACGCCTCGTCACCGGCGGTGTGCGGGGCGGCGGCAGCGGACCGGGCCCGCTCGCCCGACGCGCCCATCCGGGCCGGACGCCGGGGAACCGGGCCCTGCGGCCGCGGAGGGGCGGGCTCCTCGACGCGGGCCGCCGGGCGGCCGGGGCCCGCGGGCGCCGGGGCGGGGGCGCGCGGCGGTGCGGCGCTCAGCATCACCAGCGCCACATCGTCGGTGAGTTGCCCGCGGGCGTGCCGCAGCAAGGCGTCGTGGACGCCGCCGACCACCGCGTCCGCCCGCGCTCCGGCGAACCGCCGCACCGTTTCGACCAGCGGGAAGAACCCGCCGTCCACGCCCCGCGCGTCATGTGCGCCGTCGGTGTAGAGCAGCAGCCCCTCCCCCGGCGTCAGCCGCCCGCACTCCGTCGTCTCCAGCGCGCGGGGCAGCGGGAACAGGCCGAGCGGCGGCAGCGGTTCCGCGCGGACGACGGGCTCCACCACACCGGGCGCGACGCGGTACGGCCACGGGTGACCGCAGTTGAGCGCCCGGGCCGTGCCGTCCGGCGCGACCTCCAGCAGCAGCACCGTCACGAACTCCTCGGAGTCCGGACCGAGCGGCGCGGCGTCCGTGGCCGGGTCGCGCCCGGCTAGATGACGGGCGTGCGCGCGCTCCAACCGCCGTAGCAGACCGCTCAGTTCGGCCTCGTCGTGCGCGGCCTCGCGGAAGCAGCCGAGCATCGCGGCGACCGTGGCGAGGGCCGCCAGCCCGTGGCCGCGCACATCGCCGATCACCGCCCGTACGCCGTACCGGGTGGCCACCACGTCGTAGAGGTCGCCGCCCATCGAGGCGCCCTCGTCGGCGGAGAGGTGGAGGGCGGCGGGGGCGACCGTGCCGATGCGCGGCGGCAGCGGGGGCAGCAGCGCCCGCTGTGCGGTGGCCGCCACCTCCCGGGCGCGGACCAGCTCCCGCACCAGCCGCAGCCGCCGCCCGGCGGTCAGATAGCTGGCGCACACCACCGTGAGGATCGCGGCGCAGTTGACGGCGCGGGCGGGCAGCCCGGGGCCGATCGGCGGTGCGCCGTCGAACGGCACGAGGGCGAGGAGGGCGCAGAGACCGCCCATCACGACGCAGAGCCGGCGGCCGGTGCCCGCGCAGGCGATGGCCGGGGCGGCGGCGAGCAGTTGGAGCAGCTGTCCGCTGCTGGGCCAGGACAGCTCCCAGGCCAGCACGGCGAACACCCACAGGCCGGGCAGGGCGAGGACGAAGGTCCACCGGGTGCGTGTGACGTCGGCGCGCGCTCCGTCGCTCACCCGACTACGGATCATGCCGATGGTCCCCCTTGCCTGTGGTTCCCACAGCGGGCTGCGCGGCGGTCGAGCCGCCCCTGTCCTACGGACGGCGGGCCGTATCGGCCGCAACGATTGTGTCGACGTTACGTGCCCGGACCCCCACGGTGCGCATCTGTATCACTCCATCGGGTGAGGTGGTACGGGGCGCACACAAGGGCGCGTCCGGACCTGCGCGAATGCGCCCCGCGGGGGTGCGCGGGGGCTTCGGAAGGGGGTGGCGCGGGGTGGCTGAAGAACCGGTACACCGCCTGTCGCGCGGGAGGTGTCGCCGCCTCGTCCGGGCCTTTCAGAGCCCTGCGGGCGGCCCCGTGGGAGGGTGACGCGGGCTCCCGGAAAAGGCGAGGGCACGACCGGCGGCGGTGCCGGTCGTGCCCTCACTCCTTCGTGTGCCCCGTGCCGTCAACGGCACGGTCCACCGTCAGCCTCGCAGCACCGCCCCGGTGTGCTCGGCGGCGGCCGCGACCGCCGCGTCACGGGCGGCCGACGCCTCCTCGGCGGTCAACGTGCGGTCGGCGGCGCGGAAGCGCAGCGCGTACGCCAGCGACTTCTTCCCGGCACCCACCTGCTCACCGCTGAAGACGTCGAACAGCCGCAGCGACTCCAGCAGCTCGCCCGCGCCGGAGCGCAGCGCGGCCTCCACGGCGGCGGCCGGGACCGAGGCGTCGACGATGAGCGCGACGTCCTGCGTGGCCACCGGGAACGACGAGATCCGCGGCGCCCGCAGCGGGCCGTCGGCGGCGGCCTCGACGCGGTCCAGGTCGATCTCCATCGCGCAGGTGCGCTCCGGCAGACCCAGCGCCTTGATGACGCGCGGGTGCAGCTCACCGGCGTGGCCGACGACCTCCTCCGCGCCGCCGACGGTCACCACGAGCGCGGCGCAGCGGCCCGGGTGCCAGGGCGCCAGCTGGTCCTGACGGACGATCAGCTCGACACCGGCCTCCCTCGCGACGCTGCGGCCCGCCTCGACGGCGTCCGCCCACGTCGCCGGGCGGCCCTTGCCCCACCAGCCGGCCTGCTCGCGGGCGCCGGCGAGCACCACGGCGGCGCGGCGCGGCTGGCCCGGGAGCGCGGCGTTCAGCTCCGCGATCTCCTCGTCGGTCGGACGGCGGTCCACGGGCAGCCGGACCGCGGGCTTCTCGGCACCGGTCGGCAGGAAGACCTGGCCGGTCTCGAAGAGCGCGAGGTCGTGCGTCCCCCGGCCGTCGTTCCGCCGCAGCGCGCCGAGGAGGCCCGGGATCAGCGTCGTGCGCAGATCGGGCTCCTCGTCGGAGAGCGGGTTGACGAGCGTGACGGTGCGGCGGCGCGCATCGCCCGGCTCGATGCCGAGCTGGTCGAGGACGGCCGCGCCCATGAACGGGTAGTTCAGCGCCTCGGCGTACCCGGCACCGGCCAGCGCCCGGCCGACCCGGCGGTGCAGCCGCTGCCGCTCGGTCAGACCGCGGCCGGCGGGCGGCAGCGGGAGCGTGGAGGGGAGGTTCTCGTAGCCCTCCAGCCGGATGACCTCTTCGGCGAGGTCGTTCGGGTCGGTGAGGTCCGGCCGCCAGGACGGCACGGTGACGACCAGCTCGTCCTGACCGTAGACGTCGCAGCCGACCTGCTGGAGGCGGCGGACGACGGTCTCCCGGCCGTACTCGACACCGGCGACCTTGTCCGGGTGCGAGGCCGGGATGGTGAGGGTGCGCGGGGCGCTGGGCGAGACGATCTCGGTGACGCCCGGATCGGCGGTGCCGCCGGCCAGCAGCACCAGCAGATCGACGGTGCGCTGCGCCGCGGCGGACGCCGCCTGCGGGTCCACACCGCGCTCGAAGCGGCGCGACGCCTCGGACGACAGCTTGTGGCGACGGGCCGTACGGGCGATGGAGAGCGCGTCGAAGTGCGCCGCCTCGATCACCACGTCGGTGGTGCCGCGCACCTCGCCGGTCTCCGGGTCGCTGACGCCCCGGGCGATCTCGGTGTTGGCGCCGCCCATGACACCGGCCAGGCCGATCGGACCACGGTCGTCGGTGATGACGAGGTCCTCGGTGTCCAGCACGCGCTTGACGCCGTCGAGGGTGGTGATCTCCTCGCCGCCGGTGGCGCGGCGGACGCCGATCGGGCCCTGGACCGTGGCGCGGTCGTAGGCGTGCAGCGGCTGGCCCAGCTCCAGCATCACGTAGTTGGTGACGTCCACGGCGAGCGAGACCGGGCGCATCCCGGCCTTCTGCAGCCGGCGCTGGAGCCAGATCGGCGAGCGCGCCTCGGGGCTCAGGCCGCTGACCGTACGGGCGGTGAAGCGGCCGCAGCCGATCGGGTCGGAGACCTTCACGGCGTATCCGCCGGAGTTCGGCGGCGGGACGTCGAGCAGCGCCGGGTCGCGCAGCGGCAGGCCGTAGGCGGTGGCGGTCTCGCGGGCGACGCCGCGCAGCGAGAGGCAGTAGCCGCGGTCGGGGGTGACCGCGATGTCCAGCACCTCGTCGACGAGCTGGAGCAGCTCGATGGCGTCGGCGCCGACCTCGGTCTCCGGGGGCAGCACGATGATGCCGCCGCTGCCGTCGTCGCCCATGCCCAGCTCGTCGCCGGAGCAGATCATGCCGTGCGACTTCTTGCCGTACGTCTTGCGCGCGGAGATCTTGAAGTCGCCGGGGAGGACGGCGCCGGGCAGGACCACGACGACCTTGTCGCCGACGGCGAAGTTCCGGGCGCCGCAGACGATCTCCTGCGGCTCGCCGGTGCCGTTGGCGTCGCCGACGTCGACGGTGCAGAAGCGGATCGGCTTCTTGAAGCCCTCCAGCTCCTCGATGGTCAGCACCTGGCCGACCACCAGCGGGCCGGTCAGACCCTCGCCGAGCTTCTCGACCGTCTCGACCTCCAGGCCGACGGCGACGAGCTTGGTCTGTACGTCACGGCCGGTCTCGGTCGCCGGCAGGTCGACGTACTCCCGCAGCCAGGAAAGCGGGACACGCATCTCAGATCTCCATCCCGAACGGCCGGGTGAACCGGACGTCGCCCTCGAACATGTCGCGCATGTCTTCCACGTTGTGCCGGAACATCAGCATCCGGTCGATGCCGAAGCCGAACGCGAACCCGCTGTACTTCTCCGGGTCCACACCGCAGGCGGTCAGCACCCGGGGGTTGACCATGCCGCAGCCGCCCAGCTCGATCCAGCCCTCGCTGGAGCAGGTGCGGCAGGGGCGGTCCGGGTTGCCGACGGAGGCGCCGCGGCAGACGTAGCAGACCATGTCCATCTCGGCGGACGGCTCGGTGAACGGGAAGTAGTTCGGCCGCAGGCGGGTGGTCATGTCCGGACCGAAGAGCGCCTGGACCATGTGGTCGAGGGTGCCCTTGAGGTCCGCCATGGTCAGGCCCTCGTCGACGGCGAGCAGCTCGATCTGGTGGAAGACCGGGGAGTGCGTGGCGTCCAGCTCGTCGGTGCGGTAGACCCGCCCCGGGCAGACGACGTAGACCGGCGGCTCGCGGTCGACCAGCGTACGGGCCTGGACCGGCGAGGTGTGGGTACGCAGCACGACGCCGGACTCATCGCCCTTGGTGCCCTCACCCTGGACGAAGAAGGTGTCCTGCATCTGGCGCGCGGGGTGGTCCGGCACGAAGTTGAGCGCGTCGAAGTTGAACCACTCCGCCTCGACCTCGGGGCCCTCGGCGACCTCGTAGCCCATCGCGACGAAGACGTCGGCGACCCGCTCCATGAAGGTGGTCAGCGGGTGACGGGCGCCGGCGGGCGTGCGGTCGTACGGCAGGGTGACGTCCACCGCCTCCTCGACCAGCACGCGGGCGTCACGCTCCGCCTCCAGCTCCTCCTGGCGGGCCTTGAGCGCCTGGTTCACCCGGCCGCGGGCCTGGCCGACGCGCTTGCCGGCCTCCGCCTTGGCCTGCGGGGGCAGGGCGCCGATCTCGCGGTTGGCGAGGGCGAGCGGCGAGGTGCCACCGGTGTGCGCGATCTTCGCCTGGGCGAGCGCTTCGAGGTCGCCCGCGGCGGCGATGGCGGCCAGCGCCTCGTCCAGCCGGGCGGCGATCTCTTCCGGTTTCAGGGCTTCGACCTCGACAGGGTCGTACGACTTATTGGGTGCGGACATCTCTTCCCGTGCTTCCGGTGGTCTGGCTTGGCTTCACGCCTCTTCGATCACAAACTTCGGATGCCGAGCCCGCGCTGTGCCCGCGATGCTTGTGCGCCAAAGGTGCCAAAGGGCAAGTCTAAGGGGACGGGCCGACAGCGCCGGTCCGAGCCCCGGGCGGGGCGCCCGCCGCCGGACGGTCACGCCATGAAGGCCGGGGTGGCGGCGGGCAGCACGAAGCGGAACTCGGCGCCGCCCGCGGGGGCCCGGCCGACGGTGATGGCGCCGCCGTGTGCCTCGATGATGCCTTTGACGATGTAGAGGCCGAGACCGGTGCCGCCGCGTTTGCTGCCACGCCAGAAGCGGGTGAAGACCCGGCCCATGGACTCCTCCGGGATCCCCGCCCCCTCGTCGCCCACCGTCACCGCCGTCCCCTCCCCGCTGGTCACCGTGGCTGCCGTCACCTCGATGGTGACGGTTCCCTCGCCGTGCCGCACCGCATTTTCCAGCAGGTTGCTCAGCACCTGGTCGACCTTGTCCGGGTCGGCCCACAGATCGGGCAGCGCCCCGCACACCCGGATCATGAAGCGGCCCGGGGCGCGCCCCGCGGTGATCTGCGCCTGGACGTGCCGCCGCACCGCCGCGACCATGTCGATCCGCTGGCGGCGCACCTCCAGCCGCCCGGAGTCGATGCGGGAGATGTCCAGCAGCTCGGCGATGAGCCGGGTGACCCGGTGCGCGTCGGCGTCGACGGTCTCCAGCATCAGCCGCTTCTGGTCGTCGGTGAACCGCTCCCACTTCCGCAGCAGCGTGGCGGTGAACCCCTTGACGGAGGTCAGCGGCGAGCGCAGTTCATGGGCGACGGTCGCGATCAGCTCGGCGTGGCTGACCTCCGTACGCCGCCGGGCCTCGGTGCCGCGCAGCGAGACGACCAGCCGGCGCAGCGGCCCGCCCCGGCCGTCGCGGAGGTAGCGGGCGGAGACCAGCACCTCGCGGCCGCCGAGCAGCAGATTGCGCTCCGGCTGCCCGCTCCGGATGGCGAGACCGCCGTACGGGTCGGTCAGCCGCCACCAGCGGCGGCCCTCCATGTCCTGGAGCGGCAGCGCCTCGTCCAGGGGACGGCCGAGGGCATCGGCCGCCGCGATGCCGGTGATCTTCGCGGCGGCGGCGTTGAAGCAGATGACGGTGGACTCGGCGTCGGCGACGACCAGCCCGTCGGGCAGCTCGTCCGGCGCCACCGCCGGCCCGTCCGCCGCTCTTTCGGCCGCCCGGCCCGGCGGCCCGCCGCCCATGTCGTCCGGTGTCCTCGCGTCCATTCCCACCAGCCCCCTCCGGCCCCGGCTCGTCACCCTACTGACAACACCGGCGGACGGCCCGGGGTTGCGCCGCCGGGCGACACCCGGCCGGACGGGATCAGACGGACGGGACGGCGCGGCAGCCGCCCGCGGTGCGCTGGGCGCGGGCCGAGGCATAGAGGCAGACGGCGGCGGCGGTGGCGAGGTTGAGGCTCTCGGCCTTGCCGTGGATGGGCACCCGGACGACGGCGTCGGCCAGCGCGCGGGTCTCCTCCGGCAGGCCCCACGCCTCGTTGCCGAAGACCCAGGCGGTGGGGCCGCCCATGGAACCGGCGTCCAGCTCCGCGTCGAGGTCGCGGTCGCCCGCACCGTCGGCGGCCAGCAGTCGCGCCCCCACGCCGCGCAGCCCGGCCATCACCTGCTCGACGGGGACGCCGACGGCGACCGGCAGGTGGAAGAGCGAGCCGACCGAGGCGCGGACGGACTTGGGGTTGTAGAGGTCGACGGAGGCGTCGGTGAGGACCACCGCGTCGGCCCCGGCGGCATCGGCGCAGCGCAGGACCGTACCGGCGTTGCCGGGGTCGCGGACGTGCGCGAGGACGGCGATCAGCTTCGGGCGGGCGGCGAGGACGTCCTCGAACGGTGTGTCGAGGAAGCGGCAGACGCCGACCAGGCCCTGCGGGGTGACCGTCTGGGAGATCTCGGCGACGGTGCGGTCGTCGGCGTGGTGGACGCGGACCCCGGCGGCGTGCGCGGCGGCGACGATCTCGGCGTGCCGCTCGGCCGCCTCGACGGTCGCGAACAGCTCGACGAGGGTGGGCTCGCCGCCGGTGCGGTGCGCGATGGCCTCGCGTACGGCCTGCGGGCCCTCGGCGATGAACCGGCGCTCCCTGGCCCGGAAGGCGCGGCGGGCCAGCCGCCGGGCGGCGGAGACTCGCGGGGACCGCGGGGAGATCAGCTCGGGGGTGCCCATGGGCGGCGGCTCGCTTCTGTGGTTCGGTGCGGGGAGAGGCGGGTGCGTCCGGTGAAAAGGCGGCGGACCCGCAGGCCGGTGCCTGCGGGTCCGCTCGTCACGTCGTCAGGCCGGTGTTCAGGCGGCCTTCGGGGCGTTGACGTCGCTCGGGAGCGCCTTCTGGGCGACCTCGACGAGCGCGGCGAACGCGTTCTCGTCGTTGACGGCCAGGTCCGCGAGGATCTTGCGGTCGACCTCGATGCTGGCGGCCTTCAGACCCTGGATGAAGCGGTTGTAGGTCATGCCGTTGGCGCGGGCAGCGGCGTTGATGCGCTGGATCCACAGCTGACGGAAGTCGCCCTTGCGCTTCTTGCGGTCGTTGTAGTTGTAGACGAAGGAGTGGGTCACCTGCTCCTTGGCCTTGCGGTACAGGCGCGAACGCTGACCGCGGTAACCGCTGGCCTGCTCCAGGATCGCCCGGCGCTTCTTGTGGGCGTTGACCGCCCGCTTGACGCGTGCCACTTCTTAACTCCTTGTAGCGGGGCCGTGGTGGTCGTCACACGGCCCGATTCGATTAGTCCCGGTCCTGGTCGCGCGCCCCGTGCGGAGAGGGGCGCGGCGACTCACTTGCCGAGAAGCTTCTTGATCTTCTTGGCGTCGCCCGGGGCCATCTCGGCGTTGCCGGTGAGGCGACGCGTCACGCGGGACGACTTGTGCTCGAGCAGGTGGCGCTTGCCGGCGCGCTCGCGCAGCACCTTGCCGGAGCCGGTGACCTTGAAGCGCTTGCTGGTCCCGCTGTGCGTCTTGTTCTTCGGCATGCGCCGTTCTCTCCTCGTCAGTGGCGCTCCCTACCGGCCCGAGCCGTACGGGAGCGTCAGATGTATCGGTTGTGTCCGGGGCGGGTGCCCCGGCGCGATGTCCGGGGCACGCCCGGGAATCACGCCTCGGCGGGCTCCTCGTGGGACTCCGCGGCCCCGCCCTGACGCTCCGCCTTGCGGGCGGCCTGCGCCTCACGGGCCTCGGCCATCGCCTCGGTCTTCTTCTTGTGCGGACCGAGGACCATGATCATGTTCCGGCCGTCCTGCTTCGGATTCGACTCGATGAAGCCGAGGTCCTCCACATCGGCCGCGAGCCGCTGCAGCAGCCGGAAGCCCAGCTCGGGGCGGGACTGCTCGCGACCACGGAACATGATCGTGATCTTGACCTTGTCACCCTGCTTGAGGAACCGAACGACGTGACCCTTTTTGGTGTCGTAGTCGTGCGGGTCGATCTTCGGCCGGAGCTTCATCTCCTTGATGACCGTGTGCGCCTGGTTCTTGCGCGCCTCACGGGCCTTCATGGCCGACTCGTACTTGAACTTTCCGTAGTCCATGAGCTTGCAGACCGGCGGACGTGCGTTCGCGGCCACCTCGACCAGGTCGAGGTCGTACTCCTGCGCAAGCTCCAGGGCCTTGGCAAGCGGCACGATGCCGACCTGCTCGCCGCTGGGACCGACGAGTCGCACCTCGGGGACGCGAATCCGGTCGTTGATGCGGGGCTCGGCGCTGATGGATCCTCCTCGGTAGCACCACGCGACGGCCTGGCGGACTGCCGCGTCAGTTCTGTTTCGGTGTGACCAACCGCGCCGGTTCATCAAAAAACGCCCCGGACGGGACACAGGCGGGGCTCCGTGAAAGGTTCAGGAACACCGCCGCGAAGGTCTCCGCGGGGCGCAGCCGGACCGTTGACCCGCCAACCCTGAGGTCGGTCGGGTGGGAGATCGGAGCCTCCACTTGTGGGCCGGTCACCTGGGTGTCCGGCCGGTCGGAACACCAGAATACACGAGTCAAGAGGTGACCCCCAGGCGGATGCGGACATCCGTGCGGAAGGGGCCGAATCCGCGGGGCGTACGGCGCGGGCGCCGCGTCCGGCCGGGGACGGGGACCGTCCGGGCGGGTCTTAGGCTGGACGCGATCCCCTCCCGGCAGGAAGCGAAGCACCCCGACATGAGTGACCAGACCCCGCAGCAGCCCGACGCCCCGGACGCGTCGGAAACGGACTTCGACGCGATGACCCGCGACATCGCGGACGTCCCGGCGGTCGAGGTGATCACCACCGTCGCCGTGCACCTGATGAGCTCCGCCGCGGTCAACCTCGGGCTCGCCGAGGAGGGCGACGCCCACAAGGACCTCGACGAGGCACGGAAGCTGATCCACGCGCTCGCCGGCCTGGTGACGGCCAGCGCCACCGAGATCGGCTCGTACCACGCGGCGCCGCTGCGCGACGGCCTCAAGTCGCTCCAGCTGGCCTTCCGCGAGGCGTCGGTCGTCCCGGACGAGCCGGGCCAGGGGCCGGGCGAGAAGTTCACCGGGCCGGTCTACGGCTGACCCGGCACCCGCAGAAATACCGAGGAGCCCCGGACCGCGCGGTCCGGGGCTCCTCGGTATTTCTGCGGGGCGCCGTCAGTCCTTCTCCGGCTGGGCGGCGGCTTCGTCGGCGACGGCTGCCGGGGCGTACGGCGGGTGGGTGTAGCGGTGCACGAGCGCGGCGATCGCGCCGCCGATCAGCGGGGCGACGATGAACATCCACAGCTGGGTGATGGCGGCGCCGCCGGCGAAGAGCGCCGGGCCGATGCTGCGGGCGGGGTTGACCGACGTCCCGGTGAGCGGGATGCCGACGAGGTGGACCATGCCCAGCGCCAGGCCGATGGGCAGACCGGCGAAGCCGACGGCCGCCACCTTGTGCGTGACGGACAGCACGACGAAGACGAAGGCGAAGGTCAGCACGATCTCCACGACGAAGGCGCCGCCGGTGTTGAGGTGCACGGCGGAGCGGTCGCCCCAGCCGTTGGAGCCGAAGGACTCGCTGGTCCGCAGGCCCGGGATCTGCTTCGCGACCAGGAAGAGCACCGCCGCGCCGACGATGGCGCCCAGCACCTGCGCGATCCAGTACTCCACCGCCGTACGGAGGGTGATGCGGCGGGCCACCAGCATGCCCATCGTCACCGACGGGTTGATGTGGCTGCCGGAGATCGGGCCGATCGCGTAGACCATGGCCAGCATGACGAAGCCGAAGCTCAGCGCGATGCCGAAGGTTCCGATGTACTCACCGGCCAGCACCACGGCGCCGACGCCGAAGAACACCAGGAGCAGCGTGCCGAGGAATTCGGACAGGAGCGTGCGGGTCTCGGTGGTCTCCATAGGTGCTCTCCTCGCGTGGATCCCGAGCTGTTCTCGCATTCTGCGACCGGGGAGAGCGGCGCGCCCGTCGGGCGGGCGCGGCCCGGGGCCGGGTGGCGGGAGCGGCCGCCGGGGTCAGCGGCGGTAGAAGGGCTCCTCGGACGGCTCCGCGCCGGGCGGCAGCAGGGCCAGGTCGAGGCCGCGGACCAGCCGGGCGCGCAGTTCCTCGTCGGTGGCGAGGGACTCGGCCAGTCGGGGGGCGACGTCGGCGGCGGAGGCGTCGGGGGCGAGACCGAGGGCGAGGGTCGCATCGGTCTCGGCAGAGGGAGCCAGATGGGCGATGCGGACGGCGGGCTCGGCGGCGAGGAGGGTGCGCAGCGCGTCGAGGACGGCCGGGTCGGTGCGCGGGTCGGCGTCCTGGCGGCCCTCGGCGAGGGCGCGCAGGGCGGGGCCGGTGAGCTGGTAGGTGACGGGTCCGGCGAGGTCGACGACGACGGTGTCGGCCTTCTCGTGGGAGGCGGCCAGCAGCGCCTGGCGGAGCGGGACCGCCACCGGGCGGGCGTCGGCGCGCCAGCGCTTGAGGGTGTCCATCGAGGTGAAGGCGGGCAGCGCGCGGCGGCCGTCGGGGGCCTGGAGGGTGGGGACGGCCATGTCGCTGGTCTTCTCGCGGCGCAGGCCGTCGGGCCCGGTCTCGCTCTCGCCGAGGACGGCGACGACGGGCACCAGCACGCGGGCGCCGGAGAGGGCCGCGAGGAGCTGCGGTTCGGCGCTCCGGTCGCGGTCGTAGGCGGCCAGCGCGGCCGCGAGGGCCGGGTCGGCGGAGCCGTCGTCGTCGGAGAAACCGGGGTCCGGGATGTTCTTCTGCGCCACGGGGCGAGCCTAGCGGCACGGGGCCGCGGTGCCGGGGGCGGGTGCCGCGCGGCCACCGGCGCCGTGAGCCTCGCCACGCGGGGGCGGTGCGGGGTGTATCCGCCGTGGTGGGGGCAGGCTCGGCGCCATGATCGAATTGCCGAACGACATCCGCCGCCGGATCGAGGCGCCGACCTTCTGGTACGTCGCCACGGTCAACCCGGACGGCTCGCCGCATGTGAGCCCCATGTGGGTGGGGCTCGCCGGGGACCTGCTGCTGTTCAACACCTCCGTGGGACGGATCAAGGAGCGCAATCTCCGCCACGACCCGCGGGTGTGCCTGTCGCACGCGGACCCGGACGACCCGTACGACCGGGTGCAGATCCACGGCCGCGCCGTCCGCTTCGTCGAGGGCCCGGAGGCGGAGCGGAACATGGACGAGCTGGCGCGCGTCTACCGCGGCGCCGCGGGGTACGAGTGGCTGCTCCCCGGCGAGCAGCGCGTGATGGTGCTCATCGAGCCGGACCGGGCGCGCCGCGTCACAGGCGTCGAACCGCTGCCCCCGGGGGCGCCGGGAGCGGCGTCGTAGGGGAAGGATCCCGGGTGGCCCGTACGGGTCCGGGCCTGTCGTTCCCGGCGGGTCCGGGCCCTTCCGTCACCGGGGCCCGTCTTCCCGCTGCAGGCGTCCGGACGAGGGCCGGCGGCCCGGGTCTGCCCGCGCGTCAGCGGAAGAGGCGGGTGGGGTGGCGGTCGCGCCAGAGGGCCGCGGCGGCGGCGAGGAGGGCGGTGCCGGCGGCCGCGGCGGTCCAGGGGAACCAGCCCGCGGGGGCGGTGCCGTGGGCCTCGGCGGTGCGGCCTGGGCCGAAGTGGCGTGCGGTGTGGGCGGCGGGGGCCGGTTTCTGGGCGGTCGGTTCGAGGTCGGCCGCGGCCTTGAGGGCCGCGGCGGGGTCGACGGTGCCGGCGCCGCGGTCGTCGTCCCGGCCGCCGTCGGGGCGGTCCTGCGCGGTGTCCATGAGGAGCTGGCGGATCTGCGCGGGGCTCAGGCGGGGGTGCGCGGCGCGGATGAGCGCGACGGAGCCGGAGACGAAGGCGGCGGCCGGGCTGGTGCCCCAGCCCTCGTAGTAGGTGCGGTCGGGGTTGGCGGTGGCGACCTCGTCGCCCGGGGCGGCGACGGTGGCGTACCAGTGGCGGGTGGAGAAGTCCGCGCGGTTGCCGTAGCGGTCGACGGCGGTGACGGCGATGACGCCGGGATAGGCGGCCGGGTACGAGGCGCGGTTGCCCTCCTCACCGCCGTTGCCCGCGGAGGCGACGACGGGTATGCCCTTGCCGAGCGCGTACTGGACGGCGGCGTCCTCGCGGGGCTCGGGGTGGGCGGAGGCGCTGTCGTCGCCCAGGGAGAGGTTGATGACGTCGGCGCCGTGGTCGGCGGCGTAGCGGA
The DNA here is from genome assembly GCF_043083385.1 of Streptomyces sp. NPDC014733. Taxonomy (NCBI): domain Bacteria; kingdom Bacillati; phylum Actinomycetota; class Actinomycetes; order Kitasatosporales; family Streptomycetaceae; genus Streptomyces; species Streptomyces sp. NPDC014733. Next base: position 213,091 of record NZ_JBIBYO010000003.1, on the reverse strand, counting down.
TGCCGTCGGCGAGGGCCCCGGCGCGTTCGGCGCGGGCGCGTTTCCGGGCCGGGTCGTCGTCCTCCAGGATCACCCGGACCGGGAGTATCCGGGACTCCGGGGCGATGCCGAGCACGCCGTCGCCCTTCTCCGGTCCATGCCCGTGACCTGCGATGATCCCGGCCATGCCGGTGCCGTGGACGGCCCACTGGGGGTCGCCCGGGCCGGCGCCGAAGCCGATGAGGTCCTCCTCGGGGGCGACCGAGCCGCGCAGGTCGGGGTGGTCGGCGTCGACGCCGGTGTCGAGGACGGCGACGGTGACGCCCTTGCCCTTGGTGGTGCGCCAGGCGTCCTGGGCGTGGATGGCCTCCAGGGCCCATTCCTGGGCGCGGATGCCGTCGGCGCGGGCCGGGGCGGCGGTCAGCAGCGGCGCCAGGGCAGCGGTCAGGGCCGCGGTCAGCGCGGCGGTGACGCGCAGCGGGGCTCGGGTCACGGGGATGCCTCCGTGGTGCGGGTGGTGCTGCCGGCCGCGGCGCGGAAGGTGGCCTCGATGCGGTCGGCGAGACCCTTGGCGTCGTGGCCGAGCCCGGCTTCCGCGGCCACGGTGGTGGTGCCGGGCCGGACGGCGTCCGCGGCGGGCTGCGGCGTGGTGACGGTGCGGCCGTCGGCGAACCCGGCGACGGCGGAGACGACGACCGGGATGTCGGTGAGCACCCGCACCGTCCAGGTGGCGCGCTGGTCGGCGCCGAAGGGGGCGGCCGGGGTGCCCTCGGGTGCGTAGGTGCGGGGCATGAGGTCCACGTCGTCGGCGAGGCCCTTGGCGGCGAAGCGGTGGCGCAGCGCCTTCATGGTGTCCTGGTCGGCCCTGGCGGTCCGGACGCCGACGGTGACGAGGTCGGTGCGGGTCGCGTCGACGTAGGTGGCGCGCAGTTGGCGGATGCATCCGGCCGGGGCGAGGGCCTTGGTCAGCTCCGGGTTCTCGGCGCCCCGGCAGGAGCGGTCCGGGGCGACGGCGACGCGGGTCCAGCGGCGGTCGGAGCCGCCCGGCCCGGCGCCGAGCCCGTCGACGACCGGCGGGAAAAGGGCGTCGACGGGGGCGTTGTGCCAGGCGTCGCGGCCGTTGTCGTACGCGATCTGGGCGGCGGTACGGGTGTCGGCGCCCTCGGTGAGCCAGCTCCCGGCCACCGCCCCGCACAGGAGCCCGGTGCCGAGCACGAGGCAGGCCGCGGCGGCGAACGCCCGGGAGATCGGGCGGCGCGGCGCGGACAGCGGACGGGGCGGGCCCAGCGGCCCGGCGGCCTGCGGCGGCAGCGGGGTACGCGGACGGAACGGCCCGCCGGAGCGCCCCGGGGGCGGGCCGGCGCCCGGTCCCCGGGTGGCGGCGCGGGTACGGGGCGCGGCTCCGCCGCCGGGCGCCCACAGGCCCTGGCTGCGGGCCAGATGGTAGGCGGCGGTGTCCCGGAAACCCGGTGCGGCGGCGGGCGCGGCCGCCGGGCGTGGGGGCGCGGACGGGGCGGGCGGCGCCGTGGGGCGCGCCGGTGCGGCGGGCGCGCTCGCGGGGCGCGTGGTGGCGCCCGTACGCCCCGGGCGCGGGGCGGTGTCCACCGGGGGTACGGCGGGCGGCGCCGCCGGGCGAGGCGGCGCCGGCAGGGCACCGTCCGGCCCGCGGACGGGGATCGCGGGATCCGGCGCCGGGGTCGCCGAGGCCGAGGTCCGCACGGGTGCGGCGGCCGGCGTCCGCGGCGGGGCGGATGCCTGCTCCGGAGCCGGGGCCGGTTCCGGGGAACGCGCGAAGACCGAGGCGGAGGTCGCCCCGGGTCCGTCCGTCCCCGGGCTGCCGTCCTCCGTCCCGACGGGCACCCGGCGCAGCACCGCCGTGGTCGCGTCCTCCTCGGGGGCCGAGGGGCCGGCGCCCGGGGAGGAGGGCCGGGACCGGGGCTGCGGCGGGACGGGCGGTGCGGCCGGGCCGGGCTCCGGCCGCGTGCCCTCTGCCGGGCCGGAACCGGGCTGCGCCCCGGAGCGCGCACCGGATGCGGTGGAGGACGAAGTCGTCCCCGCGCCGGACGCCCCGGAGCGCCCCGGGCCGGGCGGGGCGGATGCGCCCGTTCCCGCCGTCGCCGCGGGCCCCGCCGAAGGCCCGGGCCCCGGCGGCGTCGGCCCGTCATCGGGGCCTTCCCCGCCCGCGGGCCGTCCTGCCATGGACTCCCGCACCACGGGTACCTCCGGAAGGGATCGCGAGGACGCGGACGGCGCGGGGCCGTCCAGTTCGGCGGCGGGGCGGGACGGCGCGGGCGGGGCGGTCCGGGACGTGACGGGGGCGGCGCCCGCGGGGGCCTGCTGCGGCGGGGCGGCGGACGCCGGGCCGTCCAGGGCCGCGGCGGGCGGGACGGGGACACGCAGGGTCGTGGCGGGGACCGGCGAGGCACCGGCCGGGACCCGGGAGACGCCGGCCAGGCCGCCCTTCGCCGGGTCTCCTCCGGGGCGGCGGGGGCCCTCCGGGGACGACTCACCGCCCCGGCCGCGCGGACCGGAGGCCCGGCCCGGGGACTCGGCGGCGGCCTCTCCCCCACGGCGGCGGGCGCTCCCCGAACGGCCCTTCAGCAGCCGCCCCTTCGCCGCCCGGACCTTTCCGCCGCGCGCCTTCGGCTTCGGCGACCGGTCCTTCGCGGACGGTACGGCCGGTTCCGCCCCCGCGTCCGCCACCGGGTCCGTCAGCGGACGGGGCGGCACCGGCGGCGCATCCGGTGCGGCGGGCGGCGGGGCCGGGGCGTCGAGGCGGATCACCGGCAGGCTCGCCGTGTCGCGTTCCAGGTTGGCCGGGGGGTAGGACGGAGGCGGAGGTATCGGGGGGATTTTCCGCTTTCCGGCACGGTCCGCCTCGGTGCTCACCCGCGCCCCCCTCGCGCCACGCACCCGCCCCCGCACGGCAATCGGGGCAAGGTGGTCCATATCCCGTGAAAACGCCGCTGACCTGCTGGTGACGGCGTCCGGACACTCTACGGTCTCCGGTGGTCCGCCCCGTACCCCCGTGGCCGGTCCGCCGGGTTCCCGGCCCCTACCCAGCGGTAGCGGGGTCTGGCAGGCTGCCGCCATGCCCCAGGACCCCGCCGTCGCGTATGGCGACAAAGCCCGTTACGACCGTGCGACCGCCGGAATCGACGCGCCGCTGGCCGTCGTGGATCTGGCCGCCTTCGACGCGAACGCCGACGATCTGGTGCGCCGCGCCCAGGGCAAGCCGATCCGGGTCGCGAGCAAGTCGGTGCGCTGCCGGGCGCTGCTGGAGCGGGTGCTGGCCCGGGACGGCTTCGCGGGGATCATGAGTTTCACGCTCGACGAGTCGCTGTGGCTGGCGCGTTCGGGCTTCGGTGACGTGCTGCTGGCGTACCCGACCGCGGACCGCGCCGCACTGACCGAGCTGGCGAAGGACGCGCGGGCGGCCGCCGCGGTGACGGTGATGGTCGACGACCCGGCGCAGCTGGACCTGATCGACGCCTGCCGCCCCGCGGGCCGGGGCGCGGAGATCCGCGTCTGTCTGGAGCTGGACACCTCGTACCGCGTCGGCGGCGGCGCGCTGCGGGTCGGCGCCCGTCGCTCGCCGCTGCGCCGCCCCTCCCAACTGGCCGCACTGGCCGGGGAGGTGGTGCGCCGCCCCGGTTTCCGGCTGGTCGGGCTGATGGCGTACGAGGGGCATGTGGCGGGGGTGGGTGACGAGGTCGCGGGGCGGCCGGTGTTCTCGCGGACGGTGCGGATGATGCAGGCGGCGGCGCGCAAGGAGCTGGCGGCGCGGCGCTGGGAGGCGGTACGGGCGGTGCGGGCGGTGGCGCCGCGGCTGGAGTTCGTCAACGGCGGCGGCACCGGCAGTGTGCAGCACACCGCGGCGGAGGCGGCGGTCACCGAGATCGCGGCCGGTTCCGGGCTGTTCGTCCCGCGGCTGTTCGACAACTTCCGGTCGTTCCGGGGGCGTCCGGCGGCGCTCTTCGCCCAGCCGGTGGTGCGCCGCCCCGGGCCCGGCGTGGTGACGGTGCTGGGCGGCGGCTATCCGGCGTCGGGGGTGGCGGGCGCCGACCGGCTGCCGGAGCCGTATCTCCCGGCCGGGCTGCGCTACGACCCGCAGGAGGGGCCGGGCGAGGTGCAGACGCCGCTGCTGGGGGCGGCCGCCGACCGGCTGGCGCTCGGCGACAAGGTGTGGTTCCGCCACGCCAAGGCCGGCGAGCTGTGCGAACGGTTCGACGCGCTGCGGCTGGTGGACGGCGACCGGGTGGTGGCGACGGTGCCGACGTACCGGGGCGAGGGCCGGACGTTCCTGTGAGGTGACGGAGGACGCGGGGAACCCCGGGCGCCGTCACGGGCCCGGGGTTCCCCCGGTCCCGGACCCGTGGGGCCCGGTGGCCGGACCGCGCGCACAACCCCGTGCGGTCCGGCCGGTGGTTCAGCCGTGGATGCGGTCGCTCTGGTCGGGAACGACGGTGGTGTCGGGGCGGCGCAGCGGGCCGAGGACACCGTCGGTGTTGATGTAGCCCTTGGTGGCGCAGGGGTAGCTGCCGGACTTGCGGGGCAGCGGGTCGATGAACATCGGGTTGATCACCCAGCGGCCGTCGGCGTTGTCGTAACCGCGGCACATGGCCTCGGTCTTGTTGCGGTTGATCACCAGGTGGGCGCCGGTGGCGTCGTCGACGAAGGTCGAGTCGGTGTCGGCGTCGCCGCCGCCGAGGGCGATGCGGTGCGCGGGGTCCTGCTTGCGCCACGCCTCGGCGCCCTTGATGTGGAAGATCTCCTGGTTGATCCAGCAGCGCTTGCCGTCGATGTAGGGGATGGCGTCGCCCTGGGAGTCGGGCATGTCACCGCAGCCCTGCGTCCGGTACGTCAGCTTCTGCTCGTCGTCGAGGATGCTGCGGATGGCGATGGTGTGGGCGCGGTCGAAGCCGATGGCGCGGGACCACACCTCGGTGACCGGCTTGGAGCCCGCCGAGACGATGTAGACGTCGAACCCGGCCTTGCGCAGGGTGCGGACGAGGTCCTTCTGCTGGTCGTAGTAGCGCACGTACGCGGGGAGCGTGTGGGTGCCGACCTTGACGGTCGCGCCGACGGGTGCGGCGAGGGCGGCCTTGCGGCCGGCGGCGGCGTAGGCGCGGACCTCGTCCTCGGTGTGACCGGCGAACAGCTGCGGCACCCAGGCGTACTCGGGGACGGTGCGGCGGTGGTTCCAGGTTCCGGAGAAAGCTTCCTGCCCGCTCATCGTCTTCGCCTCGGCGCGGATCCGGAGGATCTCGTCGGCGCAGTCGGCGTCGGTGGAGGTGGGCAGCGGGGAACCGACGGGGACGGCGGTGCCGCAGGCGGCGGTCAGCGCGCGGTCGGCGGCGGGCGTCATCCACTTGCTGGTGTCGCGCCAGTGGGCGGGCCGCAGGATCTTGTCGTTCAGCAGGGACCAGTTGAGCGTCGCATCGGTGACGTCGTTCTTGGTCATGGTGTTGTCCCAGTCGAACGCGGCGACGGGGGCGCGGCCGTGGCCGTGGGCGAGGCCCGGGTTCTCGCAGGTGCCGCGGGTGTCGATGGTGCGCTGGAGCTTGGCGCGGTTGTCGCCGTACCAGGGCAGGTCGCGGGAGAGCTGCGGGCAGCGGGTGGCGTGCGACGAATCGGTACGGGCGGGGGCCGCGGCGGTCGCCGGGACGCTGCCGGCGAGGAGTGCGGCGGTGGCCAGGCCCAGGGCCAGGGCGGGTCTGCGCATGGGGACTCCGGTGTCCGGTGCGGATGGGAAACGTGCCGGGACCGGCACCTGTTGGCACCGGTCCCTGCCGTGACGTGCGACTTTACCCAGCCTTCACACCGGGGTGACATAGGCCCCGGCGATACCGCCGTCGACCAGGAACTCGGCGGCGTTGACGAAGGAGGAGTCGTCGCTGGCGAGGAAGGCGACGGCGGCGGCGATCTCCTCCGGTTCGGCGAAGCGGCCGACCGGCACGTGGACCAGGCGGCGTGCGGCGCGCTCGGGGTCCTTGGCGAACAGCTCCTTCAGCAGCGGGGTGTTGACCGGCCCGGGGCACAGGGCGTTGACGCGGATGCCCTCGCGGGCGAACTGCACGCCCAGTTCGCGGGACATCGCGAGGACGCCGCCCTTGGAGGCGGTGTAGCTGATCTGCGAGGTGGCGGCACCGAGGACGGCGACGAAGGAGGCGGTGTTGACGATGGAGCCGCCGCGCCCGGTCCGCTCGAACTGGTCGCGCATGTAGGGCAGGGCGTGCTTGCAGCAGAGGTAGACGGAGGTGAGGTTGACCTCCTGGACGCGCTTCCAGGCGTCGAGTCCGGTGGTGAGGATGGAGTCGTCCTCGGGCGGGGAGATCCCGGCGTTGTTGAAGGCGATGTCGACGGAGCCGTAGGTGTCGAAGGCGGTGCGGTAGAGCGCCTCGACCTGATCCGCGTCGGTGACGTCGACCTGGACGTAGAGCCCGCCGGTCTCCTCGGCGGCGGCCTTGCCGGCCACCTCGTCGATGTCGGCGCAGACGACGCGGGCGCCTTCGGAAGCCAGGCGGCGGGCGGTGGCCAGGCCGATGCCGCTGCCCGCTCCGGTGACGACGGCGGTGCGGTCCACCAGGCGGCGGCAGACGGGGGTCTGGTCGGTCACGAGCTCTCCTCGGTGCTGATGAAGACGTTCTTGGTCTCGGTGAAGGCGGTGAGGGCCTCGGGGCCCAGTTCGCGGCCGATGCCGGACTGTTTGAAGCCGCCGAACGGGGTCTGGTAGCGCACGCTGGCATGGGAGTTGACGGAGAGGTTTCCGGCGGCGACGGCGCGCGAGACCCGCAGCGCGCGGCCGATGTCACGGGTCCACAGGGAACCGGAGAGGCCGTAGTCGGTGGCGTTGGCGAGGCGGACGGCGTCGGCCTCGTCGTCGAAGGGGAGGACGACGGCGACCGGGCCGAAGATCTCCTCGACGGCGGCGCGGTCGCCGGGGCGGCCCTCCAGGACCGTCGCCGGGTACCAGAAGCCCTTGCCCTCGGGGGCCTCGCCGCGGATGGCGACGGGCGCGCCCTCGGGGACGTAGGACCGTACGCGCTCGCGCTGGGCGGCGGAGATCAGCGGGCCCATGCGGGTATCCGGGTCGGCCGGGTCGCCCGCGGTGAACGCCTTGACGGCGGGCTCCAGCAACTCCATGAAGCGGTCGTGGACGGAGCGTTGGACGAGGATGCGGCTGCGGGCGCAGCAGTCCTGGCCGGTGTTGTCGAGGAAGGAGCCGGGGGCCGCCGCGGCGGCGGCCTCCAGGTCGGCGTCGGCGAAGACGATGTTGGGGCTCTTGCCGCCGAGTTCGAGGGTGAGGCGTTTGGTCTGCGCGGCGCAGCGGGCGGCGATGTGCCGGCCGGTGGCGGTGGAGCCGGTGAAGACGACCTTGGCGACGCCGGGGTGGTCGACCAGGGCGGCGCCGGTGATCTTTCCCTCGCCGGGCAGCACCTGGAAGAGCCCTTCGGGCAGTCCGGCGTCGAGGGCGTGGCGGGCCAGGCGGAGGGCGGTGAGCGGGGTGGTCTCGGCGGGTTTGAGGAGGACGGCGTTCCCGGCGGCGAGGGCGGGGGCGGCGCCCCACGCGGCGATCGGCATCGGGAAGTTCCAGGGGGCGATGACGGCGACGACGCCGAGCGGTTCGCGGAAGGTGACGTCGAGGCCCCCGGCGACCGGGATCTGGCTGCCGGTCAGGCGCTCCGCTCCCCCGGCGGCGTAGTGGAGCAGATCGCGGACGTTGCCCGCCTCCCAGGTGGCGTTGGCCAGCGGGTGGCCGGCCTCCAGGAGTTCGAGGTGGGCGAGGGAGTCCAGGTGGGCGTCGACGGTGTCGGCGAAGCGGCGCAGCAGACGGGCGCGGTCGGCGGGGGCGAGGGCGGCCCAGCGCTCCTGGGCGGCGGCGGCCCGCCGGACCGCCGCGTCGACCTCCTCGGGGGAGGTGACGGGGACGGTCGCCACCGTCTCCTCGGTCGCCGGGTTGATGATGTCCAGCTCGTGCGGCACGGGCAGTCCTTACATGCGCTCGAAGGAGCGGAAGCGCTCCCAGTCCGTGACGGCCGCGTCGTAGGCGTCCTGTTCGACGCGGGCCATGTGGTGGTAGTGGTCGACGACGTCGTCGCCGAAGGCCTCGCGGGCGAGGGCGCTGCGCTCCCACAGTTCGGCGGCCTCGCGGAGGGTGGCGGGGACGTGGGCGGCGTCGCCGTCGTAGGCGTTGCCGGTGCAGGCGTCCGGCAGCTCCAGCGCGTGGTCGATGCCGTGGAGTCCGGCGGCGATCATGCCGGCGACGGCGAGGTAGGGGTTGACGTCGCCGCCGGGCAGCCGGTTCTCCAGGCGCAGGGCCGCGTCGTGGCCGACGACGCGCAGGGCGCAGGTGCGGTTGTCGGGGCCCCAGGCGACGGCGGTGGGGGCGAAGGAGCCGGGCCGGTAGCGCTTGTAGGAGTTGATGTTGGGGGCGTACAGGAGGGTGAATTCGCGCAGGGCGGCGAGCTGTCCGGCGAGGAAGTGGCGCATCAGCGCGGACATGCCGTGCGGGCCGTCGGGATCGGCGAGGACGGGCGCGCCGTCGTCGTCGCGGAGCGAGAGGTGGATGTGGCAGGAGTTGCCCTCACGCTCGTCGTACTTGGCCATGAAGGTGAGCGCCATGCCTTCCTGGGCGGCGATCTCCTTGGCGCCGGTCTTGTAGACGGTGTGCTGGTCGCAGGTGGTGAGCGCGGAGTCGTAGACGAAGACGATCTCGTGCTGGCCGAGATTGCACTCGCCCTTGGCGGACTCGACGGTCATCCCGGCGGCGCCCATCTCGTTGCGGATGCGGCGCAGCACGGGCTCGACGCGGCCGGTGCCGAGGACGGAGTAGTCGCCGTTGTACTGATTCGCCGGGGTCATCTCGCGGTACCCGCGTGACCAGGCGTCCTCGTAGGTGTCCCGGAAGAGCTGGAACTCCAGCTCGGTACCGGCGAAGGCGTGCAGTCCGCGCGCGGCGAGGCGGTCGAGCTGGCGGCGGAGTATCTGCCGGGGCGAGGCGGTGACGGGCGTGCCGTCGTGCCAGGCGAGGTCGGCGGTGATCAGGGCGGTGCCCGGGTTCCAGGGGGTGCGGCGCAGGGTGGCGCGGTCGCCGTGCATCGCGAAGTCGCCGTAGCCGCGCTCCCAGGAGGACATGGCGTAGCCGTCGACGGTGTTCAGGTCGACGTCCACGGCGAGGAGGTAGTTGCAGCCCTCGGTGCCGTGGTCGAGGACGGAGTCGAGGAAGTGGCGGGCGGCGAACCGCTTGCCCTGGAGCCGTCCCTGCATGTCGGTGAAGGCGAGAACGACGGTGTCGATCTCCCCTGCGGCGACGAGTGCGCTCAGCTCCTCGACGGAGAGCGGGGGCGTGCGGTGGGCCACGGTGTTGCCTCCTGTCGCTGCGGTCCGGAGCACTGTCAGGCGCTCCGGCGCTCCGGCCGCAATAAGGTATGCACACGAACCATTGATTGGGAAGGGGTCGGGATGGACGGTGCGGCGGATGGGCTGGCACCCGTGCTGCGGCCGGTGCGGGCGGGCAACGGCTTCGAGGAGGCGCTGGAGCAGATACTCCAGATCGTCCGTCTCGGCCTGGTGGCACAGGGCGAACGGCTGCCCGCGGAACGGGAGTTGGCCGACCGGCTGCACATCAGCCGGGTGACGCTGCGGGAGGTGCTGAAGGTCCTGCAGGACGAGGGGTTGGTGGAGAGCCGGCGCGGGCGGTACGGCGGCACGTTCGTCCGGGCGCGCGACGGGCATCCGGGCGAGGCGGAGCTGCGCCGCCGGACCGACCGGATCGACCTGGAGGACACGCTGCGCTTCCGCGAGGTGCTGGAGACCGGCGCCGCCGGGCTCTGCGCGGCACACGGCCTGCCGGACACGGACGCCGCCCGGCTGCGCGCCTGCCTGACCGCGACCCACGACGCACCGCTGACCGACTACCGCCGCTGCGACACCCTGCTCCACCTCACCCTCGCGGAGCTGTCCGGCTCCCCCTCGCTCGCGGCGCAGTACGCGGCGGTGCGCGCCCGGGTGAACGACCTGCTGGACTGCATCCCGCTGCTGGTCCGCAATCTGGAGCACTCCCAGTCCCAGCACGACGCGCTGGTGGAGGCGGTCCTGGAGGGGGACGCGGACGGCGCCCGCGAGGTGGCGCGCGAACACTGCGGCGGCACGGCGGCGTTGCTGCGGGGGTTTCTCACCCGGCCCGGAGGGTGAGACTGCGGGGACGCGGGCACTCCCCCGCTCCGGCCCCCATTTCCCGCACGGGTCTTGCGCCCGCCCCGCCGAGCGGGCAAAGGTATGCCGCTGAACCTTTATTCGGGCCGTCCGTCCCGGGCGCCCCGGACCACCGGCGAGGCAGGAGCGGCTGATGGCCGACCGAACGGAACCGCAGAGCGCACCGCCCCGGACCGGTCCCGGGGAACCCTCCCCCGAGGACACCTACCTGGAGCGGCGGTCGCTGCGGCGCGGCAGCGCGGGCCCGCTGCTGCTGACCGGACTCGGCGTCGCCTACGTCGTCTCCGGCGACTTCTCCGGCTGGAACAACGGCCTGGCGCACGGCGGGTTCGGCGGACTGGCCGTCGCCGCCGTGCTGATGGGCCTGATGTACACCTGCCTGGTCTTCGCGCTGGCGGAGCTGGCGTCGGTGCTGCCCACCGCGGGCGGCGGCTACGGCTTCGCCCGGCGCGCCCTGGGCACCTGGGGCGGCTTCCTGACCGGCACCGCCATCCTCATCGAGTACGTCCTCGCGCCCGCCGCCATCTCGATCTTCATCGGCGACTACGTCGAATCGCTCGGCCTGTTCGGCCTGCACTCCGGCTGGCCCGTGTACCTGGCGTGCTTCGTCGTGTTCATCGGCATCCATCTGTGGGGCGTGGGCGAGGCGCTGCGCTTCAGCCTGGTGGTCACCGCCGTCGCGGTGGCCGCGCTGCTGGTCTTCGCCGTCGCCGCGTTCAGCAACTTCCACGTGGACGCGCTCGACGACATCCCGGTACGCGCGCACGCGTTCGGCGCCTCGTCCTGGCTGCCGTTCGGGCTGCTCGGCATCTGGGCGGCGTTCCCGTTCGGGATGTGGTTCTTCCTCGGCGTGGAGGGCGTCCCGCTGGCGGCGGAGGAGACCCGGGATCCGGCGCGGGTGCTGCCGCGGGCGATGGCCTCCGCGATGGGCGTCCTGCTGCTGCTCGCGCTGATCACCTTCACCGCCGCGACCGGCGCCCGCGGCAGCGCGGCGCTCCAGTCGGTCGGTGACCCGCTGGTGCAGGCGCTCCAGCCGCACGGCACCCCGACGGTGGCCGGCCGGATCGTCAACTACGCAGGGCTCGCCGGTCTGGTGGCCTCGTTCTTCTCCCTGATCTTCGCCGGCTCGCGGCAGCTCTTCGCCCTCTCCCGGGCCGGCTATCTGCCCCGCTTCCTCTCCCTGACGAGCCGCCGCAAAGCCCCCTACCTGGGCCTGCTGGTGCCGGGCGCCCTCGGCTTCGCCCTCGCGGCGGCCACCGGCGACGGCGCCCGGATGCTGAACGTCGCGGTCTTCGGCGCCACCATCTCGTACGCCCTGATGGCGCTCTCGCACCTGGTGCTGCGGCGGCGCGAGCCGGGGCTGCACCGGCCGTACCGCACCCCGGGCGGGATGCTCACCTCGGCCGTCGCCCTCGTCCTCGCCTGTGCGGCGCTGGTGGCGACGTTCCTGGTGGACAAGGACGCGGCGCTGATCGCGCTCGGCGTGTACGGCGTGGCGCTGGTGTACTTCGCGTGCTGGTCGCGGCACCGGCTGGTGGCCGCGGCGCCCGAGGAGGAGTTCGCCGCGCTGGCCGCCGCCGAGGCCGAACTGGACCGCGGCTGACCCGCAGCTGCACCCGACTCCGCCCCCGACCCCGTACGGAGGACCCGATGCACCGGCCGCTCATCGGCATCAGCACCTATCTGGAGGACGCGGCGCGGTGGGGCGTGTGGACACAGCCCGCGGCCGTGCTGCCCGCCGGGTACCACCGGCACGTCCAACGGGCGGGCGGGATCGCCGCGCTGCTGCCGCCGGACGCCCCGGAGACCGCCGCCGCCACCGTCGCCCGGCTGGACGGGCTGATCGTCGCGGGCGGCGCGGATATCGCCCCGGAGCGCTACGGCGCCGCACCGGACCCGCGGACCGGACCGCCCGCGCCCGCCCGGGACGCCTGGGAACTCGCCCTGATCGACGCGGCGTCGGCCGCGGGCGTCCCGCTGCTCGGCATCTGCCGGGGGCTGCAACTGCTGAACGTCGCACGCGGCGGCACGCTCGTCCAGCACCTCGACGGGCACAACGGCCCGCCCGGCACCTTCGCCCGGCACACCGTCACCCCGGTCCCCGGCACCGCCCTGGCAGCCGTCCTGCCCTCGGAGGTCTCCGTCCCGACCTACCACCACCAGGCCGTCGACCGCCTCGGCCGGAACCTGCGGGTCTCGGCGTACGCGGCGGACGGCACGGTGGAGGCGGTGGAGGACCCGGACGCGCCCGCGTTCACGCTGGCCGTGCAGTGGCATCCGGAGGCCGGCGACGACCCGCGGGTGGTGGCGGCGCTGGTGGCCGCCGCCGGGGGCTGAGCGGCACGGCCCGCGCGTACGGAAACGGGCCCCGCCCCCGGCGTACTGCCGGAGGCGGGGCCCGCACCGTGCGACGGGTGTGCCGTGCGCGTTACTTCACGGGCGCCATCTTGTCGACGATGCCCGGGTGGGCGTCGATCCACTTCTGGACGCCCTTGTCCTCGTTGCCCTTACCGGCGTCCTGGATGTCCTTCTCCAGACTGCTCAGCTCGTCGGGGGTCATCTTCCAGTTCTTCAGCCAGCCGTGGAACTCGGGGAATTCCTTCGGGAAGCTCTTGTTGCCGATCGAGGTGATGTGGTTCTCGGCGCCCCAGGTGCCCTTGGGGTCCTTCAGCTTGGTCAGGTCGTACTTGCTGTACGCCCAGTGCGGCGACCACAGGACGACCGCGATGGGCTCCTTCTTGGCGTACGCCCGCTGGAGTTCGGCGAGCATCGCGCTGGTACCGGCGGAGGTGACCTGGAAGCCGTCCAGACCGTACGCCGGGGCGACGGTGCTCTTGAGGCGCTTCATCTCACCGGTGCCCGGCTCGATGCCGATGATCTTGCCGCCGAACTCGTCCTTGTGCTTGCGCAGGTCGTCGAGGGTCTTGACGTCCTTGACGTAGGACGGCACCGCGATCTCCAGCGACGTCCTGTCGTACCAGGGACCGATGTCGACAAGGCTCTTCTTGTACTTGTCCCAGTACTGCTTCTGCGCGACCGGCAGCCAGCCGTCGGTCTCCACATCGATCTGACCGGTCGACAGGCCGGTCCACATCGGACCGACGTCGAGGTTGTGCAGCTTCGGCTTGTAGCCGCGCTTCTCCAGGACGTTCTTCCACAGGTACGTGGTGGCGATGCCCTCGTCCCACGCCGGGTAGCCGAGGTCGGGCGCCTTGCCGGCGTCCTTGCCCTTGGCGTACGAGGCGTGACTGGACGGCGCGATCTTGTCGACCAGACCGGGGTTCTTCTTCAGCCAGGCGCGGACACCCTCCTGCTCGTGTCCGTTGCCGGCGGTCTGGATCTCGTTCTCCAGGCTGGTGAGCTGGTCCTCGTCCAGGTGGAAGTTCTTCATCCACCCGGCGACCAGCGGCTCGTCCTCGGAGAAGCCCTTGCGGCCCAGCATGTGCAGGCTGTCACCGGAGCCGAAGGCGCCCTTGGGGTCCTTCAGCTTGGTCAGGTCGTACTTGTTGTACGCCCAGTGCGGCGACCACAGCGGGACGGCGATCGGCTTCTTCTTCGCGTACGCCCGCTGCAGCTCGGCCAGCATCGAGGAGGTCGTGGAGTCCTGGACCTTGTACTCGCCGGACAGGCCGTACTCCTTGAGGACCTTCTCCTTCAGGATCTTCATCTCGCCGGCACCCGGCTCGATGCCGATGATCTTGCCGCCGAAGGTGGCGCCCTTGCCCTTGAGGTCTTCGAGGGACTTGAAGTCCTTCATGTACGACGGGACGGCGATCTCCAGCGACGTCTTGTCGTACCAGGCGCCGAGGTCCTCCAGCTTGTCCTTGTACTGCTTCCAGTACTCCGCGTGCGTCGTCGGCAGCCAGGCGTTGGACTGGACGTCGATGTCGCCACGGGCCTGACCGGCGAAGAGCGGACCGGCCTCCAGGGCCTGGACCTTCGGCTTGAAGCCGCGCTGCTCCAGGATCTCCTTCCACAGGAAGGTGGTGGCGCGCCCCTCGTCCCAGTTGACGTAGCCGAGGCTGATCGTGCGGCCGTGGCCGTCGTTGCCGGCGGCGGCGCCACCGGAGTCCTTGCCGACGTAGCTCATACCGCCCGCGACCAGCGCGAGGACGACGACGCCGACGGTCGCCAGCGAGGTGGCCGGCTTCCAGCGCAGGAACTTCATCCCGCCGAGCGCGGCCTGCGCCTTGGCGAGGGCGCGGCGGCCCAGCGGCGAGACCCGCTGGTTGAGGGCGCCGGTCATCCGGTCGAGGTAGACGGCGAGGATGACGACGGAGAGGCCCGCCTCGGCGCCCAGCTTCACGTCGACGGAGCTGAGCGAGTTGTAGACCGAACCGCCCAGACCGCCGCCACCGGCGGTACCGGCGATGACGACCATGGACAGCGCCAGCATGATGACCTGGTTGACACCGGCCATGATCGTCGGCAGGGCCAGCGGCAGCTGCACCCGGAAGAGGGTGCGCCGCGGGTGGGTGCCGAACGCCTCGGCCGCCTCGACCAGTTCCTCGTCGACCTGCCGGATGCCCAGCTCCGTCATGCGGACGGCGGGCGGCATGGAGAAGACGATGGTGGAGACGATGCCGGGGACGACACCGAGGCCGAAGAAGAGGATGCCCGGGATCAGGTAGACCATCGCGGGCATCGTCTGCATCAGGTCGAGGACCGGGCGCAGCGCACCGCCGACGGCGCGGCTGCGGGCGGCCCAGATGCCGAGCGGCACGGCGACCACGACGGTGATGATGCAGGCGACCAGCACCAGCGAGAGCGACGAGATCGTCTCGTCCCACTGCTCGATGGAGTCGATCAGCGCGAAGCCGAGGAAGGTGAGGACCGCGGCGGGCAGGCCGCGCAGCCACCAGGCGATGATCGCGAAGATCCCGGCGAGGATCAGCGGCTCGGGACCGGCGAGGACCGCGTGGATGCCGGTGTAGAAGCCGTTGAGTACGTGCGTGACGAAGTCGAAGAGCCAGGCGGCGTGGTTGGTGAGCCAGTCGACGGCGTCGCTGGCCCAGCTGCCTATCTGAATCCTAGGCACCGGCGCTCACCTTGCCCTCGGGGTCGTTGTCCTCGGGCGCTTCCGCGTCCTTCTTCACGTCCGCGGCGGCAGCCTTCGTGAGCTTGTCCGCCGGGGCCGGGCGCGGCGCGGGGGCCGCGGGCTCGCCGGTGTCCTCGCCGAGCGCGGCGAGCAGCCGGTCGGCGCGGACGGCGCCGACGGCCTTGCCCGCCTCGTCGGCCACGGCGACCGGCACGGTGCTGACCGAGCAGGGCGTGAAGAGGTCGACGATCGGGGTGTCCTTGCCGACGACGGCGGGCGCGGCGGCGAGGAAGTCGTCGAGGGTGGCGATCTTCTTGCCGTCCGGGGCGGTGGTGCCCAGCACCTCGTCGGTGCCGGTCATGATCGCGCCGGCGGTCAGCACCCGGGTGCGGTCGACGTCCTGGGTGAAGGAGGCGACGTAGTCGTTGGCCGGGCGGACGAGGATGTCCTCGGCGCTGCCGATCTGCACGATACGGCCGTCGCGCATGACGGCGATCTTGTCGCCGAGGCGCATCGCCTCGTTGAGGTCGTGGGTGATGAAGACGATGGTCTTCTTCAGCGTCTTCTGGAGCTCCAGCAGCTGATCCTGCATGTCGCGGCGGATCAGCGGGTCCAGCGCGCTGAAGGACTCGTCCATCAGCAGCAGGTCGGCGTCGGTGGCGAGCGCGCGGGCCAGGCCGACGCGCTGCTGCATACCGCCGGACAGCTCGTCGGGCCAGGACTTCTCCCAGCCCTTGAGGCCGGTCAGCTCCAGTGCCTCGTAGGCGCGCTTCTCGCGCTCGGCGCGCGGAACGCCCTGGACCTCCAGGCCGTAGGCGGCGTTCTCCAGCACGCTGCGGTGCGGGAAGAGTGCGAAGTGCTGGAAGACCATGGAGATCTTCTCGGAGCGGACCTTGCGCAGTTCCTTGGCGCTGAGCGAGGTCAGGTCCTCGCCGTCGAACCGTACGGTTCCGGCGGTCGGCTCCAGCAGCCCGTTCAGGGTCCGCAGCAGCGTGGACTTACCGGACCCGGACAGACCCATGACGACGAAGATCTGGCCCTCGTCCACCTCGATCGACGCGTCGATCACCGCGGCGGTTGTGCCCTCGGCGCGCAGCTCGTCGCGGTCGGCTCCCTCCTGGAGCCTGCGCACCGCGTCCTTCGGTCGTCTGCCGAACACCATGTACAGGTGCTCGGCTTGAAGCCTGGACACATACACCTCTCTTGTCGCACGAGAAACGACCTGCCACCCCCGTAGACAGGTCGTGGAGAGGGACGGGATCCGCCCGCCTTCACCGATAAAAATGTTGAAACGCTTATCGGGTCCGCTCCGGCTGCGCGCCTGCCCCCCTTTATCTGGCTCAAACCATCCGGTGACCCACCTCACATCCGGGCCACGTTTGAGCCGTACTCCTGGGAGGTTTCCGCCGTACGGCATCATGCGGGGGTGACTCGACGCCTGATGCTCCTCGACACCGCCTCCCTCTACTTCCGCGCCTACTTCGGCGTCCCCGACTCGGTCCGGGCCCCGGACGGCACCCCGGTGAACGCGGTACGCGGCCTGCTGGACTTCATCGCCCGGCTCGTCCAGGACCATCACCCCGACTCCCTGGTCGCCTGCATGGACGCCGACTGGCGCCCCCAGTGGCGGGTCGACCTGATCCCCTCCTACAAGGCGCACCGGGTCGCGGCCGAGGCCCCGGCGGGCTCGGGCGCCCCGGACGAGGAGGAGATCCCCGACACCCTCTCCCCGCAGGTCCCGGTGATCGAGGAGGTCCTGGACGCACTGGGCATCGCCCGGGTCGGCGCGGCGGGCTACGAGGCGGACGACGTCATCGGCACGCTGACCGCGCGCGCGAGCGGCCCGGTCGACGTCGTCACCGGCGACCGCGACCTCTACCAGCTGGTCGACGACGCGCGCGGCGTCCGCATCCTCTATCCGCTCAAGGGCGTCGGCACCCTCCAGCTCACCGACGAGGCGCTGCTGCGCGAGAAGTACGGGGTCGACGGGCGCGGGTACGCGGACCTGGCGCTGCTGCGCGGCGACCCGAGCGACGGCCTGCCGGGCGTACCGGGCATCGGCGAGAAGACCGCGGCCAAGCTGCTCGACGCCTACGGCGACCTGGACGGGATCATCGCGGCGGCCGCCGATCCGGCCTCGAAGCTCACCCCCACCCAGCGCCGGCGGCTGACCGAAGCCGCGCCGTATCTGGCGGTCGCCCCGAAGGTGGTGCGAGTGGCCACCGACGTACCGGTGCCGCAGAGCGGCTTCGCGCTCCCCCGCAAGCCCGCGGACCCCGAACGGCTGGAATCGCTCGCCGCGCGGTGGGGCCTGGGCGGCTCGCTCCAGCGATTGCTCGACACACTCCAGGGGTGAACTGTTAAGTTAGGTGAACCTAACTAATCACCGCGTCAGGGGAGACCGCCGTGGCAGCAGAGCGACCCGCCCGTAAGAAGCAGACGCTGCACCGCGCCGAGGTCCGGCGCACCGAGCAGCTCACCCCGCACATGGTCCGGCTGGTCCTCGGCGGTGAGGGCCTCGCCGCCTTCGCCGCCGGCACCTACAGCGATCACTACATCAAGCTGCAGTTCCCGCTGCCCGGCGTCGACTACCCCGAGCCGTTCGACATCGCACGGATCCGCGCCGAACTGCCGCGCGACCGGTGGCCCCGGACGCGTACGTACACGGTGCGCGCCTGGGACCCGGAGCTGCGCGAGCTGACCGTCGACTTCGTGGTCCACGGTGACGAGGGCGTCGCGGGCCCGTGGGCGGCCGCGGCGAGGCCGGGCGACGAGGTCCTCTTCCTCGGACCGGGCGGCGCGTACGCCCCCGGGACCGCGGCGGACTGGCATCTGCTCGCCGGGGACGAGAGCGCGCTCCCGGCCATCGCGGCGTCGCTGGCCCGGATGCCGGAGGGCGTGCCGGTCCACGCCTTCATCGAGGTGGCCGGGCCCGAGGAGGAGCAGGCGCTGACGGCACCGGCGGCCGCCGAGATCACCTGGCTGCACCGCGGCGACGCACCGGTCGGCCGCCGCCTCGTCGCCGCCGTCGAGGCGCTGGACTTCCCCACCGGGCGGGTCCAGGCGTTCGTCCACGGCGAGGCGGGCTTCGTCAAGGAACTGCGCCGCGTCCTCCGCGTCGAGCGCGGCATCCCGCGCGAGGCGCTGTCGATCTCGGGCTACTGGCGCAGCGGCCACGACGAGGACGGCTGGCAGGCCTCCAAGCGCGACTGGAACCAGCAGGTCGAGGCGGAGCAGGAGCCCGCGGCGGCCTGAGCAGCGGAAACGACGAAGCGGTGCGCGGCGCCGTCCGGTGTGGGCAACTCCCCCACCGGACGGCACCTTCGCATTCGGGGAGCGCCTCTTTCGTACGGCGCCGGTGACCACTGGGCGCGGCGCGGCCCACCCGGCGCCCCTACGCCCCGTCACCGCACGCAGGCAACCCGGCAGATGACGTCCGGTCAGCTCGGCCCCGTCCCGAAGCGGCGGGCCGACGCGTCCACATGGGCGAGCCGCCGCATGGCCGCGAGCACCGCATCACCCAGCACGGTGCCGACCACCACGCTCTCCACGAGACGGTCCACCTCGGCGGTCCGCCCCACGAACTCCAGGTCGGCGTGGGCGATCCGCTCGCACGCCTCCGCATAGTCGTCCAGCACCTCCTCGAACGCGCCGTGGCCGATGTCGCGGAAGGTGGCCAGCGTCACCGCCATCGCCTCCACGGACGGATTCGCGAGGTCGACCCGCCACCCCCGGCGGCGCACCAACTCCGCGACGGCGTGCCGCGCCTCCTCCAGCCCCCCGGGATCGCCGCCGACCGGCGGGGTGACGGCGTGCTGCGCCGCACCCAGCACCTTGTGCACCGGTTCCGGCGAGTCGACCGCCGCCAGCACGCCCCGGACCGCCACGACCGAGAGCCCGCCGACCTCCATCAGACCGCGGATCAGCCGCAGCCTGCGCGCATGCGATTCCTCGTACACCGCCTGATTCGGGCTGGTCAGCCGCCCGGCGGGGAGCAGTCCCTCGCGGACGTAGTACTTGATCGTCGGCACCGCAACACCGGTCTCCCGGCTCAGTTCCCCGATGCGCATCCGCTGCCCTTCTCCCGCCCGGACCACCGCCGGCCGCCGTGCACCAGGCCCCCGCTGCCCGGCCTTGCCATGTCGCCTCCCATCATAGATAGTCCAGCTATCAGATAGCGGCAAGCATCGCTATCCATTCTTGGGGGCCCTTATGTCCAGATACCGTTCGTTACTCGTGTTTTCCTGGGCCATGGCCGCGTTGGCCGTCGTCGCAGCGGTCGGCCTGATCGCCGACGACCGCGTACTCGTCGGCGCACCGATCTGGCTGAAGCCCTTCAAGTTCGCGGTGTCGTTCACCGCCTACGGTCTGACGCTCGCCTGGATGCTCGGCCGCCGCGGTCCGACCCGGACCGGCCGGTGGGCGGCACACACCGTCGTGGCCGCCGGAGTCGTCGAGATGGCGATCATCGTCGGCCAGACGATCCGCGGCCACAGCAGCCACTTCAACGTCGCCACCCCCCTGGACCGCGCGCTCTTCCAGATCATGGGCCTCACCATCGCCGTGCTGTGGACGGGCACCCTCGTGATCGCCGCACTGCTCTTCCGCACCCGGCTCGGCGACCGCGCGGCGACCTGGGCGATCCGGCTGGGCCTGCTCCTCGGGCTGGCCGGTCTGCTGCTCGGCGCGCTGATGCTGCTCCCGACCCCGGCTCAGCAGGCGGCAGGAGCACTGCGGACCGCCATCGGGGCGCACAGCGTCGGCGTCCCCGACGGCGGCCCGGCCATGCCGATCACCGGTTGGAACACCACCGGCGGCGACCTGCGCATCCCGCACTTCTTCGGCATGCACGCCCTCCAGGCGCTGCCGCTCCTCCTCCACGGGATCGACGCGCTCGGCGCCCGGCTCCCCCGGCTGCGCGCGGAACGGGTCCGGCTGCGCCTCGTCCTGACAGCCGCCGGAGCCGCCGCCGCCCTGCTCGCCGTCCTCACCTGGCAGGCGCTGCGCGGCCAGGCCCTCACCGCCCCGGACACCGCCACCCTCACCGCGCTGACCTGCGTCGCCCTTCTCACCGCCCTCGCCACGGCCGCGGCGCTGCGCCGCCCCGACCACGTCCTGGCCCGCACCCGCGCTCCGCGCCCGTCCCCGGACGCGCCGCGCCGATCGCCCGCCTGACGCGCGGACACCTCACGCGGCACACCGCCTCCGAAGCGGCATCCGCCGTCGCGCCCACGGCCACGTCAGGCCGTACTCCACACCACCACCGGAGTTGACCGTATGACCGAGAGCACCCTCTTCGAGCTGGCCTTCTTCTGCGCGGCACCGTTCTGGGCCCTGCTGATCCTCGCCCCCGGCCGACGGCTGACCGATCGCATCGCCGCATCGCCGCTGCCCCTGCTCCCCGTCATCGCCGTCTACCTCGCGCTGGCCGTCCCGGTGTTCCCCCAGTTGTGGGCCGCCGTGCTCCACCCCGACCTGGCCGGGTTCCAGCAGCTGATGACGCTCGGCGGCGGCGCCGGGGCGATCTGGGCGCAGGTGATCGCCTGGGACCTCTTTCTCGGCCAGTGGATGTACCGCGAGGCCCGGACCCTGGGCATCCATTCGCTGATCATGGGCCCTCTCCTGGCGTTCACCGTGCTGCTCTCGCCGTTCGGGCTGCTGCTCTTCCTCGCCCTACGCGCCGCCCACCGGTCCAGGCACCGCCCGACGCCCCCGCACGGCACCACGGCCCCGGGCGGCGCGGCACCCGCAGCCACCGTGGACAGCGGCACATTCTGACCCCCCGAAACCGACGCGGCGCGCATCCGTACAGCCCCCTCACATGCCGCGGCGCCCGCCCCCTTCCCGGGGACGGGCGCCGCCTCGCGAGCAGGCCGCGCCCCGGACCACCGGCCCGGGGCGCGCTTCCTCACCCCACCGACGAGTACGCCACCACGCCGCGCAGCACGCCGTCCACGGCCTTGCGGGCCGTGCGTCCGACGGTGCCGCCGGCCGGGGCGGCGACCGCGATCTGGCCGAGGACGTCGATCAGCTGCTTGCACCAGCGGACGAAGTCACCGGCCGGCATCTCCGCCTCCGACAGCACCTCGTCGAGGCCGAAGCCGGACGCCCAGCGGTAGGCGGCCCAGGCGAAGCCGAGATCGGGCTCCCGCTGGCCGACGCCCTCCGCCTGGTTGATCTTGTGGTCCTCCTCCAGGGCGTCCAGCCGGCCCCAGATCCGCACCATCTCCGCGAGCGCGTCCCGCGCCCGGCCGGACGGCAGCTTCGGCGCCACCGCGTCGTCCGCCTGCCGCGCCTCGAAGACCAGCGCCGACGCACAGGCCGCCAGCTCCGCGGGGCCGAGCCCCTCCCAGACGCCCTCGCGCAGACACTCGCTGGCCAGCAGATCCAACTCTCCGTAGAGCCGGGCCAGTCGGCGCCCCTCGTCCGTGACGGTGTCGGCCTCCAGATAGTCCAGCTCGGTCAGGAGTGCGCAGATCCGGTCGAAGGTGCGGGCGATGGTGTTCGTCCGGCCCTCGATCCGGCGCTCCAGTTGCCGGGTGTCCCGCAGCAGCCGGTGGTAGCGCTCCGCCCACCGGGCGTGGTCCTCGCGCTCGTCGCAGCCGTGGCAGGGATGCGCCCGGATCTCCTTGCGCAGCCGTGCGATCTCCCGGTCATCGGCCGCCTCCGCACGCGGCTTGCGGTGCCGGGAGGGGACGAGATGCCCCGCCTTCGTCCGCAGCGAGGACGCCAGATCGCGGCGGGACTGCGGGCTGCGGGCGTTGAACGACCTCGGGATCCGCATCCGGTCGAGCGCCTCGACCGGCACCGGGAAGTCCATCGCCGCCAGCCGCTTGACCTGCCGCTCGGCGGTCAGCACCAGCGGCCGCGGACCGTCCTGCATCTCGTGGCCCCGCTGCCGGTCGGTGCGGCCCGAGGACATCCCCGGGTCCAGCACCAGCGCGAGCCCCGCGTACTTCCCGGCCGGGACATGGATGATGTCGCCCGGCCGCAGCTTCTCCAGCGCTGCGGCCGCCGCCACCCGGCGATGGGCCGCGCCCTGCTTGGCCAGCTCCGTCTCCCGGTCCTTCAGCTGCCGCCGCAGCCGGGAGTACTCCTCGAAATCGCCGAGATGGCAGGTCATGGAGGCGCGGTAGCCCTCCAGGCCCTCCTCGTTCTTGTGCACCTGACGGGAGATCCCGACGACCGACCTGTCGGCCTGGAACTGCGCGAACGACATCTCCAGCAGCTCGCGCGAGCGGTGCCGCCCGAACTGCGAGACGAGGTTGACCGCCATGTTGTACGACGGTTTGAACGACGAGCGCAGCGGATACGTCCGCGTCCCGGCGAGACCGGCCAGCGCGCCCGGGTTCATACCGCGCTGCCACAGCACCACCGCATGGCCCTCGACGTCGATGCCCCGGCGCCCGGCCCGCCCGGTGAGCTGGGTGAACTCGCCCGGGGTGATGTCGGCGTGCTGCTCGCCGTTCCACTTGACCAGCTTCTCCAGCACCACGGAGCGGGCCGGCATGTTGATGCCCAGCGCCAGCGTCTCGGTCGCGAAGACGGCCTTGACCAGGCCCTTCACGAACAGCTCCTCGACGACCTCCTTGAACGTCGGCAGCATCCCGGCGTGGTGGGCGGCGATACCGCGCTCCAGGCCCTCCAGCCACTCGAAGTACCCCAGGACATGGAGGTCGTCGTCGGGGATGCCGGCGGTCCGTGCCTCGACTATGCGCCGGACCTTCTCCCGGCCCTCCTGGTCGTTGAGGCGCAGCCCCGCGTGCAGACACTGCTGGACGGCCGCCTCGCAGCCCGCGCGGCTGAAGATGAAGGTGATCGCGGGAAGCAGACCCTCGTTGTCCAGCCGGTCGATCACCTCGGGGCGGCTCGGCGTCCAGATGCGGCTGCGCTGGCGCCGCTCGCGCTCGCGGTCCGCCTCGCGCAGATTCCGGCCGCGGCGCTTGTCCCGGCCGAAGGTCGGGCGGCTGTTCTCCATCCGGGCCAGCCGCTCCAGGTCCGGATTGACCTCACGCCGGGCGCCGCCGCGGCCCTCCCGCTCCTCGAACAGGTCGTACATCCGGCGGCCCGCGAGGACGTGCTGCCACAGCGGCACCGGGCGGTGCTCGGAGACGATCACCTCGGTGTCGCCGCGGACGGTGTCCAGCCAGTCGCCGAACTCCTCGGCGTTGGAGACCGTCGCGGACAGCGAGACCAGCGTCACCGACTCGGGGAGATGGATGATCACCTCTTCCCAGACGGCGCCCCGGAAGCGGTCGGAGAGGTAGTGGACCTCATCCATCACCACATAGCTGAGCCCTATCAGCGACTGGGAGCCCGCATAGAGCATGTTCCGCAGCACCTCGGTGGTCATCACGATCACCGGCGCCTCGGAGTTGACGCTGTTGTCGCCGGTCAGCAGGCCGACCTTCTCGGGGCCGTACCGCCGCACCAGGTCCTGGTACTTCTGGTTGGACAGCGCCTTGATGGGGGTGGTGTAGAAGCATTTGCGGCCCTGGGTGAGGGCCAGGTGGACGGCGAATTCGCCGACGATCGTCTTGCCGGAGCCCGTCGGAGCCGCGACCAGCACGCCCTTGCCCGCCTCCAGGGCACGGCAGGCGTCGAGCTGGAACGGATCCAGGGGGAAGTCGTACATCTCACGGAAAGGGGCGAGTGCGGTGGCCTGCTCGGCCGCACGGAGCTTGGCGGCGGCATAGCGCTCAGCAGGAGACATGTCCTCGGTCATCGTGCTCACGAGCCTACCGGCCACCTCTGACACTCGACCCGGCTTTATCCGGCACCGCTCCCCGCGCTCCGCCCGCCCCCGTACGCACGGCAGGTCCGCGGTCCGCGGAGACGACGAAGGCGGGGAGCCGCCGGCCCCCCGCCTTCTCCCGGACGGACGCGGGATCACCTCCCGCGCCGCCCCGGCGGATGTCAGGTCACATCGTCCAGCTCGCCGCGGTGGCGCCGGTCGTCACCGGATCCGCCCGCCTGCTCGGGCAGCTCCGCGGGGCCGCCCACCGGCTCCATCTCCCCGATCGGCTGCGGCGTCAGATCCAGGTCGGACGCCTCGTCGTCGGACGGCCCGGACGCGTCCCGGCGCTGCCGCCGGGCGTCCCGGGAGAGCGCGATGAGGACGGCACCGAAGTACAGCAGGCAGATCGGCGCGGCCAGCAGCAGCATGGTGACCGGATCGGTGCTGGGCGTCGCGATGGCGGAGAAGACCGTGATGCCCATGATCATGCCGCGCCACCAGCCGAGCATCCGCCTGCCCGAGAGGATGCCGGCGAAGTTCAGCATGACCAGCAGCAGCGGCAGCTCGAAGGAGAGGCCGAAAACGATCACCATGCGGGTGATCAGGTCGAGGAGCTTGTCCAGCGTCAGCAGGTTGTCCACGCCCGCCGGGGTGAACTCGATCAGCACCCGCGCGGTGGTCGGCATCACCTCGTACGCGAAGTACGCGCCGACGACGAAGAGCGGGAAGCCCACGCCGACGAAGCTCAGCGCGTATTTCTTCTCCTTGCTGTGCAGTCCGGGCGCGAGGAAGGCCCACAGCTGGTACAGCCAGATCGGCGAAGCGAGGATCAGACCCGAGACCAGCGAGACCTTCAGCGCGAGGGTGAAGGGACCGAGGAGGTCCATCATCACGATGTTCGCGCAGCGGCCCGAGTGCTGTTTGGCCAGGTCGGTGAAGAGCGAATCACAGCCGATCGTCTGGAGGATCGGTTTGGTGAAGAAGTTGATGATCGACTCGTAGAAGAACGCAGCGACGACCATCATGACGATGATCGCCAGCACGCCCTTGGCAAGGCGGTTACGCAGCTCCCGCAGGTGCTCCACGAGTGGCATTCGCCCCTCGGGATCCTTCTCCCGCTTCTGCTTCTTGGGGACGGACTTGCGCACCCCTCGTCCTCATCTCATCCGGTGGGGGCGGCAGGCTCCGCCACCCGGTCAGGGCCTCGGTCTGCGCTACGCGGTGCGGTCGGTCTCGGTGACCGGACGCGCGCTGCTCACATCGCCGGGTGCGGCCTTGATCGTCCGGGGGGCGGTCTGGGTGGTGTCCTGCGGCGGGTCGGCGGGAGCGGCGTCCTTCTGCGTGCTCTCCGACTTCATCGCCTTGGCCTCGCTCTTGAGGATGCGGGCGGACTTGCCGAGGGAGCGGGCCATGTCGGGAAGCTTCTTGGCACCGAACAGCAGCACCACGATGCCGAGGATCAGGATGAGCTCGGGAACACCGATCTTTCCGAACAACATAAGCGAATACCTTCTCACCGAGGCGGCTGGGGATGGGACTACCTGACTTGGCCGGACATCCGTCCGTCCGCCGTGCTTGAGCGATCGTAACGCTCACCGGTGAACGCCGGGCAACCCCCGTGCGCACTCCCGGACACGTGCACACCACGCCCGTCGGACCCGCGCTCCAGGGTACCGTCCTCGAACACGGCGCCGACGTCCCGTCAACCCCTGTTCTCCCCTGATTCCGCCTCCCCGGCGACGGACCGTCCGGCCCGGGCCGCCAGCGGCGTGGCCGCCCGCTCCAGGTCCCGCGCGGCCCGCTGGATCCGCTCCGACGCATCGCCCACCTGCCCGGCCAGCCGCCGCACCTCGATGAAGACGCGGAGGGCGAGCACCCCGAGCACGGCGATGCCGAGGAAACCGAGGACGACAGCGATCATGGGCCAGAGCATGGGACGAGCCTAACGGTGACGCGGAACCGCGCCGTCCACGGGCGGCCCGGTCAGCCGGTGTGCAGCCGCAGGGTGCGCACCCCGCCGCCGGTGAGCAGCTCCACGATCCGCTCCCCGGCCGGGCGGCGCACCGCCCGCCCGCAGTCGGGGCAGGTGAAGGAGTAGAACGTGGTGCGCCGGCTGCCCCCTATGGCCAGCCGGAAGGCGTCCGACGCCAGTTCGAACCGGCCCCGGCAGTCGGGGCACGCCGCCTTGAAGAGCACCGGGGCGGGCGCTTCCGCCAGGGTGCCGGTCGCCGTCGTCGTCATCCTTCGCTGCCTCTCCTCACGGTGACAGGGGCACGCTCACTCGCCGTACGCGGCGAGCGCCTCGGTGGCGGCGCGCCGCGCGCTGTCGGCCAGCTCCCGCGGGGCGGTGATCCGCCCGTCGCGGCCGAGCCGCAGCGCCAGCCGGCGCAGTGACGCGGGGTCGGGGGTGCGCAGGGTGATCCGCAGCCCGCCGTCCGGCAGCTCCTCGGCGCTGTCGTGCGGGTAGTACTCGGCGACCCAGCGGCCGCCCGGCCCGACCTCGATGCACACCTCGGGGTCCTCGGCCGCGGGCTGGACCAGCCCCTCGGAGAGGTCGCGCAGCTCGACGGGGGGCGGGTCGGCGGGCGCGTCCAGCAGCCGGATCTCCGCGACCCGGTCGAGACGGAAGGTCCGCCGCGCCTCGGAGAGGCGGCACCACGCCTCCATGTAGGTGTGGCCGACGGCGAAGAGGCGGATCGGGTCCACCTCCCGTTCGGTCAGCTCGTCGCGGGCCGGGGAGTAGTAGCGCAGCCACAGGCGGCGGCGCTCGGCGATGGCCCGGTCGACGTCGGCGAAGACGCCGCCCTCGGACTCGAAGGTCACCGACACCCGGGAGCTGGCGCCGGCCGCCTCGCCCGCCGCGGCCTCCAGCTTCGCGGTGGCCCGCAGCAGCGCCTGCCGGTCGCCCTCGCGCAGACCCGGCAGGGTCGCCACGGCGCGCGCCGCGACCAGCAGCGCGGTGGCCTCGTCGGCGGCGAGCCGCAGCGGGGCGGCGACGTCGTCGGGGTTGTGCCACCAGATGCGGTCGCCGTCGGTGTCGATGTCGAGGAGGTCGCCGCCGCGGAAGCTCGTCCCGCACATGGGCAGCACGTCGAGGTCGGCGATCAGCTCGTCCTCGGTGATGCCGAAGGCGCGGGCCACATCGCTGACGCGGGCGCCGGGGCGTTCGCGCAGATATGTCACGAGGGACAGCATCCGGCGGGTCTGGTCGATCGCGTTGGTCGCCATGTGTCGGTCTCCCCCTCAGCCCTTGGCCACGGCGCGCAGCCGGTCGATGACGTCGGCGCGCAGCTCGGCCGGTTCCAGCACCACCACGTCGGGGCCGAACTCCACGAGCCAGGCGTCGAGCCCGCGTCCGTTCGGGATCTCCAACTCGTCCCAGCCGTCGCCCAGCTCACGGACGGTCAGCGCGCGGGCCCGCAGCGGGTAGCCGTGCCCGGCGCGCAGCCGGATCCGGGCGGTGCCGGTCGCGGTCTCCCCCGCCCAGACCTCGACGGTCTCGCGGACGGTGACGTGGTCGGGCACCGGCGCGGTGAACGCGCCCTGCCGGGAGCGGACCTTGCCGGTGATCCGGGAGAGCCGGAAGACGCGTTCGGCGTGGCGGTCGCGGTCCCAGCCGGCGAGGTACCAGTGGCCGCGCCAGCACTCCAGGATCCACGGCTCGACCTGGCGGCGCTCGGGGTGGGCGGCGTTGGACTTGCGGTAGTCGAAGACGACCGGGCGGCGGTCCCGGCAGGCCAGCATCAGCGGTTCGAAGGCGGCCTCGTGGGCAGGGATGCGCGGCTCCAGCGCGCTGTGCGGGGCGTCGACGGCGTCGTCGCCGGCGGCCAGCGGCATCCCGGCGGCGCGCAGCTTCTGCAGGGCGCCGCTGGCCGCCCCGGCCAGCCGGGCCTGCTGCCAGATCTTGGCGGCGAGCCCGAGGGCCGCGGCCTCCTCGGCGTCCAGGGTGATCGGCGGGAGGCGGTTGCTGTCGCGGCGGGCGAGGTAGCCGACGTCGCCCTCCAGGCCCTCGACGGTCTCGATCACCAGGCCCAGCTCGCGCAGGTCGTCCTTGTCCCGCTCGAACATGCGGTTGAACGCCTCGTCGTGGCCGCCGTCGTCGCCCTTGCCGAACGACTCGACGTACGCCTCGATCGACGACCGCAGTTCGCGCTTGGTCAGCGGGCGACGGGTACCCAGCAGGCACAGCGCCAGGTTCATCAGCCGCTCGGCCTTGGCAATCGCCATCGGCGCCCTTTCTCGTGGAACTCCCGATCCGTGACCGTACCGCCACGGGCGCCCGGGGCAAAAGCCGAGGGCCCGTGCGCCATGGCACGGGCCCTCGGGATGCGGCGTGGGCTCAGACGGAGACCAGGTCGCAGACGAAGATCAGCGTCTCGCCGGGGGCGATACGGCCGCCGCCGGCGCCACGGTCGCCGTACGCGAGGTGCGCGGGGATGGTGAGCCGGCGGCGACCGCCGACCTTCATGCCCTGCACGCCCTTGTCCCAGCCGGCGATGACCTGGCCGGCACCGAGCTGGAACTGCAGCGGGGCGCCGCGGTTCCAGCTGGCGTCGAACTCCTCGCCGGTGCTGAAGGAGACACCCACGTAGTGGACCTTGACGTTGTCCCCAGCCTTGGCGACCGGCCCGTCACCCTCCCACAGGTCCACGATCTCCAGATCGGTGGGAGCCGGGCCCTCGGGGAAGTCGATCTCGGGCTTGTCGATGCTCACGGATGTGCTCCTACGTGTGTTTCCTTGCGATGGCCGCGTCAGTCTCGCAGACCGTGGTCAGAACGCGTCGACGATGTCGACGGAGAAGACCAGGGTGTTCTTGGCGAGCTCGGACTGCGGGTCGGCACCGTAACCCAGCTTCGGCGGAATCACGATTTCGACGCGGTCGCCCACGTGCTTGCCGACCAGCGCATCGTCCCAGCCCTTGATGACCGAGCCGGTGCCGATCTGGAAGGTCGTGGCACCGCCGTGGTCCCAGGAGGAGTCGAACTTCTTGCCGTCCTCCCACTTCACGCCGGTGTACTGGGCGACGAGCGCATCGCCCTTCTTGACCTCCTTGCCCTTGCCCTTGATCAGCACCTGCTGCTTCAGGTCGGCGGGGGCCTTCTCCCCCTTGGGCACGGTGATCGTGGCGGCCTTCTCCCCCTCGGCCTTCACCTCGGGCATGCCGTCGTCGGGCTTGGCCTGCTCGCCCTCGGCCTTGGCCTTCTTGTCGACCTTCTCGGCCCCGGCGATGTCGACGACGTACACCATGCCGTCGTCGGGCTTGAGCTGGGAGCCCTGCGGTACGTCGCCGATGAACGCCTTGACGGTGCCCTCGACCTGGACGCGGCTGCCCGCCTTCTGGCCCTTGAGCGCCTCCAGCACCTTGACCGGGACCGGCAGCTGGCGCTGCATCTGCGGCAGCTGGTCATTCATCTCGACGACGATCTGGTGCCGCGCGTCACCCTTGGCGACCTTGCCGCCCTTGGCGTCCTTGCCGGGGCCGGGCGGGATCTCCCAGCTGCTGCCGAGGCTCTGCCCCTTGACCATCTTGCCCTCGTAGTCGGCGCGCACGGTGGTGCCGTCGCCGACCTTCTCGCCGTCGCCCTTGACCAGGGTCTTGGTGACGAGGTCGGGCGCGACCTTGGCGTCCTTGGCGACCTTGATCTCGGGCTCGTCGCCCACCTTGCCCTGCACATCGGCGACCGTCTTGCCCGCGTCCTTGTCGTCGGACCCGCAGGCGGCGGTGAACAGCAGAAGGGGCACGGTCAGCGCGGCGGCGGCAGCGCGACGGGTGTTTTTCGTGAGGTTCATCAGTCCCACTCGGGATCGGGGGGTGGTGGCCAGTCCCGCCACTCTACGACCTGAGGTCCACCGCGGTTCCCGTTCGAACACGGCAAAGTGCCGGGAGCCACACGGGCTCCCGGCACTCGCTCCCCGGACGCGCTCACATTCCGGCGATCAGCTTCTCCACCCGGTCGTCCACCGAACGGAACGGGTCCTTGCACAGCACCGTCCGCTGCGCCTGGTCGTTCAGCTTGAGATGCACCCAGTCCACCGTGAAATCGCGGCGCTGTTCCTGGGCCCGGCGGATGAAATCGCCGCGCAACCGCGCGCGGGTGGTCTGCGGCGGCACCGATTTGCCTTCGAAGATCTTCAGATCGTCGCAGATCCGCGCCGCCTGCCCCTTCCGCTCCAGAAGGTAGTAGAGCCCCCGGCGGCGGTGGATGTCGTGATACGCGAGATCTATCTGCGCGACCCGGGGATGCGACATGGTGATGTTGTTCTTGGTGCGGTACCGCTCGATGAGCTGATGTTTCATCACCCAGTCGATCTCGGTGGCGACGCGGTCGAGTTCCTGCTCACGGATTGCGCCGAGAGTACGGCCCCACAACTCCAGTACGCGTTCGACGGTGCCGGTACGGATTCCGCGGCGGTCGCAGAAATCCACCGCCTTTTCGTAATACTCCTGCTGGACCTCGAGCGCCGACGCCTCCCGCCCGCTGGCGAGGCGGACCTTGCGCTGACCGGTGATGTCGTGGCTCACCTCGCGGATCGCCCGGATGGGGTTCTCCAGCGTCAGGTCCCGCATGACCGTGCCCGCTTCGATCATCCGCAGCACGAGATCGGTGGCGCCGACCTTGAGCAGCATCGTCGTCTCGGACATGTTGGAGTCGCCGACGATGACGTGCAGCCGGCGGTAGCGCTCGGCGTCGGCGTGCGGTTCGTCGCGGGTGTTGATGATCGGGCGCGAGCGGGTCGTCGCGGACGAGACGCCCTCCCAGATGTGCTCCGCGCGCTGGCTGACGCAGTACACGGCGCCGCGCGGGGTCTGCAGCACCTTTCCCGCGCCGCACAGCAGCTGCCGGGTGACGAGGAAGGGAATGAGGATGTCCGCGAGCCGGGAGAACTCCCCGTGGCGGGCGACGAGATAGTTCTCGTGGCAGCCGTAGGAGTTGCCCGCCGAATCGGTGTTGTTCTTGAAGAGATAGACGTCGCCCGCGATTCCCTCCTCGTGCAGGCGGCGTTCGGCGTCGACGAGAAGACCTTCGAGAATGCGCTCGCCTGCTTTGTCGTGGGTGACGAGTTCCGTCACGTTGTCGCACTCGGGGGTTGCGTATTCCGGGTGCGATCCCACGTCGAGGTACAGACGGGCGCCGTTCCGCAGGAAGACATTGCTGCTGCGGCCCCATGACACGACACGGCGGAAGAGGTACCGCGCCACTTCGTCAGGCGACAGTCGGCGCTGTCCCCTGAACGTGCACGTGACGCCGTACTCGTTCTCCAGCCCGAAAATGCGGCGGTCCATGACTGAACATTACGCCTGACGGCGTGCTCTGAAACCGGGTTCGACAGCCCCGTTGCGATCAATTTCCGCCGGGAGTACGACCTCCTTCGGCCGTACGGGATCCCCCAGGAAGCGCTTGGTGGCCACCAGGACCAGCAGCGCGGCGACGCCGCCGGCCCCCGCGACGGCGAACCCGGCGGCCGCTCCCCCGCGCTCCACCGCGGGCCCCACCACCGAGGCGCCGACCGCCGAACCGACCCCGAAGGTCGTCACCAGCCACGAGAACGCCTCGGTGACCGTGCCCTTGGGCGCATGCCGGTCCACCACGACGAACGCGCAGGCCAACGCGGGCGCCAGGAACACCCCGGCGACCCCCGTCAGCGCCGTCATCCCGACCACGCCGGGGACGAGCACCAGCGGCAGATACCCCAGCGCCAGCAGCCCGACGAGCAACCGCAGCCGCCCCTCGGGCCGTCCGGGCCACTCGCGCGCCCCGTAGACGACACCGCCCGCCAGCGCCCCGACACCGAGCGCGGAGAGGAGATAGCTGGAGACCATGCCGCCGCCGTGCTCGTCGGCGTAGGCGACCGCGGCGACCGCGATGGAGCCGAGCGCCAGCCCGACGAAGAAGAACGCGCCGATCAGCACCAGCATCCCGGACGAACGCAGCGCGCCCAGCCAGTGCGCCTCCCGCGGCGCGCTGCGCCACTGCCGCGACGGCGGCGACACCACGACGGAGAGCGCACCGAGCACCCCGATGGCGTTGATGACCAGCAG
The DNA here is from genome assembly GCF_043083385.1 of Streptomyces sp. NPDC014733. Lineage (NCBI taxonomy): Bacteria > Bacillati > Actinomycetota > Actinomycetes > Kitasatosporales > Streptomycetaceae > Streptomyces > Streptomyces sp. NPDC014733. The sequence goes on along the minus strand of NZ_JBIBYO010000003.1, from coordinate 181,077 downwards.
GGCGACCCGCTCCGACCAGGCGGCCACGCACACCGTCACCAGCAGCGGCCCGACCGCGAACATCACCTCCTGCGCCACCGCGTCCAGCGCATACGCGGCATGCACCTTCTCGGGCCGCTTGAGCACCGTGGGCCACAGCGCCCGCAGCCCGCCCTCCAGCGGCGGCGTGAAGAGACCGGCGATCACCATGGCGGCATGGGCGAGCGGCAGCGAACGCAGCCCGACGGCGGCCAGCAGCGCCATGCCCAGCGCGGAGACCACCGCGGCGGGCAGCATCACGCGCGGCTGCCCGTAGAGGTCGACGGCGCGGCCCAGCAGCGGCTGGCCGATGGCGGTGCAGACGCCGTAGACGGCGGAGAGCGCGCCGGCCAGGGCGTAGCTGCCGCCCTCGGCACGGATGAAAAGCACCACGGCCAGGGCGGCGGTGGCGTTCGGCAGCCGTCCGACCAGGGTGCCGGTCAGCAGCCGGACCGCATGTCTGGTCCGCAGCAGCTCCGCATATCCCGCGGCCATGCCGCCCCTTTCCCGTCCGGCGCCGAGACCGGACATGATACGTATAACTTCCGGCGTCATACGTATCATGTCGGCACTCGCGGGTCCAGGCCGCCCGCCCGACCGCCAGGAGGAAACCGCCGGTGAGCAGCAACGACGCGACACGACCGGCGGCCGACGCGGGACGGGCCACCGGTGCCGCCCGCGTCACCAGCCGCGACGTGGCCCGGGCCGCCGGGGTCTCACAAGCGGCCGTCTCGCTCGTGCTGGGCGACAAATGGCGCGGCCGGGTCTCGGCCGCCAAGGCCGAATCGGTACGCACCGCCGCCCGCGACCTCGGCTACCGCCCCAACCTCGCCGCCCGCAGCCTGCGCACCGGCCGCACCCGCACCGCGCTGCTCGTCGTCCCCGCGCTCACCACCGAGTTCTTCGCGCGGGTCCACACGGGCGCCACCCGCACCGCCGCGGACGCGGGCTTCGGTGTGGTGCTCTACCCCTCCCCCGAGGGCATCGGCCCGGCCCCCGACCCGTTCGGCTCGGCGCGCACCAGCCTGGACGGCGTGATCGCCTCCTCCATGGCCGTGGACGCGCTCGCCGCCCTGCACGACGCCGGGCTCCCGCTGGTCATGCTGGACAACGACCCGGCCGACGACCGCGCCGCCGCGACCGTCAACCTCGACATCGCCGGCGGCGCCCGTCAGGTGGCCGCGCATCTCCTCGCCCTCGGCCACCGCCGCATCGGCCATCTCGCCGCCGACGTCGACTCCTGGACCTTCGCGGAACGCGGCCGCGCGCTGGCCGACGCGTTCGCCGCGGCGCCGGGCACCGCGGTGCGCCGGGTGCCGACCGCCCTCTCCGTCGCCGCGGGCCTGACCGCCGCGCACACCGCACTGACCGGCCCGGAACCCCGTCCGACGGCCCTGATCTGCGACGACGACGTGGTGGCCGCCGGCGCCTGCAAGGCGGCACGGCGGCTGGGCCTGCGGGTGCCGGAGGACGTCTCGGTCACCGGCTTCGACGATCTGGCGCTGGCGGTGGCCGTCGAACCGGAGCTGACGACCGTACGGCTGCCCGCCGAGGAGTTCGGCGCCGCCGGGATGCGGGCCCTGCTGGACGCCCTCGACGGCCACCGGCCGACCGCCCGCACCCTGCCGGTCGGCCTCGTCCCCCGCGGCTCCACGGGACCGGCCCCGGCATAGAGAGCGGGCGGCCGGAGGGGCAGGGCGGGACGGGGCCGGGGCGCTCGCACCGGTGCCCCGGTACGCACGCGGTGCGCCCCGGCGGGATGTTCCCACCGGGGCGCACCGACCGGGCCGGACCCGGATGCCGTACGGCGCGACTAGGCGTCGCCCTCCGGCTTCTGCTCCTTGTCCGCACCGTCGGACGCGTCCTTCTCGGCGTCCGGCGCCGCGGCACCCGCCGTGCCGTCCGCGTCCCCGGAGGCGTCCGCCGCGGACTCGTCCAGCAGCCGGGAGAGCTGGCTGCCGAGGATCCGCTTGAATTTGCGCTGCTGGGGCCGGGTGCGGTCGAGCGTGGCGACCTCCAGCTGCTCGGCGGTGAGGGTGCGCTCGCCGCCGTTGTTGTCACGCGACAGCGAGTCCACGGCCAGCTTCAGCGCCTCGCCCAGCGTCATGCCGTCGCGGTGGTGCTGGTCGAGGTAGCTGCTGATCTGGTCGGCGTTGCCGCCCACCGCGACCGAACCGTGCTCGTCGACGATCGAGCCGTCGTGCGGAAGCCGGTAGATCTGGTCGTCCTCGGGGGCTTCCCCGACCTCGGCGACGATCAGCTCGACCTCGTACGGCTTCTCGGCGGCGCTGGAGAAGATCGTGCCCAGCGTCTGGGCATAGACGTTCGCGAGGCCACGCGCGGTCACGTCCGCGCGATCGTAGGTGTAGCCGCGCAGGTCGGCGTAGCGCACCCCGCCGATCCGCAGATTCTCGAACTCGTTGTACTTGCCGACCGCCGCGAACGCGATGCGGTCATAGATCTCGCTGACCTTGTGCAGGGCCCGGGAGGGATTCTCGGCGACGAAGACCACGCCGTCGGTGTACTGCAGCACCACGACGCTGCGACCACGGGCGATGCCCTTGCGGGCGTACTCGGCGCGGTCGGCCATGGCCTGCTGGGGTGAGACATAAAACGGCGTCGACACCGGTTATCCGTCCCTTTCTGTCAATGGCTCTCTCACTGGCACGCGCATCCGCCGGCCGTCCTTCCCTCAGAGCAGCGCGGCACGGGGACCGTCGGGCTCCTCCATCCGGCGCTCGTAGACGGCGCGGGCGATCTCCGCGACATCGGCGTCGGTGAACCTCTTGAAGCCCTCGTCGGTGATCACCGTGACGATGGGGTAGATCCGCCGGCCCATGTCGGGCCCGCCGGTCGCCGAGTCGTCGTCCGCCGCGTCGTAGAGCGCCTGGACGACGGCGGTGGCGGCCTGATGCTCCGTGAAGTCGTCGCGGTACAGCTTCTTGAGAGCACCGCGGGCGAAGACGGAGCCGGAGCCGGTGGACGCGTAGCCGTGCTCCTCGGAGCGGCCGCCGGTCACGTCGTAGGAGAAGATGCGGCCCTTGGCGCGGTCGACATCCCATCCGGCGAAGAGCGGCACCACGGCGAGGCCCTGCATGGCCATGCCGAGATTGCCCCGGATCATCGTGGAGAGGCGGTTCGCCTTGCCCTCCAGGGAGAGCTGCGCGCCCTCCACCTTCTCGAAGTGCTCCAGCTCCAGCTGGAACAGCTTGACCATCTCGACGGCCAGCCCGGCGGTGCCGGCGATGCCGACCGCGGAGTACTCGTCGGCCGGGAAGACCTTCTCGATGTCGCGCTGGGCGATGACGTTGCCCATCGTCGCCCGCCGGTCGCCGGCTAGCACCACACCGCCCGGGAACGACGCGGCGACGATGGTCGTGCCGTGCGGCGCCTCGATGGCGCCCTGGACCTGCGGCAGCGGGCGGCTGCCCGGCAGCAGGTCGGGGGCGTGGTCCCCGAGGAAGTCCATGAACGACGAGGATCCAGGCGTCAGGAAGGCAGCTGGTAGACGCCCGGTGTTACGGGTGTTGGCTTCCACACGTTTCCTTCCGGATACTCGGCCGGCCGCCTCGGGGCGACGGGCCGCTGCTTGACTGTCCCAGGCTGCGGTGCAGCTGAAGCACTGTACGACCGGGACCCTACCCGCCCCGCGGGTGTGATCCACATGGGTGGGGGAACCGGGCTCCCGGCCGCACGGCCCGCGCGCCCGCCGCAGGCTGACGGACCGCCACGCCCGCCACGGCGCACCGCCCGCCGGAGCCGGGGGCCGGATGCGGCCGGTGGTGCCGCGCGGGACACCACCGGCGCCGTGCCCGGACCCGCGCTGCGGCTACTCCCCGCCCTTCTGGACGAAGCTCCGCACGAAGTCCTCGGCGTTCTCCTCGAGGACGTCGTCGATCTCGTCCAGCACCGAATCGACATCGTCCGACAGCTTCTCCTGGCGTTCCTTGAGGTCGTCGGAGGCCTCCGCGTTCTGCGTCTGCTCCTCGACCTCTTCGGTGGAACGCGTGGCCTTCTGCTGACCGCCGCCGCTGTCCTTGGTCGCCATTACCCTCACCCCGCTCGGTTCGGCCCCGCTCGATGTGACTTTCAAGATCCGACCCTACAAGGCCCCTCTGACATCGGCCCTGCTCTTGGTGCAACGTCCGGGGGACACCCCGATCATTCCCGCCACGCGGCCCTTTCAGCCGCGATTCGGTGGTCAATCCGTGCCGGTTCAGCGGCCGGAAAGCGCCCTCACCAGGTCCTCCGCCGTGCGGCAGCGGTCCAGCAGATCCTTGACGTGCTCCCGGGTACCGCGCAGCGGCTCCAGGGTCGGCACCCGCTGCAGGGAGTCCCGTCCGGGCAGGTCGAAGATCACCGAGTCCCACGAGGCGGCCGCGACGTCGTCGGCGTACTGCTCCAGGCAGCGGCCGCGGAAGTACGCCCGGGTGTCCTCGGGCGGCTCGATGCCTGCCCGGACGACCTCGGCCTCGTCCAGCAGCCGGGTCATCCTGCCGCGGGCGGCGAGGCGGTTGTAGAGCCCCTTCTCGGGGCGGACGTCGGCGTACTGCAGATCGACGAGGTGGAGGCGGGCGGCGTCCCAGTCCACGCCGTCGCGGCGGCGGTAGCCCTCCATCAGCTCACGCTTGGCGACCCAGTCCAGTTCGCCGGAGAGGCTCATCGGGTCGTTCTCCAGCCGCCCCAGGACGTCCTCCCAGCGCCCGAGCACGTCCTTGGTCTGGTCGTCCGCGTCCGCGCCGTAGCGGTCCTCGACGTATTTGCGGGCCAGCTCGTAGTACTCCATCTGGAGCTGGACGGCGGTGAGCGTGCGGCCGCTGCGGAGCGTGATCAGGTGTTGCAGACCGGGGTCGTGCGAGACCCGGTGGAGGGTGCGGACCGGCTGGTCGACGGCGAGGTCGACGGCGATGAAGCCGTCCTCGATCATGGACAGGACCAGCGCGGTGGTGCCCAGCTTGAGGTAGGTCGAGATCTCGGAGAGGTTGGCGTCGCCGATGATGACGTGCAGACGGCGGTATTTCTCCGCGTCCGAATGGGGTTCGTCGCGGGTGTTGATGATCGGGCGCTTGAGCGTCGTCTCCAGGCCGACCTCGACCTCGAAGTAGTCGGCGCGCTGACTGATCTGGAAACCGTGGTCCCGGCCGTCCTGGCCGATGCCGACCCGGCCCGCGCCCGTGACGACCTGCCGGGAGACGAAGAACGGGGTCAGGTGCCGCACGATGTCCGAGAACGGCGTCTCCCGCTTCATCAGGTAGTTCTCGTGCGTGCCGTACGAGGCGCCCTTGTTGTCGGTGTTGTTCTTGTAGAGGTGGATCGGCTGGGCGCCGGGGACCTGCGCGGCCCGCTCCGCCGCCTCGGCCATGATCCGCTCGCCGGCCTTGTCCCAGAGCACCGCGTCCCGCGGGTTGGTGACCTCGGGCGAGCTGTACTCGGGGTGCGCGTGGTCGACGTAGAGGCGCGCGCCGTTGGTGAGGATCACGTTGGCGAGGCCGATGTCCTCGTCGGTGAGCTGACTGGAATCGGCGGCCTCACGGGCGAGGTCGAAGCCGCGGGCGTCCCGCAGCGGATTCTCCTCCTCGAAATCCCAGCGGGCACGGCGTGCCCGGTGCATCGCCGCCGCATAGGCATTGACGACCTGGGACGAGGTGAGCATGGCATTGGCATTGGGGTGACCGGGGACGGAAATTCCGTACTCCGTCTCGATTCCCATTACTCGCCGTACGGTCATGCGGCCCTCCTTGCCCGGCGGCGCCCCCGGATGGGGTCGGCGCTCAAGTACCGCTGCGCTTCCGATCCGCGTGTGCTCCCCGCATCCGTACCGTGTGACGCGGCGGTACTCCTGAGCCTAGAGCGCCATTGCGGTACTGGGGAGATCATGACAGTCATTGCTCCATTCGGTTTCCCGCCGCACGGCTTTCCGGGGGCCGCTTTCGGACCCCGGAAAAGCGTCCGGCTGCGGACGCCCCGTGCAGGACATCCGCAGCCGGAGCGCGGTTTACAGGTATTGGCCGGTATTGGCGACCGTGTCGATGGAGCGGCCGGTGTCCGCGCCCTGCTTTCCGGTGACCAGCGTGCGGATGTAGACGATCCGCTCGCCCTTCTTTCCGGAGATACGGGCCCAGTCGTCCGGGTTGGTGGTGTTGGGCAGGTCTTCGTTCTCCTTGAACTCGTCCACGCACGCCTGGAGGAGGTGGGAGACCCGAAGACCCTTCTGGTCGTGTTCGAGGAAAGCCTTGATGGCCATCTTCTTCGCGCGGCCGACGATGTTCTCGATCATCGCGCCGGAGTTGAAATCCTTGAAGTAGAGGACTTCCTTGTCACCGTTGGCGTAGGTGACCTCCAGGAAGCGGTTCTCCTCGGATTCCGCGTACATCTGCTCGACGACCGACTGGATCATGCCGCTGACCGCGGCCTTCCGGGAGCCGCCGTGCTCGGCGAGGTCGTCGGTGTGCAGCGGCAGGCGCTCGGTGAGGTACTTGGAGAAGATGTCCTTGGCCGCCTCGGCGTCCGGGCGCTCGATCTTGATCTTCACATCGAGCCGTCCCGGGCGGAGGATCGCCGGGTCGATCATGTCCTCGCGGTTCGAGGCGCCGATGACGATGACGTTCTCCAGGCCCTCCACACCGTCGATCTCGGAGAGCAGCTGCGGGACGATGGTGTTCTCCACGTCCGAGCTGACGCCGGAGCCACGGGTGCGGAAGAGGGAGTCCATCTCGTCGAAGAAGACGATGACGGGTGTGCCCTCGCCGGCCTTCTCGCGGGCCCGCTGGAAGACCAGCCGGATGTGGCGCTCCGTCTCGCCGACGTACTTGTTGAGCAGCTCGGGACCCTTGATGTTGAGGAAGAAGCTCTTCCCCGCGGGCTGCCCGGTCACCTCGGCGACCTTCTTGGCGAGGGAGTTGGCGACCGCCTTGGCGATGAGTGTCTTGCCGCAGCCGGGCGGGCCGTAGAGCAAGACGCCCTTGGGCGGGCGGAGTTCGTGCTCCTTGAAGAGGTCGGGGTAGAGGTAGGGCAGCTCGACCGCGTCCCGGATCAGCTCGATCTGGCCGCCCAGACCGCCGATCTTGTCGTAGTCGATGTCCGGGACCTCTTCGAGGACCAGCTCCTCGACCTCGCTCTTGGGGATGACTTCGTAGACGTAGCCGGAGCGCGGTTCGAGAAGGAGGGCGTCGCCGGGGCGGATGGTCGTGGCCAGCAGCGGCTCGGCGAGCCGCACCACCCGCTCCTCGTCGGTGTGGCCGACCACCAGGGCGCGCTCGCCGTCCTCCAGGATCTCCTTGAGGGTGACGATGTCCCCGGCGCTCTCGAACTCCATGGCCTCGACCACGTTGAGCGCCTCGTTGAGCATGACCTCCTGGCCACGCCGGAGACCGTCCGTCTCCACACTGGGGCTGACATTCACCCGGAGCTTGCGGCCGCCGGTGAAGATATCGACCGTGTCGTCGTCATTGGCCTGCAGGAAGACGCCGAAACCGGCCGGCGGCTGGGCGAGCCGGTCGACCTCCTCCTTGAGGGCGACGATCTGGTCGCGCGCCTCGCGCAGCGTATTCGCGAGGCGTTCGTTCTGCGCGGAAACGCCGGCCAGATTGGTCTGCAGCTCGACGATCCGCTCTTCGAGAATCCTCGTATGCCGCGGAGAGTCGGCGAGCTTACGTCGCAGGACGGCGATCTCCTGCTCAAGATAGGCAACCTGACCGGCGGGATCCTCGGACCCCCGCCCCGGCCGGATGCCGCGGTTGATGTCGTCGTCGTGGGCTGCCACGGTCCTCACCTCCTCCAAGGGGAGCTGGACGCTTCCTGACCCTACCTGGGCGGGTGCGGGTTGAAACCCCTAGATCGAAAAGACGGTCGGGGCGTGTCCGATCTTCACCCTTGCGCACGTCCGCTCACCAAGGGAATACCCACCGAACAACATCGGAAAGCGAGCGGTTGTATCGTCGGGACGGTCAACACCCGTCAGGGCTGGCGCCACTTAGACAAAATTGCTTCACGTACGCAGGAAACGGCAGGCGAGATGACCGTGCAGGAAGAAGCCCGTCCAGAGCTTGAAGTCTGGATCGACCAGGACCTGTGCACGGGGGACGGGATCTGTGCGCAGTACGCGCCGGAGGTCTTCGAGCTGGACATCGACGGACTGGCGTACGTCAAGAGCGCGGACGACGAGCTGCTGCAGGACAAGGGCGCCACCACGCCCGTCCCGCTGCCGCTCCTCGACGACGTGCGGGACTCCGCGAAGGAGTGCCCCGGGGACTGCATCCATGTGCGGCGGGTCGCCGACCAGGTGGAGGTCTACGGTCCCGACGCGGAGTAGCCGGTGACGGACCCGGAGTGGCGGCGGCGCGTTTCGCGACCGCCGCCTTCCGCTGTCCGGACGGGTTCCGCACCCGGCCCGGCCCCCTCAGGACGCCGGGCCGTGCGGGGAGGGGTCAGACGCGGGCTGTACCCAGGGCCGCCTGGTCGTCGGTGCGCAGGAACTTGCCGCCCTGCCAGCGCCACTTGGTGTCGGTGCGGACGTCGGGGCAGCAGCGCGGCACATCGGTGGTGGAGAAGCCCAGCAGCGTCGCGGAGACCGTGCCGTCGTGCAGGGCGAGGCCCTGGACGTTCTGCTTCCGGGACGGGTCCAGGAGGGTCGCCACGATGCGGGGCGCGGCCTTGGCGTCGGAGGTGCGGGCGAGGACGTAGACGCCGTCGGGCGGGGTGCCGGCGTCGCTGTGGCAGCGGACGGTGGCGACGGTCTCGGTGGTGCCGTCGCCGTCAAGATCACCGGATACCTGTTTCACCACATCGAGGCGGTTGGGTCCGCAGTCGAGGGGGAAGGTCACGGCGCGCGCGTCGGGAGCGGGCGCGGTGCGGCCGGGCTTCGCGGAAGCGGCGTTCGCGGTCGCATCGGGAGGCTGGACGAAGGACGCGGCGGCGACGACCGCGGCGACGGCGGTGGCCGTGGTGAGCCAGTGCATGGGGCGGGGCTGGGTGTGCGAAAGGTCCTGGCCTGCCAAGGGCTGCACGCGGGGTAACTCCTGTGAAGTGCTGTGGCGGTGGGAGTGCCCAGCATCGTTCCACAGGACGGGGTGCCGAGGAACCAGCGGGACCCGAGTTTCACGCCGGGAACACACCGGAAACGATAGAGCGCCGCCGACGGTTCCCCTGAAGGGGAACTCGTCGGCGGCGCCCGGTTGTTCGGTGGCCGGAAGCCCGCTGTCAGCCGCGCGCGGCGGCGGAGCCGGAGGCGTCCTTGGCGGCGCCGCCCGAGGCGGAGCCGGGGCCGGTGTAGTCGTCGCCGTACGCGCCCTTGGCGGGGCGGCGGCGGCGCAGCGGGGGCTCGACGCCGTCGGCGAGGCGACGGGCGGTGAGCAGGAAGCCGGTGTGGCCGATCATGCGGTGGTCCGGGCGGACGGCCAGGCCCTCGACGTGCCAGGTGCGGACCATGGTCTCCCAGGCCGACGGCTCGTTGAAGGTGCCGTGCTCGCGGATCGCCTCGACGGTGCGTGCCAGCTGCGTGGTCGTGGCGACGTACGCGCAGAGGATGCCGCCGGGGACGAGCGCCTTGGAGACGGCCTCCAGGCACTCCCAGGGGGCGAGCATGTCCAGGATGACGCGGTCGACGTCGGTGTCGGAGAGGTTGTCCTGGAGGTCGCCGACGGTGAGCGTCCACGCGGGGTGCGGACCGCCGAAGTACCGCTCGACGTTCTGCGTGGCGATGTCGGCGAAGTCGGCGCGGCGCTCGTAGGAGTGCAGCATTCCCTGGTCACCGATGGCGCGGAGCAGGAAGCTGCTCAGCGAGCCGGATCCCACCCCCGCCTCGACGACGCGGGCGCCGGGGAAGATGTCGGCCATCGCCAGGATCTGCCCCGCGTCCTTGGGGTAGACCACGGCGGCGCCGCGGGGCATGGACAGGACGTAGTCGGGGAGCAGCGGGCGCAGCGCGAGGTAGGCGACGTTCCCGGTGGTACGGACAACACTGCCCTCGGGAGCACCGATCAGCTCGTCGTGGGGGAAGGCTCCCTTGTGGGTGTGGAAGCTCTTGCCCTCTTCGAGCGTGAAGGTGTAGTGGCGTCCCTTGGGATCGGTGAGCTGGACCTGGTCCCCGACCTTGAAGGGCCCGCGACGGCGGGCGGCACCGGTCGGTTCGGACATGTGACCAGCCTACCGGCCCCAGGACGTGCCCCGGACCAGCGGGCGCCCGGCGGCGGGACCGGGGAGCCCCGGGCGGGCCCCCGGGCCCCGGTGCGCGGCGGTCAGGAGTGGCGGGCCATGGCGGTGACGAAGGCGCGCTCGACGTCGGCGGCGGAGAGCACGCCGTAGATCTCTCCGGTCTCCTCGACGACGAGGTACTCGCTGGCCGGCGTGGTGCGGAGGTGTTCCAGCAGCTCCTCGCCGGAGAGATCGACGGGGACGCGCATGCCCTCCTTGAGGTCCTGGGCGAGCGTGCCGACCGCCACCCAGGGGCGGCGGTGCTCCGGTACGCCCACGATGGCGGCCTCGCGGACGATGCCGGTGGGCCCGCCCTCGGGGTCGACGACGACGAGGGCGCGGGCCCCCGCGTCGTTGGCGCGGCGCAGCGCCTCGGCGAGCGAGGTGTCGGGCGGGGTGGGCGCGGCGCGGCGGGTGAGGGCCCGGGCGCCGAGGTCGGGGAGGCGTTCGCGCAGGCGGGCCATGCGCAGGCTGTTGCCCGCGCCGGTCCAGATGATGGCGGCGAGGACGGCGGCGAGCAGGGCGTCGGTCAGGGAGTCCGTGCCGGTGATGTCGGCGGGCGGGCGGCCGAGCGCGCCGGAGTGGGTCAGCAGCGGCAGGCCGATGAGGACCGTGACGGCGAGCGCGCGGCCCACCCAGGCGGCGGCGACGGTGCCGCTCATGGGGCGGCCGGTGATCTTCCAGACGACGGCGCGCAGCATCCGGCCGCCGTCCAGGGGCAGGCCGGGCAGGAGGTTGAAGACCGCCACGATGAGGTTGGAGATCATCAGGCCCGCCATCAGGACGCCGGGGACGGTGCGCGGCTCGACCAGCATCATGCCGCCGTAGAAGACGCCGGCCAGGACCAGGGAGAGCAGCGGGCCCACGAAGGCGAGGACGAATTCCCGGCCGGGGGTCTCGGTCTCCTTCTCGATCTCCGAGACGCCGCCGAAGAACTGCAGCTGGATGCGGCGCACCGGCAGTTTGAAGCGGAGGGCGGCGACGGTGTGCGCCAGCTCGTGGACGAGGACGGACGCGTAGAAGGCGACCGCGAAGAAGAGCGAGACGAGGTAGCGGGCGGCGCCCAGCTCCGGCAGGACCTGTTCGAGCTGACCGCCGAAGACCCAGGTGATCAGCGCGGCGACGAGGAACCAGCTGGGGGCGACGTAGACGGGCACGCCGAAAGGGCGGCCCATCAGGATGCCGCCGCCGGTGCCCTTGCGGCGGACGGGCTTCGGAGCCTTGCCGCCCGGGCCGTGCGGGCCGGTCCCGGGGTCCCGGCGCGGCTCGGCCGGCCGGTTCGGCCGAGGCTCCTCGGGGCCCTGCGGCTCCTTGGGGTCCTGCGGCTTCCCGCTGTCGTCCACGGCGTCCCCTCGTCGGAATTGCGGCCTTCGCACCTGCTCGGTCCGATCGTTTCGGACGTTTCGATCGTGCAGGGCAAAGGGGTTCTGCCGTCGATGGTATGCCGAGCCACCGTCGCGGATCCGTTGCGGGGCCGTCGCCGGTGCCATGGCGGCGGGCTGCGGCGGGAGGCGTTGTCAGTGGCGGGCCGTAGGGTCGGGTGTCATGGGAACGAGCACCGAGAACGCCGGGCAGGGCGCACCGCACGGACCGCGCGCGCAGGAGGCGGCGGACGGACCGGCGACACCGTCGGCGGGCGGAGCGGACGGAGCCGGGCAGGGCGCGGCGGCGGACGGGCCGCGGGCGGCGGCGATCGGGCCGCAGCCGGGGCCCGTGGACGCGCCGGCCGCGGCCACCGGAGCGCCGGTGGCGGAGCCCGCGCGGTCGGGGTGCCCCGGGCCGCCGGTGGCGCTGTCGCCGTCGCGGGCGAGCGATTTCCTGCAGTGCCCGCTGCTCTACCGCTTCCGGGTGATCGACAAGCTGCCGGAGAAGCCCAGCCCGGCGGCGACGCGGGGCACGGTGGTCCACGCCGTGCTGGAGCGGCTGTTCGACGCGCCCGCGGCGGAGCGTACGGCGGGCGGCGCGCGGGCGATGGTCGCCGGGGAGTGGGAGAAGCTGCTGGCCAAGCGGCCGGAGCTGGCGGAGCTGTTCGCCGACGACCCGGCGGGCGAGAAGCTGGCGGGCTGGCTGGCTGACGCCGAGGCTCTGGTGGAGCGGTGGTTCACGCTGGAGGATCCGACCCGCCTGGAGCCGGCCGAGCGGGAGCTGTACGTCGAGACGGTGCTGGAGTCGGGGCTGCAGCTGCGCGGCTTCATCGACCGGGTGGACGTCGCGCCGACCGGCGAGGTCCGGATCGTCGACTACAAGACCGGCAAGGCGCCGCGGCCGCGGTTCGCCGAGGGCGCGCTGTTCCAGATGAAGTTCTACGCGCTGGTGGTGTGGCGGCTGCGCGGGGTGGTGCCGCGGCGGCTCCAGCTCGTCTATCTGGGCAGCGGCGACATCATCACGTACGACCCGGGTGAGAGCGAACTGCTGGCCGTGGAGCGGAAGTTGCTGGCGCTGTGGGACGCGATCAAGGAGGCCACGGCGACGGGCGACTGGCGGCCGCGGCCGACGAAGCTGTGCGGCTGGTGCGACCACCAGGCGCACTGCCCGGAGTTCGGCGGCACTCCCCCGGTGTATCCGCTGGAGATCCGCCCGGCGGACGGCGCGTAGCCCGAGCAGGGCAGAATGGAGCCGGTCCAACAAAGGAGAAGTGGTGGCAATCCGCGTCCTGCTGGTCGATGACCAGCCGCTGCTGCGTACGGGCTTCCGGATGATCCTGGAGGCCGAGCAGGATCTGGCGGTCGTCGGCGAGGCCGGTGACGGCCTCCAGGCGCTGGAGCAGGTCCGGGCGCTCCAGCCCGATGTGGTGCTGATGGACATCCGCATGCCGCGGATGGACGGCGTGGAGGCGACGCGCCAGATCACCGGCCCGGCGAAGGACGGCCCGGCGAAGGTGCTGGTCCTGACCACCTTCGATCTGGACGAGTACGTCGTCGAGGCGCTGCGCGCGGGCGCCAGCGGCTTTCTGCTCAAGGACGCCCCGGCCCATGAGCTGGTGCAGGCGATCCGGGTGGTGGCCGCGGGCGAGGCGATGCTGGCGCCGAGCATCACGCGCCGGCTGCTCGACAAGTACGCCGGGCATCTGCCGTCCGGCGAGGAGCCGGTGCCGGACACCCTGGACACCCTCACCGACCGCGAGGTGGAGGTGCTGAAGCTGGTCGCGCGCGGCCTGTCGAACGCCGAGATCGCCGCGGACCTCTTCGTGAGCGAGACGACGGTCAAGACCCATGTGGGCCATGTGCTGACCAAGCTGGGCCTGCGCGACCGCGTACAGGCCGCCGTCTACGCGTACGAGAGCGGGCTGGTGCGCCCCGGCGCCCAGTAGCGGCGCGGGCCCCGGTGCGGGGCGGCGCGGAACGGCCGGAGGGGCCGGTCCGGGAGACTGCTCCCGGACCGGCCCCTCCTTGTGGTGTGCCGTGCGTCAGTCGGAGACGCCGCGGCCCAGCTCCCAGATCTGCAGCGCCGAGGAGGAGTTGAGCGCCCACTCCACGCCGGTGATGTCGTCACGGGCGGCGACGTACTGCTTGCCCTGCCACAGCGGGAGGATCGGCACGTCGTCGGCGAGGATGTCCTGGATCTCCTTGAAACCGTTGCCCGCGGCGTTGCGGTCGGTCTCCTGGCGGGTGGCGGGGATCAGCTGCGTCTCGATCTTCGCGTTGCGGTAGGGCGAGTTGAGGAAGTTGCCCTTGCCGAGGAACGGGCCGATGTAGTTGTCGGCGTCCGGGATGTCGGGGAACCAGCCCATGCCGTAGACGGCGTACTTGCCGTTGGAGGAGTCGGTGCGGAACTGCTGCCAGTTGTCGACGCCCTTGATGTCGACGTCGAACAGCTTGCTGTCGTTGAACTGCTGCTTCAGCGCCGCGAACTCCTTGGCGGTGCTGGCGCCGTAGTGGTTCTCGGTGTACGTCAGCGTCACCTTCACCGGGGTGTGGACGTTCGCCTGCTCCAGGATCTGGCGGGCGGCCGGGACGCTGGGGTTCCCGTACTTGGTGAAGAAGGAGTTGATGTGGCCGGTGAGGCCGGTCGGCACCAGGGAGTACAGCGGGTCGCCGACGTAGGAGTAGACGTCGCGCAGGATCTGCGAGCGGTTGACGAGCTGCGCCATCGCCTGGCGGACGGCCGGGTTGGAGACCGACGGGTCCTTGGTGTTGAAGGCGAGGTAGCGGATCTCCTGGCCGGGCATCTCCTGGAGGGTGATGTGCTCGTTCCGGGAGTTCTGCAGGCCCTTGACCTGAGCGGGCGACAGCCCACGGTTCATCAGGTCGATCTGGCCCTTGCGCAGCGCCTTCTCCATCGCGGAGGAGCTGGGGAAGAACCGCATCTCGACCTTGTCGTTCAGCGGCTTCACCGCGCCCTTGTAGCCCGGGTTCCGGCTGAAGACGATCTTGTTGATGTGCTCGCCGCTGTGCTCGGCCTTGAGCGTGTACGGGCCGGAGCCGACGAGCTCGAAGCCGCTGTAGAGGCGGTCGGCGGGGTACACCTGGTGGTCGACGATGCCGGCGGCCGGGGTGGTGAGCTTCTGCGGGAAGGTCGCGTCCGGCTTCTTGAGGTGGAAGACCACCTCGGTGTCGCTGGGCGTCTCGACCTTGTCGATGTCGTTGACCAGCGTGCCCGGACCGTTGGCGTAGTTGATCTTCTGGACGCGGTCGATGGAGAACTTCACGTCCTGCGCGGTGAGCGCGTGACCGTTGGAGAACTTCAGGTCGCTGCGCAGGGTGCACCGGTACTGCTCGTTCCGCGTGTCGCGGAAACCGCAGGTCTTGGCCGCCTCGGGCACCGGCGTGGTGCCGGTTCTGGGCAGGCGCAGCAGCGTCTGGAGGGTGCCGCGCAGCACGTTCATCGCGTCGACGTCGTACGCCTGCGCCGGGTCGAACGGAGCGGGGGCATCCTTGGTGGCCTCCATCTGCGTGGCGACCCCGACGACGATGGGATCGCCACTCCCGCCCGCGCCGTCCGGCCCGCCACAGGCCGCGAGTACGGGGGCGAGCAGACCGGCCAGAGCCGGCAGCACCAAGGTCTTGCGATTCATCGTCGGCAGGTTCCTTATCAGCGCAGAGGTGTTGCTCGCGTCGACATTAGTAGGAACAGCCATCGCGTCCGGGCCGCAACGGAGTTGCCGTTATAGGGACACCGGATAACAGCACATCGATCTCCGATTACCGGACGCCGGAACGAACTACACGTCACCCCATGAATCCGGACACTTACCCCCGCGCTTCAGGTCTTCACGCCCCTCTGGAACGCCCGTCGGGACACCTGTCGACACCGGGGCGCGTGAGAAACGTCACGCGCCCCGGTGGCAGCGGGAATGCGGGAATTCAGCCAGGGTATACGTCACGGAAAATGAGCGAACCGCTGCCCTGAGTTCCGTCCGCTTTCCCTGAGGAACGCTCAGTGCACGCGTCAATTGCTTTCCGTGATGAGGGCCCGGAGAAAAGAAAGATCAACTTCTTCGAGTGACCGGACGACGGTCCGTCCCGCGGCGGGCGGCACCGGCACCACCGACGGCACGGCGACGACCCGGCACCCGGCCGCCTCGCCCGCGCGCACCCCCGTGAGGGTGTCCTCCACCACCGCGCACCGCGCCGGATCGACGCCCAGCCGGGCGGCGGCGGTGAGGTACGGGTCCGGGTGCGGCTTGGTGCGTTCCAGTTCGTCACCGGCGAGCGTCAGATGGAAGTTGGCCGGGCCCAGGGAGTGCAGCATGCGGTCGATGATGGTGCGGTGCGAGGCGGAGACCAGGGCCGTGGGGACGCCGTGGGCGGCCAGCTCGGCCAGCAGCCGGCGGGCGCCGGGCATCAGCGGCACGCCGCGGCCGATCCGGGCGGCGAAACGGGCGTTGAGCAGGCCGCTCAGCTCCGGCAGGCCGATCTGGGCGCCGGTGGCCTGAATCAGATATCCGGCGCTGCGGGTCATGGGGCCGCCGACGACGACCTCGCGGTGGGTGTCGTTGAGGACGTGGCCCAGTTCGGCGAAGACCTCGGACTCCGCCTCCCACCAGAACCCCTCGGTGTCGACGAGCGTGCCGTCCAGGTCGAGGAAGACTGCCTGGAGGGCGGTGCCCTTCGCCGCCCGGGAGTCGGCCGCGGGGATGCTGCTGGTCATCCGTCCACCTCCGTGAGGACGTCCCCTGGGGGACAAAAGGGCCGGCCACCGCCCCGGAGTGGGGTGCTGACCGGCCGCTACCGGACCGACCAGTGTACGACTGTGCGGGCCGGTACGGGGGTGAAGCGGAACGGGCCGTCCGCCGTTCGGGCGACGGACGGCCCGGGGCCTCACCTGGCGTTGAAGTACTTCGCCTCGGGGTGGTGGATCACGATCGCGTCGGTGGACTGCTCGGGGTGGAGCTGGAACTCCTCGGAGAGCTGGACACCGATGCGCTCCGGCTGGAGGAGGTCGGCGATCTTCGCGCGGTCCTCCAGGTCGGGGCAGGCACCGTAGCCCAGGGAGAAGCGGGCGCCGCGGTACTTCAGGGCGAACATGTCCTCGACGTCGGCCGGGTCCTCGCCGCCGAAGCCCAGCTCGGCGCGGACCCGGGCGTGCCAGTACTCGGCCAGCGCCTCGGCGAGCTGGACGGAGAGGCCGTGCAGTTCGAGGTAGTCGCGGTAGGAGTTGGCGGCGAAGAGCTTGGCGGTCTCCTCGCCGATGCGGGAGCCGACGGTGACGACCTGGAGGCCCACGACGTCGGTCTCGCCGGACTCCTCCGGGCGGAAGAAGTCCGCCAGGCACAGCCGGCGGCCGCGGCGCTGGCGGGGGAAGGTGAAGCGGGTGCGTTCGGTGCCGTCCTCGTGGAGCAGGATGAGGTCGTCGCCCTTGGAGACGCACGGGAAGTAGCCGTGGACGACGGCGGCTTCCAGCAGGTTCTCCGTCTGGAGCCGGTCGAGCCAGCCGCGCAGCCGCGGCCGTCCCTCGGTCTCCACCAGCTCCTCGTAGCTGGGGCCGTCGCCGG
The DNA here is from genome assembly GCF_043083385.1 of Streptomyces sp. NPDC014733. Lineage (NCBI taxonomy): Bacteria > Bacillati > Actinomycetota > Actinomycetes > Kitasatosporales > Streptomycetaceae > Streptomyces > Streptomyces sp. NPDC014733. The sequence goes on along the minus strand of NZ_JBIBYO010000003.1, from coordinate 163,934 downwards.
TGCGCGCCTGCTTGAGGCCCCACTGGCCCTTGAAGAGGGCGCCCTCGTCCAGCCAGGAGGCGTAGTCGGCGAGCTGGATGCCCTTGACGACGCGGGTGCCCCAGAACGGCGGGGCGGGGACCGGGTTGTCGGTCGCGACGTCGGAGCGGACCGAACCCTCCGGCTCCTCCACCGCCACGTCCGCGGTCTCGCGCCGGGGGACGCGGCGCTGCTTCAGCTCGGGCAGGGTGGCGCCCGGGACGCCGCGCTTGACGGCGACCAGCGCGTCCATCAGGCGCAGCCCCTCGAACGCGTCGCGGGCGTAGCGGACCTCGCCGTCGTAGATCTCGTGGAGGTCCTGTTCGACGTAGGCGCGGGTGAGGGCGGCGCCGCCGAGGATGACCGGGTAGTCGGCGGCCATCTTGCGCTGGTTCAGCTCCTCCAGGTTCTCCTTCATGATCACCGTGGACTTGACCAGCAGGCCGGACATGCCGATGACGTCGGCGCGGTGCTCCTCGGCGGCTTCCAGGATCGCGGCGACCGGCTGCTTGATGCCGAGGTTGACGACGTTGTAGCCGTTGTTGGAGAGGATGATGTCGACGAGGTTCTTGCCGATGTCGTGGACGTCACCGCGGACGGTCGCCAGGACGATGGTGCCCTTGCCCGCGCCGTCGGCGTCGTCGACCTTCTCCATGTGCGGTTCGAGGTGGGCGACCGCGGTCTTCATGACCTCGGCGGACTGGAGGACGAACGGCAGCTGCATCTGGCCGGAACCGAAGAGTTCGCCGACGACCTTCATGCCCTCCAGGAGGGTGTTGTTGACGATGTCGAGGGCGGGGGTGGAGCGCAGCGCCTCGTCGAGGTCGGCCTCCAGGCCGTTCTTCTCGCCGTCGATGATGCGGCGGGCCAGCCGCTCCTCCAGCGGCAGCGCGGCCAGCTCCTCGGCCTTGCCGGCCTTGAGGGACTTGGTGTCGACGCCCTCGAAGAGCGCCATGAGCTTCTGCAGCGGGTCGTAGCCCTCGGCGCGGCGGTCGTAGATGAGGTCGAGGGCGCAGTTGACCTGCTCGTCGTCGAAGCGGGCGATCGGCAGGATCTTGCTGGCGTGCACGATCGCCGAATCCAGTCCGGCCTTGACGCACTCGTCGAGGAAGACGGAGTTGAGGAGGATGCGGGCGGCCGGGTTGAGGCCGAAGGAGATGTTGGACAGGCCCAGGGTGGTCTGCACGTCCGGGTGACGGCGCTTCAGCTCCCGGATGGCCTCGATGGTGGCGATGCCGTCCTTGCGGGACTCCTCCTGGCCGGTGCAGATGGTGAAGGTGAGGGTGTCGATGAGGATGTCGGACTCGCGTACGCCCCAGTTGCCGGTCAGGTCGGCGATGAGGCGCTCGGCGATGGCGACCTTGTGCTCGGCGGTGCGGGCCTGGCCCTCCTCGTCGATGGTCAGCGCGATGAGCGCCGCGCCGTGCTCGGCGGCGAGGGCGGTGACCTTGGCGAAGCGGGACTCGGGGCCGTCGCCGTCCTCGTAGTTGACGGAGTTGATGACGGCGCGGCCGCCCAGCTTCTCCAGTCCGGCGCGGAGGACCGGCAGTTCGGTGGAGTCCAGGACGATGGGGAGGGTGGAGGCGGTGGCGAAGCGGCCGGCCAGCTCCTCCATGTCGGCGACGCCGTCGCGTCCGACGTAGTCGACGCAGAGGTCGAGCATGTGGGCGCCCTCGCGGATCTGCTCGCGGGCCATCTCCACGCAGTCGTCCCAGCGGCCGGCCAGCATCGCCTCGCGGAACTTCTTCGAACCGTTGGCGTTGGTCCGCTCGCCGATCGCGAGGTACGAGGTGTCCTGCCGGAAGGGGACGGTCTGGTAGAGGGAGGCGGCGCCGGGCTCGGGGCGCGGCTCGCGGGGCGACGGGGTCAGACCGCGGACCCGCTCGACGACCTGACGCAGGTGCTCGGGGGTGGTGCCGCAGCAGCCGCCGACGAGGGAGAGGCCGTACTCGCCGACGAACGTCTCCTGCGCGTCGGCGAGCTCACCGGCGGTCAGCGGGTAGTGGGCGCCGTCCTTGCCCAGGACCGGCAGACCGGCGTTGGGCATGCAGGCGAGCGGGACGCGGGAGTGGCGGGCGAGGTAGCGCAGGTGCTCGCTCATCTCGGCGGGGCCGGTGGCGCAGTTGAGGCCGATCATGTCGATGCCGAGCGGCTCCAGCGCGGTGAGCGCGGCGCCGATCTCGGAGCCGAGCAGCATGGTGCCGGTGGTCTCGACGGTGACGGAGCAGATGACCGGGAGCTTCGTGCCGGTGGCGGCCAGGGCGCGGCGGGCGCCGAGGATGGCGGCCTTCGTCTGGAGCAGGTCCTGGGTGGTCTCGACCAGCAGCGCGTCGGCGCCGCCCGCGATCATGCCCTCGGCGTTGCGCTGGTAGGCGTCGCGGAGGGTGGGGTACGGGGCGTGGCCGAGGGTGGGCAGCTTGGTGCCGGGGCCCATCGAGCCGAGGACCCAGCGCTGCTGCCCGGTCGAGGCCGTGTACTCGTCGGCGACCTCGCGGGCGATGCGGGCGCCCGCCTCGGAGAGTTCGAAGACGCGCTCGGGGATGTCGTACTCGGCCAGCGCGGCGAAGTTGGCGCCGAAGGTGTTGGTCTCCACGCAGTCGACGCCGACCGCGAAGTACTCCTCGTGCACCGAGCGGACGATGTCCGGACGGGTGATGTTGAGGACCTCGTTGCAGCCCTCCAGCTGCTGGAAGTCCTCCATCGACGGATCCTGCGCCTGCAGCATCGTGCCCATCGCCCCGTCGGCGACCACCACCCGCGAGGCCAGCGCCTCGCGGAAGGAATCGACGCGGGAGGCGCTGTCGGACGTGGACGTGTACGAGGCCATGGAGGTGCTCCCCTGGTTGCGACGGCTGTCGGCTTTGCGCCCCCGGTGGGCGGCGCACGTCGCCAGCCTAGCTGGCGGTCCGGTCCACGTGTCCTTCTGTTCCAGGGCCTGGACTCCGGATGGCCCGGAGCGGCGTACACCGGCCATGATCACAAGTGGACTCCGGCCCTCCCGCGGTTCGGCATCGACCGATATCGTTCAGCATTGTCGAACCGCGCATCTTGGAGGTTGTCCGATGGCACGCACCATCCAGTCGCTGGAGCGAGCCGCGGCGGTGCTGCGGCTGCTGGCCGGCGGGGAACGGCGGCTGGGGCTGTCCGACATCTCCTCCGCGATCGGCCTGGCCAAGGGCACCACCCACGGCATCCTGCGCACCCTCCAGCAGGAGGGGTTCGTCGAGCAGGACCCGGCGTCCGGCCGCTACCAGCTCGGCGCCGAACTGCTGCGCCTGGGCAACAGCTACCTCGACGTCCACGAGCTGCGGGCCCGCGCCCTCGTATGGACCGACGACCTGGCGCGCTCCAGCGGCGAGAGCGTCTACCTCGGCGTCCTGCACCAGCAGGGCGTCCTGATCGTGCACCACGTCTTCCGGCCGGACGACAGCCGCCAGGTCCTGGAGGTGGGCGCGATGCACCCGCTGTACAGCACCGCGCTGGGCAAGGTGCTGTGCGCGTACGACCCGGTGGCGCACAGTGAGGTCGCGGAGGTGGAGCGGGAGCCGCTCACCCCGCACACGGTGACCGGGGCGGACGCCTTCGAGAAGGCGCTGGAGCTGACCCGGGCGCGGGGGTGGGCCGTGGACGTGGAGGAGACCTGGGAGGGCGTGGCGTCGGTGGCCGCTCCGGTGCACGACCGGCGGCGGATGCCGGTGGGTTCGGTGGGCATCACCGGGGCCGTCGAGCGGGTGTGCCAGGACGGTGTGGTGCGGCCGGAAATCGTCGCTGCTGTCAGGGATTGCGCACGGGCTGTATCCAGGGACCTGGGCGCAGGCCGCTTCTGATCCGTATTGCCACCGCTTGTCCAGGTTAATTTTTCGCCACGGAACCCTTGACGCCGTTCAACAGGTGGACAAAACTGCCGTTCGTCGGTCGGCATTGTCGAACACCACACGACAATATTCGTTATGGTGGGCAATGCCGCGGGGCCGACCACAGCCCTCTCGGAGGGCGCGGACCACCGGAGACCCGGGGTTCGCCTTCCCCTGGACGAAGGACAAAGGAGTCGCGGGTGTCCAGCTCCGACATCTTCCTCAGCGAGACCATAGGTACCGCTGTTCTGATACTGCTCGGCGGTGGCGTCTGCGCCGCCGTCACCTTCAAGCGCTCCAAGGCGCACGCGGCCGGCTGGGTCGCCATCGCCTTCGGTTGGGGCTTCGCCGTACTCACGGGCGCGTACATCGCCGCCAAGTCCGGTGCGCACCTCAACCCCGCGGTGACCCTCGCCCTCGCGATCAAGGGCGGCACCGAGTGGAGCCAGGTACCGGTGTACTTCGCCGGTGAGCTGCTCGGCGCCATGATCGGCGCGGTGCTGGTCTGGCTGGCCTACTACGGGCAGTTCCGGGCGCACCTGTCGGACCCGGAGGTGCTGACCGCGCACAACGGTCAGGAAGGCATGGTGGACAAGGCCACCGCTCCCAAGGCGGGCCCCGTCCTCGGCATCTTCTCCACCGGTCCGGAGATCCGGAACGCAGTTCAGAACCTCGTGACCGAGATCATCGCCACCATCGTGCTCGTGCTGGCGATCCTCAACCTGGGTCTGAGCGACAACGGCAAGGGTGTCGGCCCGATCGGTTCGCTGCTGGTGGCGTTCGTCGTCGTCGGTATCGGTCTGTCCCTCGGTGGCCCGACCGGCTACGCGATCAACCCGGTCCGTGACCTGGGCCCGCGTATCGTGCACGCGCTGCTGCCGCTGCCGAACAAGGGCGGCTCCGACTGGGGCTACGCATGGATCCCGGTCGTCGGCCCGCTGATTGGCGGGGCCATCGCCGGTGGCATCTATCAGGTGGCCTTCGCCTGAGCCGCGTCCCCGTACCGACTCCGCCCGCACAGAATCACTGGAGCACACCATGAGCGACACCCCCTCCACCTCCTCCCACGGTCACGGTCCGTTCATCGCGGCCATCGACCAGGGCACGACCTCCAGCCGCTGCATCGTGTTCGACAAGGACGGCCGCATCGTGTCGGTCGACCAGAAGGAGCACGAACAGATCTTCCCCAAGCCCGGCTGGGTCGAACACGATGCCGCCGAGATCTGGACCAACGTCCAGCAGGTCGTGGCCGGCGCCGTCGCGAAGGCCGGCGTCACCGCCGACGACGTCAAGGCGATCGGCATCACCAACCAGCGCGAGACCACGCTGCTGTGGGACAGGCACACCGGTGAGCCGGTCCACAACGCCATCGTCTGGCAGGACACCCGCACCGACGCGCTCTGCAAGGAGCTGGGCCGCAACGTCGGCCAGGACCGCTTCCGCCGCGAGACCGGCCTGCCGCTGGCCTCGTACTTCGCGGGCCCGAAGATCCGCTGGCTGCTGGACAACGTCGAGGGGCTGCGCGAGCGCGCCGAGCGCGGCGACATCCTCTTCGGCACCATGGACTCCTGGGTCATCTGGAACCTCACCGGTGGCGTGAACGGCGGTGTGCACGTCACGGACGTCACCAACGCCTCGCGCACCCTGCTGATGAACCTCCACACGCTGGAGTGGGACGAGAAGATCCTCCAGTCGATCGGCATCCCCGCCGCCGTCCTCCCGGAGATCAAGTCCTCCGCCGAGGTCTACGGCACCACCGCCGCCGGCGCCCTCGCCGGTGTCCCGGTCGCCTCCGCCCTCGGTGACCAGCAGGCCGCGCTCTTCGGCCAGACCTGCTTCTCGCAGGGTGAGGCCAAGTCCACGTACGGCACCGGCACCTTCATGCTGATGAACACCGGCAACCAGCCGGTGAACTCGTACAACGGGCTGCTGACCACGGTCGGCTACCGCATCGGCGACCAGGACGCGGTCTACGCGCTGGAAGGCTCCATCGCCGTCACCGGTTCGCTGGTGCAGTGGATGCGCGACCAGATGGGCCTGATCAACTCCGCCGCGGAGATCGAGACGCTGGCCTCCACCGTCGACGACAACGGCGGCGCGTACTTCGTCCCGGCCTTCTCCGGCCTGTTCGCCCCCTACTGGCGCTCCGACGCGCGCGGTGTGATCGCGGGCCTGACCCGCTACGTCACCAAGGCGCACATCGCCCGCGCCGTTCTTGAGGCCACCGCCTGGCAGACCCGCGAGATCACCGACGCCATGACGAAGGACTCCGGCGTCGAGCTGACCGCACTCAAGGTCGACGGCGGTATGACCTCCAACAACCTGCTGATGCAGACCATCTCGGACTTCCTGGACGCGCCGGTGGTGCGCCCGATGGTCGCCGAGACGACCTGCCTCGGCGCTGCCTACGCGGCCGGTCTGGCCGTCGGCTTCTGGTCCAGCACCGACGAGCTGCGCGCCAACTGGCGCCGGGCCGCCGAATGGACCCCCCGGATGGATGCGGCCACCCGTGACCGCGAGTACAAGAGCTGGCTCAAGGCAGTGGAACGCTCCATGGGCTGGCTCGACGACGACACTGTCGAGGAGTAATTGATGAGCACCCTGCAGAGCGTCCCGGCACTCGGGACGCACCCGGCCGACGGTTCGACCCCGAGCCGCGCCGAAACCCGGGAACAGCTGTCCAAGGCGACGTACGACCTCCTGGTGATCGGTGGCGGCATCCTGGGCATCTCCACTGCCTGGCACGCCGCGCAGGCCGGACTGCGGGTGGCCCTGGTGGACGCCGGCGACTTCGCCGGCGCCACCTCCTCCGCCTCCTCCAAGCTGCTCCACGGCGGCCTGCGCTACCTGCAGACCGGCGCCGTGAAGCTGGTGGCGGAGAACCACTTCGAGCGGCGTGCGGTCTCCCGTGAGGTGGCGCCGCACCTCGCCAACCCCCTCACCTTCTACCTGCCCGTCTACAAGGGCGGCCCGCACGGCGCGGCCAAGCTCGGCGCCGGTGTCTTCGCCTACTCCGCGCTCTCCGCGTTCGGCGACGGCGTCGGCCACGTCATATCGCCGGCCAAGGCCCAGCGCGACGTGCCGGAGCTGCGGACCGACAACCTCAAGGCCGTCGCGGTCTACGGCGACGACCAGATGAACGACGCCCGCATGGCGCTGATGACCGTCCGCGCCGCCGTCGCGGCCGGCGCCACGGTCCTCAACCACGCCGAGGTCACCGGGCTGCGCTTCACCCAGGGCCGGGTCACCGGTGCCGAGCTGAAGGACCGCACGGACGGCGAGGAGTTCGGCGTCAGCGCCCGCCTGGTCCTCAACGCGACCGGCCCGTGGGTGGACCACCTGCGCAAGATGGAGGACCCGAACGCGGCCCCCTCCATCCGCCTCTCCAAGGGCGCGCACCTGGTCCTCAAGCGCACCTCCCCCTGGAAGGCGGCGCTGGCCACCCCGATCGACAAGTACCGCATCACCTTCGCCCTCCCCTGGGAGGACATGCTGCTGCTCGGTACCACCGACGAGGAGTACGAGGGCGACCCGGCGGACGTCGCGGTCACCGAGAAGGACACCGCCCAGATCCTGGACGAGGCCGCCTTCTCCGTCCGTGACCAGCAGCTCTCGCGCGACCTGATCACCTACTCGTTCGCCGGTCTGCGGGTGCTGCCCGGCGGCCCGGGCGACACCTCCAAGGCCAAGCGCGAGACGGTCGTGACCGAGGGCAGCGGCGGCATGCTGTCCGTCGCGGGCGGCAAGTGGACGACCTTCCGCCACATCGGCCGTACGGTCATGAACAAGCTCGCCGCGCTCCCCGGCCACCCGCTGGCCGGTGACATGGAGCCGATCGCGCGCCTGCCGAAGAAGCTCCCGCTGCCCGGTATCGCCAACCCGAACGCGGTCGCCCACCGCCTGCTGGTCGACGGCACCGCCGACGGCCCGCAGATGGCCCCGGAGACCGCGCGCCACCTCGCCACGCACTACGGCTCGCTGTCGTTCGACATCGCGCGCCTGGCGAACGAGAACCCGGAGCTGGCCGAGCGCATCCACCCGGACGCGCCGGAGATCTGGGCGCAGGTCGCCTACGCCCGCGACCACGAGTGGGCCGAGACCGTGGACGACGTGCTGCGCCGCCGTACCACGCTGACCATCCGCGGCCTGGACACGGAGGACGTCCGCGCCAAGGTGAAGGGCATGCTCGAAGGCTGAGCCCGGAACGTACGCCGCGTGCGTACGGCCTGCCGGAGGGGCGGTTCCCGTAGGGGGCCGCCCCTCCGGCATGTGCGGGCACGAGGTGCGACGGCCGTCGGAGGCCGGGCCATAATGTCCCAGACATCGGATGTCTGGAGGCGGATGTCCGGCGGTTCCGAACGGGGAGGTCGGCCGTGGGGGTCACTGACGAGGCCATCGAGAAGATCAAGGGGATGATCGTCTCGGGGACGCTGCGGCCGGGCGACCGGCTGCCCAGGGAGAGCGAACTCGCCGCCGAGCTGGGCCTGTCCCGCAATTCGCTGCGCGAGGCGGTGCGGGCGCTGTCGCTGATCCGCATCCTCGACGTACGGCAGGGCGACGGTACCTACGTCACCAGCCTCGCCCCGCGGCTGCTGCTGGAGGCGCTGAGCTTCGTGGTCGACTTCCACCGCGACGACACGGTGCTGGAGTTCCTCGCCGTCCGCCGGATCCTGGAGCCCGCCGCCACCGCGATGGCCGCCGGACGGGTCGCCGCGCACGAACTCGACGCGCTGGAGGCCGGATTGGACGCGCTGGGCCCCGAGCCGTCGGAGGCCGAACTGGCCGCCGCTGACCTGGAGTTCCACCGGCGGATCGCGACCGCGTCCGGCAACTCCGTGCTCTGCGCGCTGCTGGAGGGCCTGTCGGGCCCGGCCACCCGGGCCCAGGTCCGGGGCGGACTGGCGCAACGAGACGCGGTGGCCCGGACGCTCGCCGAACACCGCGCGATCCTCACCGCGCTGCGCGCGGGCGACGCGGAGGCGGCGCGGGCGTGGGCGACGGTCCACCTCGCCGGGGTGGAGCAGCGGGTGCGGACGAGGGGGGTGACGGGGGCCGGCACCGGGCGCGGTGGCCCCGCGCTCGAAGGTCCTTCCGAACACCTCGGATGAATGAGCACTCATTCGTGCACAGGGGCTGCGGCCGGACGCCGTGGACCCCGTAGGCTGGGAGCGCACGTAAGGAAACGGGGTGCCGGTGGCCGCTCAGCGGCGGGACACCGGCCGGAAGGAGGCGCTGGGTGATCGAGCTGGAGGGTGTTCCCGAGCTGATCGACCCGGTGATGGTGGCCGCGTTCGAAGGCTGGAACGACGCCGGCGACGCCGCCTCCGCCGCGGTCGCTCATCTGCACCGGGAATGGCAGGGCAAGGTCTTCGCGGCGCTCGACGCCGAGGACTACTACGACTTCCAGGTCAACCGCCCGACCGTCTTCCTGGAGGACGGCGTCCGCAAGGTCACCTGGCCCACCACCCGGCTGTCGGTGGTCCGCATCGAGGACTCCGACGGCAAGGGCCGCCGCCGCGATCTGGTGCTGGTCCGCGGCATCGAGCCGAGCATGCGCTGGCGCTCGTTCTGCAACGAGATCCTCGGCTTCGCCCATGAGCTGGGCGTGGAGATGCTGGTGGTGCTCGGCGCGCTGCTCGGCGACACCCCGCACACCCGGCCGGTGCCGGTCAGCGGCGTCACCTCGGACACCGACCTGGCCACCCGCATGGATCTGGAGGAGTCCCGCTACGAGGGCCCCACCGGCATCGTCGGCATCCTCCAGGAGGCGTGCACCCACGCCGGGGTGCCGGCCGTCAGCCTCTGGGCAGCGGTGCCGCACTACGTCTCCCAGCCGCCCAACCCGAAGGCCAGCCTGGCGCTGCTCAACCGCCTGGAGGACCTGCTCGGCATCCGCATCCCCCAGGGCGAGCTGACCGAGGACGCCCGCGCCTGGCAGCTGGGCGTGGACCAGCTGGCGGCCGAGGACAGTGAGGTCGCCGAGTACGTCCAGACGCTGGAGGAGGCGCGGGACACCGCGGATCTGCCGGAGGCGTCCGGCGACGCCATCGCCCGGGAATTCGAGCGCTATCTGCGCCGCCGGGACCCGCAGACCGAATCCGGCCGCACCTGGCCCCGGCTCCCCAAGGAGGCCCGGGACCCGAAGGACGCCGGGAGCGAGCCGCCGGACGGGCCGGAGGCCGACGGCGGGCGGTAGCCCGCGGGAGAGCCACGGACGGGCGGGGCGGGACCGGAGCGGTCCGGCCCCGCCCGTCCGCGTACCCGGGTCTCCCCGTCGGCGCTCCGCACGCAAAAGGGGCGCCCCCGCCGCTGCGGAGGCGCCCCTTCCGGGCCGGTGAGGGGTTAGAGCGCGACGCCCAGCAGTGCGTCCACCGTGCGCGAGACCAGACCGGGCGCGCCCTCGTCGCTGCCGCCGCCGGACTCCTGCGCGGCGGCCCAGCGGTCGACCGCGGCCAGCGCCGCGGGCGAGTCCAGGTCGTCGGCGAGCGCCGTACGGACCTCCTCCAGCAGCGCCTCCGCAGGCGGGCCGTCGGGGCGGGAGACCGCGGCACGCCAGCGCGCCAGCCGGTCCACGGCCTCGGCCAGCACCGCGTCGGTCCACTCCCAGTCGCTGCGGTAGTGGTGGGACAGGAGCGCCAGCCGGATCGCCGCCGGGTCGACGCCGTCGCGGCGCACCGCCGAGACGAAGACCAGATTGCCCTTGGACTTCGACATCTTCTCGCCGTCCAGCGCCACCATCCCGGCGTGGACGTACGCCTTGGCGAAGGGGTGCTCGCCGGTCAGCGCCTGGGCGTGCGAGGCGCCCATCTCGTGGTGCGGGAAGGCCAGGTCGGAGCCGCCGCCCTGGACGTCGAAGCCCATGCCGAGGTGCTCCAGGGCGATGGCGACGCACTCGATGTGCCAGCCGGGCCGGCCGCGGCCCAGCGAGCCGCCGTCCCAGCTCGGCTCGCCGTCGCGGGCGGCCATCCACAGCATCGGGTCGAGGGGGTTCTTCTTGCCCTCCCGCTCCGGGTCGCCGCCGCGTTCGGCGGAGAGCAGCCGCATCGCCTCGGCGTCGAGTCCGGAGACCTCGCCGAAGTGCGGGTCGGAGGAGACGGAGAAGTAGATGTCACCGTCCAGTTCGTAGGCGGCGCCGCTGTCACGGAGCCGTTCGACGAGCGGGACGATGCCGGGTATCGCCTCGACGGCTCCGATGTAGTGGCGGGGCGGGAGCATCCGCAGGGCCGTCATGTCCTCGCGGAACAGCGCGGTCTCGCGTTCGGCGAGCGCCGTCCAGTCGTCCCCGGTGGCGACGGCCCGCTCCAGCAGCGGATCGTCGACATCCGTGACGTTCTGCACGTAGTGAACCTGGCGCTTCGTGTCGAGCCACACGCGCTGAACCAGGTCGAACGCGTTGTAGGTCGCCGCGTGCCCCATGTGGGTGGCGTCGTACGGAGTGATGCCGCAGACGTAGATACGGGCGACGGGACCGGGGTCGAGGGTCACCCGTCCGCCGGTCGCGGTGGAGTGGATCCTCAGGTCGCGGCCCTGACCAGGCAGGGCGGGGACCTCAGAAGCGGGCCATGCATGCATGTCTTGAGACTAACCGGATGCTGGTTCCGCATACGAACCGGAGGGCCGGTAACGACCGGATAGGCGTTCTTGCGTTCGATGCCGGAACGTGCATCAGGCGGTGGCGCGCGCCCCTCGTACGCCGCCCGCCGACGCCCGGTGCGCCGGGTCCGGCGGCGTGTCAGACCGGTGGCCAGGGGATCGGCGGCCAGTCGCCGCCGGGCTCGGGATGACGGCCGGATGTCAGCAGTGCGGCGACCCGTGCGCGCAGCGCGGCGGTCTCGGCGGCGGTGAGGAGTTCGGCCAGCCGGGCGGCGAGCGGAAGGCCCTCCGCCAGCGCGGAGCGGAGCCGCTCCAGCACCGTGACCGCCTCGTCGGGCAGCGGCTCCCCGGCCCATCCCCACAGCAGGGTGCGGAGCTTGTCGTCGGTGTGGAAGGTCACGCCGTGGTCGATGGCGAAGAGCCGCCCACCGGGCCCCGGCAGCAGGTGGCCGCCCTTGCGGTCCCCGTTGTTGAGGACGGCGTCGAGCACCGCCAGCCGCCGCAGCCGCACGTCGTCGGCGTGGACCAGCAGCGCCGGACGCCCCTGCCCGGTCTCCGCGAACCCGACCGCCTTCCAGCCCGGCCCCGGCTCGTCCCCTTCGACCAGTGCCAGCAGCGGCGGGATCTCCTCGGCGTCCGCCTCGGGCACCTCGATCCACCGCTGCACCATGCCGGGGCCGTACGGTCCCTCCCGCAGCACGGTGGCCGGGATCAGCCCCCAGCCCGTCGCCCGGGATATCTCGTACGCGGCGACCTCCCGCTGGGCGAGGTTGCCGTCGGGGAAGTCCCACAGCGGCCGTTCGCCCGCGACCGGCTTGTAGACGCAGTCGACGGTGCGGCCCTCGTGGGTCACGGTGCAGAAGAGGACCGCGTTGGACGCCTCCTCGATACGGCCGCGGACGGTCAGCTCGCCCGCGTTCAGGAAGGCTGTCTGAAGGTTCTCGTCGTTCAGGAAGGTTTCCCGGGAGTCGGTGTCGTTCGGGGAGCCTGCCTGAACGTGGTCGTCCTTCAGGGAGCCTTCCTGAACGTCCCGGGGCCCGGTGGCGGTGGCCTCGGGCCGGCCCGGTGGTGTGGCGGGCCCCGGGAGTGCCGGTTCTGCGGTGGGTTCCATGGCGGTCAGGCGTCCCGCCGGTAGCCGTTCTGGCGCGGGCAGACATGGCCCTCGGGGTCGAGCGGCAGGCTGCACAGCGGGCACGGCGGGCGCCCGGCGTTCACCACCTCCAGGGCGCGCTTGGCGAAGGCGCGCGCCATGGTGCCGGTCATCCGTACCCGCAGCATCGGCGGACCGTTCTCGTCGTCCTGGAGCAGCCGCTCCTCGGCCTCGGCGAGGTCCTCCTCGCTGTCGGCGTCCAGCTCGACCAGCGCCTGCGCCTCGATGATCATGCGCTCGTCCTCGCCGTCCCAGGCGAGCGCCATGGTGCCGACGCGGAACTCCTCCTCCACCGGCGTCTCCAGCGGCGCGGTGTCGGCCAGCTCGGCGGGGGCGACGGCCGGTACCGGGGCGTTGCCGCCGCTGCGCCGCACCACCTCGTCCAGCAACTCGTCGATCCGCTCGGCGAGCGCGGCGACCTGCGTCTTCTCCAGGGCGACACTGGTGGTCCGGCCGGCCGCGGTGGCCTGGAGGAAAAAGCTCCGGCGGCCAGGCAACCCGACCGTACCGGCCACGAAGCGGTCCGGCGCGTCGTAGAAGAACACCTGACGGGACAAGGTCCTGCTCCGATTGCTCGACTGCGGGGGCTGAGCGGTCGCTGCGGCCCCTGGGATCAGTGCGGTCAGTGCGCTCACGGCACGGTTCGCAGAGGTGTCACGGACAGCGCCGTCGCACCACCCTACTGCGCCAGCTGATCACGGTGCTCCCGCACCACCGCCCACGGCCGCCTCACCGCCGTCCCCGGCGCCCGTCGCGTCCGGCGGCGGCAGCAGCCCGCCGAAGTCCCCGGTGTCCCCGAGCCGTACGAGGAAGGGGCGCAGCCGGGTGTAGCGGATCGCGGTGACCGAGCAGGGCTCGACGGAGATGCGCTGGAAGAGGTCGAGGTGGAGGCCGAGCGCCTCGGCGACCAGCGCCTTGATGATGTCGCCGTGCGAGCACATCAGGTACGTGGCGTCCGGGCCGTGCGCCGCCTCGATACGGGCGTTCCAGTCGTGGACCGCGTCGGCGGCGCGCGCCTGCATGGCACGCATCGACTCGCCCCCGGGGAAGGCGGCGGCCGACGGGTGGCGCTGGACTACCTCCATCAGCGGCTCGCCGCTCAGCTCGGCGAGCTTGCGGCCCGACCAGTCGCCGTAGTCGCACTCGTTGATGCGGTCGTCGATGTGCGACGGCAGCCCGGGGCGGGCGTCGAGCAGCGGGCGGAGCGTCTGGCGGCAGCGCTGCAGCGGGCTGGTGACGGCGGCGGCCAGCGGCACCTGCGCCAGCCGCGCGGGGAGCGCCGCGGCCTGTGCGGTGCCGCGCTCGTCGAGGGCGATTCCGGGGGTCCGGCCCGCGAGGACGCCGGAGGTGTTGGCGGTGGAGCGGCCGTGCCGCACCAGGATCAGCGTGGGCATGGCGGCCACCCTACGTTCCCCGGGCGGCTCCCCGGCAGGAGTGCGGGGGCCGTTCCCTGGCAGGAGTGCGGGGCCGGGGTGAGAATGCCTGGTGTGATCGTGGACTGCGCCATCTACCGGGACGGGCGCCGCACGGAGCGGCCCGAGGACTTCCCGAGCGCGCTCCAGGAGGCACGCCGGCAGCGCGGCCACGCCTTCCTGTGGCTGGGCGTCCACGAGCCGACCCCGGAGGAGTTCGAGCGGATCAGCGGCGAGTTCGGGCTGCACCCGCTGGCCGTCGAGGACGCCCTCAAGGCGCACCAGCGGCCGAAGCTGGAGGTCTACGACGACTCGCTGTTCATGGTGCTCAAGCCGGTCGCCTACGACGACACCACCGCCACGGTGACCGCGACGGAGCTGATGGTCTTCGTCGGCGACGCGTTCGTCGTCACCGTCCGGCACGGCGAGACCGGCCCGCTGGCAGCGGTCCGGCGGCGGCTGGAGCACCAGCCGGAGACGCTCCGGCACGGCCCGACGTCGGTGCTCTACGCGGTCGGCGACGCGGTGGTCGACCACTACATCGAGGTGGCCGGGGAGTTGCAGGCGGATCTGGAGGACCTGGAGGCCGAGGTCTTCTCCCCGGACCGTTCGGAGAGCCGCAACACCGCCGCCGAGATCTACGCGTTCAAACGCCAGGTGATGGAGTTCCGGCGCGCCACGGGCCCGCTGACCGAGCCGCTGACGCGCCTCCAGGAGAACCGGGGCGTGCCGTTCGTGCCCGACGGCTCGCGGCCCTTCTTCCGCGACGTCGGTGACCATCTGGCGCGCGCCAACGACTCGGTGGACAGCCTGGACCGGCTGCTGTCCGACATCCTCTCCGCGCATCTGGCGCAGATGGGGGTGCGGCAGAACGACGACATGCGCAAGATCTCCGCGTGGGCGGCGCTGGCCGCCGTGCCGACGCTGATCGCCGGGATCTACGGCATGAACTTCCGCCACATGCCGGAGCTGGGGCTGCGCTTCGGCTATGCCGGGGTGCTGCTGGCGATGGCGGTCATCGAGTTCTCGCTCTACGGGCTGTTCAAGCGGCGCGGCTGGCTGTGAGCGGGCCCGTGGGGGCCCGGCTCAGGCGTACTCGGTGACCGGCCCGCTCAGGGCGTCGCGCCGCTCGGGCATCCGGAGGCTGACCATCCGGTGCCAGCCGACGAGGCGTTCGTAGCCGTAGAGAAGGCGGATGCCGACGGCGAGCAGGGCCGCCTTGGGGGCGGGCCAGCCGAGGATGCGGCCCATGTGGTCCATGACGGCGAGGCTGACGTCCCGGTAGACGGCGATCTCGGCGAGCGCGCAGTCACGCAGGATCCGCTGGATGGCGCGGCCGTGGCCGTCGCGGGCGAGGCGGAGCAGTTCCTCGTGGCAGTAGGCGAGGTGGTTGTCCTCGTCCTGGGAGATCATCCGGACCGCGCGGCCCAGCTCGGGGTGGTCGCCGAAGTGCTTGCGCAGCAGCCGCATCTGCTCGGAGGCGCGCTGCTCGGTGACCCGGCTGTGCGCGAGGTAGGTGACCACGTCCTCCTCGGTCAGCGGCGCGGCGGCGCGCAGCCGGTCGTGGGCGAGGCCGATGCCGCGGCGTTCCAGGAGCATCGTGTAGTCGGTGGCGGCGGGGACGGTGGCCGCCTCCAGACCGCGTTTGCGCAGCAGGGCGCGGAAGATCCGGCCGTGTTTGTCCTCGTCGGCGCCGTGCCGGGCGGCCTTCGGTGCCAGGTCGCGCCTTCCCTCGGGGATGAGGGCGGCGATCCGTCCGTTCTCCCAGCCGCCTTGGGCCTCGCCGCCCGCGGCGATGGAGCAGAAGAGTCGGTACGCCTCGTCGTTGTCGAGGATTTCCTGGAACAGGCTCCGGGCCGAGAGCATCAGCGCCACCTCCGAAGGACACGCCTGGAGGGAAAGTCAAAAGCGGGTCGGCGGGCCCGGCAACCGGAGGCGGAGGATCGTTCCTCCGTGCGAACGAGCAGGGGCGTAACCGGGTGGTCGGCGGGCCGTTGTCCCCGGCGACGGCCGTGGCGGGGAGACCCCCGAGCCCTCACCACGGCCGCGGTCCGCAAGCCGCCCGGTGCCCGTGCACCGGGCGGCTTCCGTATCAGGCGAGCCCGGCCTTCTCCAGCGCCTCGGTGCCCGCGCGCAGGGCGGCGATCCGCTCGTCCAGGGTGAATCCGGCGGGCGCCAGCGTCAGCGTGGTGACGCCCGCGGCGGCGTACGCCTGCATCCGCTCCGCGATCCGCTCGACGGGGCCGAGCAGCGAGGTCTGGTCGATCAGCTGCCGCGGCACGGCGGCGGCCGCGCCGTCCTTGTCGCCGGAGAGGTACCTGTCCTGGATCTCGGCGGCTTCCGCGCCGTACCCCATGCGGGTGGCCAGCTTGTTGTAGAAGTTCTGCTTGCGGCTGCCCATGCCGCCGACGTACAGCGCGGTGTACGGGCGGAACATGTCGGCGAGCGCGTCGACGTCGTCGCCGACGGCGAGCGGCAGTGTCGGGCAGACGTCGAAGCCGTCCATCGTCAGCCCGGCCTTGGCGCGGCCCGCCCGCAGGGGCGCGAGGGCGGTCTCCTCCAGGTGCTCGGCCGAGGGGAAGATCAGCAGCGCGCCGTCGGCGATCTCGCCGGTCTGCTCCAGGTTCTTGGGGCCGATCGCCGCGATGTAGAGCGGGATGCGCTCGCGGGTGGGGTGGACGGTGAGCTTGAGGGGCTTGCCCGGGCCGTCGGGCAGCGGGAGCGTCCAGTGCGCGCCCTCGTACGACAGGCGTTCGCGGGAGAGCGCCTTGCGGACGATGTCGACGTACTCGCGGGTGCGGGCGAGCGGCTTGTCGAACTTCACGCCGTACCAGCCCTCGGAGACCTGCGGGCCGGAGACGCCGAGGCCGAGGCGGAAGCGGCCGCCGGAGAGCGAGTCGAGGGTGGCCGCGGTCATCGCGGTCATCGCGGGGGTACGGGCCGGGATCTGGAAGATCGCCGAGCCGACGTCGATCCGCTCGGTGCGGGCGGCGACCCAGGACAGGACCGTGGGGGCGTCGGATCCGTACGCCTCGGCGGCCCAGCAGACCGCGTAGCCCAGCCGGTCCGCCTCCTGCGCCACGGCGAGGTTGTCGCCGTCCATCCCGGCGCCCCAGTAACCGAGGTTGATGCCAAGCCTCATGCCGCTCCCCTTACCGATCAGTAACGTCACGTTGCGGGGACTCTAGCGCGCACCGGCGCCCGGCGTCACCGGCGGTTGTCCACAGGTCTCCTGCGCGCGGCGGACGGCCACTAACCTCGGGCCGCATGGAGCAACGGCATCTCGGCCGTACGGGTCTGCGCGTGTCCCGTATCGGGCTCGGCACACTCACCTGGGCGCGCGACACCGACGAGCGAGGTGCGGCCGAGCAGCTCAAGACGTTCTGGGAGGCGGGCGGCAGCCTCGTCGACACCGCGGACATATACGCCGACGGCGGCGCCGAGCGGCTGCTCGGACGGCTGCTGGAGGGCCTGGTGCCACGCACCGATCTGGTGATCGCCACGAAGGCGGGCAGCGTCCTGGAGCCGGACCGCCGGGTGGACGGCTCGCGCCGCCATCTGCTCGCCGCGCTGGACGCCTCGCTGCGCCGCCTGGGCACGGACCACGTCGACCTCTGGCAACTGCACGCCTTCGACCCGCACACCCCGCTGGAGGAGACGCTGCAGGCGCTGGACACCGCCGTCCGCAGCGGCCGGGCGCGGTACGCGGGGCTCGCCGGCTTCTCCGGCTGGCAGCTGGCCAAGGCCGCCACCTGGCAGCTGGCCGAGCCCGCGGTGCGCACCCGGCTGGCGAGCGCACAGCTGGAGTACTCGCTGCTCCGGCGCGGCGCGGAGCGGGAGGTGCTGCCCGCCGCCCGCGACCTGGGCCTCGGTCTGCTGCCCGCCTCACCGCTGGGCCGCGGCGTACTCACCGGCAAGTACCGCCGCGCCACCCCGATCGATTCGCGGGGCGCCTCGGACCGGCTGGCCGGGTTCGTCGCGCCGTATCTGGACAAGCGGTGCGACGGCATCGTCGACGCGGTCACCACCGCGGCCGACGGACTCGCCGTCACCCCGCTCCACGTCGCGCTCGCGTGGGTGCGCGACCGCCCCGGGGTCGTCGCCCCGCTCATCGGCGCCCGGACATCGGCGCAGCTCGCGGCGGCGTTGTCAGTGGAGGCGCTTACGCTTCCTGACGAGATCACCCGGGCGCTGGACGACGTGTCGGCCCCGGACCACCACTGTCCCGATCACCACTGGAGCACGCTGTGAGCACCGACCGCCCCTCCGGCGAGACCGCGCCCGAGCAGGAGGCCGCGCCGGGCAGCCCGCCCGCCGCCGCGGAGGCGGGCGCTCCGGGAGAGCCGACGGCTCCGGAGGGCCCGGCGGAGCAGGCTTCCCCGGGTGACGGTGCGGCGACCGCTCCTTCGGGTGACGAGGCGGCGGGCCGGGCCGGGGCCGCGCAGGGCACGGCCGGGGCGGCCGCCGGTGAGGCCGCGCCCGGCGCCCCGGCTCCGGGCGGGAAGGCCACGGCGGCGGCGCTGGCGGCCGCGGTGCGGGCGGTGGAGAGCGGCGAGCGCTCCGCCGCGTCCTTCTTCGCCGACGCACCGCGCCCTCCGGCCGCCCGGCCCGCCGCGACGCCTCCGACGGCAGGCCAGGCGGGCGGCGGGCGGCCTCCGCAGGGCGCTCCGGGGGCGCGCGGTGACGCTCCGGCGCGGGCCGCGGCCCCGCCCGTCGAGGTCCGGCAGGCAGCGCCGGCCGCCCCGCCGCGTCCGCTGCCGCCCACCGCCGCGGGCCTCGACGGCGTACGCCAGGTGCTGGCGGCGGGCGGCGCCCCGGAGGCGCTGGCGGGCAAGGCGGCCGAGGTGCTCGGCGAGCGGGCCGGAGAGGTGCTGCGCGAGGACCCGTGGCAGCTGCTGGCGGTGCCCGGCGTCCGGCCCGAGCAGGCCGACACCTTCGCGCGGGCGCTGCTGGGCGCCGCCTGCGGGCCCGGTGACGAGCGGCGCGCCGTGGCGCTCGTCGGCTGGCTGCTGGAGCAGGCCGCGCTGGCCGGACACTCCGCCCTGGAGGCGTCCGCGCTGCGGGAGGCGCTCGCCCGGCGGGCGGTGCCGGATCCGGACGAGGCCCTCCAGCTCGCCCTCGCCGAGGGCGCCGCCCTCGTCTTCCAGGACGCCCTCGACACCCCGGCCACGGCCCGTCCCGCCCCGGAGGACGAGGAGGAGACCCCGGTCCGGGTGCTGCTGGGCCTCGACCGCTACGCGATGGCCGAGGAGAGCGTCGCCGACGGACTGGCCCGGCTGCTCAGCACCTGCGAGGCGGCCGGGGACGGGGAGCCGGATACCCCCGGCACCGAGGCCGAAGAGACCGAGCAGGCCGGGCCGGAAGCCGTGGAGGCGGCGGAAGCAGAAGCCGGTGAGGTGGCCGCGGAGCCGGAGCCGGAAGCCGCGGAGCGGGCCGGGGACGGGGCGGGCGCCCCGGAGGGGAGCGCTCCGGCCGAGGAGCGGGCACGGCCCTCCGCTGCGCGGTGGGAGGCCGCGGCAGCGGCGGCTCCCTCGCCCTCCGCGGCCGAGCTGATCCGGGCCGTGGCCCACAGCGGTCTGGTGGCCCACACCGGCGCCGAGGCGGCCCGCGCCGAGCCCGCCGCGCTGGTCACCGCCGCCCGCGCCCTGGGCCTGCGCGCCTACGCCGCCACCCACACCGGCAACGGCCGCGCCCGGCTCGCCGCCCAGCTCACCGCCGCGGACGCCCCGGAAGCGGCGGCGGACGCCGGTGCGGCGGCCGTCACCGTCGCCGGGCTGCTGTCGGGCCGGGAGGGCCCGGGCCGGGACGCGGACGGGGCGCTCGCCCTCGATCTCCTCGTCGTCCTGGACGCCCCGCAGCTGGATCTGGAGACCGCGGCGGCGCTCGTCGAGTCGCTGGCCGACGGGGTCCGGCTGGTGCTCAGCGGTGACCCGGGGGTCCTCTGGTCCGCGGGCCCCGGCCGTCTCTTCGCCGATCTGCTGGCCGCCCGCTGCTGCCCGCAGATCGCCTCGCGCACCCCCGACTTCGGCCCGATCGGGGAGCTGGTCTCCGGCATCGGTATCGGGGAGCTGAACCCGGTGGAGGCGCCCGGCAAGGAGGTGGTGATCGTCCCCGTGCGGGACGCCCGCGAGGCGGTGCACCGCACCGTCCAGCTGGTCGCCGACTCGGTGCCCCGGGCGCTGGGCGTACCGCCGCGGGAGACGCAGGTCATCACCGTCGGCCACGGCGGCTCGGCCGGCACTCGCGCGCTCAACGCCGCGCTCAAGGAACGGCTCAATCCGGGCCCCGGCCGGTTCGGCGGCTTCGACCCCGGGGACCGCGTCGCCTACTGCCCCGCCCCGGGCCGCACCGTGCCCGCCACGGTCACCGGCGCGGACGCCGACGGCCTGCGGCTGGACTGCGACGGCACCCCTCTCGTGGTCGGGCGCGCCCGCGTCGAGGCGGGTGCGGTCCGGCACGGCTGGGCGCTCACCGCCCATCAGGCGGCCGGGATGCGCTGGCCGGCGGCCGTCGTGGTGCTGCCCGGTGACGCCGCCCAGGGGCTGGACCGGGCCTGGGTCTACACCGCGTTCAGCCGCGGCGAACGCCATCTGTCGGTCGTCCAGGGCGTGGACCAGGCCCTCTCCCGCGCCGTCGCCGACCTCCCGGCCAAGGAGCGGACCACCCGCCTGCGCACCCTGCTCCAGCAGCAGAACGCCCAGGCAGCGGCGGAGGCCGCACAGACGGACTGAGGACAGGCGGTCTGAGGACAGACGGACTGAGGCGGGAGGGCAGCAGCGGCGACGGTGGGGCCAAGGCCCGTACCGGCGCGGCCGCGGGTGGGCGCGTCGGGCCGAAAGCGCTCCCGCCGCGCCCGCCGGGACAGGCCCGGCAGCCCACTGCCCCGGGGAGCCGGAAACGCACACGCGCTCCCCGCTCCCCGAGGCAGTCCCGAACCCGACACTCCCGAGCCGTCGGTCCGGTCGGCTCCCTCAGTCCGGTCAGCTCCGCTCCCGGACGGGAAAGCCGCCGCTCAGCGCCGCCGGTCGGGCCCTGCGGTGTCCTGCTCCTCGTCCAGCTCCTCGTCGAAGACCGAGCTGACGTCGAACCGGCAGACCACCTGCTGCGGATCGATGTCCTCGAACGGCTCCGACAGCCACTCCCCCGGCTCCGGCGGGTCGTCGGCAGCCGCGACCCAGAGCGTGGAGTCGCCCTCCTCCAGACCGAACTCCTTGTGCCGGGAAGCGATTTCGTCCGGCTCGAACTCGCCGAAGAGCACGCCGAGCGCCGCATACACGCTGGAGCCCACCACCGCGGCACCGCTCTCCCCCGGAGCTCGGGCCACGTCGTCCGCGGTCTCCGGATCGAGATCGGCGACGCGCTGAGCCTGATGACGCAGTCGCTGCGGATCGGCGACCGCGTAGTCCCGGCGGATCAGCACGCTCACCGCGCTGGGTTCCTCCGGCCCCTGGTAGGCGGGGAGATGGTCGCTTCCGGGGATCTCGAAGGGGGTGACTTCGTCGTAGGTGTCGTAGAGCAGCTCGTCGTAGACCTCTGCCGCGGCGGCGAGTTCGTCGAACGCGGCGTAGACGGCGGGATCGTCCTGCCCCGAGCGGCGTTCCACCGCGTCGAGGTGACGGTCCAGTGCGGCTTTGACCGCCTCGGCGGCGGCACGTACCTCGGCAGCGGAAGGCTGCGCAGCATCAGACATGGTGCAGACGCTATCCGTACCGGGGCCGGTCCCGCACAATAGATGCGATGCCGGAATACGAATTCTGCGATGTGTACGTGCCGCGGGGGGTCTCCCGCAAGGCTGCCACACGCCTGCTGACCGACCACGCCGAGTACGGGCACTGGGAGTTGGACCGCCTGCGCCTCAACCCCGACGGCAGCCGCCGGGTGCGGCTGCGCCGCCGGATCATCCGCCAGCTCCGCGCCACATGGTGACGGTCCCCGCCGCCCGCTGACGGGCCGCGCGAGCGGTACGCCGTACCCGGCGGGGTGCGGCGTACCGCTTTTGAGGCGTGCACCCGGCGCGGTGCGGCGGACATGCGGAGCGGCGGCGGACGGCCTTTCACGGCAACGCGAAGCGGGCCCCGCCGGTGTGCGGGGCCCGCTCCGTCCTGCGATGCCGTGTCGGCGCTACCTCACCTGCGTGCGGCGCGGGCCCGGCGGTAGAGCAGGGCACCACCGAGCATCAGACCGGCACTGGCCGAGGCCGCGTACCCGATCGACTCGGCGCCGGTGTGCGCGAGCTCACGCGGCGGCTCCGGAGTGTCGGCGATCTTGACGTGCGACGCCGTCTGCGGCCGCGGTCCCGGCGTGGACGGTGTGGAGGGGTGCTCCTTCACCGGCTCACCGGGGTGGTGCGGCTGCTCCGGATTCCCGGGCTTCGCCGGGTGACCCGGCTCGGTCGGTTCCGCCGGGCGGGTCGGGACGGCGTCGTTGCCGCACTCGTTGCCGAACGCGGGGTTGAGCAGACCGACGACGTCGGCGCTGTTGCCGCAGGCGTTCACCGGGATGTCGACCGGCACCTGGACGTTGTTGCCGGACCCGACGCCCGGCGAACCGACGGCGCCGCCCTCGGCGGTCGCGCCGCCGTGCCCGCTCTGCTCTCCGCCTTGACCCGCGGGCGTGCCGCCCTCGTCGTGGTGACCGCCACCCGGCGAAGTCCGGTGCTCACCGGAGCCGTTGACGCAGCTGTTGCCCATCGCCGGGTTGAGCAGACCGACGACGTTGACGGTGTTGCCGCAGGCGTTGACCGGTACATGCACCGGGACCTGCACATTGTTGCCGGATGCGACGCCGGGTGAGTGCGCTGCGCCACCCTGGGCGCCCGCGTCGGCGTGTGCGTAGCCCACCGTGGCGGCGAGGATGCCGCCTGCAGCCGCCACGGTGATCAGGCCCTTGCGTGCGACCTGTCTCATAGGTTGTTCCCCTGCCTCGTGCCTTGCGAATGCGGACGGACGCGGAAGGACGCCGCCCGCGGAAATCCCCGGCAGCTCCGGAACGCGAGGCGCTCCGGAGCCAACCGGATCGGACCCTTGCGGGTGCAGATGCGACGTCAGTCGTTGATGCAGGTGTTGCCGAAGGCGGGGTTCAGCAGCCCGATCACGGAGACCGTGTTACCGCAGACCTCCACCGGGAGGTGCACCGGAACCTGAATCACGTCGCCGGAGACCACGCCCGGGGAGCCGACAGAGGCCCCCTCGGCTCCCGAGTCGGCAACGGCCAGGCCCGCGCCGGCGAGCACAAATCCACCGGTGAGCGCCGCGGCAGCGACGACCTTCTTGATCATGTAAGTCCTCCTACGTTTGGCAGTGCGGTCCCAGCCGCGGACCGCACAGCCTGCAACGATGCGGAGGACTTACAGGCTACGAGGATGACTCAGCATTCACTCTTTCCAGCGAAAAACCCCTCAGTATTGGGCAGTTCACCCCCTGCCGGGATGATCAGCTCGCGTCGATGAAACGGTCCAGCACACGGACGCCGAACTTCAGCCCGTCCACCGGCACCCGCTCGTCCACACCGTGGAACATGCCCGCGAAGTCCAGCTCCGGCGGCAGCTTCAGCGGCGCGAACCCGAAGCCGCGGATGCCCAGCCGGTCGAACGACTTGGCATCGGTACCGGCCGAGAGCATGTACGGCACGGCCCGCGCGATCGGGTCCTCGGCCAGCAGCGACGACTGCATCGCCTCGACCAGGGCGCCGTCGAAACTGGTCTCCAGCGCCTTGTCGGCGTGGATGTCCTCCCGCTTGACGCGCGGGCCGAGGAGACGGTCGAGGTCGGCCAGGAACTCCTCCTCGTAACCGGGCAGGAAGCGGCCGTCGACATGGGCGGTGGCCTGGCCGGGAATGACGTTGACCTTGTAACCGGAGCCGAGCTGGGTGGGGTTGGCGGTGTTCTTGAGGGAGGCGCCGATCAGCTTGGCGATGCCGCCGAGCTTCGCCAGCGTGTCCTCCATGTTCTCCGGGTCGAGTTCGGTGCCCAGGGCGTCGCCCAGTTCGTCCAGGAAATGGCGGAGCGTCTTGGTGACGCGCACCGGGAACTCGTGACGGCCCAACCGGCCGACGGCCTCGGAGAGTTCGGTGATGGCGTTGTCGCGGTGGATCATCGACCCGTGTCCGGCGGTGCCGTCCACGGTGAGCTTCATCCAGTGCATGCCCTTCTGCGCCGTCTCGACGAGGTAGAGCCGCAGGTTCTCGTTGACGGTGAACGAGAAACCGCCGACCTCACTGATCGCCTCGGTGACGCCCTCGAAGAGACCGGGGTGGTTGTCGACGAGGTGGCGGGCGCCGTACGTGCCGCCGGCCTCCTCGTCGGCGAGGAAGGCCAGGACGATGTCGCGGGGCGGCTTGCGGCCGGAGCGCATCCGGTCGCGGACGACCGCCAGCGTCATCGCGTCCATGTCCTTCATGTCCACGGCGCCGCGGCCCCAGACGCACCCGTCGGCGATCTCGCCGGAGAACGGGTGGTGGGTCCAGTCGTCGGCGTTGGCCGGGACGACGTCGGTGTGACCGTGGATGAGCAGGGCCGGACGGGAGCTGTCCTCCCCCTCGATACGGGCGACCGTCGAGGCCCGGCCCGGGTGGGATTCGAAGATCTGCGGCTCCAGCCCGACCTCCGCGAGCTTCTCCGCCACGTACTCCGCCGCGGCGCGCTCGCCGGGTCCGGAGTGGTCGCCGTAGTTGCTGGTGTCGATCCGGATCAGGTC
Organism: Streptomyces sp. NPDC014733; assembly: GCF_043083385.1. Lineage (NCBI taxonomy): Bacteria > Bacillati > Actinomycetota > Actinomycetes > Kitasatosporales > Streptomycetaceae > Streptomyces > Streptomyces sp. NPDC014733. The sequence goes on along the minus strand of NZ_JBIBYO010000003.1, from coordinate 139,213 downwards.
CCGGCACAGGTCGACGACCTCGTCCTCACCGGTGACCGTACGGGCCGGCTGTGACTCGCTCACGTTGCCTCCTTGGGGGGTTCACGGCCGCGGCACGCCCCAGGGACCGGCCGCGGCGGGGTCCACCGCCATCCTCCCCCCGGGACGGGCTCCACCCAAGGCCGCAATACGGCCGACATGCCCTGGTCACAGGCGCAGACCGGCTGCGACGTGCGGGTGATCGAGCACCCCGAAAGGTTTGCTATTGTTTTCTCTGTCGGAACGGCCCAGGCCGGAACGGCAGACACCTTGTCCGGGTGGCGGAATGGCAGACGCGCTAGCTTGAGGTGCTAGTGCCCTTTATCGGGCGTGGGGGTTCAAGTCCCCCCTCGGACACCAGCGGAAGACCCCAGTTGATCTGGGGTCTTTCTTTTTTGCCTCCGTGGGTCGGAGGCCGAGGGGGCCCGGGCCCCGTACCCGCGGCGCGCTCCCCCGTAATTCCGGTGCGTCGGCAGGTCCCGGCACGTAGCGTGCGCGCCGTTGGGTGGGGTGTGGGACGGGAAGGGTGCGCGGATGTTGATCTTTGATGCGGATGACACGTTGTGGGAGAACAACGTGATCTTCGAGCGGGTCATCGAAGAGTTCACGGAGTGGATGGCGCGTCCCGGGCTCGGGCGGGACGAGGTGCGGGCGGTGCTCGACGGGATCGAGGCGGCGAACGCGGTGACGCACGGGTACGGCAGCAAGGTGTTCCTGCGCAGTCTCGGGGAGTGTCTGGCGCGGCTGCGGGGGCGCCCGGCGAACGCCCGGGAGGCGGCGCGGATCGAGGGGTGGGCGGCGGCGTTCGACGGCGGGACGGTGGAGCTGATCGACGGGGTACCGCAGACGCTGGCGGAGCTGGCCGTCCGTCATGAGCTGCTGATGCTCACCAAGGGTGAGGTGGAGGAGCAGCGGCGCAAGGTGGACGCGTCGGGGCTGAGCAAGCATTTCCGGGGCGTGCACATCGTGCCGGAGAAGGACGTCACCACGTACGAGGAGCTGGTGCGGGAGTACGGCGTGGCGCCCGCGGAGACGTGGATGATCGGCAACTCGCCGCGGTCGGACATCCTTCCGGCCCGGTCGGCGGGGTTGAACGCCGTCTTCATCCCGCACGACCGGACGTGGGTGCTGGAGCACGCGGAGCTGGATCCGGCGGACGGAAAGGTGCTGCGGCTCGGGGCGTTCGGCGAGTTGGTGCGGCACTTCTGAGGGCTCCGGCGGGCTCGTTCCGGGCGGGCGGCGGGCCGGTGGACGCCGTCTCCGGCGGTGCGGGTCGGGCCGCGGGCGGCGCGGACGGAGGGGCCGTCGACGGCGCACGTAGCATGGGCCGGATGAGTGCCAAGCGTTCCGGGCGGGTGGCCGCCGAAGCTCCGTGCCGGGTCACCGTCTGCCGGGGTTGCTGCTGTGGCGACGGGGCGAAGGTTCCCGGCGTCGATCATGCCGGGCAGATCCCGCGGCTGCGGGCGGCGTTGGGCGGCGCCGCGCCGGTGCGGGCGTCGGAGTGCCTGGACGTCTGCGATCAGGCGAACGTCGTCGTGGTGCAGCCGTCGGCCGCCGGGCGGGCCGCGGGCGGTCGTCCGGTGTGGCTGGGGCTGGTCAACGACGATGATGCGCTGACGGACATCGCGGCGTGGATACGGGCCGGCGGGCCGGGGCTCGCCGAGCCGCCCGGGGTGCTGGATCTGTACGCGTTCACGGTGTCGCGGCGGGTACGGGAGGCGCTGGAGGGGTGAGTCCGCCGTGCCCTACGGCGCGGGTGGGCCGGGGGGCGCCGCCGCGCGGGGTGGCGCCGGCGGTCGCGCCGCACCCGTCCGTGGCGCGGCCGGCCCGACCGCTCCGTAGCGCCCGCGCCGTACCGGAAGCCCCCGTGCCCCGCCCCGTACCGGCGCCTCGTCCTGCCCGGTCAGGCGACCGCCCGGGCCGCCGCCCTGCCCGCGGTGCGGCCCGAGAAGAGGCAGCCGCCGAGGAAGGTGCCTTCCAGGGAGCGGTAGCCGTGGACGCCGCCGCCGCCGAAACCGGCGGCCTCGCCTGCCGCGTAGACGCCGGGGAGGGGGGTGCCGTCGGCGGTCAGGACGCGGGAGGAGAGGTCGGTCTCCAGGCCGCCGAGGGTTTTGCGGGTCAGGATGTGGAGGCGTACCGCGATGAGCGGGCCCGCCTTCGGGTCGAGGAGGCGGTGCGGGGCGGCGGTGCGGATGAGGCGGTCGCCGAGGTATTTGCGGGCGCCGTGCAGGGCTGTGACCTGGAGGTCCTTGGTGAAGGGGTGGTCGATCTCGCGGTCGCGGGCGGCGATTTCGCGGTGCAGTGCGGCCTCGTCGATCAGCGGTTCGCCCGTCAGGTCGTTCATCTGACGGACCAGTGCGGGCAGGGTGCGGGCGGTGAGGAAGTCGCTGCCGTGGTCGAGGAACGCCTGGACGGGGCCGGGGGCGCCGCCGCGGGCGCGGCCGAGGACGTCGCGGACGGACTTGCCGGTCAGGTCCGGGTTCTGCTCGGAGCCGGAGAGGGTGAACTCCTTCTCGATGATCTTGCGGGTGAGCACGAACCAGGTGTGGTCGTGGCCGGTGCGCATGATGTGGTCGAGGGTGCCGAGGGTGTCGAAGCCGGGGAAGAGCGGCACCGGCAGGCGTTTGCCGGTCGCGTCCAGCCAGAGCGGGGACGGGCCGGAGAGGATCCGGATGCCGTGCTGCGGCCAGATCGGGTTCCAGTTGTCGATGCCCTCGGTGTAGTGCCACATCCGGTCGCGGTTGATGAGGCGGGCGCCGGCCTTCTCGGCGACGCCGAGCATCGCGCCGTCGACGTGTGCGGGGACGCCGGAGAGCATGTGGCGCGGCGGAGTGCCGAGCCGCTCCGGCCAGTTGGCGCGGACCAGGTCGTGGTTGCCGCCGATGCCGCCGGAGGTGACGATCACGGCTTGGGCGCGGAGGCTGAAGGCGCCGGACGTCTCGCGGCTGCTGGGCGTGCCGCGTTCGGCGTCGGAGGGGACGAGGATGTCGCCGCTGACGGTGTCGACGGCGCCGCCCGTAGCGGTCAGGCCGGTGACGCGGTGGCGGAAGCGGAGGTCCACCAGGCCGCGGGCGGCGCCGGCGCGCACCCGGCGGGCGAAGGGGGCGACGAGGCCGGGGCCGGTGCCCCAGGTGATGTGGAAGCGGGGGACGGAGTTGCCGTGGCCGGTCGCGTCGTAGCCGCCGCGTTCGGCCCAGCCGACGACGGGGAAGAAGCGGACGCCCTGGCGGTGCAGCCAGGGGCGCTTCTCGCCGGCGGCGAAGTCGACGTACGCCTCGGCCCACTTGCGGGGCCAGTGGTCCTCGGGGCGGTCGAATCCGGCGGTGCCGAGCCAGTCCTGCCAGGCCAGGTCGTGGCTGTCGCGGATGCGCAGGCGGCGCTGCTCGGGTGAGTCGACGAGGAAGAGGCCGCCGAAGGACCAGTGGGCCTGGCCGCCGAGGGACTGTTCGGGTTCCTGGTCGAGGAGGATCACCTTCCGTCCCGCGTCGGCCAGTTCCGCGGTGGCCGCGAGGCCGGCCAGACCCGCTCCGATCACGATCACATCAGCGTCGTACGCCATCGTCAGCTCTCCTCACCGGGGCGCGCCGGAGGTCCCGGATGCCGTGGTGATCCGATACTCGGCGCAGGTCCGTACGGGCGTCAACAGGTCGTACCAACCGGTCGGCATGGGTGGTGGCGGGCGGTTCGGGCCGGTGCGCGGCGGGGTGGCGCGGCGCGGCAGGCCGACGCGACGGCGGCCACCGCGACGGGCGGGCCGGGTGGCTATCCTCGGCCTCACCTCCACTCCGCCCGATACGAGGTGTATGTCCGTGTCCGTGACCGTGATTCTGCTGGCCCTCGGTGCGGCCTGTTGCCTGGGCCTGGGGTTCGTCCTCCAGCAGGCGGCCGCACAGCACGCGCCGATGAAGGACTTCCTCTCGCTGCGGCTGCTGCTCGATCTGGCGCGGATGCCGCTCTGGCTCGCCGGTATCGGGCTGATGGTGTGCGGGATGGCGCTGGGCGCGGTCGCGCTGGGGATGGGCGACATCACGCTGGTCGAACCGTTGCTGGCGACCAATCTGCTGTTCGCGATGGTGCTGTCGCGGTGGCTGACCCGGCAGCGGCTGGGGCGCAGCGGATGGGCCGGACTGTGGCTGCTCGCCGGCGGGGTGACGGCGTTCATCGTGGCGGGGCAGCCGCACGGCGGGCGGGCGACCCCCGATCTGCTGCGGCAGTGGGTGATCATCGGCGTGGTCCTGGGCACGGCGCTGCTGCTGACGGCGGTCGCGAAGCGGATGTGGATGGCGCTGGAGGCGGCCCTGCTGGGCACCGCTGCGGGGTTGCTGTACGGGTTGCAGGACGCGCTGACTCGGATGAGCGGGGACCGGTTCAACACCGGCGGCTGGACGGCGGTGGCGACGAGCTGGCAGCCGTACGCGGTGGTGGCGCTCGGGGTGACGGCGCTGGTGCTGGTGCAGAGCGCGTTCGAGACGGCGCCGCTGCGGCTGTCGCTCCCGGCGCTGACGGCGGCGCAGCCGCTGGCCGGGATCGCGTGCGGCGTCGGGTTCCTCGGCGACCAGCTGCGGGTGACGCCGGGCGCGCTGGCCTGGCAGGCGGCCGGGATCGTGGCGATCGTGGTGGGGATCGTGCTGATCGGACGGCATCCGGCGATGCCGCCCGGCTCGGGGCCGCCGCACCCCCGGGCGCAGGCGCCGGCGCCGCGCTGAGGCGGGCGGCGGGGCCCGGCGTTCCGGCGGCGGGGCGCCGGTGATTGCATGGCGGCATGACCGATCAGCAACCGCTCGACGCGGACGAAGTGCTCGACATCGTCGATGAGCAGGACCGGGTGGTGGGCCAGGCGCCGCGCGGCGAGGCGTATGCCCGGGGCCTTCGGCACCGATGCACGTTCATCCTGGTCAGGGACGCCGAGGACCGGATCTTCATCCACCGCAGAACGGACCGGAAGCTGGTCTTCCCCGGGCATCACGACATGTTCGTCGGCGGGGTGGTCGGCGCCGGGGAGAGCTACGACGACGCGGCGCTGCGGGAGGCCGAGGAGGAGCTGGGCGTCCGGGGTCTCGACCGGCCCGAGCACCGTTTCTCGTTCCTCTACGAGGGGGACGGCGGCTCGTGGTGGTCGGCGGTGTACGAGGTGCGGTGCACGCTGCCGGTGGCGCCGCAGGAGTCGGAGGTGGCCTGGCACGCCTTCGTCACCGAGGAGGAGCTGGAGCGGCGGCTGACGGAGTGGGCGTGGACGCCGGACGGGGTGGCGGCGTACCGGCGGCTGCGGGAGTGGCGCGCCGGCGGGGCCCGCCGATGACGGCGGGGCGGGCCGGGGCGCGGCCGTGAGCGTCGATCTGCGGTCGGTGCGGGAGACGGTGCGGCTGTGGTGGTCGCCCGCCCGGATCGGCGAGGAGGGGCGGACGCCCGACTACCGCTTCTCGCTGGCGAACGAGCGGACGCTGCTGGCCTGGCTGCGGACCGGGCTCGCGCTGGTCGGCGGCGGTTTCGCGGTGGATCAGTTCCTGCCGCGGCTGCATCCGGGGCTGCGGACGGTCTTCACGGTGGCGCTGCTGGTGGCCGGGGCGCTGTGTGCGGTGCGGGCGGTGAACCACTGGGTGCGGTGCGAGCGGGCGATGCGGCGCGGTGAGGATCTGCCGGTGTCGCGGTTCCCGTCGCTGCTGGCGGTCTTCGTGGGACTGCTGGCCGCCGCGATGGTGGCGCTCGTCGCGATCGGCTGGACGCGCTGACCATGGGCACGGCACCGGAGGGGTCCGGGACGCGCGACCCCGGGTTGCAGCCGGAGCGCACCCGGCTGGCGTGGCGGCGGACCACGCTCTCCTGCACGGTCGTGGTGGTGCTGGCCGTGCGGCGGCTGACGCAGTCCGTGGCCCCGGGTGCGGTGACGGCCGGGGCGGTGGCGCTGACGGGGGTGGTGTGGCTGGTGTTCGGGCTGGTGGCACAGGGCCGGATGCGGGCGATGGCGGCGGGCCGCCCACCGGTGCTGGGGGCCCGCGGGGCGGGTCTCGCGGCGCTGTGCACGGTGGTGTTGGCGGTGTTGGGCGGGGTGGTCCTGGTGGGCGGGGGCTGAGGGGCGCGAGCCGCGGTGGCGGGCGGAGCTGCCTCAGCGGCGGGTCGGGCCACCTTCACGAGTCCTCACTGAAGGAGGTTTCCGGGCCTCCGGGCCTCCGGGCCTCCGGGCCTCCGGGCCTCCGGGCCTCCGGGGACGACGATCCGTCAGTTCTCGTTGGTGCCCGGTCGAAGGGGGCGGCAGCTGGGCAGGGCGGGGAAGACCGCTGCCGGACCGTGGGAGATCGGCGAGGAAGACCGCTACCGGGCCGCGAGATCGACAACGGGCCGTGGGCGGGGATCGAGCCGCTGCGGCCGGTCGTCCTGCGCCCCCCGCGGCGTCCAGCTCGTCGGCGTCCGGAAGGCCGCACAATGCTGGGCGGCACCCCGTCCGTGCTGGGCGCCATCCCGTCCGTGCCGTGTACCGGGGATCCGCCGGGAGTCTCTGCCCCAGGAGGGGGGCTTCGGCTCGGGGATGGCCTGCCGGTGCGGTCTCACATCCGGGATTTCAGCACGTCGACCTCGCAGCCCGGCGTGAACGGGTCGAAGCCGTGCTCGATCAGCCAGCGAACCGCCAGCAGGCTGCGCAGCGACCACCACGCGTGGATGACGTCGAGGTCGATGCCGGTGCCGTAGCCGGCGAGGACGTCGTCGAGGTGCTCCTCGTGTCCGAGGGTGAAGGTGGCGAGGTCGTACAGGGCATCGCCCCGGCCAGCCTCGGACCAGTCGATGATGCCCGTGACCTCGTCGTCGTCGACGAAGACGTGCGCGATCTGCAGGTCACCGTGTGTGAACGCCGGCGTCCACGGCCGGAGTGCGGCCTCGGCGACACGGCGGTTGCGGGTGACCAGGTCGGCGGGGAGGAGGCCGCGCGTCACGAGCAGCTCGCACTCGTCGTCGAGTTCCGCCGCCAGCTCGGCGGCGCTCCTGCCTGCCCGGCCGGGCCGGGGTGGCAGCGGCGCGTCGTGCAGCTTCCGGATGGCGGCGCCCGCCGCGGCCCACGCCGCCGGCGACCCGGTCGACGGCCCGCCGAGGCGCCCGAGCGTCGCCCCCGGGAGTGCGGCGAGCGCCAGCACGGGCGGCTTGCGCCACAGGACCTGCGGGGTCGGGACCGGCGCGAGGGACATCGCCTCGACCTCGGCGTCGATGCGCGCCTGATCGGCGTCCACCTTCAGGAACACCTCGCCGACGCGCAGGGTCGCGCGCTCGGAATGGGCTACGACGACTTCGACCTCATCCATGGGCGACCAGTATCCCGGGGGTGATCGCCGCTGTCGCCAGGTTTATCACCTGCGACGACGCAGGGCCCGGCCCGGCGCCGGCGGCCCCCGGCAACGCGCGCCGACCGTCCGTCGCCCCACGCGTCAGCACCACGCCACCGCCCCGCGCCCCGGCGGTACGGTGGCGCCGCCGCGCCGGGAGATGCCGTGGCCCGCCCGAGAGGTGCCGGGCCCGCACCGGGCGGCGACGTACCACCGCCACCCCGAGGAGCCTCCCCATGCCCCGACCCTCCGGACCCGCCTCCCCCGCCGCCCCCGACGAGCCGGGGCTGACCGAACTGAGCCCGGGCGTCTCGGCGTTCGTCCAGCCCGACGGCGGCTGGTGTCTGAACAACGCCGGGGTGGTGACCGACGGCGGGGCGACGCTGCTGGTGGACACGGCGGCGACCGAGCGGCGGGCGCGGCTGCTGGCGCGGCGGATCGCGGAGAGCGGGGCGCCCGCGCCGCGTACCGTCGTCAACACCCACCACCACGGCGACCACACCTACGGCAACGCCCTCTTCGCCCCGGCGGCCACCATCGTCGGGCACGCCGCCTGCCGTAGCGAACTCCTCGCCGCGGGGCACCAGTTGGAGGCGATGTGGCCGGACAACGACTTCGGCGACATCGTGCTGACGCCGCCGTCACTGACGTACACGGACGCGCTGACGCTGCACACCGGCGACATCGAGGCGCGGCTGATCCACCCGGGCGTCGCGCACACCCGGGGCGACACGGTGGTGTGGCTGCCGGAGCGGCGCACCGTCTTCACCGGGGACCTGATCTTCCACGGCGGTACACCGTTCCTGCTCATGGGCTCGCTGGCCGGGTCGCTGCGCGCGGTGGAGCTGCTGCGGTCGCTGGAGGCGACGACGGTGGTGCCGGGCCACGGGCCGGTGACCGGACCGGAGGTGTACGACACCGTCGAGGCGTATCTGCGGTACGTCGAGGAGCTGGCGCGGCGCAGCCACGCGGCGGGGCTGAGCCCGCTGGAGGCGGCCACCGGCGCCGATCTCGGGCCGTTCGCGGAGCTGGCCGAGAGTGAGCGGCTGGTGGCCAATCTGCACCGCGCCTACGCGGAGTTGGAAGGCGCCGAGCCCGGTGCGCCGCTGGATGTGCGGTCCGTGTTCGCCGACATGACCGCGTTGAACGGCGGGGTGCCGGTGGCCTGTCACGCCTGAGGGAACACGGCGCCGGGGGCGCGGGGCGGCCTGCCGCACTCCCGGCGCGCGCCGGTCCGCCGCGCGCCCTCTCGGACGACCGCCCCGGGGCCCCGTGACCCATCCCCCACGCCGGGGCACTGGACTCCATACCGACTAGTCGGCATGATCGTACGCGGGCGCCCGGAGACGACCCTCGGGCGCCCCGCGCCGCCGTCCCCGTACGGCGCCGACCGACCGTCCACTCCGCATGGAGGACCACGATGAGCAAGGGCACCCCTCCCCCACCGGGCACGGACCCGCAGGCGCCGCCCGGACTCGACCCGGAGGCGCTCCGCCGCCATCTGGAGCGCGAACGGCCGGGCCTGACGGCGGGCCCGCTGCGCGTCCGGCTGATCGAGGGCGGACGGTCCAACCTCACCTACCGCGTCACCGACGGCACGTCCTCCTGGGTGGTGCGCCGCCCGCCGCTCGGCCACGTCCTGGCCACCGCGCACGACATGGGCCGCGAACACCGGGTGATCAGCGCCCTGCACCCCACCCCGGTACCGGTGCCCGAGACACTGCTGCTGTGCGAGGACGAGTCCGTCATCGGGGCGCCGTTCTACGTGATGGAGCTGGTCGAGGGCGTGCCGTACCGGACCGCGGAGCAGCTGCGGCCGCTGGGCGCCGAGCGGACCCGGGCGGTGGTGCTGTCGCTCGTGGACACCCTCGTGGATCTGCACGCCGTCGACCCGGAGGCCGTCGGGCTGACCGGATTCGGCCGCCCGGACGGCTTCCTGGAGCGGCAACTACGGCGCTGGGGCAAGCAGCTGGCCGCCTCCCGGGGCCGCGACCTGCCGGGGATCGAGGCGCTCCGCGAGGGGCTGGGCCGGGCACTGCCCGCCTCGCCCGCGCCGTCCGTCGTCCACGGCGACTACCGCCTCGACAACGTCCTGATCGGTGCGGACGACGCCCCGACGGCCGTCCTCGACTGGGAGATGTCCACCCTCGGCGACCCGCTGACCGACCTCGGGCTGCTGGCCATGTACAGCTCCGACCTGGGGCTCGCCGAATCGCCGGTCTCCACCACGAGCGGCGCGCCCGGCCACCCGGGGCCGGACGAGCTGATCGCCCGCTACGCGGAGCGCTCCGGGCGGGACACCTCGGCGATCGCCTGGTACACCGCGTTCGCGTGGTTCAAACTCGCGGTGATCCTGGAGGGCATCCACTACCGGTACACGCTCGGGCAGACCGTCGGCGCCGGGTTCGACCGGATCGGCGAACTCGTGCCGGTCTTCATCCACCACGGACTCACCACCCTCAAGGAAGGCTGAGCACCATGGACTTCGCATTCGACGCCCGTACCGAGGAGCTGCGCGCGCGGCTGCTGGCCTTCATGGACGAGCATGTGCTGCCCGCGGAGGCCACGGCGGACGCACAGCGCGCCGCGCTGGACTCGCCGTGGCGGACGCCGCCGGTGGTGGAGGAGCTGAAGGCCGAGGCGCGGCGGCAGGGGCTGTGGAACCTCTTCCTGCCCGACGCGGAGCTGGGCGCCGGGCTGACCAACCTCCAGTACGCCCCGCTCGCCGAGATCACCGGCCGCAGCCCGCAGCTGGCGCCGACCGCGCTGAACTGCGCGGCGCCGGACACCGGCAACATGGAGGTGCTGGCGCAGTTCGGCAGCGCGGCGCAGCGCAAGGAGTGGCTGGAGCCGCTGCTCGCCGGGGAGATCCGTTCGGCGTTCGCGATGACCGAGCCGGACGTGGCGTCGTCGGACGCGACCAACATCGAGACCCGGATCGAGAAGGCCGCCGACGGCTCCGGCGACTACCTCATCAACGGCCGCAAGTGGTACATCTCCGGCGCGATGCACCCCGACTGCCGGATCTTCATCGTGATGGGCAAGACCGACCCGGACGGCGCGGACATCCGCCGCCAGCAGTCGATGGTGCTGGTCCCCCGCGACACCCCGGGCCTGACCGTCAAGCGGGCCATGCAGGTCTACGGCTACGAGGACCACTACCACGGCGGCCACGCCGAGGTCGTCTTCGAGAACGTCCGGGTGCCGGCGGCCAACCTCATCGGCGAGGAGGGCGGCGGCTTCGCCATCGCCCAGGCGCGGCTGGGCCCCGGCCGGATCCACCACTGCATGCGGCTGATCGGGATGGCGGAGCGCGCCATCGAGCTGATGTGCCGCCGCGCGGTGTCCCGGGAGGCGTTCGGCAAGCCGCTGGCCCAGCAGGGCGTGGTGCAGGAGTGGATCGCGGACGCGCGTGTCGCGGTGGAGCAGCTGCGGCTGCTGGTGCTGAAGACCGCCTGGCTGATGGACACCGTCGGCAACAAGGGTGCCCACACCGAGATCCAGGCCATCAAGATCGCCACCCCGCGCACCGTCGTCGACATCCTCGACAAGGCGGTCCAGCTGCACGGCGCGGGCGGCGTCAGCCAGGACTTCCCGCTGGCCGAACTGTGGGCGGCGGCCCGGACGCTGCGGCTGGCGGACGGCCCGGACGAGGTCCACCAGCGGTCGCTGGCGCGGCGGGAGCTGAAGCAGTACCGGTAGAGGGGGAACGCGCGGGGTCGCTGTCCGTACCGCCGGGAGTGGCGGTACGGATGGCGACCTGTAGGACGTGGGCGGTGCTCTGTGAGGCGTGGGCGGTACCCCGTAGGGAGTGGTCGAACGCCTCCCGTAGGGGTCGGGCGCGCCCCCTGCGGGGCCACAACGCGGGGCGGCGCGGCGATGTTCCCGGGGAGCGACCTGTAACGAGCAAGGCCCGGGGTGCGGCGCACGCCCGGCGAAGCAGCGGGCGCAGGCCCGGCCGAAGCCGCGGTGGCACGCCCGGCAAGGGGCAGCGCAGGCCCGGCCGAAGCCGCGGGGGCACGCCCGGCAAGGGGCAGCGCAGGCCCGGCCGAAGCCGCGGGCGCAGCCCCGCCGAGCCGGCGCTGCTTGCTACGGCCGGAGTGCCCGCAGCAGCAGTTCCGCCAGGTGCTCGGCAACCTCCTGCGGGGTGAGCGGTCCGTCCTCGCGGTACCAGGTGCCGAGGTGGTGGACGGAGCCGAAGTGGTAGTCCACGACGAGGTCGGCGGGGACGTCGGCGGCGAAGACGCCGCTGCGCTGGCCCTCCTCGATCAGGGCGCGGAACCGTTCGTGGTAGCGGCGGCGTTCGGCCCGTACCTGCTTGTCCTTCTCCGGGCCGAGGTGGTGCATCGACCGGAAGAAGATCTTGGTGTCGTCGAGGTTCTCGATGGTGGTGACGACGACGTCGGCGGCGGCGTCCCGCAGCCGCTGCTCCACCGGCGCATCGGCGTCCGCGAAGTGGTCCAGGCGCTCCTGCTGGAGGCGGAGCACCCGGCCGTAGACCTCGTGGAGCAGGTCCTCCTTGGAGCCGAAGTAGTGGTAGAGGGCGCCCTTGGTGACGCCCGCCGCGTCGACGATCTCCTGGACGGAGGTGCGGTCGTAGCCGCGCTCCGCGAAGAGGTGGGTGGCGGTGGCCAGCAGCCGCTGTGCCACCGGCTTCGTGCCGTCGCCGTCCTTCGTTGCGGCCATCGCCGTCACCTGTTCCTTCGTCGTTGCGCGGGTCGTTCGCGGGAGCCCGGCCGGTCAGCTGCCTTCGGGGCGGGTGCGGTCACGCAGCTCCCGCCGGAGGATCTTCCCACTCGTGGTCTTCGGCAGCTCGGTCAGGATCTCGACCTCCCGGGGACATTTGTACGCGGCGAGCCGCTCACGGCAGTGGCCGGACAGCTCGGCCGGGTCCGGGGCGGCGCCGGGCCGCAGGCTGACGTACGCCTTGACGGACTCGCCGCGGTAGGCGTCCGGGATGCCGACGACGGCCGCCTCGCGCACCGCCGGGTGGGTGTAGAGGACGTCCTCGACCTCGCGCGGCCAGACCTTGAAGCCGGAGGCGTTGATCATGTCCTTCTTACGGTCGACGACGTAGAGCCAGCCGTCGGCGTCCATGAAGCCGATGTCGCCGGTGCGCAGTTCACCGTCGGGTATCGCCTCCGCGGTCGCGTCGGGGCGCCGCCAGTAGCCGGGGACGACCTGCGGGCCGCGGGCCACGATCTCGCCGTGGGTGCCGAACGGTACGTCGGCGCCCGTCTCGTCGACGATCCGGACGACGGCGTCGGGGCCGGGCACGCCGACGGCGAGGGTGCCGGACTCCGGGTCGACGGGCGCCTCGCGGCCGGGCGGGACGGTGGCGAGGGTGGCGGTGGTCTCGGTCAGGCCGTAGCCGTTGTGGAGGTAGCAGCCGGATCCGGCGCGGAACGCCGCCACCAGGGCGGGCGGTACGGGCGCGCCCCCGGAGGCGATCATCGCGAAGGAGGCGAAGTGGTCGCGGGTCACGCCCGGGTGGGCCAGCAGCGCCATGAACGCGGTCGAGGGGCCGACGGTGAAGGCCGGGCGGTACTCCAGGAAGGCGTCCAGGACGACGCCCGCGTCGAAGCGGTAGGTGAGCGCGCAGATGCCGCGGTTGGCGAAGGCGCCGGCCAGTTCGCAGACCAGGCCGGTGATGTGGAAGAGCGGGGCGAGCGCGTAGTAGGTCGATCCGGCGGGCAGCGCCAGTCCGGTGCGCTGCCGCTCGACGTTGTAGGAGAGGTTTCCGTGGGTGTTGGTGGCGCCCTTGGGCGTGCCGCTGGTGCCGGAGGTGTAGCTGATCAGCGCGGTGTCGGTGGCGGCCGGTGGGGCGACGGCGGGGACCGGCGCGGCGGCGGTGTTGCGGGCGGCGGTCAGCAGGTCGTCGGCGCCGTCCCGGGGGCCGAGGCGTTCGGGGCGCAGCACCCGGGCGTCGTCGCGGGTCTGGAGCCCGGCCTCGCAGGCGGTCAGGGCGATCCGGACGGACGGCTGCCGGGCGGCGGTCTCGCGCAGGAACGCGTCCCAGGTGCGGTCGGCGCAGATGACGGCGGTGACCTCGGCGTCGGAGAGCACATGGGTCATCTCGCCGGCCTTGTACATGGGGTTGACGGGGACGACGACACCTCCGGCCTTCCAGACGCCGAGGAGGGCGAGGACGAAGTGCGGGGTGTTCTGCAGCATCACCACGGCGCGGTCGCCGGGGCGGAAGCCGCGGGCGGCGAGGTGGGCGGCGACGCCGTCGGAGAGCGCGTCGGTCTCGGCGTAGGTGAGGCGGGCGTCGAAGTAGGCGAGGGCGGTGCGGTCGGGGGCGTGGTGGACCGCGTCGCGGAAGGTGTGGAGCAGGGAGGCGGGCGGGTCGACGGGGACGCGCTGCGCCTCGGTGAGCTGCGCCAGCCACGGCTTGTCCTGGTAGGAGGTCATCGGGTGCGGCCCTTTCGTCCTGGTGCGGGGCCCGCCGCGGGTGGCCCGGGGCCGGTGGCGTACGGGGCCCGGCGGGTGCCGGATGCCGTGCGGGGAGGGCGGGGTGGTGGTCGGTCACCCCGGCGGGCCGTGCGGGGGGCGCGGCCCGTCGGCTGGGGCGCGCGGCAGGGGGCCGCGCGCCCGGGGCGGCTACCTGCCGTCCGTCTGTTCCAGCTTCTGCTGGAGGCGGTTCATGCTGCCGAGCCAGCGGTCGGGTTCGGTGGCGCGTGCGGTGTAGTACGCGGCGACCTCCGGGTGCGGCAGGACCAGGAAGCGGTTCTCGGCCATCGCGTCGAAGAGGGCGTCGGCGACGGCCTCGGGTTCGACGGCGGTGGGGGTGAGGACCAGTTCCCCGGCGGCGCCGGTCGCGGCGAGCATGTCGGTGCGGACACCCTGCGGGCAGATGGCGTGGACGGCGACGCCGCGGTGACGGTAGGTCAGCGACAGCCATTCGGCGAAGGCGTAGGCGCCGTGCTTGGTGACGCTGTAGGGCGCCGCCTCGATCATGGTGAGCAGTCCGGCGGCGGAGACGGTGGAGACGAAGCGGCCGTCGCCGCGTTCCAGCCAGCCGGGCAGCAGTTCCCGGGCGGCACGGACGTGTGCCATGACGTTGACGTCCCAGGCCAGTGCCCAGTCGTCCTCGGGCGCGCCGGGGCCGCCGCCGGTGCCGACGCCGGCGTTGGCGCAGAAGATGTCGATGTCGCCGCCGAGCGCCTCGCGGGCGGCGGGGACGACCGCGGAGGCGTCCCCGGGGACGGCGAGGGCGCCGAGCTCTCCGGCGGTCTGCTCCGCCTTGGCCGCGTCGAGGTCGTTGACGACCACCCGGGCGCCCTCGGCGGCGAAGCGGCGGGCCAGTGCGGCGCCGATACCTCCGCCCGCCCCGGTCACGACGACGGCCTTGTCCCGTACGGCTTCCACGCTGGCTCCCCAGGTCGTTCGGCACTTCCCTGGACGCAGACTAACCAGTCGGTATGTGGCAGCGGAAGAGCCGGACGCGCCATGTCCGGCGCGTTCCGCGGGGCGCGCGGCCGGGTTACGGTGCGCTCGGCACGGACCCTGTCCGCTCACCGCTCCCGGAGGGCTGCGCATGACCCTGTCCCGACGCCTGCTGCTCGGCCGGCTCGCCGCGACCGGCGCCGCCGGTGCGGCGCTCGCCGCCGCACCCGCCACCGCCGCCGCCGCACCGCCGGGCTCCCCGGCCCGCCGCCCGGTGCGCACCGGCTTCGACCGGCTCGCCGCCGACGGCTACCGCCTCTTCGACGGCCACTCCGTCGGCATCGTCACCAATCCCACCGGCGTCACCGCGGAGCTGCGCCACATCGTCGACGTGCTGCACGCCGACGCGCGGGTGCGGCTGCGTGCGGTGTTCGGCCCCGAACACGGCTTCCGCGGCACCGCGCAGGCCGGTGGTTCGGAGGGGCGGTACGACGATCCGGCGACCGGGCTGCCGGTGTACGACACGTACGGCAGGAGCGGCAAGGAGCTGGCGGACGTCTTCACCGCGTCCGGGGTGGACACCGTCGTCTTCGACATCCAGGACGTCGGCGCGCGGTTCTACACGTACATCTGGACGCTCTACGACTGCATGGTGGCCGCGGCGCTGGCGGGCAAGCGGTTCGTGGTGCTGGACCGGCCCAATCCGGTGACCGGGCGGGACGCCGCGGGTCCGGTGCTGGATCCGGCGTATGCGTCGTTCGTCGGCCGCAAACCGATCGCGCAGGCGCACGGGATGACGGTGACGGAGCTGGCGCGGCTGTTCAACGAGGAGTTCGTGGCCGCGGACGCGGGGCGCCGGGTGCGGCTGGAGACGGTCGCGATGTCCGGATGGCGGCGGGACGACTTCTTCGACGCGACCGGGCTGCCGTGGGTACCGCCGAGCCCGAACATGCCGACCCCGGACACCGCGCTGGTCTACGCCGGGACCTGCCTGTTCGAGGGCACCAACCTCTCCGAGGGGCGCGGCACCACCCGCCCGTTCGAGCTGCTGGGCGCGGAGGGCATCGACCGGCGCTGGGCCGCGGCGGCCGGTGAACTCGCCCTGCCCGGCGTGCACTTCCGGGAGGCGTACTTCGCGCCCGCGTTCTCGAAGTTCGAGGGGCGGACGGTCGGCGGGGTGCAGCTGCACGTGAGCGACCGGGCGGCGTTCGACCCGGTGCGCACCGGCATCGCACTGCTGGTGACGGCGAAGCAGGTGTGGGACGGCTTCGCGTGGCGGCCGGACCTCGGCATCGACCGGCTGACCGGTTCCGCGACCGTCCGCACGATGATCGACAAGGGCGCGGGGACGGAGGACGTCGTCGGCGCCTGGCAGCAGGAGCTGGCCCGTTTCCGGGCCGTGCGCCGCCGCTACCTGCGATATCCGTAGCGGCGCGGCCCGGAGACACAGCCCCGCATCCCATACTTCGAGACGCCGCATTCCATCTATTGACTACACGTCATGCCGGCCAAGAGCATGCGGCTCGTGCGAAGCGATACGAGACCAGTGAAGAACGGGCCGGAGACGGCGGACGCCGCGGCCACCCCGGAGGGCGGCGGGGAGAGCCTGCGCCGGGTGGCGGTGGCGTCCTTCATCGGCACGGCCATCGAGTTCTACGACTTCTACATCTACGGCACCGCCGCCGCCCTCGTCCTCAACGACGCCTTCTTCCCGGGACTCGACCCGGTGAACGCCACCCTCGCGTCGTTCTCCACCTACGCGGTGGCGTTCGCCGCCCGGCCCCTGGGCTCGCTGATCTTCGGGCACTTCGGCGACCGGATCGGCCGCAAGTCCGTCCTGGTGGCATCGCTGCTGATGATGGGCCTGTCGACGGCGTTCGTCGGTCTGCTGCCCGGCTACGCCACGCTCGGCATCTGGGCACCGCTGCTGCTGGTGCTGCTCCGCTTCGTGCAGGGCATCGGGCTGGGCGGCGAATGGGGCGGCGCGGCGCTGCTCGCCGTCGAGCACGCGCCGAAGCGGCGCCGCGGGCTGTACGCGGCGTTCCCGCAACTGGGTCCGTCCGTCGGGTTCTTCGCGGCGACCGGCGTGTTCTGGCTGCTGTCGGCGGTCCTGGACGACGCGGCGTTCCGGTCCTGGGGCTGGCGGGTGCCGTTCCTGCTGTCGTTCCTGCTGGTCGGCGTCGGGCTGTTCGTCCGGCTGAAGATCAGTGAGACGCCGGTCTTCGCGAAGGTGCGGGCGGCACAGGAGGCCGGGCGGGTCCCGGCGCTCGACGTCCTCCGGCGCCACCCCAAGGAGCTGCTGCTCGGCGCCGGCGGCATGATCATCGCGTACGGCCTCTTCTACACGGCGACGACCTACTGCCTCGCTTACACCACCGGCACCCTCGGCATCTCGCGGAACACGATGCTGGGTCTGTCGCTGGTCGCCTGTCTCTTCCTCGCCGCGGGGACGTGGCTGGCCGCGACCCGCTCGGACGGCGCCGGACGGCGCAAGCTCGTCCTCGCCGGCACCGGGCTGGCCGTGGTGTGGGGGCTGGTGCTCTTCCCCTTGCTGGACACCGGGCAGCCGGTGCTGATCGCCCTCGGCATCGGCGGCGCGCTGTTCTGCATGGGCGTGGTGTACGGGCCGATGGGCGCGTATCTGCCCGAGCTGTTCGGCGCCACCGTGCGGTACTCGGGCGCCTCGCTCGCCTACAACCTGGGCGGCGTGCTGGGCGGTGCGGTCTCCCCGCTGATCGCCACCCGCCTCCAGCCGGCGTTCGGCTCCGCGTCGGTGGGCTGGTACGTCAGCGCGACGGCCGTGGTCTCCCTGCTGTGTGTGCTGGCGCTGCCGGAGACCCGCAACCGCGACCTGGGCTGAGCCACACACGGCGGACGCCGGTCCGGGGCACGTGCCCCGGACCGGCGTCCGCCGTGTGTGCGCCCGCGGGTCAGCGGTGCGCGGGGAACTCCACCACCTGCTGGTAGGTGGGACGGTTCTGCCAGCTGATCGCGGTGTGGGTCAGACCGCCCACGGCACGGTGGATGATCGCGTCGGAGCACCACTGGTCGCCGGCCTTGCAGCTGTCGTCGCCCGGGTAGACCTGCTCGCCCGTCTTCCCGGTCGCCTCGCGCAGCGTGTCGAGGAGGGTGTCCCGGCAGGCGGAGAGGTCGCCCTTGCCGCAGAACGGCCGGGCCAGCGGCGCCTGCACCTTGTCTCCGAGGACCGTACGCAGGTCCTTGTCGACATAGCTCCACCAGCCGTACTGGAACGCCGATCCGGCGTGCGCCCCGGTCGGGCCGTGGCCCGCCGACGGCGACTCGTCGACCGCGAGGTTGGCGGTGAGCGCCTTGTAGAGGTCGCCGCCCAGCTCCGGCGCGAAGGCGCCCTTGACCAGCAGCGGCCACCAGGCGTCCAGCAGCCGGACCGCGTCGGGGTGGGTGTAGGTGTGCGATCCGGCGGCGGTCTCCCGGCGCTGGGAGCCGTCCCGGCGCCACGAGTCGAGCTGCTGCACCGCCTTCTTGAGCTGCGGATCGGTGACCGGCTCGCTCTGCAGCACCCGCAGCAGCTCGGGCAGCACGTCCTCGCCGCGCAGATCGGTGACGGCCGCCTCGGACATCGCCCGGGTCAGCGAGGCGCGGGTGACGCCGCCCTCGGCGGTGAGCGCCGCGACCCGGTCGTCGAGGAGGTCGGCGCGGTGCACCGGGCCGTTGCCGAAGCCCGCCGAGTCGTAGTCGGCGGCCTGCTTGTTGTTCCAGGAGACGTAGTAGTCCTGGTTGACCGACTGCGGATGCTCGGCGGGCGGGGTGTAGTCGGTGAGGTTGTTCTCCGGCCGGTAGCCGCGCCACTCGTACTGCGGTTCCGCCTTGATCGGCAGCGCCGGGTCGACCTTCGGGTTGCGGACGGGGTTGAGGCCGCTGTTGTAGTACGCGATGTCGCGGGAGTCGGCGTAGAACCAGTTGAAGGCGTAGCCGATGTGCTGCGCGGCCTGCTGGAACGACTGCGCGTCATGCACGTACGAGGGGTCGTTGAGCATCTGGAAGCCGATGATGGAATCGGCCTCGTGGCGGTAGGTGGAGCGCAGCGCCGTATAGGCGACGGGCTTGCCGCCGATGGTGGCGCGGTGGGTGACGGTGCCGTACTTGGTGCGGAAGACCTGCATCCGGTACGAGCCGGCGGCCGTCGGGTCGGCGATCGTCGGCTTCCAGGAGTTGGTCCGCTCCAGCTTCTCCATCGGCACGCACTCACCGTGGTAGCGGTAGGCGACCGAGTCCTTGGTGGCCGGGGAGCCGTCGGTGTTGCAGAGGTCGACGGCGTAGGTGTCGGTGATGTCCTGTCCGGCGGAGGTGGCGCTCCAGGCGTAGTCCTGGCCGCGGCCCAGCTGGATGTACATGCCGACGCCGGCGAAGGAGGCGCCACGGGCGCTGATGCCCGGCCCCTGGATCTCCTGGAGCATCAGCAGCTGCGGGGCGAAGTAGCCGGTCTGCGGGCCGAAGACGGCGACCGGGTGGCCGCTGGCGGTGCGCTTGCCGGAGACCAGCAGCGCGTTGGACATGCCGCGGTGCTGGGTCGGGTCGAAGGCGCCCTTGGGCAGCACACCGTCCTTGAACAGCCCCTCCAGCTTCCGGTACTTGGCGGGCGCCTCGACCGGCTCCTGTGCGGGCTTCTTGACGCCCGCCGCGCCGCTGCGGTCGTACACCAGCGGTTCGGCGGTGACCGATCCGGCGTCCGGCAGCGCGGTGCCCTCGGCCTCGGCGGGCTTGACCGCGTACGGGAAGCTCTGGCCGTCGTGGAGGGTCTTGGTGGCCTCGGGGTCGTTGCGCTCGCGGAAGGACTCCCAGAGCGCGGTGCCCTTCTCGACGCCGTACTTCTGCTGCGCGGAGAGCAGTGCGAGGGCCGACGGCACCTCGCCGCCGCCGCCGTTGCCGAAGAGCCCGCCGACGACGGAGGCGAGGGCGATCAGGTCGGTGAGCTTGAAGGGCTGGATCTCCCCGGCGTTGGTGATCGCGTCGACATGGCCGGTGAGCACGTACTCGCCGGGGAAGTACCGGCCGTTCTTCGACTGTTCGCGGTAGGCGTTGATGCCGTCGACGTACGCCTGGGCGTCGTCCATGGCCTGCTTGCCGCGGGCCCCGTTGGTGTCACGGATCCGGTCGACCTGCGCCTGGAGATCGGCCTCGGTGTACGGCGCCTGGGGCCAGAACTCCTGCTCCAGGCCCTGGTTGGCGAGGGCGCCGCCGGCGAACGAGGTCAGCTCGCCGCGTCCGATGTGCCGGAAGAGGTCCATCAGCCACAGCCGGTCCTGGCCTGCGGCGTAGCCCGCGCCGAACTCGGTGCCGTAGCGGGTGGTGCCCTTGATGTGCGGGATGCCGGTCTTCTTGTCCCGGGTGATGGTGACGTCGTCACGCGGCGCGGTGACCTTGTCGACCTGGTCCTTGGGCACGCCGAAGGAGGAGTCGTTGAAGAAGTCGGTCAGGGTGTCGTCGGTGAGCGACCTGTAGCCGCTCGCCAGGGCGCCGTACGGGGCGAGTTGGTCGTCGGAGTGCTTGGGGTGGGTGCCGAAGACCTTGCTCGCCAGGATGTCGGCGAGGGTGGCGTTGCCCGTCGCACCCGGCGGCAGGATGTCGGCGCACTGGCCCTGGCAGTAGTCGGAGTCCTCGGGACCGTCGGCGGCGGTCGCGATGGGGGGCGGTGCCAAGAGCGTGGCACCCAAGGCGAACAGGGCTGCCGCGGCGGCGGTCCTGAGCCTTCCGGTACGTCGTCGCATTCCTGCTCCTCGGGAGGCGGGTGGGGCCGGACGTTACCGCTGGTTACCTCCCCACGGGAAGATGAACAACAGTCACCTTTTCGTATCCCTCACCGGACACCCCCGACGACCACCACCCCTGCCGCCCCACACCGGGGAACCGCAAGAAAATTCGAGGGATCCGGGCGGCCTTCCGGTGCGTCCCTTCCGTGTCCAGTCGGGTCCTCCCCACGGAGGTGGGATGAATATGGCCGGTTTCAGAGCTTTCGCCGCACAGGTCCGCGATCCGCGGCTCCTCGCCACACGGCGCCGCACCGCCCTGCGCAAATGCCTGGAGCGCTTCGCCCCCTACGGGCACCGCGCCACCTGGCACCACCTGTGCACCCGGGCCGGGATCGCCCCGCAGGACCGGAACCCCGACCCCGCACGCCTGCTCGCCGCCCTCGCCGAACTGGAGGAGGCCCGCGCCCTCTGGCTGGCGTACGAGGCGGAGTGCGTCGCGCGGCGCCGCCGGGAGAAGCGGGACGGCATCCGGCAGCCCGGCGCGCTCGACGCCTGGCACCGGCGCACCCGGGGCGGCTGCGAGATCGTGCCGTGCGCGGCGCCGCACCGGCACCCGGCGGCGCCCCTCGCGGCGGTACTGCGCACCGTCATCGCGGCGATGGAGTCCGGACGGCTCCGGCACGACTGCCCGGTGTGCAGCTCCACCCGCTTCCGCCCGCTCACCGACACGGACCGCCGCGCCGCCGGACCGGTCTGCGCGGACTGCGGCGTGATCCCCCCGGCCGCCGTGCCGCTCCTCGACAAGACAGCGTGCTGAATCGGGCGCCCGACCCGATGCCGGTGTACGCGGCTCTCTCGCGGCGGGATGCGCGGCCGGTGCGGACGGACCGGCGGGCCGGTCGTGGTGGCGATGCTTCACGCGCAGCGGGCGCCCGGCGGGTGCCGGGCGCCCGCTGCCTGCATTCACCTGCTTGATATCACCTGCCTGGTTTCAGGTGCCTGGGACTGCGTCGGCTTCGCTCACCTGCGCGTCCGCTCACGGCAGTGCGGTTGGGGCTTCTCGTGTCCGGGCTTCTCGTGGTCGGCCTTCCGGAGGGTGATGACGGCCGTCGTCTCTTCGTCCGGGTGGTCTCGCCGGTGCGCCCCTGACGGGCACAGCCGGCGAAGGGGGCCCGTTCGGGGGAGAGAGGGAGCCGGACCGGCACATGTCTCGATGCCTCACCGGCTGCCCGAACACTCCTTTCCCCGCGCGGAGTTCGCACCCTCCACAGGCGTTGTCAGACCCCTGTGCCAGCATCGGGGCATGACTCAGGTCGCTCTCAACGGAGCCCGCACCGCGGCGGATTCGGCCGCGGTGCCGCTGTCGCCGGCCGCGCTGGCCGAGGCCGCGCGGCGGGCGGTGGCGGCCGGGGCCACCTCCGTCCACGTCCACCCCAAGACCCCCTGCGGGCAGGACTCGCTCTCGCCCCGGGTGGTCACTCCGGTCCTGGAGGCGGTCCGCGCGGCCGTGTCCGTCCCGGTCGGGGTGACGACGGGCGCGTGGGCCGAGCCCGATCCGGCACGGCGGGTGGCGCGGATACGCTCCTGGCCGCTGCTGCCCGACCACGCCTCGGTCAACTGGCACGAGCCCGGCGCCGAGCAGGTGGCCGCCGCACTGCTCGCCCGGGGCGTGGCGGTGGAGGCCGGGATCTGGTCCGGCACCGCCGGCGCCGCGCGCTTCGCCCGCTCGCCGCTGCGCCCGCGGGTGCTGCGGGTGCTGGCCGAGGTCACCGACACCGATGCGGCGACGGCCCCGGCCACGGCCCGGCGGTTGCTGGCCGCGCTCGGCGCCGCCCGGCACGGCCGCCCGGTGCTGCTGCACGGCGAGGAGGGCGGCGCCTGGCCGGTGCTGCGGCTGGCGCTCCGCCTGGGCCTGGCCACCCGGATCGGCATCGAGGACACCCTGCTGCTGCCGGACGCCACCCCGGCCCGGGACAACGCCGGACTCGTCGCCGCAGCAATGGAGTTGGCGGCGATCGAGACGCCCTCGGGCGTACCGCGGGCGGGCGGGGGCTCCGCTCCGGGCACCGCCCGGGAGGCGATATCCGACGGCGGCACCCCCAGCGGCTCCCCGGACGCCGCTCCCGGCGACTGAGTCACGGCGGAAGCCGCCCCCGCCGGCGCCACAGGCCGGCGGCACCACCCACCGACAGCCGCACCCTCGTCCATCCGCGCCGCACGGCGCGCGGGCCCGCGGCACGGCCCAGAAGGGGAACACCATGGCCGAACTGCACGATCTCACCGCCCTCGCACAGGCCCGCGCCATCAGGGCGGGCGACCTCTCCCCCGTCGAGCTGACCGAGCACTACCTCGACCGCATCGAGCGGCTCGACGACACCGTCGGGGCGTTCCTCACCCGCACCCCGGAGATCGCCCGTGAGCAGGCGGCGGAGGCGGAGCGGACCGCCACCGCCGCCCGGCGTGAGGACCGCCCGCTGCCGCCGCTGCACGGCGTCCCGGTGCCGGTGAAGGACCTCAACCAGGTCGCCGGGGTGCGCTGCACCATGGGCTCACTCGCCCTGGACGACCGGACGGCCCCCGTCGACGACCATGTCGTCACGCTGCTCCGCGCCGCCGGCACCGTCCTGCTCGGCAAGACCAACACCCCCGAGTTCGGCCTGCCCTGCTACACCGAGAACAGACTCGGGCCCCCGGCCCGCACCCCGTGGGACCTCGACCGGTCGGCGGGCGGCTCCAGCGGCGGGGCGGGCGCCGCCGTCGCCGCCGGGCTGGCGCCGCTCGCCCACGCCTCGGACGGCGGCGGCTCGATCCGCATCCCCGCCGCGGCGTGCGGCCTGTTCGGCCTCAAGCCCAGCCGCGGGCGGGTCAGTCCCGGCCCGGTCCTCCGCGATGTCACGGGCCTGAGCACCTCCGGCCCGCTGGCCCGCACGGTCGCCGACGCCGCGGCGCTCCTCGACGTCCTGGCCGGACCGATGCCGGGGGACACCTTCACCGCGCCCGCCCTGCCGCCGGGCGAGACGTTCTCCGCATACGTGGGGCGCGATCCCGGGCGGCTGCGGATCGGCGTCCTGACCGGGGCGCCGATGCCGGGCGCCGAGGTCCACGAGGAGTGCCGGCGGGCGGTCGCCGACACCGCGGCGCTGCTCAGCGGCCTCGGCCACCACGTCGAGGAGGTGTCGCTGCCCACCGACGACGCCCTCCCCGCCCACTTCAGCCGCATCTGGTCGGTGACCGCCGCGAACCGCCCCGTGCCGCCCGGCCGCGAGGAACTGCTGATGCCGCTCACCCGCCATCTGCGCGACCGCGGCGCCGCGGTCTCCGGCCCGGAGTTCGCCGCGTCCCTCTACGCCCTGCAGCAGGTCGGCCAGACCGTCGCCGATGTGCTGATGCCGCCCGGCGGCTACGACCTCCTCCTCTCCCCCACGACCGCGATGCCCCCGCCGAAGATCGGTGAACTGCGCAACGACGGCGACCCCGAGGCGGAGTTCGCCGCCATCAGCGCGTACACCCCCTTCACCGCCCTCTACAACACCACCGGCCAACCGGCGGTCAGCCTCCCGCTCCACCAGACCCCCGAGGGCCTGCCCGTCGGCGTGATGCTGGCGGGGCGGTACGGCGAGGAGGCCGGGCTGATAGCGGTGTCGGCGCAGCTGGAGAGCGCTCGCCCCTGGGCGGGGCGGAAGCCGGCGATCTGGTGAGACACCCGCTCGCGAGGGCCGCACCCGGTGACGCGGGCGCAGCCCTCGCCGCGCCGGGGCCGCCCGGCCCGGGCACGGTCTCACCCCGCCGTTCCCTCCCCCGGCTCGCACCGCCCCGGGGCACCGTCCGCGCAGCCGCCCGCGGCGCCGCCGGACGGTGCTCCCGGCGCGGGCGTCCCCCGGTCCACCCGCAACCGCTGGGCGCCGGGGCCCTGTTGGCCGAGGTTGTCGTACGGGTTGGAGAGGGCGCAGCGCTCCAGGGAGAGGCAGCCGCAGCCGATGCAGTCGGTCAGATGGTCACGGAGGTCGACGAGTTGGCCGATGCGTTCGTCGAGTTCGGCGCGCCATGCCTCGGAGAGGCGGGCCCAGTCGTCGCGATTGGGGGTGCGTTCGTCGGGGAGTTCGGCGAGGGCGTCCCGGATCACCGCGAGGGGGATGCCGACCCGCTGGGCGGCGCGTACGAAGGCGACGCGGCGCAGGGTGTCGCGGGTGTAGCGGCGCTGGTTACCGGCCGTGCGGGTGCTGGTGATCAGGCCCTTGGTCTCGTAGAAGTGCAGTGCGGAGACGGCGGCGCCGCTGCGCGCGGAGAGCTGGCCGACGGTGAGTTCATGGACCTTGAAGGGAAGCTGGGGCACGGGCTCAGCCTAGGCGGAGTGAACCGGTCCCGGGCGGCCCTCCGCCGGGCCCCTGCCGGACCAGGGCGCCCGGGCCGGCCGCGTACCCGCCGCCGGACGCGTCCCGCGGCCCGACGTCGTCCGCCCGGCCCGGCCGCGCGCCACCCCGCCGAACCCGGCCCGGCCTCCGCCGTTCCGTTGACAGCGGCACGCACACTCCGCATGCTGAGCAAGCGCTTAGCGCATGGATCAGGCAGTGCACGGTCAGCGGCGACGGGCGTCCGGCAGGGCGCGGTCCGGCGGCGCGGGAAACTTCAGGAGGCGGACAGGATGGCTGAGCCCCGGGTGTTCGGATCGCTCGACGAGCTGCGGGCCGCGGTCGGCGAGGAGCTGGGTCCCAGCGACTGGCTGGAGATCGATCAGCGGCGGATCGACCGGTTCGCCGAGGCCACCGGCGATCACCAGTGGATCCATGTCGACGCGGAGAAGGCGGCGGCCGGTCCGTTCGGCACCACCATCGCGCACGGCTATCTGACACTGTCGCTGCTGCCCGCCCTCGTCCCGCAGCTGATGCGGGTCGACAACGTCGCGATGGGCATCAACTACGGCACCAACAAGGTCCGTTTCCCCGCGCCCGTGCCGGTCGGCTCGCGGGTGCGGGCCACCGCGCGGATCGCGGAGGTCACGGAGGTGCCCGGCGGGGTGCAGCTGACGACGGCGGTGACGATCGAACGCGAGGGTGGCAGCAAGCCGGTGTGTGTGGCGGAGTCGGTCAGCCGGTTCACCTTCTGAGCCGGAGCCCGGACCGGGCCGGGCGAGACCGAGCGGGGCCTAGCTGCGCCAGCCCGGGCCGGGTGCGGCGGCACGGGGAGCGCACGGCGCCCGACCCGCGCACGCCGCACCGCCCGTCACCCCGGGACACCGTGTCCCGGGGCCCGTATCACCGGGCCCGTCACCCCGAGGCCGTCACGCCACCTCCGCGCCCACCATCCGCAGCACCAGCCCCGCGTAGAGGACGCCGACCTCGTCGGGGGTGCGGCGGCCGTCGGCGGTGAACCAGCGGGCGACGTCCACGCAGAGCGACAGCACGGCGAGGGTGGTGCCGGGGACGTCGTCGGCGCGGAACTCGCCGGAGTCCGCGCCGTCCTGGATGATCTGGCGCAGCAGCCGGTCGGTACGGCGGCGCAGCGCGGTGATCTCGGCGTAGTGCTCCGGGCCGAGCGCCTGGAGTTCGTACTGGATGACCCGGGCGGTGGTGTGGTGCTCGGCGTGCCAGCGGACGAAGGTGCGGACGGCTCCGGCGAGCCGTTCGGCGGCGCTGCCGTCGGCCGCGGCGGCCTCGCCCATGATGGCGAGCGCCTTCTCGTGGCCGATGCCGCTGATGCGGTAGAGCAGTTCTTCCTTCGTCCGGTAGTGGATGTAGAGCGCGGCGGGGCTCATTCCGGCGCGGCCCGCGATGTCGCGGGTGGTGGTCGCGTGGTAGCCGCGTTCGGCGAACGCCTCGACGGCGGCGCGGACCAGGCGCCGCGCGGCGTCCGGGGTCACATCGGCCCACTCGTCGCCGGCGCCCGCCGCCTCCCGTGCCTCCGCATCCATCGCACACCCCGCTTCTCCTCCGCCACGGACCCTCCACGGACGGACCGCACACCTTACCGCGCGGGTGAGCGGACGCTTAGCACATGTCCGCGGGGCGTCGTGGGGCGGCCCGCGATGCCGGTCGGCGCCGCCGGTCAGCGGCGGGGCGGCCTCGTACCATGGGCGCATGGCCCGCCCCCGCAAGCCTCTGCTGAGCCGCGCCCGGATCGTCGACGCGGCGTTGGCGCTCATCGACGCGGAAGGGCTGGCGGCCCTCTCCACCCGACGGCTCGCCGCCGAGCTGGGGGTGAGCGGCCCGTCCCTCTACAACCACTTCCCCACCAAGGACGCACTGCTCGACGCGGTGGCCGACACGGTCATCGCGCAGGTCGACGTCACCGCCTTCGCGGACGGTGACTGGCGGACCGGGCTGCTGGGCTGGGCCCGTTCCTACCGCGCCGCGCTCGCCGCGCATCCGCACATCGTGCCGTTCCTCGCGCAGGGGCCCGGCCGCCGTCCGGCCGGTCTGAGGATGGCGGACGCGGCGTTCGGCGGGCTGGTCGACGCGGGATGGCCACCGGCCCAGGCGACCCGGGTCTGCGCGATGGTCCGCTACTTCGTGGCCGGTTCCGCGCTCGGCTCGTTCGCCCGCGGCTTCGTCGACGATCCCGGCGCGTACGACCCCGACACCTACCCTCACCTCGGCCAGGCCCATCTGCTGGCGGAGCACCGACGCCGGGTGGACGAGGGCGCGTTCGAGGCCGGGCTGCTGGCGCTGGTCGACGGGCTGGCGCTGCACCATCCGCAGGTGGGCCCGGGGGCCGGCAGCCGTTCCGTACCGGACGCGCCCCCTCGGCCCGGCCCGCACAGCCCATAGATGTAGAGTGCACCAGCCTCTGACCGGCAGGGGCATTTCGGGCACTTGGAGGCATCGTGGGTCAGCGGGACACGAAGGAGGGGGCCGCACCGCAACCGGAGGCGGCGCCCCTCGGCAAGCTGTGGAACTTCGTGCTGGCGGTGCTGCGCGGCCAGGCGCAGGTCGACTTCCTGCCCCACGCCCTCACCGGCGCGATCTTCGCCGTCGCACTCTTCGCCTCCGGCTGGCAGTACGGCGTCTACGGCCTGCTCGGCACCGCGGTCGGCACCGCGACCGCGCGACTGCTGGGCGTCGCCCGGGACCGGATCACCGCCGGTTTGGAGGGCTTCAACGCCTGCCTGGTCGCGGTCGGTTTCGCCGTCTTCCTCGGCGCCGGCCACCTCTCCACGGCGCTGCTCGCGCTCGCCGGGAGCGCGGTGGTCACCGTCGTCACCGGCGCCGCCTCCCGGGTCCTGTCGACCTGGGACCTGCCGACGTTCACCCTGCCGTACTGCCTGATGGCCAGCTCCATGACGATCGCGGCGCCCGGCTTCGAGCGGATCTGGCACAACGGCGAGGGACTCGCCGCGCTGACCCACCCGGCGGGCGGTCCCACCACGCTCAGCTGGACCGATCTGTGGCACGCCTTCTTCGCCGACTTCGCGCAGATCTTCTTCATGCCGCAGTGGTACGTGGGCCTGATCTTCCTCGTCGGCATCTTCGTGGCCAGCCGCCGGGCCGGGGTGATGGCCTGCATCGGCAGCGTGGTGGGCATCTTCACCGCCTGGGCGCTGGGCGCGCCCGCCGCGGATGTCGCCGAGGGCACCATGGGGTACAACGCGGTGCTGGTGACGATGGCGCTGTGCGGGGTGTTCCTCGTCGCCGACGCCTGGAGCCTGGGGTACGCGGTGGTCGCGGCGGCCACCGCGACGTGCCTCAGCTCGGCGATGGCGGCGCTCTTCGCCCCGTCCGGCGGCCACACCTTCACCTGGCCGTTCGTCCTCGTCTCGCTGGTCTTCCTGGTCGCCGCCCCGGTCTTCCCGCGGCTGCGCCGCCCGGACGCGGCGGCGCCCGCCGACACCGCGGACGGCGCGCCGACGCCGGTCGCCGCGGCGGCCTGACGGACGGCGGGGCGGGCTCAGCCCCGGCGCTCCGGTGCCGGGGCGCCGCCGGTTCTCAGGTCACGAGGGTGAAACGGATACCTGGGCCGGAGCGGGGCCAGGGCGACCGCTTCCCCCGGGCCGCCCGCGCGGCGCCGGACCGGCGCCGGCTCACCCGTCGAGATACCGGGCCAGGTAGCTGCGCAGCAGCTCCTTCGTCTCGGTGACGATGCCCGGATCACCCTCGGGGGCGACCCGGAAGGCGAGTTGGAGGAGGGAGTCGGCCGCCTCGACGCCGACGAGGAAGGCGGTGCGCAGCCGTGCGTCGGTGGCGTCCAGCGCGAGGGGCGCGGCGAGCAGCCCCAGGAGACGGTCGGCGACCGCGTGGTTGGCCTGGCGGGAGTCGCGCGGCGCCGGGACGGTGAACTCGACGAGCGCGAAGCCCGGGACCGTCCGCTTCATGGCGAGGTACTCGTCGACGACCGCGTCCATCGCGCCGCGCCAGCCGCCGGGGGCGTCCGGGGCTGCCAGCCGGGCCGTGATGCGGTCGGCGTAGGCGTCGAGGTTGCGCCCGGCGAGCGCCTCGGCCATGGCGCGCTTGTGGGGGAAGAAGCGGTAGACGGAGCCGATCGGCACCCCGGCGCGCCCGGCGACGGCGCGGGTACTCAGGCCCTCGTAACCGCCCTCCTCCAGCTCCTCGGCGCAGGCGTCGAGGATGCGGGCCAGGCGCTGGGCACTGCGGCGCTGGACGGGGACGCGGCGGAGCGGGGTGGGCTGCTGCACCCCTCCATCCTGCCCGGCGAGCCGCGAGGTGACCGGAAGTCACCCGGATGGCCGCACACGGCGGCGGGTGACGGGCCGCCGGAGGTGCAGGAAGACCGGATCCGGCCACCCCGGCCGGGAGTCTCCGTTGACGCCCCTCCCCGCCAATCCTAAGGTTCCCCATAGGATTCCAGGATTCCCTGAGCGGCGGGAGCGTGCGATGACAGGTACGGGCACGGAGCGGACGGGCGCGACGGCCGGGGAGCCGACCCTCGCGTACCTCACCGGATTCGGGAACGAACACAGCTCCGAGGCGGTGCCCGGCGCACTGCCCGAGGGCCGCAACTCCCCGCAGCGCGCGCCCCTGGGCCTCTACGCCGAGCAGCTCAGCGGCTCCGCGTTCACCGAACCGCGCGACCACAACCACCGGTCGTGGCTCTACCGCATCCGCCCCTCGGCCGCCCATCCGCCGTACACCCGCATCGCCCGGCGCGGGGTGCGCTCCGCGCCGTTCACCGACTGCGTGCCGGACCCCAACCGGCTGCGCTGGGACCCGCTGCCCGGGCCGCAGGAGCCGACCGACTTCGTGGACGGCCTGTGGACGCTCGGCGGCAACGGCGACGTGACGCAGCGCACCGGTATGGCGGTGCATCTGTATCACGCCAACTCCTCCATGACGGACCGGGTGTTCGGCGACGCCGACGGCGAACTGCTGATCGTGCCGGAGAGCGGCGCGCTGCTGCTGCACACGGAGTTCGGCGTGCTGCGCGCCGCACCGGGCGAGGTCGCGCTGATCCCCCGCGGCGTCCGCTTCCGCGCCGTACTGACCGGCCCGCACGCCCGCGGCTACGTCTGCGAGAACTACGGCCGCCCCTTCCAGCTCCCCGACCTCGGCCCGATCGGCGCCAACGGCCTCGCCAACGCCCGGGACTTCCGCGCCCCGGTCGCCGCGTACGAGGACACCGAACGGCCCGTCGAGGTGATCAACAAGTTCTGCGGCAACCTCTGGAGCGCCACCTACGACCACTCGCCGCTCGACGTCGTCGCCTGGCACGGCAACCACGTCCCGTACGTCTACGACCTGCGCCGCTTCAACGTCATCGGGTCGATCAGCTACGACCACCCGGACCCGTCGATCTTCACCGTCCTCACCTCGCCGTCCGACACCCCGGGGCTGGCCGGGGTGGACTTCGTGGTCTTCGCACCGCGCTGGCTGGTCGGCGAGGACACCTTCCGGCCGCCGTACTTCCACCGCAACGTGATGACGGAGTACATGGGCCTGATCGAGGGCGCCTACGACGCCAAGGCCGGCGGGCGGGGCGGGTTCGTGCCCGGCGGCGGCTCGCTGCACAACATGATGTCGGCGCACGGACCGGACCGGGAGACGTTCGAGCGGGCCGGCGCCGCGGAGCTGGCGCCGCAGAAGATCGACGACGGGCTTGCCTTCATGTTCGAGACCCGCTGGCCGCTGACGCTGACCGATCAGGCCAAGGACGCCGACCACCTGCAGCGCGGCTACGACGACGTATGGCAGGGTCTCCAGCGCCACTTCCGCCCGTGACACCGGGGAACGCCCTGTGACGACCTTCGCACCCGACTCGCTCGCGCTGAACCGCAAACTGCCCCTGTGGTACCAGGTTTCGCAGTCGCTGCGCGCCTCCATACTGGGACGCTCCCCCGAGGCGCCGCTGCGGCTGCCGACCGAGGACGCCCTCGCCGCGCACTACGGCGTCAGCGTGCTGACCATGCGCCAGGCGCTGAAGGAGCTGGAGACGGAGGGGCTGATCAGCCGGCACCGGCGGCGCGGCACATTCATCGAGCCGAGCGCCCGGCGCGGCGCCCCGGTGCGGCTGCTCGGTTCGGTGGACGCGATCGTGGCCCAGCAGTCCGGGATGACCTCCCGGCTGCTGGAGCACGGGCCGGTCCCCGTACCTCCGGAACTCGCGGAGTTCTTCCCCGGGTTGCGGGAGGTCGCCGGGTACGTCCGGCTGCGCAGCGACGAGGAGAGCGGC
This sequence comes from Streptomyces sp. NPDC014733, assembly GCF_043083385.1. NCBI lineage: Bacteria > Bacillati > Actinomycetota > Actinomycetes > Kitasatosporales > Streptomycetaceae > Streptomyces > Streptomyces sp. NPDC014733. The sequence goes on along the minus strand of NZ_JBIBYO010000003.1, from coordinate 108,150 downwards.
GAGCCGACCAACCACGCCCGCAACTACGTCCACCCCGAGGTCGCCGCCCGCATCGACCCGGCCGACCTGGCGCACCGGCCGATGACGAAGGTGCTGCGGGACACCATCGGCGTGCGCATCAGCCGGATCACCGACACCGTCGAGGCGCGGCTCGCCGACCCGGAGACCGCCCGGCTGCTGCGGGTGCCGCTGCTCAGCCCGATCCTGCACTACACCGGCGTCACCTACGACGAGTCGGGCCGGGCGGTCGACGTCACCCACATCCACTACCGCGGCGACCGGTTCTCCTTCACCGTCACCCTGGACGCCGACTGACCGGGCGCCGCCCGGACGTCAGATGCGCTCCAGGCTGCGGCCGGTGGTCCGCGGGCCGAGCAGCGCCACGTCCAGGCAGAGCAGCACCATCAGCGCCGCCGAGCCGGTGAACACACCCGCCGGTCCCAGATCGGCGAGGACGCCCAGCGCGACGAACGGCAGCACCACCGACGTCAGCCGGGACAGCGAGTACGCGATGCCGATGGCGCTGGAGCGCAGTCCGGTCGGGAAGATCTCCGTCTGGTAGACGTGGAAGGCGTTGGAGAAGACGTTGCTGCACACCGTCAGCAGAACGCCGAAGGCGACGATCGCCCAGGTCGAGGAGGCGAAGCCGAAGGCCAGCCCGGAGCCGGCGATGCCCAGCGCGGAGACGATGATCAGTGTGCGGCGCTCGATCCGGTCGATCAGCGGGACGGAGAGGGCGGAGCCCAGCGGGTAGCCGCAGTAGCTGAGCGCCGCGTAGAACAGCGAGTCGGTGACGGTGTGGCCCTTGGCGGTCAGCACGACCGGCGCCAGCGAGCCGAAGCCGTAGTAGCCGACGGTCTGCAGCACCTGGAAGATCCACCACATGACGGTCCGCCGCCGGTAGGTGCCGCGGAACATCTCCCCCAGCGGCACCCGCCGCTCCGGTACGTCCGCCGTCTCCGGCACCGACGGCAGCGTCCCGCCGTACTCGGCCGCCGCCTCGTCCTCCAGTTGCCGCACGATCGTCTCGGCCTCCGCCTCCCGGCCCCGGACGGCGAGCCAGCGCGGCGATTCGGGCAGACCGCGCCGCATCACCTGGAGGAAGGCGGCGCCCAGCGCGCCCGCGATCAGCAGCCAGCGCCAGCCGTCGATGCCCAGCAGCTGCTCACCGGCGACCAGCCGGGCACCGAGCAGCGCCGCGACCGGGACGCCCAGGAAGCCGACGGTGTACGCGTACGCGAGGTAGCGGCCGCGGACCGCACGGGGCAGCAGCTCCGCGAGGTAGGTGTCGACCAGCACCAGTTCGGCGCCGAGCCCGAGCCCCGCGAGGAACCGCAGCGCGAGCAGCGTCCCGAGGTCCGGGGCGAAGGCGGACAGCAGCGAGAAGAGGGAGTACGCGCCGAGGTTGACGAGGAACATCCGGCGCCGCCCGAGGCGGTCGGCCAGGACCGACAGGACGTTGGCGCCGGCGAACATCCCGAGAAATCCGGCGGCGATCACCCAGGACTTCGCGGTGTGCCCCAGGCCCCACTTCTCGGCGAGGACGGCGGCGAGCACCCCGCCGAGGAAGATCTCGTACAGGTCGAAGAAGGCGCCGACGCCGACGATCAGCGTCATTCTGCGGTGGCGGCGCGTCGGCGGCAGCCGGTCGAGCCGGGCGGCGGTCCGTACACCGGCGACGGCGGTGTCCGTCATGGGCGTTCCTCCTCCGTGCCCGGCCGGGCACGGCACTCCCGCACGTCCGCCGGGCGCACGGCGAGGACCGTACCTGCCGGGACCACCCGGCGGAACCCCGCGTTCAGCTTCTGGCATCCGCCCCGCGCGCGGGGGGCACCGGGGCCCGGGGCGGGAGTCCGCCGCCACGTCCTACGATGCCGGGGTCGGCCGAACGGTCCGGAAGGGGCTTGGTGTGACGGCGAAGCAGGACGCGCCACTGCTGTCCGATCTGCTGCCCTGGTCGGTGCCGCCGCTGCGGCCCGGCCGCGCCTGGGTCACCGGCCCCGATCCGGCGGCGCTGCGCCGCCGCTGGAACGCGCTGGTCGCCGCCGGTGACGCGGCCGAACGCGCCCGGCTGCTCCGCCCCTCGCGCGCCCGGACGCTGCACACCGCCGTCGGGCAGCTGCCCGGTCAGGCCACCGCGACCGGTTCGCTGGCGGACGCCGCGGGCCGCTGCCCCGAGCCGGTGCGGTACGCCCACGGCGGCCACGACCTGCGGTGGCTGCTGCCCGACCACCGGCTGCTCGACGCGGCCCGGCCGGAGCTGTGGCGGGTCGCCGACGACCGGCAGCTCTACGTCGTGGAGTGGACCGCACCGCCGCGCGGCAGCGACCCGCCGCTGCTGTGCACGGCGGTGCTGCCCGACGGACGGTCACCGTCCGGCCGCGGCGGACGGATCCGCCCGCTCCACAGGCGCCCCGGCGGCCACGAACCGAACCTCGCGCCCGGCCTGACCGCGCTGCTCACGGAGCGGCTGGGCCGCCCGGTGGCGGCGGCCGACGTCCTGGCCTGGGCGATGGCGGCGGCGCGGCCCGGCGCCGGTGGCTGCGCGGTCCCGTTGCCCGCGGACGCCGGGCTGTGGGAGCGCGGGGTGGCGCTCGGCGAGCGGCTGGTGTGGCTCCAGACCCGTGGGGCGCACGACCGCGGCGGCCCGGCGGGCACCCGCCCCCGGATGCCGGGCGGCCGCCGCCCGTACGTCCGCGCCCCGCTGCCCGCCCGCGGACTGCCCGCGGACTGCGCGTACGACGCGGACGAGGAGGCGCTGCTGCTCGGCGCCGGGCGGATCGCCCCGGTACCGGCGGGCGCCTGGGCGTACCACGCGGACGGGGTGCGGGTGCTGGAGGCGTGGTGCGCGGCGCGGTCGGCGGCGGCCGGGGCGGACGAGGCGGAGCCGCTGGCGGCGCTCGGGCCGGACGGCTGGCTTCCGGAGTGGACGACGGAGCTGCTGGAGCTGGTCACCGTGGTGGCGCTGCTGGCCGAGGCGGAGCCGGAGCGGGCAGCGCTGCGCGAGGAGGCGGCGCGGGCGCCGGGGATCGGGGTGGCGGAGCTGCGGGCGGCCGGGGTGCTGCCGGTTCCGGCGCGGGCCCGGCGCCCGGCGTCCGTACTCGACCATCAGGAAGAAGGGCCGGGCGGGCAGTTCGCGCTGCTCTGAGCCCGCCGGACATCTGGGCGCGGATACGCAAAACCACCCGTCACGGGCAACGGGTGGTGGGTGGCGGGGCGCCGTCCCGGAGAGGGCGGGCGGGGGGCCGCCGCGCCGCACCGGGACGGCGTGGCCGCCGGGGTGCCGAGGTCAGCTGCGGGTCAGCCGTGGCCGCCGAACAGCGAACGCCGCAGCCTGCGCAGCGGCGCGAACAACGACACCCGTGCGCCGCGGCTGCGCCGCGTACGCATGTGATCACGAGCCGTCAGTTCCTGCATCAGTGACGTCGCGCCCTGCGCCTCACGCTGCGGGATGGCAGGGCCGCCCAGCACCGCGAGGTGACGGTCGAGGCGCGCACTGGACGCGCCGCTTTTGCAGGTGATGGCAGGGACTCGCGCCCTGCTGCGCACTGTTATCTGTTCCATGACTCTCCCCACCCGTACGAGGGCACCCGGCCCCGGGCAGGGTAACCCTATCTCTCCCCGAGGACACACGTGCAGACCGGCCATCGGTTTCACCTGCCTCGCCGTGGTGTTGTCCGACACCCTACGGAAGATCACGGACGAGGGCGCACGGACGGCGAGTTGGCCCCCTGGCGGGACGGGCCGGGCGGGCGACGCGGCGCGGGAGGGCCCCCGACCGGGGAACCCTCCCGTACATCTGAGTGTGCCTCGGGTCAGGCGGCGGAGCGGAAGACCGGCAGGTAGCCGCTCGACTGGCCGGTGGCCGTGGGGTGGTACGACTCGTCGACCGGCACGGTGACGCTGTGCAGCCAGGCACTGCCGGAGCAGAGCTCGTGGCCGCTGAAGGTGGTGTTGACGTCGGCGAAGGCGAAGCCGTGGTTGGCGGCGCGCTTGGCGGTGACGCTGTTGATCTCGTCGGCGGCACCGTTGATGGCGGCGCGGGACTTGTCGGACAGCCCCGCGAGGCAGCTGCCGCCGATCTTGTAGAAGTGCGGGTAGCCGAGGACCACCACGTGGGCGGACGGCGCCTTCTGGGATATCGCGCCGTAGACGCTGTCGAGCTGACCGGGGAGCGTGTTGTCCACGTAGGAGACGGCCTTCGAGACGGCCGTCAGACAGGCGCTCTCGCCCTGGAGGGCACAGGTGGTCATGGTGTCGGCGAAGCCGGCGTCGTTGCCGCCGATGCTGATGCTGACCAGGCCGGTCGATGAGCTCAGCGGGGCGAGCTGCCCGTTCAGCACATCGCCCGTCTTGGCGCCGGAGCAGGCGGTGAAATCGAAGGACGAGGGCGAGTTGGCGGCCGCCCACAGCGCGGGATAGGACTTCGTGCTGCGTTTGCAGGAGCCGCTGGCGCTGTCGTAACTGCCGGCACCGACGCCGGCGGAGTAGGAATCGCCGAGTGCCACGTAGCCGGTGGCGGCCAGCGGCCGTTCGGCCGCGGTGGCGGCGCTCGCGCCGGTGAGCACGAGCGCCATGGTGGCGAAGAGGGCGGACGTCACCTTGGCGACGCGGGACAGTCTCATGGAACCTCCCTGGGGCAGGATCTCTGCCGACTCGTTAGTAGCAGGACTCGCGAGTAACCGGAAGTGCTCATGTCAAAACTCGTAGAGAGTTCACGGCAAGTGCCCCGATTTGTTGAGTCAGTTGTTCGCCCGAGGACATGACTCACGCCACGCCAACCTCATGCGCCCCGCACGCACCGACACTCGGAATCCGTCCGCAAAGCCCCGTTGTGCGCCCCGAGTTCACCGGTGGCCCCGCACGCCGCCGAACGCACGCCGAACGCGCCGCGGTGCCGCACCCGAGGGGTACGGCACCGCGCCCGCCGGGCACGCCGCCCGGCGACGGAGAGTCACCAGGACGACTTGGTGACCCCCGGGAGGAATCCGGCGTGCGCCTGCTGCCGCATCCGCACCCGGGACATCCCGAACTTCCGCAGATACCCGCGGGGGCGCCCGTCGACGCCGTCGCGGTTGCGCACCCGGGCGGCACAGGCGTCGCGCGGCTGGCGGCGCAACTCTGCGGCGGCAGCGGCCCGTTCGGCCTCACCCGAGGACGGGCGCCGGCTGATCTCCTTCAGCTCGGCGCGCCGGGCCGCGTAGCGGGCGACGAGCGCCTTGCGCCGCTCGTTCTTCGCGATCTTGCTCTGCTTGGCCATCAGACCTTCCCTCCCCGCGCGCGGATCCGCGCCACCGCCGCCTCGACGCCGATGACGTCCACCGTCCTGACCGCCCGGGCGCTGAGCGCGAGGCGGATGCGCCGCCCCTCGCTCGGCAGCCAGTAGCGCTTGCGCTGGATGTTCGGGTCGAAGCGGCGGGGGGTGCGGCGGTGTGAATGGGAGATCGCACGGCCGAAGCCGGGCCGGGCTCCGGTCAGTTGGCAGTGGGCGGGCATGAGAGGCGTCACCTTTTCCGTGAGAGGTTGTCGATAATGAAAATCATTCCCATATAGTAGCGGCATGGCTCACCCCGCACTCCGCCCGGTCGTCAAGCTCCGCTCCACCGCCGGCACCGGCTACACCTACGTCACCCGCAAGAACCGCCGGAACGACCCCGACCGCCTCGTCCTGCGCAAGTACGACCCGATCGCCGGCCGACATGTCGACTTCCGCGAGGAACGCTGAGCACGGCGCGCGGCGGCCGGGCACCCGACGCCGCGACGGCCCGCCCGGACCACCGCACCCGCCGAAGAACCCGCACCGACAGAACAGGCAGGAACCCCTCATGAAGCCAGGAATCCACCCCGCGTACGGCCCCGTCGTCTTCCGTGACAAGGCCGCCGGGTTCGCCTTCCTCACCCGCTCGACCGCCACCTCCGACACCACCGTCGAGTGGGAGGACGGCCGCACCTACCCGGTCATCGACGTCGAGATCTCCTCCCGCAGCCACCCCTTCTTCACCGGGCAGACGCGCGTTCTGGACACCGCCGGACGCGTCGAACGCTTCGAGCGCCGCTACGGCCGACGGGACGACCGGCGGGACAACCGATGAGCGGCACCGGTCGCCGCCTCCCCGTCGTCCTCGTCGGCGGGCTGCACGCCGAGGCGCGGCAGGAGGTCGTCCAGCGGCTGCTCACCGAGGTGCCGGACGCCGTCGCCCTCCATCACGACCTCGGCGCCGCGGCCGACGGGACGGTGCTGCGCACTCTCCGCGACGCCGTCGGCGCACTGTCCCGCGACGAAACACCGCTGGTCAACGACTGTGCCTGCTGTGCGCTGCGGGAGGATCTGGTCCCCGAGCTCCGGCGGCTGGCCGACAGCGGGCTGTACCGGCTGGCCGTCGTGGAACTGTGGGACTCCGTGGAGCCGCGCGCGATGGCCGAGGTCGTCGCGGCCCACGGCGGGGACGGGCTGCGCCTGACCACCGTCGTCACCGCCGTCGATCCGGCGCTCGTCCTGCCCGTCCTGTCCAACGGCGACGACCTCGCCGAGGCCGGACTCGCCGCGGCCGCCACCGATCAGCGCACGATCGGCGACACCTGGGCGCGCCAGCTGGAGTACGCGCCGGTCCTCGCCCTCGTCGACAGCCCGGACGCCGATGGAGCGGACCACGCCCTGCTGGCCCAGCTGCACCCGACGGCCCGGCACCTCCCGGCGGCGTCGGGGCTGCTGGTCCGGGCCGCACTCGGTGAGGACGACGGGTTCGACGTCGATGCCGCGGCGGCGGCCCAGCATCCGGCGTGCGCGCTGCTGCCGCAGGAGGCCGACGAGTCCGGCGTCACGACACTGGTCTGGCGCCGCCACCGCCCCTTCCACCCGGAGCGGCTCTACGACGCGCTGGAGGACCTGACGTGCGCCGCGGCCCGCAGCCGGGGCCGGTTCTGGCTCGCCGACCGGCCCGACGCGCTGCTGTCCTGGGACGCCGCCGGGGGCGCCCTGTGCGTGGAGAGCGCCGGACCCTGGCTCGCCTCGCTGCCGGACGCCGCCTGGGACCTGGTGCCACCGGTCCGCCGCGCGGCCGCCGCCCTGGACTGGCACCCCGAACACGGCGACCGCTGCCAGCACCTGGTCTTCACCGCCCCGGGCCTCGACCGCGACGGCCTGACCCGGCTGCTCGACTCCTGCCTCCTGACGGACGCGGAGTGCGCCGGGGGCCGCGCGGCGTGGAAACGGCTCCCGGGAGCTTTTGACGAGCTGTTGGAGCCTGCTTCGTGATGCCGTCGGGGCTGTGCGCTGCGGGCCGGGGCCACCGGGGTCTGCGTTCCGGTGTCGAGGGCTGCGGGTTGATGTGGTCGGGCCCTGTACGGATCGCGGGTTGATGTGGTCGGGCCATGCATGGATGTGGTCGAGCCAGGGCTCCGGGCGGCCGGGCCGGTGCCTGCGGCTGCGGGCGGGGCAGGGGCCTTCGGCTTCGGTCGGGGGCGGGTGGCGGGGCTCCGGGCGGCCCGGGCCGGTGCCTGCGGCTGCGCCCTCGGGTCAAGGCCAGGGCCGAGCCTTCCGGCGGTGGTCGGGGCGGGTACCCGTCAGCTGCGCCCGGGGCGGGACGAGTGCCCGTCAGCTGCTGCCGGGAGCGGGGCCGGTGTCTCCGTGCGGCTCCGGGCGGCTCCGGGCGGCTCCGGCAGGTGCCTCGGCTCCCGGGGCCAGGGCCAAGGGCTTCCGGCGGCGGACGGGAGGCATTCCCGTCGGCTGCGGCCGGGGGCAGGGCCGGTGTCTCCCGCGTTCCCTCGGAAGATGCCGCGGCCCTCCCGCTGCGCGTCTGCCCCTCCCCGAGTCCCGGCGCTCTCCCCTGAACTCGATCTCCCTCCTGTCAGCCACTCTGCCGAAAGGTTCTGCCATGACTCGCCGTCCCGCGCCCCGCAAGGGGTCCCGGCCCCGCCCCAACCCTCTTGACCAGGCGGGCATCACCTCCATCGACTACAAGGACACCGCCCTGCTCCGGACCTTCCTCTCCGACCGCGGCAAGATCCGCAGCCGGCGCATCACCCGGGTCACGGCACAGCAGCAGCGGCAGCTGACCCGCGCCATCAAGAACGCCCGGGAGATGGCACTGCTGCCGTATGCGTTGCGGTAGAGCGGAGCGGGGGCCGGGGCTGGGGGCTTGGGTTGAGGCGTTCCGGGTGAGGGGGCTTGGGGTGGGGGCCGTTGGCGGCGGGGGCGTTGGGATCTCGGGTCTTCTCTCCTTCCCTCTCCCCCTCCCCCAGCCCACCCGCCCCGCCTCCTCCGCCTCCTCCGCTCCCGCGTTATGGGGCGTCACTTCGGTTCATCGCTAGGGGTCGTGGTCGGCTCCCTCGGGGTGGGTCGTGGTGGTTGCCGTGGGTGCGGCTTCGGGGGCCGTCGGGGCGGTGGGGGCCGTGGGGTCGGTTTCTGCGGGGCGGTGGGCGCCGCGGTGGGCGGCCGGCGCGGAGAGTGCTGCCAGGACCGCGGAGGCGGCCAGCACGGTCTGGAGCGCATGGGCCGACGCGGTGGCGGAGGCCGCGCCGCCGTCGGTCAGGTGGAGATAGCCGGCGCCCAGCGTCGCCACGCCGAGCGCACCGCACAGCTGCGCATTGGTGCTGATGACACCGGACAGGTCGGCGGCGTAGCGGTCCGGCAGGGCGAACGTCATCCGGGCGATCAGGGCGTTGGAGCTGATACCGAGGCCGAGTCCGCCGATGCCCAGCAGCAGGAAGAGCGCCGGGCCGGTGCGATGGCCCGTCACGAGGTAGAGCCACACCGCGGTGTAACCGCCGGCCAGGACAGTGCAGCCCACCACGGGCATCGCGGCGGCGTACCGGGACGGCACCCGGGCCAGCAGCGGACCGGCCAGACCGAAGGCGGCGACCCAGGAAATCATGGCCGTCCCCGCATAGGCGGGGCCGCGCCCCAGCCCCTCCTGGAGGTATACGGCGAGGACGAAGAGGAGGGCGAAGTACGTCAGGGTGGTGGCGCCGTGTGCGGCCAGGGACCAGCGGATCGCCGGTTCACGGATCACCTCCTCGGCGATCAGCGGCCGCCCGCCCCGCGCGGCGCGGCGCCGTTGGCTGCGCCGGAACGCCACCCCCGTCGGCACCGCGGCCACCAGACAGGCCCACATCCACCAGGGCCATCCCGCGTCGCTGCCCAGCAGCAGCGGCACGATGAGCAGCAGCACCGTGGTGGCCAGCAGCGCCATACCGCGGACGTCGATGCCGTCCGGTGCCGGCCCGGCTGTCGCTGCACCAGGGCCGGGGCCGGAGCCGGCGGCAGGACCGGAAGCCGGTGTGTGCCCGTCGGTGCCGGAGGAGTTCCCCGCGCCGACCGGCCCGGTGCGGGTGGTCTCCGCGCCGGGGTCGGCCGGCATCACCCGCAGCGCCGCCCACAGGAGCAGCAGTCCGGCGGGGACGTTGATGAGGAAGATCGGGCGCCAGCCGGTGCCGAGGATGTCGGCGGCGATCAGTACGCCGCCCAGGGCCTGGCCCGCCACGGCGCCGCCCGAGAGCGCGAGGGCGTAGTACCCGAGGGCCTCGACGCGCTGCCGTCCGGTGAAGTACCGCTGGATGCCGCTCAGGACCTGCGGCACCATCAATGCCGCGCCCGCGCCCTGGGCGATCCGGGAGGTGATCAGCACGGCCGGGTGGAAGGCCAGGGCGCAGGCGAGGGACGCCGCGGTGAAGAGCGTCATTCCCGCGAGGAAGATCCGGCGGTGGCCGTGGCTGCCGCCGAGCCGGGCGCCCGCGACGAGCAGGACCGCGTAGGCCACGACATAGCCGGAGACCACCAGGCCCGCCTCGCCGCCCGAGGCGCCGAGGTCGCTCTGGACGGCGGGCGCGGCGATGTTGGCGATGGCGGTGTCGATGTTGGCCATGAACTGGGCGGCGAGGAGGACGGCGAGCAGTCGCCACCGGTGAACGGCCGGGCGGGAGGGCCCGCCCGCGGCTCCGGGCCGCGCCGTGGTGGGGTGTTCCGGGACGGCGTTCCCCGGGTCGGGCGGCTGGGGCCGCATGGTGGGATCCCTCCGTCCGGTGGTCAGACCGCGCTCAGGGGCAGCGGCGGCCAGCTGATGTCGCTGAGGTCGGGGACGACGAGGTCGGCGGCGTGCAGCGCCTCGGCGTCATGGGTGGTGGTCAGGGCCACGCAGGACAGACCGGCGGCCTTGGCCGCGGCGATGCCGGCGGGGGCGTCCTCGAACGCCACCGCCCGGTCGGGGGCGACGCCCAGGGCCTCGCAGCCGGCGAGGAATCCTTCCGGGTGGGGCTTGCCGCGGCTCACGTCCTCGGCGGTGATCATCGTGGCGAAGAGTCCGGCGCCGCCGATGTGGTCCAGCATCGCCCCGGCGTGCTCGCGCAGCCCGGAGGTGACGACCGCCATCGGGACGCCCGACGTGTGCAGCCGCCGCACCAGTGCGGCGGCGCCCGGTACGGGGTGGGGCGGAGGGATGTCCGGGCCGTTGAGGTAGCCGACGGCTTCGTCGAAGAGGTCGGCGACGGTGCTGCCGGGAAAGCGGTGGACATGGTCGGCCAGCGCCTCCTGGCCGCGCCGTCCGACGAAGGTCGCCAGCAGCGCGTCGTCGACCTCCAGTCCGTGGACGTGGAAGAGGCGGGTCCAGGCGGCGCGGCTGCGGTGTTCGGTGGCGATCAGGGTGCCGTCGAGGTCGAAGAGGGCGGCGTGGAGCGGTGCCGGGGCGGCGGTGAGGTCGGTCATCTCAGAGGTGTCCTTGTTCGGTGGGGGCGGTGTGGGCGGTGTGGAAGGGGCCGCGCTCCTGCGGCGGCGTGTGGGGCGGTGTGGTCTTCCGGGCGCGGGATGGTGTGGTCTTGCGGACGGGAAACACCGCGGGGCGCGGGTTGGTTGCACCGGTCCGGATTCCGGGCGGGGAGCGCGGGCCGGAGGCGACCGTGGGGCGGCGCTCCCGTGCCCGCCCGGCCGCCGCCGTCGCCACCGCCGTCACCACCGCCCAGGGCGGACGTCAGGCAACGAGTCACTGAAGGCGAGGTCACGATCGGCTACCGCCCTGGGAACCGGAACGTTTTTCTGATCTCATGGCGTACGGCGCCGAAACCACCTTCCGCCGTGACGAGTTGCCCGCCTGTGGCGTGCCCGCGTGGTTCCGCGCCGCCCCCCACTCGGTGCGCCGTGCGCGAGGTCACGGCTTTTCTCCCCGTTCCGCCCGGTGCGCCGTTGCTCCGAAGGGATTGGTGTGCACAAGCGCAAAAAGAAACGCTGGCTTCCCGCTGCGGTCCTCGGCGGAACGCTGGCGGCAGGTGCCTTCGCGTTCCTGCCCACACTGGCGCAGGCACAGAACGACGCCCCGACGCCCTCCTTGCAGGCCGAATTCACCGCGGCCGCGAAGGAGTTCCACGTTCCGCTGCCGGTTCTGCTGGGCGTGGCCCGCCAGGAGTCCGGCTGGCAGCAGCACTCCGGCTACAACCAGACCGGCGGCTACGGTCTGATGAACCTCACCGATGTGACGCCGCAGATGGTCTCCCGGGGCGCCGCCGGTGCCGCCGGCCGCTCCGACCTCACCTCGTTCGCCGACCACCCCGAACTGCACACGCTGAGCTCCGCCGCGAAGCTGACCGGGATCCCGGCCGACCGGCTGCGGCACCGCTCCGCGGACAACATCCGTGGCGGCGCCGCGCTGCTCGCCTCGTACCAGAAGCAGATGACGGGCGGGACGTCCGACGATCCGTCGCAGTGGACCGCGGCGGTGGCCAGGTACAGCCGTCTGACGGACAAGAAGGCGGCCACCTCGTACGTCACCTCCGTGTTCGCCGCGATCCACTCCGGTGCGCAGCGGCAGGCGGGGAACGGCAGCGCGGTCTCCCTGCAGGCGGTGCCGTCCGCCAAGCCGGTCACCGGACAGTTCGCCAAGCTGCGGCTCACCGACACACCGGCGCCGCAGACCGAGTGCCCCGCGACGCTGACCTGCACGTTCGTGCCGGCTGCGGCCGCCAACGGGCAGGTCTCCGACCGCCCGGCCAACGGTGTGAAGATCACGCAGATCGTTCTCCACACCACGGAGGGCTCGTACGACAACGCCATCGAGACGTTCCAGAAGGCGGGCGGCGCCTCGGCGCAGTACGTCATGCGCGCCTCCGACGGCGCGGTCACGCAGATGGTGCCGAACAAGGACGTCGCGTTCGGGGACGGCAACTACGACAGCAACCTCCACGCCATCCAGATCGAGCACGAGGGCTTCTCGGCGCACGGTGCGGACTGGTACACGCCGGTCGTGTACGAGAAGACCGCGGAGCTGGTGAAGTGGCTGGCGGCCAGGTACGACGTCCCGCTGGACCGGCGTCACATCCTCGGGCACGACAACGTCCCCGGCCCCTCGGACGACACCCTCGCGGGGATGCACTGGGACCCGGGCAACAGCTGGGACTGGACGCGCTTCATGCGGCTGCTCGGCGCGCCCGTCGACGACGGTGAGCGGGGCGTCGGGCCGGTCGGCTCGGCGGTGACCATCACACCGGGCTTCGACGAGAACCAGCAGACGTACACGGTCTGCCCGGCCGACGACCCGTCCGGCAAGGTGAAGGAGTGCGGACCGCAGCGCGGGCCGTCCAGCGCCCTGTTCGTGCGCAGCGCGCCCGCCGACGACGCGCCGCTGCTGCTCGACCCGGTCGTGCACACGGACGAGGGCGCCAAGGCCGGTACCGACGGCGTCGCGGACTGGAGCACCACGGTCCAGGCCGGGCAGCAGTTCGTGGTGGCGGACCGGCAGGGCGACTGGACCGCCATCTGGTTCGACGGCCAGAAGGGCTGGATCCACAACCCCGGCGGCCGCAACACCACTCCGGCCGAGGGCGTGCGGATCGTGAAGCCGGCCGGTACGGGCGCGGCGCACGTGTTCGGCACGGCGTATCCGCAGGAGTCCGAGTACCCGGCGGATGTGAAACCGTCGAAGCAGACGCCGCTGACGGCCAAGAACTACGGTATCCGCGCAGGTCAGGCGTATGTGACCAGTGGGGAGCCGCAGGCCGCGTCGGACTACTCGCCGTCCAACGGCAAGGTCGTGCACGGCGCGAAGCGGTACTACACCGTGCAGTTCAACCACCGGTACGTCCTGGTGGACTCCGCGGAGGTCACCGCGGCGCCCGCGGGGCGCTGACACCGCACACACAGGTGCCCGGGACCGTCGCGGTCCCGGGCACCGTCGTGTGCCGTGCGGTGGATCAGGTGCCGGGCTTGCGTCCGTAGACGAAGACGTCGTCACCGGTGGACAGGAGCTTCCAGTACGCCTTGGCGTCGGCGGTGCGCATGTTGACGCAGCCGTGCGAGCCCGGGGCGGACCAGACGCTGCCGCTGATCGCGTGGAACGCCTCGCCGCCGTCGAAGAACTGCGAGTACGGCATCGGCACGTGGTACAGCGACGACACGTGGTTCTTGTGCTTCCAGAAGATCTTGTGCAGGCCGGTGCGGGTCTCGTTGCCGTTGCGGCCGGTGCGGACCGGCACCGGGCGCTTGACGAGGTGCCTGCCGTCCTGGATCCAGCTGATCTGCCGGGTCAGGTCCACGCAGGCGATGCGGCCCCGGTTGGTGGGGCAGCGGCCGGCGCGGTTGGGGTTGTTGCGGGCGTCCCGCTGCGGCTTGACGACCTTCATCATCTTCCACGTCACCGGGCCCGCGTAGCCGTACTGCGGGTGGATGGCGTGGCTGACCTGGAATGCTCGGATCGCCCGGCAGTCGCCCTGGGACTGCTTGCCGTCGGCCTTGCGGCCCAGGAACTTCTCGGCCTGCTTCTGGTACGGCCCCCGGGCGCCGCCGCACCAGGAGCCGGAGGCCGCCTGGGCGGGCGCGGCCCCGAGACCGGCCAGCAGGGGGGCGAGCACCGTGCCCGCCATCGTGTACGCGACGGTCCGGCCGCGACGGCTCATCCTGAATCTCGCCATATGTCCGATCCCCACCTCAACTCGCCTCCGCTGTCGCCTCTTTCGGCGCTGTGGCGCGGTCGCGGGACGGACACCGCCGCCCCCTCCTCCGCCTCTCTTCAGATTAGAGGCTCGACCCGAACGCGGCGGAGGAACGGGCGACTTGTCGGCCATGCCGCGGGTAGGACCAGGAGATGACATCCCAGCGCGCGGCACCGTCCGTGGCGGCGGCAGCGGTGGCGCGGCAACTCCTGCCCGGCGCCCGGATGGTGGTCGTCGGCGGCAGCGTGCTGACCGTCCACCGCACCCCGACGTCCGACCTCGACATGGTGGCGGTGCTCCCCCGGGTGGCGGCGCCGCACCACCGCGCGCTGCGGTGGGAGGGCTGGCCGGTGGAACTGCTCGTCCACGACGAGCAGACGCTCGCCGCCCACTGCGAGGACGGTTTCCGCCGCCGTTGGCCGGGCATCCCCCGGCTGCTGGCCCAGGGCGTGCTCCTCGTGGACGAGGACGGGCTCGGCGCCCGGCTCCAGGCCCGGATGCGGCAGCGGCTGGCCGCCGGCCCGGCCCCGGCGACCGCCGCCGAGACCGACGCGCTCCGCTTCGAACTGACCGACCTCCTCGACGACCTCGCGGGCACCGACGACGTAGGCGAGGCCGCCTTCGTCGCCGCCCGGGTCCTGACGAAGACGGCCCAGCTGGCACTGCTGGCCGCCCGGCACTGGCAGGGCAGCGGCAAGTGGCTGCTGCGCGAACTGCGCACCGCACGGCCACCGCTGGCCGCCCACCTCACCGCCGCCGCGGGCGACCCGGCGGCGCTCGCCGAGGCCGCGCACGCGGTGCTGCGGGAGACCGGCGGCCCGCTGCGGGAGTACCGGGTCGTCCAGCCCCGGCAGCCCTGAGCGCGGCCGCCTCCTACTTCCCGGCGACGGACGTCGTGACGACGTTCTCCGGCTCCCCCGGGAAGGGCCGCTCGCCGGTCAGATAGGGCATCCGGTCGGTGCGGCCCCGGAGGTACCGTTCGAAGAAGGCGGCCACCCGGTCGCCGGTGATGCGCCGCTGCTGCTCCTCCGACAGGCGTGCGTCCTCCCGCTGCGGGGTGTCGCGGTCGAGGTACTGGGTGCGGCAGGTGCCGGGCCGTTTGCCGGGCTCGGCGTCGTCGCGCGCCGCCACCTGGCCGCTGGAGGGCGACCACTGGCGGTTGTAGAAGTCATGGTTGCCGCCGGTCAGCGTGTACTTGAAGAGCGGTACCCGGGTCGCGGCGCGGTTCCGCTCGAAGAAGTCGCCGGTGTTGACGGCGTCGCAGGTGCCCCACATGACGGCGAACGGCGTCCGGGTCACCGGCTCACCGTCCCAGGTGGCGGTGGGCGCGAGGGCGAAGGCGGCCTTGATGTCGATCCCGTGGGGCAGATCGGCGCGGTGCGCGTCGGCGATCTCCTGCATCACCCCGCCCCCGCCCATCGAGTGCCCGAGGAGCCCGACCCGCCCCAGGTCGAGCCGGCCGCGGAAGTCGGCCCGTACGGGGGAGCCGTCGCGCGCGTCGGTGAGCGCCGTGCGCAGCGGGCCGTCGCCCGAGGCGGACAACTGCTGCCAGAGCCGCAGATGACGCTCGATGAGGGCGGCCCGCGCCCGGTAGACGGTGTCGGCCTGGCCGCCGTCGGTCGCGTTGATGCCGTTGGTGCCCACGGAGACGACCACGAAGCCGCGGGCGGCCAGCGCGCGGCCGAGGTAGTCGTAGCCCGTGCTGCTGGGGATCGGCGCGGTGCCCCGGGCGCAGGGCCAGGCCCAGAGCGGCGCGGCGGCCTTCTCCATGAGGGCTTCCTGCCGGGCGGCCTCGGCCTTGTCGCCCCGCTCCAGGGCCCGGTCGCGGGCCTGCTCCGCGGCGGCGTGGCGGGCCTGCGCCCCGGCGTCCGCGCAGGTCTCCCAGTGGCCGTGCTGCATCAGGACCACCGGGTGCCGGCCGGTGCCGGGCCGGGCCGGGTAGTACACCGTGCCGGCGAGTTCGCTGCGGCCCTTGTAGCCGAGGGCGGCCGGGGGTGTGAACGCCAGGTCGCCGAGGTGGTAGCGGGCCTCGCGGACGGTGCTCGCGGCGGGCGCGACGGACAGCGCGGGACTGGCGTGCACCGGCACGGCGACGGCGGCGGTGCCCAGGGCGCAGCCCAGCGCCGCCAGGAGGAGACCGCGACGGACGGTGGTTCTCTTCATGAGTCCTGTTCCTTGTGCTCTGCGGGGTGGCCGGGGCCCGGAGGCCGGCGCCCGGTGGCGGGCGGGCGCCGGCCTCCGGGCGGAACGGTCAGCTCAGCCGCTCGGCCTTGTCGTGGAGCAGCTTCGTCAGCGCGGTGGTGAACTGCGGCCCGACCAGGTGCCGTACGCATCCGGACCCGGCCGACTCCTGGCACGCCTTCCCGGCCGCGTCCATGAAGGCGGACTGGGTGTTGACGCCGACGACCTCGCCCCGCCCGGTGGCGGCGTCGAAGCCGCCCAGACGGGGACCGCCGCTCGCGCCGCCGCCCATCACGCACGCCACGCCCCGGATCCCGGCGGGCTCGACGTGGTCCGGGGTGCCCGGGTACTCCCGGGGCGCGCCCTGGCAGTAGGCCAGTTCCCGGCCGGTGTACTCGGGCAGCCCCTCACGGGCCGGGTCGGAGGCGGCCCGTGGGTAGCCGAACTGGACGGCCGTACGGTCACCGGGCGCGTCGTAGGAGAGGCCCTGGGGGGTGCCGGTGGCCTGCTGGAGGGTCTGGCCGCGCTCGTTGCGGCCGACGACGGCGAAGCCCTGGTCATGGGCGTCGAACCGGGCGTGGATCTGGTCGTTCTCCAGCCAGACGGAGTTGATCACCGACCAGCGGACGACGAACGTCCCCAGGGGCGCCTTGCCGTCGCGGTACCCGGGGACGTACAGGACGTGGGTCTGCCACTGGTTGTGCTCACCGGCGAGGTCGGTGGCGTTGAGGCAGTGGCCCGCGGTCACGACGGTGCTGCCGTTCGCGCTCTTGACCGCCGTCGCGGTGCAACTGGCGTCCTCCCCGTGGTCGGTGAAGAAGAGCCGCCCCACGGTGGTGTCGACGGCGCCGCCCCCGCCCCACGGCGCACCGTCCTTCCCGGCGCGCGGCGGAACATCCTCGACCTGCGTGTTCAGCGCGGCGATACGCTCCGGCGTCCAGTACGCGCGCACCTGCTTCTCGTCCTGCGCGGTGGCCGCCGCGGCATGGGTGAGCACCTTGCCCTCGGCCGGTGCGCCGCCCGGCGCCGGCGCGGCCATCACCCCCGGCGCGAACGCCGCGGTGAGCGCGCAGGCGACGGCCGACGCCACCGCCGCCCGGCGCACCGCGGCCCGACGCCGCGGCGCGGAGGTGTGTCCGGGGGCGCGCGTCGCGTGGCAGGCGCCGGTACGGGCGTGGGTGTCGCGCATGGGTCCTTCTTCCGTGAGAGGGGTT
Organism: Streptomyces sp. NPDC014733; assembly: GCF_043083385.1. Taxonomy (NCBI): domain Bacteria; kingdom Bacillati; phylum Actinomycetota; class Actinomycetes; order Kitasatosporales; family Streptomycetaceae; genus Streptomyces; species Streptomyces sp. NPDC014733. Next base: position 90,844 of record NZ_JBIBYO010000003.1, on the reverse strand, counting down.
GCTCGCCGCATGCCGAGCGGACGGCACGGCGCGGCGCGTACGCGAGCGGGCGCGCGCCGCGAGAGGCGTCGGAGAGACCTCGGGGGATGCCTCGGAGGGAGGTACTGCTTCGTCAGGCGTCGGAGCCGGGCCGGTCCTCGGGACCGGACTGCTCAGCCCCTGGGGGCCACCGGCGCCGGGACGCCGTCACCGCTCCTGCCCGGGATCGCGGCGGGCGCCGGGGCGGGCCGGACGGCCTTGCCGCCGGAGGCCGGGACCGGGGCCGGGCCGGATCGCGCCGGGACGGCGGCCGGGGCGGGGACGGGACGCGATGCCTGGGCGCCGTCGGCGGCGTGGGCGGTCACGGCCGCGCCGCCGCCCAGGGCGGCGCCGAGGACGGACGCGCCCAGCAGGAGGCGCAGTCGCCGGGAGCGGCGCGCGGACGTCGGGGCAAGGCGTGCGGACATGTGGACCTTCGCTCTCTCGCGGGGAACGGAGGGCCGGTGTCCGCGCCGAACTCCCGCACGGACACCGGGCTCCCGAATGGGGCCTCCACAGCGTGAGACGTGCGGCGGACATGCCGGTTGCCGCACGGTTCCCGACGATCCACATGCCATCGGGTGAGGTGGGTCACACAAGGGCAGGGAGGGTGCCGAGGTCCGCCGCGCCCGGGATCACGCGCCGGAGCGTCATCCGGCCATCCGTGAACTCCCGGTCCGGCGAAGGAGGCTGACGGATCGTCAGGCGTCGGCGCCGCGACGGCCCCAGCAGGTGATCAGGGGCGCCGGGGTGACCGCGACATCCTCCTCGGCCAGCCACGCCAGATGCGCGTCGATCTCCGCATCGGTCGTCGCTCCGGACCCGGTCAGCTCCCCGCGCAGCTGCCGGACCGTCGCCGCCTCCAGCTCCCGGCAGGCGGGCGAGGTGACCGGGAAGTACCCCTCGGCCTGGACGTCCTCCAGTCCCGCGCCGCGCAGCAGCTTCGGCAGCGAGCGGCCGAAGGACAGATCCGCACCCCGCTGGGCGAGCAGGGCACGGAACCCGCGGCGGATGCGCTCGGCCCGCTCCCCCGCCGGGCCCTCCTCCGCCGGGCAGGCGAGCGGCTGGAGCGCCGGATCGGCGTCCTCCACGACCAGCCAGCCGCCGGGCCGCAGCGCCGAGGCGAGCCGTTCGAGGACCGCCGCCCGGTCGGGCAGATGCACCAGCAGGAGCCGAGCGTGGACCAGGTCGAGGCCGGTGGCGGGCGGCGCGTCCCGCGTCACGTCGTGCCGCAGCACCTCGGTGTTGGCGGTACCGGGGCCGGTCAGCCACGAGGTGTCCAGGTCCGTCGCCCAGACCCGGCCGGCCAGCCCGACGCGCTCGGCGAGACCGGCGGGCACCGAGGCGCCGCCCGCGCCGGCCTCCCAGCAGCGCCACCCCGCGCCGAGCCCCAGCCGGTCGAGGTGGGTGAACGTCCACGGGTCGAAGAGCTCCGCGAACGCGTCGAAGCGGCGTCCCGCCTCGCGCCGGCGGTTGTCGAGCAGATATCCGTCCTCAGATCCCATATCGCCATCTTCGCACCGGCCCCCGGAGCGCCCCCGGGCGGAGGGCCCGGAGACCCGGCGGCGACATCGGGCGGTACCCGGCGGCGGATGCACCGGGCCGGCCGACCCAGTCGTACTCCAGATAGCGCCAGTTGCCCTCCAGCACACAGCCGGAGACGGGACCGCGGTGACGGTGGCGGCCCAGTGAGGCGCCGGCCTGCACCCAGAGCACGTTCGCGGCGGAATTGCCGCGGATGTCGAAGGTCAGATGCTTGATCATCACCTGCGGCACGAAGGGGAGCCACGGCGAGGCCGCCTTTGGGATGTGCCCTTCGGGCAGCGCGTACCGGTCCCGGCACCGGTCGATCCTCGCCTCGCTCGCGGCCAGGCGGCCAGGACCCGGAGGCTGGCTGGTCGTCATGACGGATGCCCTTCCTGCTGGCACCGGTACGGATGCGGATGCGGATGCGGATGCGGATGCGCAGTCATACCCGCATCCGGGCCCGCGACGCGACACCTGCACCGACGCCGCGCGGAGCACATGCGCAGCTCAGCGCGCCCTCCCCCGCGGCTTCAGCGGCGTCCCGGGCAGCTCAGGGGCGGGCAGCGGGGCGCCGTCGTAGCCGTGGACGGTGCCGAAGCGGTCGCCCATCACCCAGTCGGCGCGGGCCTGTGCGATGTCCTCCTGGGTCCGCCCGATGAAGTTCCACCACATGATCAGCTCTTCCTCGAAGGGTTCGCCGCCGAGGAGGAGCAGGGCGCAGTCGGTGGGGGCGCGGAGCGGGAGTTCGGTGCGGCCGCAGCCGAGGTACAGGAGGGAGCCGGGGGTGAGGCGGACGCCGTCGATCTCGCTCTCGCCGGAGATGGTCAGGGCCGCGTACTCGAAGTCCGGGTCGACCGGCAGCCGGGTGCCGGTGCCGGCGGTGAGGGTGAGGTCGGCGCCGACGAGCGGGGAGTACGTGGTGCCGGGTGAGGCGGCTCCGGCCAGTTCGCCGAGGATGACGGTGGCGGACAGGCCGCCGGCCCCGGTGACGACGGGCAGGTCGTCGTGGTGCTCGAACGACGGCTCGGTGTGGCGGTGTTCGTTGGGCAGGGCGACCCACAGCTGTGCGCCGTGCAGCAGCCGGGCGTGGTCGCGCGGCGATTCCTCGGAGTGCGCGATGGCCCGTCCCGAGGTCATCAGACCCAGTTCGCGCGGGCGGACGGTCTGGAGACTGCCCAGGCTGTCGCGGTGCAGCACCTCGCCGTCGTGCAGCCAGCTGACGGTCTGCAGCCCCATGTGCGGATGCGGCGGCACCTGCATGCCGGGCTCGCCGGCGATGTCGTCGGGGCCGTAGTGGTCGACGAAGCACCAGGCGCCGACCATGCGGCGGCCGAGGTTGGGCAGCAGGCGGCGGACGAGGGTGCTCTCGCCGAGCGGCACCTGCTTGCCGGGCTGGATGTCGCGGACGGGTCCAATGCGGCCGTTGCCCCCGCAGGGTTTGGCGAGCGGGCGGATGTCGAGGTTGCTCATGCCGTCACGATAGGCCGGGCGCGGCGCGCGATTCGGGCAACCGTGCGGGTGGGCATGTCCTGCCGGACGCGCCCGACGACCGGTCAGCCGGTGCCGTACGTGGCGCGGAGCGCGTCGTGGACGGCGGCGAGTGCGGCGTCGTGGTCCAGGCCGAGGCGGTGGGCGCGGCGGGCGTAGTCGGCGGCTGCGGTGGCGGCCTCCTTGTCGGCGGCCTCACCCGCCGCGGCGACGAAGCTGCCGTTGCGGCCGCGGGTCTCGATCACCCTGTCGGCCTCCAGGGCGCGGTACGCCTTGGCCACGGTGTTGGCGGCGATGCCCAGTTCGTCGGCGAGACCGCGGACGGTGGGCAGCCGGAACCCCACCGGCAGGGCCCCGGACCGGGCCTGGTCGGCGATCCGGGCGCGGACCTGCTCGAACGGGGCGTCGGCGGACCGGGGGTCGAGGGTGATCCGGAGATGCTGCGGCGAGGACACGGCGGGCGCTCCTGGGGTGCGGGCGGGGCCGGCCCGGGGCGGGCCGGGAGCAGGTGGTCGCGCCCATTGTGCGTCAGGTGGGTGCGCGGCTCGCCCCGGGGAGCGGTGGTGGGGCTCCCCGGGACGACCGGGTCACAGCTCCAGGCTGGTCCCCGTGGTGCGGAGCCAGGCGTCGAGGCCGAGGATCAGTTCGGCGCCGGGGCGGATGTCGCCGGTGGCGCCGTCGGCGGTGACCTCCTTGGCGACGGTGGAGTCCAGCAGCGGCTGGACCGGGGCGTTCCGGTCGGCGGCGACGTCACGCAGCTCGCCGCGGAGCGCCTCGTTGTACCCCGGGTCCTGGGTGCTGGGGTACGGGCTCTTCACCCGGTCGGCGACGGAGGCCGGCAGCACGTCGCGGACGGCGGCGCGCAGCAGCGACTTCTCACGGCCGTCGAACGTCTTCATCGACCAGGGGGTGTTGAAGACGTACTCGACGAGGCGGTGGTCGCAGAACGGGACGCGGACCTCCAGGCCGACGGCCATCGAGGCGCGGTCCTTGCGGTCCAGGAGGATCTGCACGAAGCGGGTCAGGTGCAGATAGCTGACCTCGCGCATCCGGCGCTGGAGCCCGGCGTCGCCGTCGAGGTAGGGGACCTCGGCCAGCGCCTCGCGGTAGCGGCGGTCCTCGTAGCCCTTCAGGTCGAGGCGTTTGAGGAGCCCGCGGTCGAGGAGCGCCTCGCGGACGGCGTTGCCGCCGGAGAAGCGGCCCGAGACGCCGGCGGCTATCCAGGGGAAGGTGTCGGCGTGCACGGCCTCGGGGTCGTGGAACCAGCGGTAGCCGCCGAAGATCTCGTCGGCCGATTCACCGGACAGCGCGACCGTCGACTGTTCGCGTACCGCCTTGAAGAGGAGGTAGAGGGAGGTGTCGCCGTCACCGAAGCCGTTGGGCAGATCGCGGGCGGCGAGGACGGCGGCGCGGTGCGTTGGGTCCATCAGGGCGGCGGTGTCCAGCACGATGTCGTGGTGGTCGGACGCGACGTGCTCGGCGAGGGCGTGGGCGTACGGGCCGTCGGGGGTGGGGCGCAGGTCGTCGGGGGTGAAGTTCTCGGTGTACCCGGTGAAGTCGACGGCGAACGAACGGACCGGGCCGCTGCCCTGGGCGGCCAGCGCGCCGGCGGAGAGCGCGGTGATCGCGGACGAGTCGAGGCCGCCGGAGAGCAGGGTGCAGAGCGGGACGTCGGCGATGAGCTGGCGGGCGACGATGTCGTCGAGCAGTCCGCGGATGTGGCCGACGGTGGTGTCGAGGTCGTCGGTGTGCTCACGCGCCTGGAGCGCCCAGTAGCAGCGGGTGGTGAGGCCGGAGCGGGTGACGCGGACGGTGTGGCCGGGGCGGACCTCGTGCATGCCCTTGAAAACGCCGTGACCGGGGGTCTTGGTGAAAGTGATCAGCTCGGCCAGGCCCTCGGCGTCGACGGCGGGCCGCACCTCGGGGTGGGCGTTGATCGCCTTGGGCTCGGAGCCGAAGAGCACACCGTTCGGGGTGGGCTGGTAGTAGAGCGGCTTGATGCCCATCCGGTCGCGGACCAGGAGGAGTTCCTCGGTCCGCGGGTCCCAGAGCGCGAAGGCGTACATCCCGTTGAGGCGCTCGGTGAACGCCTCGCCCCACTCCAGGTAGGCGTGGAGCACGACCTCGGTGTCGCTCTGTGTGCGGAAGGTGTGCCCCAGGCCCTCCAGCTCGGCCTTCAGCTCGCGGTAGTTGTAGACCTCGCCGCTGTAGGTGGTGACGAGCAGGGTGCGGCCGTCGCGCTCGACGGCCATGGGCTGCTTGCCGCCGTCGAGGTCGATGACGGCGAGGCGGCGGTGGCCGAACGCGGCGTGGGTGTCGAGCCAGATCCCGGCGGCGTCCGGGCCACGGCAGGCCATGGTCTCGGTCATCGCTTCCAGGGTGGGACGCTCGGTGGTGAGGTTACGGTCGTAGGAGATCCATCCGGTGATTCCACACATCTCGGCTCCTTCGTCGGCAGCGGACCGCCGCATCCCGGCAGCGGCCCCCGTTGATCACGGTACGCCGGGATAGCTGTAGCTACCACCTATGCAGATTCCGGACTGTCCGGAACGAGCCAGGGCGGATCCGGTGACCGGTGCGGGCCGGGTGCGCTCCGGGCAGGAAGGGGCTCGGGACAGCCTCGGCAGCGGTAGTCCCGGCTCGGGGCTGCCCCCTCCCGACGGTCGCGCAATCGGCCCTGCGCCGCACCTCTGCGCCCGTCAGACGGCTCCGGGCACCCCGGCGATCAGGGCGTACCGCTCGTCGGACACCTCCCTCCCCCACAGCAGCGGATCGCCGGACAGATCCTCCACACGGACGCGGAAACCGTGGTCCAACGCCCGTATCCATGCGCGGAGTTCGCGGGCGGCGATGCCCACCGCCCCGGACTCGCCCCAGCGGCCCTCGACGAGGACCAGCCGGCCACCGGGGGCCAGCAGCCCCGACCAGTGGCGCAGCGCGGCCCCCGGATCGGGCAGCGCCCACAGGACATGGCGTACCAGGACGGCGTCGAACCGCTCCTCCCCCACCGGCGGGAGCGCCGCGTCGCCGGGCAGGAAGCGGGCATCGTGCCCGGCGAGCTTGGTGCGGGCCCGCGCGATCATGGCGGGCGCGTGGTCGACGCCCAGGACGCGGTGGCCCGCCTCGGCCGCGAGGAGGGCGAGGCTGCCGGTGCCGCAGCCGAGGTCGAGAAGGGCGGCGGGCGGCGTGGGCAGCCAGCCGCGCAGCCGGGCGGCCCAGGCGGCACGGACCGCGGGGTCCCGCAGGCCGTGATCGGGGGCGTCGTCGAAGGTGGCCGCCGCGGCCTGCCAGTACGCGGCGGAGCCGGGGCGGCCGTCGGCGGGCGGACCGGGCGGTGCTGCTGCGTCGGTGGTCATGTCCCCATGGTGACGACGACCACTGACAACGGCGCCGCGGCGCTCACCGCCCGGGCCCGGCCACGGCGCGACCGGTCAGGCGTCCCTGTGGCGGCGTCACCGGGACGGGTGGCCGGAAGGCGGAACGGCCGCACCCGCAGCGCCTGCCCGGGGTAGGCCGGGCCGTTCCGGGCCGGTCGCCGGGCCGTGAAATCCGGAGGCGACCGGCACGCCCGTGGCGTACCGTCCGCGGCCATGAGCCCTACCGTGCGCGACTTCCGTCCCTCGGACGCCCAGGCCGTCGCCGACCTGCGGCGCGCCGCCCTCCCCGCCGTCCTCGCCACCCCGCGGGGCCTCGTCCGGCACCTCGCCACCGCCGCCCCGGAACAGCGGCTGCGGTGCCTGGTCGCGGAGCGCGAGGGCCGGGTGATCGGCGCCGTCACCGCCCATCTGGTGCACGACAGCAGCGTCCCGGGGACGGGCTCCGCGACACCCCATGTCCACCCCGACCACCGGTGGTACGGGGCGGGCGGCGCGCTGCTGAGCGCCGCCGAGGAGCACCTCGCGGCGGTCGGCGCGGAACGGATCTTCGCCTGGGTGGACGACACACCGGGCCCGCTCGCCTTCGCGGACCGGCGCGGCTACCGCCGGACCCGCCCGGCCCATTTCCTCCGGCTCGATCTGGCGGGCGCGGCGCTGCCGCCGCCCGATCGGCTGCCGCCGGGCGTGGCGCTGCACCCGGGCAGCGACTTCGCCGCGGACCCTGCGCCGGTGTTCGCCGCGGACGCCGAGACGGCGGCGGACGAGCCGGGCGATGTGCCGTGCGACGCCATGACGTATCCGGACTGGCGGCGGCGGATCTGGGAGCACCCCGACCACGATCCGCGGCTTTCGGCGGTGGTGACCGTCGGCGGCGAGGTCGCGGCCTTCACCCTGGCGGCCACCGACGGTCTGGGCCGCTACTCCTCCTCCATGACCGGAACGCGCCGCGCCCACCGCGGCCGCGGCCTGGCCCGCCTCGCCAAGACCGCGTCCCTGCACCGGGCCCGGGAGGCGGGCTGCACCGAGGCGTTCACCGGCAACGACGCGTCCAACGCCCCGATGCTCGCGGTCAATCACGCCCTGGGGTACCGCCCGTACGGCTCCGAATGGCGCTGCGTACGGGAGCTGGACCAGGGGTGAGGGCCGGGTCTGGTGGTCCGCCGACGCGACCGCCCCGCCCGGCGGGTGCCGGACGGGGCGGAAGGTGGGGCGTCGGGCACGCCCCGGGCCATGGCTCAGCTGAGGCCGGCCAGCGCCTGGTTGAGCGTGGCCGACGGACGCATCACGGCGGACGCCTTGGCGGTGTCCGGCTGGTAGTAGCCGCCGAGGTCCACCGGGGAGCCCTGGACCGCGATCAGCTCGTCGACGATCGTGCGCTCCTGCTCGGTCAGCGTCTTGGCGAGCGCCGCGAACGCCTCGGCGAGTTGGACGTCATCGGTCTGCTTGGCCAGCTCCTGGGCCCAGTAGAGGGCCAGGTAGAAGTGGCTGCCGCGGTTGTCGATGCCGCCGAGCTTGCGGCTCGGGGACTTGTCCTCGTTGAGGAAGGTGCCGGTCGCGCGGTCGAGGGTGTCGGCCAGGACCTGGGCGCGGGCGTTGCCGGTGGTCTGCGCGAGGTGCTCGAAGCTGACGGCCAGCGCGAGGAACTCGCCCAGGCTGTCCCAGCGCAGGTAGTTCTCCTTGACCAGCTGCTGGACGTGCTTGGGGGCGGAGCCGCCGGCGCCGGTCTCGAAGAGGCCACCGCCGCTCATCAGCGGGACGACGGAGAGCATCTTGGCGCTGGTGCCCAGCTCCAGGATGGGGAAGAGGTCCGTCAGGTAGTCACGCAGGACGTTGCCGGTGACGGAGATGGTGTTCTCACCGCGGCGGATGCGCTCCAGCGAGAACGCGGTCGCCGCCTCCGGGGCCATGATCTCGATCCGCAGACCGTCGGTGTCGTGGTCGGCGAGGTACGTCTTGACCTTGGAGATCAGCTGCGCGTCGTGGGCGCGGCCCTCGTCGAGCCAGAAGACGGCCGGGTCGCCGGTGGCGCGGGCGCGGGTGACGGCGAGCTTGACCCAGTCCTGGATCGGCAGGTCCTTGGTCTGGCACATGCGGAAGATGTCGCCCGCGCCGACGGCCTGCTCCAGGACCACGTCGCCGTTGCCGTCGAGGACGCGCACCGTGCCGGTGGCGGGGATCTCGAAGGTCTTGTCGTGGCTGCCGTACTCCTCGGCCTTCTGCGCCATCAGGCCGACGTTGGGCACCGAGCCCATGGTGGCCGGGTCGAAGGCGCCGTTGGCGCGGCAGTCGTCGATGACGACCTGGTAGACACCGGCGTAGCTGCTGTCGGGGAGGACGGCGAGGGTGTCGTGCTCCTGGCCGTCGGGGCCCCACATGTGGCCAGAGGTGCGGATCATGGCCGGCATGGACGCGTCGACGATGACGTCGGACGGCACGTGCAGGTTGGTGATGCCGCGGTCGGAGTCGACCATCGCCATCTCGGGGCCCTCAGCCAGCTCCGCCTCGAAGGACGCCTTGATCGCCGCGCCCTCGGGCAGCGCCTCGACGCCCTTGAGGATGCCGCCGAGACCGTCGTTCGGGGTCAGCCCCGCGGCGGCCAGGACGTCGCCGTACTCGGCGAAGGTCTTGGGGAAGAAGGCGCGCACGGCGTGACCGAAGATGATCGGGTCGGAGACCTTCATCATCGTGGCCTTGAGGTGCAGCGAGAAGAGGACGCCCTCGGCCTTGGCGCGGGCGACCTGCGCGGTGAAGAACTCGCGCAGCGCGGCGACGCGCATCACGGAGGCGTCGACGACCTCGCCCTTGAGCACCGGCACCGACTCACGCAGCACGGTGGTGGAGCCGTCGTCGCCGGTCAGCTCGATGCGCAGGGCACCGTCCGCGGCGAGGACCGCGGACTTCTCGGTGGAGCGGAAGTCGTCCACGCCCATGGTGGCGACGTTGGTCTTCGAGTCGGCGGTCCAGGCACCCATGCGGTGCGGGTGGGCCTTGGCGTAGTTCTTGACCGACGCGGGGGCGCGGCGGTCGGAGTTGCCCTCACGCAGGACCGGGTTGACGGCGCTGCCCTTGACCTTGTCGTAGCGGGCGCGGACGTCCTTGTCCTCGTCGGTCTGCGGGTCGTCCGGGTAGTCCGGCAGCGCGTAGCCCTGCTCCTGCAGCTCGGCGATGGCGGCCTTGAGCTGCGGGATGGACGCCGAGATGTTCGGCAGCTTGATGATGTTGGCGCCCGGCGTCTTCGCCAGCTCGCCCAGCTCGGCGAGGGCGTCGTCGATGCGCTGGTCCTCCCGCAGGCGCTCGGGGAAGCTCGCGATGATCCGGCCCGCGAGGGAGATGTCACGGGTCTCCACGGCGACGCCCGCGGTCGAGGCGTACGCCTCCACGACCGGCAGGAACGAGTAGGTCGCCAGTGCCGGCGCCTCGTCGGTGTGGGTGTAGATGATGGTCGAGTCAGTCACCGGTGCTCCGCTCCACGTCTGCAACATTGCTTGACATCAAGATATCTCGTGGCGGGCTCCTTCTCGACAGGGCCCTGGAAGCGGGTTTTCCCGGAGCCGTCCGCCGCCCCGTCCGGCGCGGCCCACGGAACCTGAGCCCGCGCTTAGCCGGACCTTAAGGGAGCCTTATGGATCACTCCGGGGGCCGCTTCGGCGCCTGATCGGCGGCGCGGGTTGGCTAGCGTTCCGGTGACGAGGCGGGTGCGCGGGTCGGCGGCCGGCATGCCGGGGAGGGTACTGCCGTTCACCACCCGGTCCCCCACCGCACCCGCCTCGCCACCGGCGCGACAAGGAGATCCCATGCCCGTACTCCGCACGGCCTCCCGCACGCCGGTGACCTCCGTCCGGCCGGTCCCGCTCGCGCTCGCCGCACTGGCCGCGCTCGCCGGGACCCTCGCCTGCACCACGCCCGCCGCCGCACACGCCCCGGCGTCCCGCCCCACCGTCGTACGGGACACCTCGGGCCCCCGCCCCGCCGCACGGGATGCCGCTCTCCCGGACGGCGCGGCGCACGGGGCGGCGCGCGGGCGGAACGCCGGGCACGGGACGGACGGCAAGGGGGAGGCGGGGCCGCCGGCCCTCGGCGGTATGGCGCTGCTGGCCACCGGCGCCGCCTTCCTCTTCGCCCGCCAGCACCACCGGGCGGTCCGCGGGCGGGTCTGAGCACCGGCGCCTCCCGGGCACTCCCCGCGCGGGAGCCGTACGGGGAGCCCCGCAGGGAGCCGATCGGCGGCCCGGTGGCTCACTCCCCCGCGGCCAGCCGCTCCGCGAGCCGGTCGACGAAGGCGCACTGCGCCGTCACCAGGCGGGCGCGGGCCTCGTCGGGGGTGCACCAGGCGACGCGGTCGATCTCCGGGAAGGTGCGCACGGTGCCGGAGCGGGGCGGCCAGATCATCTCGAAGGTGCCCGGCGTGATCGCGTCGGGGTCGAGGTCGGCCTCGACCGCCCAGACGGTCACGGTCTTGCCACCCGTCTGGCGGACATCGCCCAGCGGGAGGCCGGGCCCCTGAGGCGGCGGCAGCCCCAGCTCCTCGGCGAACTCCCGCGCGGCCGCCTCCCGCGGCTCCTCCGGCGGTACGTACTCGCCCTTAGGCACCGTCCAGGCGCCCGCCTCGCGCCGGGCCCACAACGGTCCGCCCATGTGTGCCAGCAGGACTTCGAGACCGCCGCCGGTGCCGCGGCGGAAGAGCAGCAGTCCGGCACTGCGTTTCGCGGCCACGGGGCCAGTCTGCGGGTCCGCCGCGGCGGGCGCCCGGCGGCTCAGGTCCGGGCGCCGGCCGGGCGGTCCGCGCCCGCGGCGGAGGCGGGCGCCGCGCCGCCGCGGAAGGTGCGGCGGTAGGCGAGCGGGGAGACGCCGACCGCCGCCTGGAGGTGCTGGCGCAGGGATGCCGCGGTGGCGAAGCCGACCTCGCCCGCGATCCGGTCGACGGAGAGGTCGCTGGACTCCAGCAGATGGCGGGCGCGTTCCACCCGCTGCCGGATCAGCCAGCGGCCGGGGCTCATCCCCAGCTCCTGCTGGAAGCGGCGGGCGAAGGTCCGTCCGCTCATCTGCGCCCGGCCGGCCAGGTCGGCCAGGGTGAGCGGCAACTGGAGGTGGTCGAGGGCCCAGGCGCGGGCCGCCGCGGTGCTCTCCGCGGCGGGCGACGGCACCGGGCGCTCGATGTACTGCGCCTGCCCGCCGTCGCGCCAGGCGGGGACGACGCAGGCGCGGGCGACCCGGTTGGCGATCTCGCTGCCGTGGTCCCGGCGGACGAGGTGCAGACAGAGGTCGACCCCGGAGGCGGCGCCCGCCGAGGTCAGCACGTCACCGTCGTCGACGAAGAGCACATCCGGGTCGATGCGGACGCGCGGGTGGCGGCGGGCGAACTCCGCCGCGTCGCGCCAGTGCGTGGTGGCCGGGCGGCCGTCGAGCAGGCCGGCGGCGGCCAGGACGTGGGAGCCGGTGCAGATGGAGACGAGGCGGGCGCCGGGGCGGACCTGGGCCAGCGCGTCCGGCGCCTCGGTGACCGCGGACGGCGGGATCACCACCGTATCGGCGGATTCGAGGGCCTCGGGTCCGTGGTCCGCGGTGATCGTGAAATCGGCGCGGGTGCGGACCGGGCGGCCGTCCGCGCTACAGGTCACGACGGTGTACCGGGCGGGGAGGGAGCCGAAGATCCGGGCGGGGATGCCGAGTTCGAAGGGGTAGACGCCGTCGAGCGCGAGGACGACGACGCGGTGCGGGGCGGCGGCCGGGGCGGGCTCGGAAGCAGACATGGCAGGATCCTAGCGGATGATGGCAATCCTGCCATTTTCCTGAGCGGCCCCGGCGGGCACCGTGGAGCCATGACGAACACGATGCGAGTGATCAGCCAGGACACCTTCGGCGGCCCCGAGGTGCTGACGGAGACCGAACGGGAGCGGCCGGTGCCGGGCATCGGCCAGGTGCTGGTGCGGGTGCGCGCCGCCGGGGTGAACCCGACCGACTGGAAGAACCGGCAGCGCCGGACCACCGTCTCCCGGCCGCTGCCGCTGGTGCTCGGCTGGGACGTGTCCGGAGTGGTCGAGCAGGTCGGCTGGGGCGTGACGCTGCACGAGGTGGGCGACGAGGTGTTCGGGATGCTGCCCTACCCGGACGGCGTCGGCGCCTTCGCCGAGTACGTACTCGCCCCCGCGCGGGCGCTGGTGCGCAAGCCGGCGGAGATCGACCACGTCCAGGCCGGCGCCCTGCCGCTGGCGGCGCTCACCGCCTGGCAGGCACTGGTGGACACCGCCGGGCTCCACGAGGGACAGCGGGTGCTGATCCATGCGGCGGCGGGCGGCGTCGGGCATCTGGCGGTGCAGATCGCCAAGGCGCGCGGGGCGTATGTGATCGGCACCGCGAGCGAGCCGAAGCATGCGTTCGTCCGCGGACTGGGCGCCGACGAGATGATCGACTACCACGCGGTGGACTTCGCCGAGGCGGTGCGCGACGTGGACGTCGTCCTGGACACCATCGCCGGGGAGTACGGCCCGCGGTCGCTGCGCACCCTGCGCCCCGGCGGGGTGTACGTGAGCATCCTGGGCGCCGACGAGGCGGTGCGCGCCGAGGCCGCGCGGCTCGGCGTCCGGGCGGCGGGCATGGTCGTCGAACACGATCAGCAGGGCATGCGGGCGCTCGCCGAGCTGGCGGCGGCGGGGCGGCTGCGCGCGGAGATCGCCGCGACGTTCCCGCTCGCGGAGGCGGCCAAGGCCCATGAACAGGGCGAGACCGGGCGCACCGCGGGGAAGATCGTCCTGACGGTGTGAGGCGTACGGGCCCGGGCGCGCCGCCCGGGCCCCGTGCGGGTCAGGGCGCGGCGGGCGGCAGCGCCTCGACGATGTCGCTGGTGACGTGCTGGTAGATCACCGAGCTGCGGCAGTCGACGACCTCGCGGCGTTTGAAGACCTGGTCCATGAGGAGGGCGTGCAGCCGGTCGACGTCCGGGACCGCGACATGCACCAGGAAGTCGTCGCCGCCCGCGACCACATAGACGCTCAAGACCTCGGGCAACCCGGTCAGGAACGCCTTGAACCGTTCGATGACCTCGCGGTTCATCGGCCGGATACGGACCGTCAGCAGCGCCTGGACGGGTCGGCCCAGGGCGCGCAGGTCGACGGCGGCGTGGTAGCCGGTGATCACGCCGCGGGCGCGGAGCGCGCGGACCCGCTCCAGGCAGGTGGAGGGGGCGATGCGCAGGGTGCGGGCGAGGTCGCGGTTGGTCTGCCGCGCATCGCGCTGCAGTTCCCGGACGATCGCCGAATCAATGTCGTCCATGGCACCCCATGATGGACCCTGTGCCGAATTTTGTTCGGCCGGCCCTTCTTTGGATCATTCAGCCGGATAACTTCGCCGTCCGTGACCGTACAACAGACTTCTCTTTCCGCCGTCCGGCCGCCGCATGTACGGCGGCTGGGCGTCGGTGGCGGCACCGCGCTGTGCGCCGGTGCCGTGCTCGGGCCGGGGGTGCTGACCCTGCCGTCGCTGGCCGCGGCGGCCGCCGGACCCGCCTCGCTCCTCGCCTGGATCCTGCTGCTCGCCCTGTGCGTACCGGTCGCCGCGTCGTTCGCGGCGCTCGGCGCCCGCCATCCGGACGGCGGCGGGGTCGCCACCTATGTGCACCGCGCGATGGGGCCGCGCGCCGCGGCCACGGTGGGCTGGTGGTTCTACGGCGCGGTGCCGATCGGGGTGGTCTCGGCCGCCTGGATCGGCGGCAAGTACGTGGCGGACGCGGCTGGTTGGGGCGAGGCGGGCGCCGCCGCCGTCGGCGGGCTGGTCATCGCGGGGGCGCTGGCGTCCAACGCGGCCGGACTGCGGATGTCGGGCCGGGTGCAGCTGCTGCTCGGCGCGGGGCTGGCCGCGGTGCTGCTGGGCACGGTGCTGGCGTCGGCGCCGCGGGTGAGCGCCGCGCACTTCACCCCGTTCCTGCCGGGCGGCTGGTCGTCGGTGGGGTCGGCGGCATCGGTGCTGTTCTTCGCGTTCGCCGGGTGGGAGGCGGCGAGCCATCTGTCCGGGGAGTTCGCCGACCCGGCCCGGGACCTGCCGAAGGTCACCCGCAACACCCTGCTGACCATCACCGTGCTCTACCTCGGCCTCGCGGTCGTCACCCTCGGCGTGCTGGGCCCGGCGGCCGCGGACACCGACACCCCGCTGACGGCGCTGCTCACGCGGAGCGTGGGCGGCGCGGCGCGGCCGGTCGCCGCGGTGGCCGCGCTCTTCCTCACCTTCGGCGCGGTCAACTCGTATCTGGCGGGCGCCTCCCGGCTCGGCGCGGCGCTCGGCCGGGACGGGGCCGCGCCGCGGGCGCTGGCCAAGGGCTGCGGGCCGGGCGAGGTGCCGCGCCGGTCGCTGGCGGTGCTGGGCTGTGCCTGTGCGCTGGTGGGCGCGGCGGCCGGGTTCGGCGGCGCCGATCTGGACCTGCTGATGCGGGCGACCGCCACCTGCCTGGCGGCGGTGACGCTGGCCGGGCTCGGCGCGGCGCTTGTGCTGCTGGAGCGGCGCACCTGGCTGTGGTGGGGTGTCCTCGGCTCCGCCGCCCTGACCCTGGGCGTCCTGGCCTTCTCGGGTGCGCTGCTGCTCCTGCCGCTGGTCCTGGCGGTGGCGTCGTTCCTCTTCCTGACGGTGCGACGGTCCCGGGCCTGAGCGGCGCGGCCGACCGGGGCGGGCCGGTACGGGCCGGGCCGGCCGCGTGCCGCCCCGGCCCGGCCCGGGGCGGAAAGCCGCCGCGCCTCCCTCCGTCATTCGGGCGTGTCCGCTCTGCGCAACGGCTGCCCCGACCGGAGGATGTGGGAGCACCGCCGGGACGGGCACCGGCGCGACACGGCGAGGAGCGGCCCATGGCCACCACCGACGACCCCACCCGGACGACCTTTCTCCAGGAGGTGCGGAGCGCGGTGAGCGCCCGGGCCGCGCTGCTGGTCATCGGGGTCCTGGGCCTGATGGTCGCGTTCATCACGTCCTACGCCGGCGCCTTCCACTCGCCGAAGCCGACCGATATCGCGCTCGGCGTGGTCGCGCCCGCGCAGGCCCGCGGTGAGCTGGTGACCAAACTCGACGCGCTGCCGGGGTCCCCCCTGGACCCGCGTGCGCTGCCGTCCCGGGCGGCGGCGCTCCAGCAGTTGCGGGACCGGAAGATCGATGCGGCGCTGGTCGTCGACGCGCGCTCGACCACCGACCGGCTGCTGGTCGCGAGCGGCGGCGGCGCGGCGCTGTCGCAGGCGACGGAGGCGGTCGTCGGGGCGGCGCTGAAGGCCGAGGGGCGGACCGTGCGGACCGAGGACGTACGGCCCGCCGCGGACGGCGACTCGCGCAGCCTGTCGTCGTTCTACCTGGTCGTGGGGTGGTGCGTGGGCGGGTATCTCTGTGCCGCGATCCTGGCGATCAGCGCGGGTGCCCGCCCGGCCAACACCCACCGCGCGGTGATCCGGCTGGGCGCCCTCGCGGTCTACTCGGTCATCGCCGGGCTCGCCGGGGCGGTGGTGATCGGACCGGTGCTGAACGCGCTGCCCGGCAGTCTGTTCGGACTGTGGGGGCTGGGCGCGCTGATCGTCTTCGCGGTGGGGGCGACCACGCTGGCGTTCCAGACCCTGCTGGGGGTCATCGGTATCGGGCTGGCGATCCTGGTGATCGTGGTCTTCGGCAACCCGAGCGCGGGCGGCGCGTATCCGTATCCGCTGCTGCCGCCCTTCTGGCGGGCGATCGGGCCCGCGCTGCCGCCGGGCGCGGGCACCTGGGCGTCGCGCTCGATCGCCTACTTCGGCGGCAACGGTCTGACCTCGGCGCTGCTGATCCTCGGCGCCTGGGCCCTGGGCGGCGTACTGCTCAGCGTCATCCTCGCGGCGCTCCGCGACCGGGACCGCCGGAACAACGCACTGGCGCCGGTGACCCCGCGCGCCTGAGCGGGCCCGGCGGCAGCCGCCGGGCCCCGTAAGCATCGCGTCCGGGGTGCCTCACCTCCCTGTACGCACCGCCTTCGGGCCATTCGGGGAGCGCCGGGCGGGTGCCGCCGCCGGGGGGCGCGGCCGGATCCGCACGGCCGGGGCGGACGGGCTCCGGGCGGACACCCCGTGCCAGCAGCGAAGGCACGGCTCCGCCGCCGGATCTCCACATCTCCACCACATCCTTCGCGCCACTACCCACGGCTTTCATCCATCGACTCGAAGTGAGCGACGGAGATGCGGACACCCGGCGGCTGGGCCAGACTCCCGTCCGGTATCTGCACCTACGGGCAAAGGAGTGTTCGCAATGCGGTACATCGTTGGGGTCGTCGCGCTCGGCACGGCTGTGGTCACCGGTGCCCTCGCCACCACCGCGCAGGCCACCACCCCGCCGGTCACCACCACCGCCCCGGTCGCGGTCGTCGCCCCGGCCGCCGACCACACCCCGGCCCGGTCCGCCGGGCTCTACGCGCCGACCGCCCTCGTCCTGACGGTCGGCCAGGGGGAGCACCGCGCGGACGCCGCGGTACAGCGCGCCGTGACGCTCAGCTGTGCGCCGACGGCGTCCGGCACCCACCCGCTGCCCGGCACGGCCTGCACCCGGCTGCGCGCGGTGAACGGCGAGTTCGACCGGGTGACCCGCACCGACGGCACCACGGCGTGCACCCGCGAGTGGAAGCCGGTCGTGGTGACGGCGGACGGCGTCTGGCAGGGCAGGCGCATCGCGTACACGCACACCTTCGCCAACTCCTGTGAGCTGCGTTCCGCCGCGAACACCGTCTTCGCCTTCTGACCGGGCCCGGACGCGCCCCGGCCCCCGGACGCCGTACACGTCCGGGGGCCGGGGTCACCGTCCCGCCGCGCCGGAGGTCCGGCGGGCGTACGGCCCGGTGGCGCGTCAGCCGATCTCGGCGCCGAACTTCTGCAGGGCCGCGGGGACCGGCTGGAAGTAGGTCTCACCGCCCTGCGAGCAGTCGCCGCTGCCGCCGGAGGTGAGGCCGAGGGCGGACTCACCGTCGAAGAGCGCGCCGCCGCTGTCGCCGGGCTCGGCGCAGACGTCGGTCTGGATCAGCCCCTCGACCGAACCCTCCTGGTAGTTGACGGTGGCGTTGAGCGCCTTGACCGTGCCGTCGTGCACCTGGGTGGTGCTGCCGCTGCGCTGCACCTTCTCACCGACGGTCGCGTCCGCGGCCTTGGTGATCTTCTGGGGGCTGCCGCTGTAGAGGTCCACCTCGCTGGGGTGCTCGGTGTCGCCCGTGTACTTGGCGATCGCGAAGTCGTTGCCGGGGAAGGTCGAGTCCTCGGTGGTGGCGATCTCCTGGCCGCCCTGCTGGTCGGACCAGCTCTTGACCGCGTTGCCGCAGTGACCGGCGGTCAGGAAGTACGGCTGGCCGTCCTTGACGACGTTGAAGCCGAGCGAGCAGCGGGCGCTGCTGCCCCAGATCGCGTCGCCACCGGCGATCAGCGGCTTCAGCTCGCCCTGGGTCCGGCGGAACGTCGCCTTGTCGCCGAGGCCCTTGGTGACCTTGGTGATCTTGGCGAGCGCGTCACCCTTGACCGTGCGGTCGGCGGTCACCACGACCTTGTTGGTCCGCGGGTCGACGCCCCAGGAGGTGCCGGGGATGGTGGCGTCGGCCTTCAGCGTCTGCCGGGCCGAGTCCAGCTGGGCCATCGAGTACTTGACCATTCTGGCTTCGGCACCCTTGGCCCGTACGGCCTTGGCCGCGGTGTCGTTCACGACGTTGACCACGAGCTTCTTGGCCTGGGCGTCGTAGTACGAACCGGCGGTGCCCGCCGAGTTGACCTGCGAGGCGAGGGTGGTCGCCGCGGCCGGGGAGAGCTTCGCCGGCTGCGGGACGGATGCTGCGTTGGCGCTGTTCAGGGTGAGCGTGGCGGTGGCGGCGAGAGCCAGGGCTCCCGCGCCGGCCAGGACCGCGCGGCGCTGGGATATGCGACGGTGCTTCAACTCGGTACCTCCCGTGGGGGGAAGGGCCCGCGAGGGGGGACACGGACCCGAGAGTGTGGGGGAACAGGTCACGGACGGACGGCTCCCCGCAGCACACCCGGGAAGTCGCGTCCATGCCAACGTGCGCCGCCGAGTATTCCCACCCGTCTCACCCGTGCACAAGACCGAGTTCCGGTCTCGCCGCCGGGAGTTCACCGCTTCCCCACCCGTCGGTCACACCGATATCCGCGCACGTCCGTCCCGAGTACGGACACTGCCGCCCGCCCCACGCCCCCGGCGCGTCCCCGGCCGGAGCGCGCCACCCCCTGGCCGAAACTTTTCGTCCCGCGCCCACCGGCCGCCACCGGAGCCGCCCGCGCACCGGAACATGCGCGGGCCCCGCGGCGGGTGTGCCGCGGGGCCCGTATGAGGGTGCGTCAGCGAGTGAGGTGGTGGACGGGCCGGTCCGCGAGGGCGGTCCCGGGGTGCCGCTCCGGCGGTTCGGCGGGCGCGACGGTGCCGGTCATCGCCGCCGGCGGGCGCACCGGCGGAGGGACGCGTCCGGCCGCCCCGGCCGCCATGGCCGGAGCGTGCCGGTCCGGCCGCTCAGGCTCCGCCGCCCCGGCTGCCGCCGCCGTCGGGCTCGTCATCAGGGAGCCGTCCGACATCCTCCAGGACACCGTTCATGTCCTCGATGCCGCCCACGTCCTCGACCGGGGCGACCGGCCCCAGCTCCCCGGGCTCGTCCAGATAGTGGCCGGGCCGGTGCGCCGGGTCCGGGCCGAGGTCCGGCGGGGAGCCGTCGGCGCTCGCGCCGGACGACGGGGGCACGGCCTGGCCGAAGGCGCCGGTCTCGGCCTGGGTACGAGCGGTCTCGGCCTGGGCCTGGAGGCCGGAGCGCTCCAGGAAGCGCAGCAGCTCCACGGGGAAGGGCAGCACCAGCGTGGAGTTCTTCTCGGCGGCAACGGCCACCACGGTCTGCAGCAGCCGCAGTTGGAGGGCGGCGGGCTGGTCGGACATCGCCTGGGCGGCCTCGGCCAGCTTCTTCGACGCCTGGAGTTCGGCGTCGGCGTTGATGACCCGGGCGCGGCGGTCACGGGTGGCCTCCGCCTGGCGGGCCATCGACCGTTTCATGGTCTCCGGCAGCGACACGTCCTTGATCTCCACCCGGTCGATCTGCACGCCCCAGCCCAGCGCGGGGCTGTCGATCATCACGGCGAGGCCCTGGTTGAGCTTCTCGCGGTTGGAGAGCAGATCGTCGAGATCGCTCTTGCCGATGATGGAGCGGAGCGAGGTCTGGGCGACCTGGGAGACCGCGAAGCGGTAGTCCTCGACGGCGATGACGGCGTCGGCGGCGTCCACGACCTTGAAGTAGACGACGGCGTCGACGCGGACGGTGACGTTGTCGCGGGTGATGCCCTCCTGTGCGGGCACCGGCATCGTCACGATCTGCATGTTGACCTTACGCATCCGGTCCACACCCGGGACGATCATGGTGAAGCCGGGGCCGCGGACCGCGGACTTCAGCCGCCCCAGCCGCAGGACCACGCCGCGTTCGTACTGCTTGACCACGCGCGCCGCCGCGAAGAGATAGACGACGCCCGCCGAGGCGAGGGCGACCCCGCCGGTCACCAGCTCTTCCAGCATCACGGCCCCCTGACTGGCCTCTGCCGCTCCGACCGGTTTGCGTTCTTTACCATGGTATGCCCGGAGTGGTGGGCGGGCTCTGTCGCCAGGGGCCGCGGCACACGGGAGGCCGGGACCCCGCCCGCCGGCAGGCAGGGTCCCGGCCCGGGCCGGACCGTCGTCCGGCCGTACGCCGATATCAGCAGATCAGGGGCGGTGAGCAAGGCCGCCCCGAGGGGATCAGTAGACGCTCACGCCGTAGGCGCTGAGCGCCTCGGTGACGGGCTGGAAGAACGTCGTGCCGCCCGAGGTGCAGTCGCCGCTGCCGCCGGAGGTCAGGCCGAGGGCCGTGGTCCCGGAGTAGAGCGGGCCACCGCTGTCGCCGGGCTCGGCGCAGACGGTGGTCTGGATGAGACCGGAGACGATCTCACCGTTGCCGTAGTTCACCGTCGCGTTCAGGGCGGTGACCTTACCGCTGTGGGTGCCGGTGGTGGAGCCGCGGCGGGTGACGGTCTGGCCGACCGTCGGGGTGCCGGCGCTGGTGATGTCCTGGCTGCCGACGGTGCCCTCGTGGCTGACCGACCCGGTGTACTTCACGATGCCGTAGTCGTTGCCGGGGAAGCTGGACCCGGCGGTCGGCCCGATGCTCGTGGAGCCCGAGGAGTTGGTGTACCAGGGCGGGTTGCCGTCGGTGCAGTGACCGGCCGTCAGGAAGTAGTACGTGCTGCCGCTGCGGACGTTGAAGCCGAGCGAGCAGCGCCAGCTCGGCGCGTAGATGGCGTCGCCGCCGGAGATCAGCTTGCGCAGGGTGCCGGGTGTCCGCTCGACGCGTACCGCACCGGCGTTGCTGCCCGCCGCACGCTCGACCTTGGCGAGGTCGGCGCGGGAGACGGTGCTGTCGGCGGTGACGACCACCTCGTTGGTGGCCGGGTCGACGGCCCAGGCGGTGCCGGCGACATCGGCGGAGCGAATGGCGGCGCCGGCCGCGGAGAGCTGGGCGGCGCTGTACTTCGGAGCTGCTGCGGAGTTCTGCGCGTTGGCGGTCGGGACCGCGATGGCCCCCACGGCCAGCAGTCCGGTGGCCACGGCGAGCAGTCGGGTGCGTCTCGCCACGCCGCTGCGGGGAATGGTGCGCTCGTTCCTCACGTGATTCCTCCGAGGGGATCGGTGGGCCGTCTGCGACGGCCCGTGAGGCGCAGTCGAGGGGCGCGCCACGGATTTCCGCCTACGGAATCCGCGTCTTCCGCACGATCGTTTTTGCGTGCCCCTGACAAGCGCTGACGGGAGTCTCGGACGGATCGGGCCGCCGCGCAAGGGGGCCGTGAGGCGGGAGTGGGTGACGACCGTGGTCAACCGCCCCCGGGCAGCGCGGAGTTCGCCGCCCCGGCAGACCCTCTCGGGTGCGCCGGGACGGCGGTTGACCCCCTCGGTCGGGGGTGGGACGGATCAGGCTCCGGAACGGTTCCGCTCCCCCGCCCGCAGGGCGAACGGCAGGGTGTTGCCGGGCGGCGGGAACGGGCAGATGAAGTGGTCGGCCAAGGCGCACGGCGGCAGGTGCGTGCGGTTGAGGTCGACGGTGACGGTGCCGTCCGCGGCGGGCGCCGGGGGCCGCAGGAAGCGGAAGCGGTAGCTCTCGGTGCCGCTGGTGGCGTCCGCGAGGACCGCCCACAGCGAACCGTCGCCCTCGACCGCGACCTGGAGCGTCCGCTCGACGCCGTCCACGGTGAACGCCAGCTCCCCGGCGAGCCCCAGCTCCCGGCGTACGCCGTCGGCGTTGGGCACCCGGACCGCGCGGCTCTCGCCGTACGGGCGGAAGCGGCCCGGCACCGTCCAGCGCGGATCGTGGTCGTAGGCGTCGATGCCGGTGAAGTCGCGGCGGGCGGGGGCGGCGGGGTCGAAGTCGCGGACCGCCCACAGGCCCTCGCGGCGCAGCACCGGCAGCCGCCGCTCACCGTGGGCGATCCGGGCGGACTCCGGTCCGGCGTCCGGCCCGAGGCGGATCCCGCCGTCGAGCGGGGCGCCGTCGGCGGTGAGGCCGTCGGCGGCGGTGGCGTGCAGGACGACCGCGTCGCCGTCCTCCGCCCAGCGGCCCGGCAGCCCGGGGATCCGGCCGTCGGCGTGGTCGGCGAGCCAGAAGGTGCCGGTCAGGGCCAGTGGCCCGTACGGGCGGGAGATGTCGGCGGCGCGGCGCTCACGCCAGGTCCGCCATGCCGCGCGGGCGTCGGTGCCGGTGCTCATGACGCCTCACCCTGCCATACCGGAGTAACTGCTTCCGGAAGGCCGAGATGGGAGCGGAGGGTGCTGCCGGTGTACTCGGTGCGGAAGACGCCGCGCTCCTGGAGCAGCGGGACGACCCGGTCGACGAACGGGTCGAGCCCGTCGGGCGTCAGATGCGGGACGAGGATGAAGCCGTCGGCCGCCCGGGCGCGGACGAACGCGGCCATCTCCGCGGCGACCGCCTGCGGGGTGCCGACGAACGACTGCCGGCCGGTCGTCTCGATCACCGTCTCACGCAGTGACAACCCCTTGGCCCGCGACACCTCCCGCCACGTGGCGACCACCGCCGCCGGGTCGGCGATCTTGACGCGGCCCTGCGCCAGCTCCGAGCGCGGGTCCGGGTCGATGTCCGGCAGCGGCCCGTCCGGATCGTAGGCGGAGAGATCGACGCCCCAGAGCTGTTCGGCGGCGAGCAGGGCGTTCTGCGGGGAGATCTGGCGGCGGCGGATCTCGGCGGCGTGTTCCTGGGCCTCGGCGGCGGTGTCCCCGAGGACGAAGGTGACCCCCGGCATGATCTTGAGATCGTCCGGTCGCCGCCCGTGGGCCGCGAGCCGTCCCTTGACGTCGGCGTAGAACGCCCGGCCCGCCGCGAGTCCGCTGTGCCGGGTGAAGATCACATCGGCGGTGGCGGCGGCGAAGTCGCGGCCCTCGGGCGAGTCCCCGGCCTGGATGATCACCGGGTGGCCCTGCGGGGAGCGCGGCAGGGTGAACGGCCCGGCGAGGTCGAACTGGGGGCCGCGATGGCGGACCGGCTCGGGCGCCGGCCCGCGCCACGAATCCCACAACTGCCGGGCCACGGCGACGAATTCGGCGGCGCGGGTGTAGGGGGTCCCCCCTGTTCGAGCGGAGCCGGGACCTTGGGGGCGGTCGGCGCGGTCGAGGTAGCCGCCGCGGCGGAAGTTCTCACCGGTGAAGGCGTCGGAGGTGGTGACGACGTTCCAGGCGGCCCGGCCGTCGCTGAGATGGTCGAGCGAGGAGAGCCGGCGGGCCAGTTCGTACGGTTCGTTGAAGGTCGCGTTGACGGTGGCGGCCAGGCCCAGCCGGTCGGTGACGGCGGCGAGCGCGGTCAGCACGGTCAGCGACTCGGGGCGGCCGACGACGTCGAGATCGTGGATGCGGCCCTTGTGTTCGCGCAGCCGCAGCCCTTCGGCGAGGAAGAAGAAGTCGAAGAGTCCGCGTTCGGCGGTCCGGGCGAGATGGACGAAGGAGTCGAACCGGATCTGGCTGCCGAGCGAGGGATGGCGGCCCGCGCCCCGGCCCGTGGCGGGCGGGGCGTCGTCCCAGACGGTGGTGTTGTTGACGCCCGGGAAGTGCGCGGCCAGATGGATCTGCCGGGGCGTGGACGGGTCGGACGGGTGCGGGGCGGCGGTCATCGCGAGACCTCCCGGGTGCGGGCGTGGCGGTTGGCGGGGCGGGGCAGGCCCAGGTGCTCGCGGAGCGTGGCGCCCGGGTAGAAGCGGCGGAGCAGGCAGCGGTGCTGGAGGACCGGAACGGTGCCGTCGACCAGCAGGCCCAGGTCACGGGCGGGATCGGCGGGCCGCAGATGGAAGCCGTCGACCGCGCCGTCCGCGTACCAGTCGCCGATCAGCTCGGCGAGGGCGACGGCGTCCCCGGAGGCGTACAGCTCGATCGCCACCGAGGCGAGGACCAGCAGCCGGTCCGGGTCGCGGCCCAGCGCGCGGGCGCGGGCGCGCAGGTCGTCGCGGGCGGCGGAGGCGGCGTGCGGGTCCTGGGCGCGGACCAGTGCGACATCGGCGTGCGCGGCGGCCACCTGCCGTACGGTCGCGCCGCCCGGGCCGGTGCCGGTGGCGTCGAGGACGACCGGCGGGCGGCCCTGCGGGGGCCGGGGCACGGTGGAGGGGCCGCGGACGGCGAAGAACTCCCCGGTGTAGTCGGTGTGGTGGAGCTTGTCGCGGTCGATGAAGCGGCCGCTCGCCCGGTCGCGGATCTCGGCGTCGTCCTCCCAGCTGTCCCAGAGCCGGGCGGCGACCTCCGCGACCTCGCCCGCCTCCCGCCACGCCGCGTCGGGCGCGGGCGCCGGGCGGCGGCCGAAGAGCGCCGCCTCGGCCGCGGTGAGCGAGACGTCGGGCCGCCAGCCCGCCCGGCCGGCGCTGACCCAGTCGAGGGTGGCGATCGAGGTGGCGACGTGGAAGGGCTCGGTGTGGGTGGTGGTGACGGTGGGGACCAGGCCGATGCGGGTGGTGGCCGGGGCGACCCGGGACAGCACGGCGAGCGCGTCGGGGCCCGGGCGGCCGAAGGCGTCGCCGAGGGTGACGAAGTCGAGGGTGCCGCGCTCGGCGAGGCGGACCAGCCGGAGGTACCCGGACGCGCCGAAGCGTTCCGGGGCGGCCGGGCGGGCGGTGCCGTCGAGGGCGACGGCCAGCGGGATCGGGCGCGGTGCGGGTGAGGCCATGGGGGTTGCCTTCCGGGAGGGGTGGCGGTCAGGGCGTCCGGGGCGGACCGGGCGGGTTGACCTGTGAGGTGGTGAGGGCTTCGGCGCCCGGCCCCCAGCAGTCGAGGACCGTGCGGTAGCTGCCGTCGGCGATGACGGCGCGCGGCGCGGCGGCGTACGCGCCGACCAGTCCGCTGGCCAGACGGAGCCGCAGCCCGGGGGCGCGGCGGCGGTTCCCGGCGGGGCTCCTCGGAGCGGTCTGCGGAAATCCGGTCATGTCACAGGACCTTGGAGAGGAAGGCGCGGGTGCGGGCCTCGCGGGGTGCGTCGAGCACCTGGGCCGGCGGGCCCTGTTCGACGATCCGGCCGTCGTCCATGAAGACGACGGTGTCCGCGACCTCCCGGGCGAAGCCGATCTCATGGGTGACGACGATCATCGTGGTGCCACGGCCCGCCAGGTCCTTGATGACGTCCAGGACCTCGCCGACCAGTTCCGGGTCGAGCGCGGAGGTCGGCTCGTCGAAGAGGAGCAGCTCGGGTTCCAGGGCGAGGGCGCGGGCGAGGGCCACGCGCTGCTGCTGGCCACCCGAGAGCTGACGCGGATAGGCACCGGCCCTGTCGGCCAGCCCGACGCGGGCCAGCAGCGCCAGTGCGGTGGCGGTGGCCTCCTCGCGGGAGCGGCCCAGGGCCGACACGGGCGCCTCGGTGAGGTTCTCCACCACCGTCAGATGCGGGAAGAGGTGGAAGTCCTGGAAGACGAAGCCGATCTGCGCGCGCTGCCGCAGGATCTCCCGTTCGCGCAGCTCGTACAGGGTGTCGCCGGAGCGGCGGTAGCCGATGAGGGTGCCGTCGACGGAGACCGTGCCGCTGTCGGCCTTCTCCAGGTGGTTGAGGGTGCGCAGCAGTGTGGACTTACCGGAGCCGGACGGCCCGATGACGACGGTGACCTCACCGGCGGCGACCCGCAGATCGACCCCCTTGAGGACGTCGAGCGGGCCGAAGCTCTTGCGGACGGCGCGGACCTCGACCATCGCGGGCTGTGGACTCATCGGGTGGCTCCCTTGGCGAGGCGGTGTTCGACGTGGTGCTGGAGAACGGAGAGCGCGCCGGTCAGCAGCGCGCACCAGACGGTGGCGGCCATCAGCAGCGGGACGACGCGGCCGGTGCGGCCGTGGATGACCTGGGCGAGGAGCACGGCGCTCACGGCGACGGCGGCCCACCGCCAGGGGTGGCGCACCGGCACCATCCGCAGGGTGGCCGGGGCGTCCGCGCCGGGCGGTGCCGTGGTGGCGGGAGGGTTCAGCGGTCAGCGGCATGGCGGTCCTCGCGGGTCGCGGCACGGGCGGTGCGGGGCCGCGCGGCGGGCGGGACCGCGCGCTCCGTCAGGAAGGTGAGCAGCGCCCGCGCGCTCGCGTCGTTCTGCCGGAAGGCGGGCGCATTGGTACGGGGGCGGGTGAAGGCGCCGCCGGAGCGGGCGTCGGTGTGCGGGCCGAGGGCGAAGCGGCGCGGATGCGGGCGGCCCGCGCGGTCCAGGACACGGCCGTCGGCGGGGTCCACGGCGAGCAGCCCGGCGGGCGTCGCGGCGGCGCCGTCGGCGTGCAGGGCGCGCAGCAGGCTGTCGGCGGAGCGGGCCACGGTCGGCTCCGGCAGCCGCGCCTCGACCAGGGCGCGGGCGTCGGTCGCGGCGCCGGGCACGGTCGCCGACCGGGCCGTGAACCGTCCGGTGACCGGGTCGGCGGCGACGGTGGTCCCCGCGCCGAGGAACCGCACCAGGCCGGCGCGGGAGAGGGCGAGCAGCTGCCGCAGCCGGGGCCCGGGCGGCCCGGAGGCGAGGTAGCTGAAGAAGCCGTGCCACCAGGGGCCGCGGTCGCCGATCCGGACCAGCTGTCCGTAGACGGAGAGCAGCGCCAGGAAGACGGCCTGGTCGGGGCTGTACGCCGGGTCGTGACGGCGGGTGAGGTCGGCCTCGATGTGGGTGCGCAGGGTGTCCTGGAGGGCATCGGCGTCCGGGAGGCGCAGCCCGGCCAGCGGATGGTCGAGGGCGGTGAGGTCGAGGCGGTCGGCCGGATCGGGCACCGCCTCCTCGGCCAGTGCGCGGCGGGCGGCCGCATCCCCGGCGGCGTACCGGCGCTCGAAGGCGGGCCAGGGCAGCCGGGTGCGTTCGGGGTGGGCGGTGAAGAGGCGGTGGTAGTGGGCGAAGCCCAGCTCCGCCTCGATCAGCGGGCGGACGTCGGCGTCGAAGGAGAAGCCGCCGGGCCGGGCGAGCAGCGCGTCGACCTGGGCGGGGCCGAGGAAGCGCGGGAGCGGTGGGCGGGGTGCGTCCGGTTCGTAGCCGATCTTGGAGCGGTAGGGGACGCCGCGGCGCGAGCCGACGTGCAGCACCGGTTCGCGGCCTGACGGGTGGTACGTCAGCTCCCCGTCGGCACCTTCCGTGTACCGGCCGCCGCGCCCCTCGGTGACCAGCACCATCAGATCGATGAAGGCGAGGCCGAGGCCGCGGACCAGCACCGGCTCGCCGGGCCGCAGCCCGTCGAGACCGGCGTCGGCGGTGAAGCCCGGCGGCAGGTACGTCAGCCCGTGCCGCGCCGCGAAGTGCGCCAACTTACGCTGCTCCGCGTCCGGTTCGGCGTCCAGGTGGCCGAGGGCGAGCACCACGGCGTCGGCGGTGAGCGGCGCCGGGCAGCCCTCCAGCCACACCTGCTGACGGCCGTCGGCGGGCCCGGCGAGGCGGACCGCGCGGCGGCGGTGCTCATGGACGGCGACGCGCGGCGGCAGCGCGGCCACCGCACGCTCGTACGCCCAGGTCAGATAGGCGCTCTGGAGCCGGCGGCCGGGGAAGTCACGCGGGCCGAGGGCGGCGACGGCCGCGGCGACGTCGGGGGTGGTGCGGATACCGCCGGAGCGGACCGCGGCGCACCACTGGGCGAGCGACGGCCCCGGGCGCACCGGGCCGGCCATCTCGACGGTGTCGTCGGTGAAGAGGGTCGAGTCGTCGGGCAGCGAGTTCATCCACAGCAGCGGGCTCTGGTCCCGGCGCCAGATCCGGCCGCCGCCCGGCGGGTACGGGTCGACGAGGTGCAGGTCGAGCGGGGCGTCGCCGTACAGCTCGGGGGCGTTGGCGGCGATCCGCTCGATCAGGCCGGTGGCGCGGGGCCCGGCGCCGACGATCACCACGGCGGGGCGCCCGGTCCGGCGCCGCGCGGCGCTCACCGGGCACCGGCCGTTCCGCGGGCGTAACGCCGCTCGACGTAGTGCTGGCCGACGGAGAGCAGCGAGGTGATGATCACGTACCAGACGGTGGCGACCATCAGCATCGGGATGACCTGGTAGGTGCGGTGGTAGATCAACTGCACGGAGTAGAGCAGGTCGTTGACGGCGATCATGGAGACGACGGAGGTGCCCTTGAGGGTGCCGATCAGCATGTTCCCGGCGGGCGGCACGATCGACCGCATGGCCTGCGGCAGCACGATCCGCCGCAGCCGCCGCCACCGACCGAGTCCCAGCGCCTGGGCCGCCTCCGTCTGCCCCCGGTCCACGGAGAGGATGCCGGCCCGCACCACCTCGGCGGCGTAGGCGGCCTCGTGGAGGGTCAGGCCGAGAACGGCGATGGCGGGCGGCGCCAGCAGATGCACCGTCCTGATCCCGAGGATCGTCGGGTAGAGCGCGCCGATGTTGAACCAGAACAGCAGCTGGACCAGGACCGGCATCGACCGGAAGAGCCAGACGTAGCCCGAACTGACGCCGCGCAGCACGGGGTTGGCGGAGAGCCGCATGGTGGCCAGCACGGTGCCCAGCGCGAAGCCGAGGACCATCACGGCGGCGGTCAGTCCCAGCGTGAGCAGCAGCCCGTTCAGGACCGGGGTGGTGAGGAAGTAGGCGGCGACGAGGTCCCAGCGGAAGGCGTCGTTCCCGGCGACGGAGCGGAGGACGAGCCCCAGCAGGACGAGGACGACGGCGGCGGCCGCCCATTGCCCGAGCGGGCGGCGGGCGACGATGCGCGGCGGCGCCCCGGCCGGGGGGTGCCCGTCGGCGGGCGGTGGGGCGGGCGAGGGGACGGCGGGGGTGCGGAGGGTGCCGGAGGGCATGCGAAGGCTCCGTGGATGCGGTGATCGAACACGGGAGATGCGCCTTCACAGGCAGAACGGTCGCGCCCCTCAGCACGGCCGTGGAGCGAGGCTATGGGGTCAACACGGCGTTCTGTCAAGGCTGTCCACACTGTGAGCGGCGTACCGCGGCGCGGTTGACGCGCAACCGGATGCCTGCTCCACTTGGCCGCATGAACGCATGGCAGCGGCTGGTCACCCGCGACCACATCGACTTCGGTCGCGTGTGGTCGTCGTCCTGTTGAGCTGACGCCCTGCCCTGAGGCCCGCCGCTCTCCGCCGGCCGGGCCGGTCCGCGGTTCCGCCTTCCCGCCACCGCGCCTTCACACCGTGCCGCCGACCGGCACACCTTCCCCTCGCGCTTCCCGGATCCCGGGCGCCCGCCGCCCCGGCTCCACCGCTCCTCCCGTCACCCGCGCCGCCCGTGCGCGCCGCCGTCCGGCGCGCCCGGGCCCGCGCGGTGCGCCCGCTCCGACCTCCTCGTTCCTTCGGCACGCTCGAAGAAGGGCCGCTGTGCGCCGCGACGTCATGACACTCATCGCCCCTGTCCCGGACGCCTGTTCCGGGCGCCTCGCCGGCTCCGACGGCATGTGCTACGCCACGGCCGACGCCCCCACCGCACACCGGCGGTCCGCGCCCGGCCACGAGACGGCCGCCGACGCGGTGCCCGTCGCGGAGCCGGTCCGGTGACCGCCGTCCGCCGCGCCGGCGGCCCGACGGTGCTGCACACCACCGTCACCGACCCGCTCGCCCGCCCGCTCCTCGACGAACTCACCCACGAATACACCTCCCGCTACGGCGAACCCGTCGACCTCGACCAGGAGTACCCGCCGTCGGCGTTCGCCCCGCCGCACGGCGCGTTCCTGCTGCTCCTGGAGGGCGGCGCACCGGTCGCCGGGGGCGCCTACCGCCGCCGTGACGCCCGCACCGCCGAACTGAAACGCATCTGGACACACTCCGCCCACCGCCGCCGGGGGCTCGCCCGCCGGGTGCTCCGGGCGCTGGAGCAGGAGGCCGCCGCCCACGGCTACACCCGCCTCCACCTGACGACGGGGCCCCGGCAGCCGGAGGCCAGGGGGCTGTACCTCGCGGCGGGATACCGCCCGCTCTTCGATCTGACCGCACCACCGGAGTCGATCGGCCCGCTGCCGTTCGACAAACAGCTGGAGACCCGCCGCCCATGACCCGCGCCCACTCCCCGAGACGGACCGCCCGCACCGCCGCGGTACGCACCGCCGCCCTCCTCACCGCCGCCGCGCTGCCCCTCGCCGGGTGCGCCGAACCGGCGGCCACCGGCAAGGACGCGGCGGGCGGCGCCGCCACCGCCGTGCCCACCGCCGATGTCGTCTCCGGCATCACGAAGGACCCGGCCGTCGCCGCGCTGCTGCCCGACGACGTCCGCGCCCGCGGCACGCTCGCCCTCGCCTCCAGCATCAGTTCGCTGCCCGGCGCCGTCTATCTGCCGGACGGCAAGACCGTCGCCGGCGAGGACATCGACCTCGCGGACGCCGTCGGCAGGACCCTGGGGCTGCGGCTGAACCGGGAGCCGGCGAGCTTCGAGGCGATCCTGCCCGCCCTCGGCAGCGGCCGGTACGACGTCGGCACCGGCAACTTCGGCGTCACCGACGCCCGCCGCGAGACCCTCGACTTCGTCACCTACGTCAACGACGGCCAGGGCTTCGCCGTCCGCGAGGACAGCGCGCTGAAGAAGGTCACCGCGCTGACGCAGCTGTGCGGACTGACCGTCGCCACCGGCGCCGGAACCACCTTCGAGGCGACGCTGGAGAAGGAACGCCCCCGCTGCGCCGCCGCAGGGAAGAAGCCGTACGACGTCAAGACCTACGCCGAGGTGTCCGCACTGTACGCCTCGCTCCAGCAGGGCCGTACCGACGTGGTGATGAGCACCGTCAACGGACTGCGGTACGCCGTCGGCCGCCAGCCCGGGCTGCGCTTCCTCAACGCCTACAAACGGCTGGACGTCGGCTTCGCCTTCAAGAAGGGCAGCCCGCTGGCCCCCGCCTTCCGGGCCGCCGTCAACCACCTGATCGCGAACGGGAGCTACCGCACCATCCTCAAGAAGTGGGGCACCGCCGACTCGGCGCTGGCCACCTCGCGGATCGGTCCCCCGGAGATCCGCTGACACACCCGCGGGGCACGGGCCGCCCTCCCGGACCGCCCGTGCCCCGCACCGCCGGTGCGCCGCCGCCTACCGCGCCGCCGCGCCCGCCTTCGCCGGTCCGCCGGTGACGTGCTGATGCACGACCCGGTCCATCAGCGCGGCCAGCACATCGCGGACCGAGGGCCGGTTGCGCGCATCGCAGGTGAGGACCGGCACCTCGGGCCCGATGCCCAGCGCCTCGCGGACCTCGTCCAGCGCGAAGAGCTGCGCACCGTCGAAGCGGTTGACCGCCAGGACGAACGGCGTACCGCGCTCCTCGAAGTAGTCGAGCGCGGGGAACGAGTCCTCGATCCGCCGGGTGTCCACCAGCACGATCGAGCCCAGCGCGCCCTCCACCAGATCGTCCCAGAGGAACGAGAACCGGTCCTGGCCCGGCGTGCCGAAGAGATACAGCACGATCGACGGGTCGAGGGTGATCCGGCCGAAGTCCAGCGCGACGGTCGTGGTGGTCTTGTTCTCCACCCCGACCAGTGAGTCCACCCCGACCGAGACCTGGGTGATCGCGGCCTCGGTGTCCAGCGGTTCGATCTCCGAGATCGCACCGATGAACGTCGTCTTGCCCACCCCCAGCCCCCCGCTGATCACGATCTTCACGGCGAGCGGTGCGGCTTTGTCAGAGCGCCCGGACATGGTCCCTGATCCTCTCCAGGACATGGAGCGGCAGCTCCGTGGGTTGTTGACAGACCAGCAGGCCACCGACGACGAGATCGGAGATGAGCACCTTGGCCACCCCCAGCGGCACACCGATCTTCTCGGCCACCTCGGCGACCATCGTCGGCTGCGCGCAGAGCGCCACGATCCGGCGCCGCTCGAACTCCAGGGAGCCCAGCGGCGCCTCGGGCACGGCCACGACCAGCGTCTCCAGCCGCAGATCGGCGTGGGTCGGCTCGACGCGCCCGCCGGTCATGATGAACGGCCGGACGAACAGCGCGTCCTCCAACTCCTCGCTCATCGGGGCAGGACCTGCCGCAGATCGGCGATGAGCGCCGGGGTCAGCAGATCACCGGCGCGCTCGGCGAGTACGGCCATCTCGTAGCCGACCAGCCCCAGTTCGCCGCTGCTGTCGGCGAGCACGCCCAGGCAGCTGCCGTCGCGGATCGCGGAGACCAGCAGGAAGCCGCGGCCCATCTCGATCATGATGAGCTTGACGCCGTCGAACTCGTA
The DNA here is from genome assembly GCF_043083385.1 of Streptomyces sp. NPDC014733. Classification (NCBI taxonomy): domain Bacteria; kingdom Bacillati; phylum Actinomycetota; class Actinomycetes; order Kitasatosporales; family Streptomycetaceae; genus Streptomyces; species Streptomyces sp. NPDC014733. Next base: position 58,819 of record NZ_JBIBYO010000003.1, on the reverse strand, counting down.
GCGCCGCGAGGCGCTGCGCGCCAGGCTGGACAGGCCCGAGACGACCGCCGCGAGATGGTCGGCGTCGGTGCGGCCCAGCCCGTCGGAGACGGCGATCAGCAGACCGTCCGAGGAGACCGCGACGGCATCGCGGACACCGTCGGTGCGGCGGACGAAATTGGCCAGCAGCCAATTGAACGTCTGGGAGTCGTTGTGCAGGTCGACGCTCACTTGTGGTCACCCTTCCCGTCGGTGGCCGTCCGCTCCGGCTCCTTCTGCTGCTGCGGCTCGGGCCGCTGCGCCGGGGCCGCGTCCGCCCCGGGCCCGGTGGGTGCGGCGGACTCCGCCTCCCGGGCCGCCCGCTCGCGGGCCCGCTCCTCGTTCCGCTCCCGCTGCGCCTGCCGCTCCTTCTCCTTCTCGACGCTGATGCCGCCGCGCATATGGGCGCTGCGCAGCCCGGCGAGCATCCCGGAGACCTCGTCGGGCGAGCGCTCCGGCGTCGGCGCGGCCTCCTGCTGCCAGCGCGGCGCCGCCGCCTCGTCCACCGCGGACCGGATGGCGCTCCGCTTCGCCCGCTTGACCAGGCCGTTACGGGTCCGCGCCGCGGAGGAGCCGCGCGGACCGGCCGGGGCCGCCGCCCCCTCCTCGGCGTCCTGCGCGGCACGCGGCCGGGGCAGCGTCTCGGCGCCACCGCCGGCGGGGCGGGGCGCGGGCGCCGCGTCCCGGTCCGGGGCGGCCGGGGGGTTGGCCTCCGGCCGGGCCGGCCGCCGGTCCGCCGCGCCGGCCGGGGTGGTCTGCTCGTCGGGCACCGTCTGCTCCTTCTTCCCGCGTACGGCCGGGACGTCGGGGACGGCCGGCGCGGTCGCGGAGTCGGTCAGCAAGGTCGCCGGGATGAGCACCCGGGCGACGGTTCCGGCGGCCGGTGCCTCGCCGAGGCGGACCTCGATCCCGCACTTGCGGGCCAGCGCGCCGACGACGAAGTGGCCCAGGAACCGGGTGGGTTCGGCCATGAAGCTGGCGGCCCCGGAGAGCCGGACGTTCGCCTCGGCCATCGCCGGGGCGGGCATCCCGGTGCCGTGGTCGACGATGGCGACGAGGTAACCGGCGCTGGTGCGGCGGCCCTCGACCTCGACGTCGGTGTCCGGCGGGGAGAAGCTGAGCGCGTTCTCGACCAGTTCGGCCAGCAGGTGCGCGATCTCGGAGACGACGGTGCCGCTGACGAACGCGGCGTCCACCTGGCGCAGGCTGACCCGGCGGTACTCCTCCACCTCGGAGAGGGCCGCGCGGATGACGTCGGTCACCGACAGCGGGGTGGCCCAGGTCCGCGGGCTGGCCTCCCCGGCGAGCACCAGCAGGCTCTCGGCGTTGCGGCGCATACGGGTCGCGAGGTGGTCCAGCTCGAAGAGGTTGGCGAGGGTCGCGGGGTCGGCGTCCTCGTGCTCCAGCTTGTTGATGAAGCTGATCTGCCGGCGGACCAGATTCTGGTTGCGGCGGCCGAGGTTGACCAGCGACTCGGTGGCGTTGCGGCGCAGTACGGCCTGCTCGGTGGCGAGGTCGTAGGCGACCTTCTGCATCTGGTCGAAGGCGTCGGCCATCTGCCGGATCTCGGTGCCGGCGCCGCTCGGCACGGACAGCGGGCCGAGCGGTTCGGGTGCGCCGGACTCCTTCTGGACGCGGGCGACGGCGGCGGGCAGCCGGTCGCCGGCGACGTCGCGGGCCTGCCGGGTGAGCGCGCCGAGCGGCCCGGAGACCGAGCGGGCGGCGCCGATCGCGAGGGTGGCGAGCGCGGCGATCGAGCCGAGCGCCAGCACGCCGAAGAAGACCAGCGTGCGGGTGGCGTCGGACTCCAGCTCACCGGCGCGGGCGGTGATGTCCCGGCCCAGCGAGATCTGGACGGTGCGCAGCCCGTTGATGGTGGAGGTCGCCGACTCGTACCAGGCGGTGGCCGGGATCCGGGCGGGCAGCCGGCCGTGACCGGCGACGATCTGCTGAACATAGCCGAGCAGCTGCTGCGCGGCGGGGGTCTCCAGCGCCTCCTTCAGCTGTTGCTGCTGTGGCCCGGTGGCCCACTCCGGGAAGGAGGCGGCGGCCGACAGGCGGCCGGCGCGGGCGGTCAGGAAGCGGGTGTAGTCGTCGCCGCGGAACGCCCCGTGGTGCAGCGAGCCCAGTACGACGGCGCGCTCCTGGCCCAGCAGCTCCTTCATCGACCCGAGCACCTGGAGCGCCTGGTAGTCGGCGCGCAGCCGGGCGTCGCGGACGTGGACGAGGCCGAGGTCGAGACGGCCGAGGGCCTCGTCGGTGCCGGTGAAGTAGTCGTAGGTGCGGGCGACGACGCCGGTGCCGTTGTCGGCGGCGGCGCGGATGTCCTTGAGGGCGTCGGCGCGGTGCAGTGCGGTGCGGACGGAGTCGGCGGCCGGGTCGTCGCGGTCGGCCAGCTCGTCGTCGACCTCGGCGCGCGCGGCGTCGGTGAGCTTGCGCTGCGCCAGCATGCCGGTGCGGAACTCCGTGATGCCACCGACGTAGCCGGTGGTCAGGCCGCGTTCCTTCTGGTGTTCGTGGAGGAACCCCTGGAGGGCGTCGGCGAGATGGGCGTCCGACGCGGTGGCGGCGGCGTTCTCGTAGTCGTCGATCTGGTGGGCGGCGGAGAAGCCGAGCAGGGCCAGAAGTATCGCGAGCGCGACGCAGAGGATGCGGATGAGCTTGGCGCGGATGGTGCGCGGCGCCACGACAGCTGCCGTGAACGCCCGCCGGAAGCGCGCGGATCCGGCTTCCGTGGTCTGTGTTTCCACTGAGTGACTTTCGAAGGTGTGTGGTCCGGACAGCAGACGGAATCTGCTGCCGTGTCAACGACCTTCCGATGTGTCGGTCACCCGATCATCTGCCCGGCTCCGCGGCGTTTTCCCGGGCCGGGGACATATGCCCTGGTCCCCCACCGGAACCTACCCGGCGGTCGAAGAGGGGTTCCCACGGGCCGTGTGTCGACACCGTCCGTCCGCCCGGCCTATCGTGACTTCCGTCACCACGTCAGTTCCCGTCCTGCCCGTGGAAGCTGACAAGCCGCCACCCGCTCTGCACCAGATCTGTCACGAACCCCCCGTGCGGCGGCTATCCACTTGGCACACCCTCCGCCTCATGAAGGACCATAGGGGGGCGGACATACAGACACCGCGGGTGAGAGGAGGCGTCCATGGGATCGGTGCGCAAGGCGAGTGCCTGGCTTGGCCTCGTCGACGACAACGATGACGAGCGTTACTACGACGACGACTATGCCGAGGGACCGGAGCACGGGGCCCAGGGAACCGGCTCCTGGGTGACCGACCCGGGTCTGCGGGTGGCCGAGAGCCCGGCCGAGGACCACAGCACCCGCATCGCCACGGTCACCCCGGACGGCTTCGGCGACGCCCGCGGCATCGGTGAGCTGTTCCGCGGCGGCGTCCCCGTGATCGTCAACCTCACGGCGATGGAGTCGTCCGACGCCAAGCGCGTGGTGGACTTCGCCGCCGGTCTCGCCTTCGGGCTGCGTGGCTCGATCGAGCGGGTCGCCACCCGGGTCTTCCTGCTCACCCCGGCCGACTACCGCGTCGTCAGCGGGGAGACGCGGGACCGCAACGGCGGGTTCTTCAACCAGAGCTGACCGGGCACGGGCCCGGTTCCGTCCGGCGGAGGGGAAGGCGGCAGGACCGCCCCACCCTCCGCTTCTCACTGTCCGGGCCCCGCCCGGCGCCGGATGCGGGCGCCCGGCCCGCCCGGCGCCCCGCTCAGCGGAAGGCGTCCAGCCCGGTGAGCGCCTTGCCCAGCACCAGCTGGTGCATCTCGACGGTGCCCTCGTAGGTGAGCACCGACTCCAGATTGGTGGCGTGCCGCATGACCGGGTACTCCAGGGAGATGCCGTTGGCGCCCAGGACGGTGCGGGAGGTGCGGCAGATCTCGATGGCCTCGCGGACGTTGTTGAGTTTGCCGAAGCTGACCTGCTCGGGGCGGAGCCGCCCGGCGTCCATCCGCCGCCCGAGGTGGTGGGCGAGGAGGATGCCCTTGTGCAGTTCGACGGCCATGTCGGCGAGCTTGGCCTGGGTGAGCTGGAAGCCGCCGATGGGCTTGCCGAACTGCTCGCGGGTGCGGGCGTACTCCAGCGCCGCCTCGAAGCTGGCGCGGGCGGCGCCCATGGAGCCCCAGACGATGCCGTAGCGGGCGTGGCTCAGACAGCTCAGCGGACCGCGCAGACCGCGGACCTCGGGCAGCACCGCGTCGGCCGGGAGGCGGACGTCGTCCAGGACCAGTTCGCTGGTGACCGAGGCGCGCAGCGACCACTTGTGGTGGATCTCGGGGGCGGCGAAGCCGGGGGTGCCGGTGGGGACCACGAAGCCGCGGACGCCGTCGTCGGTGGCGGCCCAGACGACCGCGACGCCGGCGACCGAACCGTTGGTGATCCACATCTTGCGGCCGCTGAGGACCCAGTCCGACCCGTCGCGGCGGGCGTGGGTGCGCATCCCGGCGGGGTCGGAGCCGTGGTCCGGTTCGGTGAGGCCGAAGCAGCCGATGACCTCGCCGGACGCCATCCGCGGCAGCCACTGCTGCTTCTGCTCCTCGGAGCCGAAGCGGTGGATCGCGTACATCGCGAGCGAGCCCTGCACGGAGACGAGGGAGCGGATGCCGGAGTCGGCGGCCTCCAGCTCCAGGCAGGCCAGGCCGTACTGGACCGCGGAGGCCCCGGCGCAGCCGTAGCCGGTCAGGGACATGCCGAGGGCGCCGAGGGAGCCCAGTTCGCGGGCGAGGTCGCGGATGCCGGGGAGTTCGCCGCGCTCGTACCACCCGGCGATGTGCGGCAGGACCCGGTCGGCCGCCCAGCGGCGGACGGTGTCGCGTACCGCGCGGTCCTCGTCGGTGAGGAGGTCGTCGAGGCCCAGCGGGTCGGCCGCGTCGAACGGCGGGAGCGGCGAGGAGGGCGTGGCGGACATGGCGGGGCCTCCGGCAGATCGGCGAAAAACTAGCAGTGGTAGTTACAGCGCAGTCCGACGGTACGGCGCACCCCGCCGCGCGGGCAAGAGCCACCGTGCGGCGGGGTGTCGGGAAAGAGACGGAAGAACGGAGAGGAAGGAGAGAAGGGCGCGGCGGTCAGCCGTGGGACCGGGCGGCGGCGGGCTCGGTGTCCAAGCCGGTGGCGTTGTCGCCCTCGGCGCGCTCCGCGGAATCCGCGGCGCGGCGCGGCAGCCGCAGCGCGATGGCCGCACCGGCCAGCAGCAGCACCGCGCTGGCGACGAGCGTGATGTGCAGTCCGCGCACGAAGGCGTCACGGGCCACCACCCGCAGCGCCGCCCCGGCCGGACCGTCGAGCGCGGCCGCCACCTTGTACGCCTCACCGAGCGAGTGCGACGCGGACGCCGCCTCCCGCGCCGGCACCCCGGCGACATGACCGATGCCGGGGGCGTACGCGGCGTTCATGACGCTGCCCAGGAGCGCGACGCCGATGCCCGCGCCGAGCTGGTAGGACGTCTCCCCGATGGCCGCCGCACCACCCGCCTGCTCCGGGGGTGCCTCGCTGAGCATCGACTCGTACGCGCCGAAGAGCGTCGCCTGGAAGCCGAAGCCGAGGAGGACGAAGCAGGCGGAGAGCAGCCAGAAGCGGTCCTGGGAGTTCATCGCGGTCAGGCAGAGCACCGCACCGGCGGTGAGCACGAAACCGCAGGAGACCATGGTGCGCGGGCCGAGGACCTGGAGGATCCGGGAGCCGGTCAGGCCCGCCGCCATCGCCGCGAAGACCAGCGGGAGCATCCGCAGCCCGGTCTGCAGCGGGGAGAGTCCGAGGACCAGCTGGAGGTACTGCACCGCTATGAGCTGGAGTCCGACCAGCGCCAGCATCGCCAGCACGATGCAGCCGACGGAGGTGCCGAACGCCGACCGGGCGAAGAGCCGCATGTCGATCAGCGGATGCTCCCGGCGGTGCTGCCGCCGGACGAAGACCACCAGCAGCAGCAGCCCGACCACGATCGGCCCCAGGGTGGTCACCCCGAGGACGGCGGTGCCGCCGCCGATCCGCTTGACGCCGAGCACCACGCCGAGGACACCGAGCGCCGCGATCACCGCGCCGACCACGTCCCAGGGGCCGTTGCGCTCCCCCCGCGACTCGGGCAGCAGCCAGCGGCCGATCAACAGCATGACCAGCATCATCGGGACGTTGATCAGGAAGACCGAGCCCCACCAGAAGTTCTCGACGAGGAAACCGCCGAGGACCGGTCCGACCGCCGCGCCCACCGCGGCGACCGCGCTCCACACCCCGATGGCGACGGCCCGCTCCCGGCGGTCCGGGAAGACCTGCCGCAGGATCGACAGCGTGGCCGGCATGATCATGGCGCCGCCGATGCCCAGCAGCGCCCGGGCCACCATCAGCACCTGCGGATTGGGCGCCAGCGCCGCGAGCGCCGAGGCGGCACCGAACAGGCCGTAGCCCAGCAGCAGGATCCGTCGCCTGCCCACCCGGTCACCCAGCGTGCCGAAGAGGATCAGCAGCGACGCCGCGATCAGCGGGTAGACGTCGACGATCCACAGCAACTCCACCGGCCCGGGACGCAGGTCCTCGGTGACGGAGGGCACGGCCACGTACAGGATCGTGGTGTCCAGCGCGACGAAGAGCAGGCTGACGCAGAGCACGATCAGCACGGTCCAGCGGTTCGCGCCCCCACCGGGGAGCCGGGGAACGCCGGCCGTCCGTCCCGTGCCGGACGGGCTCGTCCCGGTCATGCACGTACCTCCCTGTCAGGCACTCGCGGCCGCGGACCGGGGCACGAAAAAGCCCCGGGTCGAACCGGCGGCACGGGCGAGTTGAGACGTCAGACTACGCGAGTGGGCAGCGGTGTCGTGAGGCTCACCTCCTGATGAGACGCGTATCGCAGCGCCCGCAGTTGCCTCCCCGGGGCCGGTGGGGCGCCCGCCGGGCACCTGGATAATCGTCCGGATGAACGATCTCGCCTCGGCCGCCGCCCCCGGTCGGACGCTGTGCCGCCCCGCCGTCCGGGCCGCGCTGCGCCGCGCGCTGCCGGGACTCGTGGCCTTCGCGGCGATCCGGCTGCTGGGCTGGGCGGTCCTCGCCGTCTGGTCCGCCTCGCGGGGCGCGAGCTGGCACACCCTGCTCACCGCCCGCTGGGACTCGCTCTGGTACACCCGCGTCGCGGAGCTGGGCTACGGCTACACCGTGGCGCTCCCCGGCGGCGGCTCCCACTCCAGCCTCGCCTTCTTCCCGCTGCTGCCGTGGCTGGAGCGCCTGGGGTCGGCGCTCACCCCGCTCTCCCCCGCCGACGCCGGGATGGCCGTCGCCTGGCTCGCCTCCCTCGCCGCCGCCTGGGCGCTGTACGCGACCGGCGAGCGGCTGTACGGGCCGCGGGCCGGGGTCGCGCTGGCCGCGCTGTGGGGTGCGCTGCCGATCGGCATCGTGCAGTCGATGGCGTACTCCGAGTCGCTGTTCACCGCCCTCGCGGCGTGGGGCGTGTACGCGGCGTGGACCGGGCGGTGGGTGTGGGCCGGGGCGCTGGCGTCGCTGGCCGGGCTGACCCGGCCGGTCGGTGTCGCCGTGGTCGCGGCCGTGTGGCTGACCGCCGGGGCGGCGCTCCTCGCCGACCGGGCGGGCGGCGCCCCCCTGAGGTCCAGCCTGGCGCGGCGCCGGGGCCTGGTGACGGGCGTGGTGCTGGCGCCGCTCGGCTGGTGCGGCTACTTCCTGTGGGTCGGCGCGCAGCGGCACAGCCTCACCGGCTACCTCGACGTCCAGGGCGCCTGGGGCAACGGCTTCGACGGCGGTCTCGCCTTCGGCCGCTTCCTGTGGGGTCTGCTGTCCGGCCCCGGCTGGGCCGGTGGTCTCGGACTGACCGCCGGGGTCGTGCTGGTCCTCGTCCTCTACGCGGCGGGCGTGCGCCGGGGACAGCCGCTGCCGCTGCTCACCTACTGCGGCGTCGTGGTCTTCCTGGCGCTGACCGCGAAGGGCTTCTTCGGCTCCAAGCCGCGGCTGATGCTCCCGGCGTACCCGCTGCTGCTGCCGCTCGCCGCGGGCCTCGCCCGGTGGCGTCCGCTGCGGGCCGGGCTGCTGATCGGCGCGGTGGCGGTCGGCTCGGCGCTCTACGGGGCGTTCTGGCTCAACGGCACCGGCCCTCCGTGATCCGGCCCGCGGGAGGTTCGCCGCCACCCTCACGGGCCCTCCGTGACCGGACGGACCCGCTCCGTGACCGGCCCGGCGCCGGGAAACGGCGGGCGACGTCCGCGCCGCGCGGGAACAAACGGCCGTACCGAAAAGCAGATAAAGCTCTGAGTGGAGTGCGGCGAAGCGGATCGGACGGGAATCCGATTCTCCGTTAATTCGGTTCCGATTCATCGCTGCCCGACGACTTACCGCGCACATTCCACATCACATCGTCATTACAAAGCGCACGGTCTGACCAGGTGCCTACATCACACGCGGTAACGTCGATTGAGTGCGTACCGATGACAAGCTGGACCAGAGGGAGGGGCACCCGCCCGATCGCGCCCGACCACGCATGACCCCGACCCGCCAATGGCTGTTCTGGGGCACGCTGGCGGTGTATCTCGTGATCGTGGCCGGGGTGCTGGCCTCCACATGGCTGGTCACCTTCGACTGGCAGGTCATGTTCTTCCGGCCCTACAAGCAGTGGCCGTCGATCCATGCCTTCCTCGACTACTTCGTCGTGCTGGGCCAGCGCGGCCCCACGGCGGTGGCCGTGGCGGCGTGGCTGGGCTGGCGCTGCTGGCGCCAGCGCAACCTCCACCCGCTGCTGGTCCTCGGCGCCTCGCTGCTGCTGCTGAACATGACGGTGGGCGCCGCGAAGATCGGCATGGGCCGCCTGGGCCCGCACTACGCGACGGCCGTCGGCTCCAACGAGATGTGGCTCGGCGGCGATATATTTCCGTCCGGCCACACCGCGAACGCCGTGGTCACCTGGGGTGTGCTGGCGTATCTGGCGACCACGCCGCTGCGCCGCCGGACCCTCTCGGTGATCGCCGCGCTGGGCGCGCTGGGCGTCGGCATGACCACTGTCTACCTCGGGACGCACTGGGTCAGCGACGTGCTGCTGGGCTGGGCCGCCGGACTGCTGGTGCTGCTGGCGCTGCCGTGGATCGAGCCGGGGATCATCTGGGTGGAGGACCGCCTGATGGGCATCATCCTGCGGCTGTGGCTGCGGCTGCGCCCCGATTCGCTGCGCGGCCCGCTCCCGGCCGCCGCCCCCGCCGGGCTCTCGCCGCAGCACGTCACCCCCGAGGGCGAGGTGGTCCGGCACGACACCGTCCCCACCGGCCCGACGGCCCGGTCCGGCGCCCCGCGCACGCCGGACGGACGGACGCACCACCCGGCGCGGCCGCACGCCTCCCGCGCGGAGCGCACGCCGGTCACCCCGGCGGGCAGCCGCCGGCCGCCGCACGCCGACCGCCTGCCGCGCACCACGCCGCTGAGCCCGGCCACCGGGCGCGGCCCGGGCGGCTGAGGCCCGCAGCCCGACCGCGGGGCAGGTACGCACAGCCCGCAGCCCCGCACCGCAAGGCCCCGGCCGCTCCTGAGAGCGGCCGGGGCCTTCGTCGTCCGCGGAGGCTCCTCACCCCCGCCAGCTGCGGCGTACCCGGCCGTCCTCGACCTCGAAATTGAGCCGTCCGGCGCGGTACTCCATGGTGATCAGCGCGCCCGGCGACAGGGAGCGGACGGTGCTCCAGCCGCGGCCGCCGGCGCGCTCCTCGGCCTCCTGCCGGGCAAGGCCCACGTACGCCTCGGGGTCGTCGTCGGGTTCGTTCGGAAGCTGTGGTTCGGGTGCCATGGGTGCCACGGTAGGCGCCCGCGGCGACACGCGGAAGGGCGTTCGGTTCCGCGCCCCGGTCTCTTCACGGTCTTTCATTGGTCACACTTGTGTCACAGCCAAGGCCCCGGCGTTTGCGGTAACTTCCGTCACTCCAACGCGCCGTACACCGGCGCATCCGGGTGGAAATCAAAGCGGCCGCCATTACGCCGGGCGCGAATTCCGGACACCCCGCGCTCATCCTTTACCCGTAGGGGTGAGCGCGTCCGGAATTACCCCTGAACCGCCCCGTGGATTCCCGGCCGCCGGAGGAATTCACCGGCCGCGCCCGGCCGCGAAATGAGACACATTCCACACACAGTTTTCGCACATCGGCCCGCGCAGCGGCCGGCGGACGCCCGCCGCTCCCCCGCGGCGGCCCGGTGGCACCGGCGCGGGGAAGCGGGTGAATCGCCCGGAACGGACCGGAGCGCCCCCTCGCACCGCCCGAACGCCGCGCGCATCATGTGGCGGGTCTCCCGGTCCGGCTGCCGCCCGGCACCGGTCCGCCCCGACGAACGAGGTGCCGCGCATGGGAACCGACACCGCAGCAGCCCGCCCGCCGGTCCGGGCGCGGCGGCGCGGGCGGGTGCTGGCCGACTGGCTGTCGACGACGGATCACAAGAAGATCGGGCACCTCTACCTGATCACGTCGTTCGGTTTCTTCCTCGTGGGCGGGGTGCTGGCGCTGGTGATGCGCGCCGAGCTGGCCCGCCCGGGGCTCCAGCTGATCAGCGCCGAGCAGTTCAACCAGGCGTTCACCATGCACGGCACGATCATGCTGCTGCTCTTCGCCACCCCGGCGTTCGCGGGCTTCGCCAACGAGATCATGCCGCTCCAGATCGGGGCGCCGGACGTCGCCTTCCCCCGGCTGAACGCGCTGTCGTACTGGTTCTACCTCTTCGGCGGGCTGATGGTCCTGGGCGCCTTCCTCACGCCGGACGGCGGCCCGTCCTTCGGCTGGACCGCGTACGCGCCGCTGAACTCCGCGTTCCACTCCCCCGGCGTCGGCCCGGACCTGTGGGTGATGGGGCTGGCGCTGGCCGGGTTCGGGACGATCCTGGGGGCGGTCAACTTCATCACCACGATCATCACCCTGCGGGCGCCGGGCATGACGATGTTCCGGATGCCGGTCTTCACCTGGAACACCCTCTTCACCTCCGTGCTGGTGCTGATGGCGTTCCCGGTGCTGGCGGCGGCGCTGCTGGTGCTGGAGGCGGACCGGCGCTTCGGGGCGGTCGTCTTCCAGCCGCAGTGGGGCGGTGCGCTGCTGTGGCAGCACCTCTTCTGGTTCTTCGGCCACCCGGAGGTCTACATCATCGCGCTGCCGTTCTTCGGCATCATCACCGAGATCATCCCGGTCTTCTCCCGCAAGCCGGTCTTCGGCTACGTGATGCTGATCGGCGCCACCATGGCGATCACCGCGCTGTCGGTGATGGTCTGGGCGCACCACATGTTCGCCACCGGGGCGGTGCTGCTGCCGTTCTTCTCGCTGATGTCGTTCCTGATCGCGGCACCGACCGGGGTGAAGTTCTTCAACTGGATCGGCACGATGTGGCACGGCTCGCTGTCGTTCGAGACGCCGATGCTCTGGTCGGTCGGCTTCCTGGTGAGCTTCCTCTTCGGCGGACTGACCGGCGTCATCCTCGCCTCACCGCCGCTGGACTTCCACGTCACCGACACCTACTTCGTCGTCGCCCACTTCCACTACGTGGTCTTCGGGACGGTGACGTTCGCGACGTTCGCCGGCTTCTACTTCTGGTGGCCGAAGTTCACCGGCAGGCTGCTGGACGAACGGCTCGGGAAGATCCACTTCTGGACGCTCTTCACCGGCTTCCACCTCACCTTCCTCGTCCAGCACTGGCTGGGTGTCGAGGGCATGCCGCGCCGCTACGCCGACTACCTCGTGGCCGACGGCTTCACCGCCCTCAACACGCTCTCCACCATCGGCGCGTTCCTGCTCGGCGCCTCCACACTGCCGTTCCTTTACAACGTCTGGCACACCGCCCGCTACGGCGCCCGCACCGCGCTGGACGACCCGTGGGGCTTCGGGCGCTCCCTGGAGTGGGCGACGTCCTGCCCGCCGCCGCGGCACAACTTCACCACCCTGCCGCGCATCCGCTCCGAGTCGCCCGCCTTCGATCTGCACCACCCGGAGGTGGCCGCCGACGCCGCCCGCCCGGCCACGGCCCGGCACGGGGGAACCGGAGCCTGAGCCGCCGTCAGCCGGTGGTCTCCGGGCCCGTGACCCGCAGCGCCAGATCGTTGTCGAGCGTGTAGTACGGGCCGACCCGGACCTCCGCGCCGGCCGCCGGGACCGGCATCGTGGGGTAGGCGAAGATCTGCTTCTTGTCCGCGACGTCGTCCAGCAGCCGGCCGATCCGCACCGGCGGCGCGCCCTCGGCGGGCACCAGCCACAGGTCCCACGGATCGCTGCCACCACGCCAGTGCGCGACCGGACCGGCGTACGGCAGCGTGAAGGAGAAACGGGCGCCGTCGGCGGTGAGCGGGACGGTGACAGTGGCACCCTCGCCCGCGGTACGCCGGGCCCGGGCCTCGACATGTGCGCCCTCCCCGGGCAGCGCACCGTAGAGCCGGCCCTCGACGGTCATGCCCGTGCGTTCCACCAGGATGTCCCCGGCCTCGGCGTGCGGTCCGCGCAGCCAGCTGCGCAGCGCCAGATTGCCGAGCTTGGTGGTGTACGGGATGCGGACGCCGAGGCGGCCGATGCCGGCGAGCGGGCGGCGGTCCACCAGGGAGCGCAGGTCGTTGAGGCCGGGCAGCAGCCGGTGCGGGGCGTGGCCGTCGCCGAGGTCGGCGTAGACCTGCCAGCGGCCCTCGGCGAGCGCGACGGTGCTGGGCAGGACGGCGCGCAGCCCGCCCGCGCCGTTCGGCCCGAGCGGCAGCCGGACCTCCTCGGCGTCCGCGCCGCGCAGCCGCAGCACCAGCGCCGCGCTCCAGGTGGTGCGGACGCCGGGCGGGGCGGCGAGGTCGAAGGTGAGGCCGCCCGCGGAGTCGGCGATGGTGTCGGCGGTCAGCCCGGGCGGGGCGCCGTCGGTGCCGGAGGCCGGCGGCGGATGGCCGGAGCCCGCGGCGGGCGGTCGCGTCGAGGTGTTCATACCGTCCGCACCCCTCTCAGTGCGGCGCTCGCCGCGTCCTTGGTGGCGTAGGCACCGCTCAGCAGGGCGCCGCGGGTACGGTGCAGCGCGCCGCGCAGGCGGTTGCTCCGCTTCTCGTCCAGCAGTTGTCCGAAGAGGGTTTCGTACCGCGCGGCGACCCGGGCGGGGTCGAACCGGGCGGCGGCGGTGACCGCCGCGCGGCCCATCCGGCGGCGCTCGGCGTCGTCGTTGATCAGGGAGAGCAGCGCCCCGGCCAGCGCGCCGGGGTCGCCCACCGGGACGAGTCTGCCGTCCACGCCGTCGTCGATGATCTCGCCGGGGCCGTGCGGGCAGTCGGTGGCGACGACGGGCAGCCCGCACCGCATCGCCTCGACGATCGTCATGCCGAAGGACTCCAGGCTGGAGGAGACCGCGGCGATCGAGCCCTTGGCCCACTCCGTCTCCAGAGGGTTGGCCGGCCCCATCAGGAAGACGTGGTTGTAGAGGCCCAGCTCGTCGATGAGGGCGCGCAGGGCGGCCTTCTCGGAGCCGCCGCCGTAGATCCGCAGCCGCCAGTCCGGGCGGGCCGCCACGACCTCGGCGAAGGCGCGGATCAGCACGTCGTACCGCTTGACGCGGGCCAGCCGCCCGGCCGCCACGACCCACTTGCCGGTGGCGTCGGCCGGAGGGAGGCCGGGTGCGGGCACGCTGTTGGGCACGGCCTCGACGCGGACGCCGGGCAGCCGCAGGCGGCGGTAGGCGGTGGCGTCCGCCTCGGTGACGGTGGTGAGCGCGTCCAGGCGCGGGTAGACGCCGCGCAGCGCCAGCCGCAGCGCCCGGCTGTGCGAGTCGAGGGTGAGGTGTTCCTGGCCGACGCGGACCACCCCGCGGCGGGTCTGCCGGGCGATGTGGACGTTGAGGCCGGGGCGGGTGCCGACGACCAGATCGGCCTCGATACGGCGCAGGTGCCGGGCGATGCGCCGGTCGGTCAGCTCGCTGTACTGGCCGAAGCGGCCCTCGGCGGCCGGGAAGACCTTGGCCGCCCGGGCGAAGGCCGGGTCGTTGCCGTCGTAGGCGGGGCTGTCCTCGCGGAGGTCGACGAGGTGGCGCAGCCGGACGCCGGGGCCGAGGCCGAGGACGGGGGTGTCACGGTGGCGCAGCACCGAGACGATCTCGACGTCATGGCGTGCGGAGAGGGCGTGGGCGAGGTTGAACGTCGTGCGGATCGTGCCGCCGATGCCGTACGCGTTGTGAATCAGGAATGAGATCTGCATCCGTCCCGTATCCCCTGGCTTCCCGGTCGCCCTTGCGCCTGATCGTGTCGTCGAGGCGGTATGCGCTCCCGCTCCACCGGGCGGGCGGCACCGCTCCCTGCCCGGGCGACGGGGCCCGCACACCCTTCAGGAGGTCGTCGTGCACCCGACTCCTGAACGGTTGGACCGAGCGGAACGGTTCCGGGTTGAGGGCTTATGCCAACTTGTTCCGAGAAAGTTAGGCCATCGGTAGCCATATGACGGAACCTGTGGCGCGTATTCCGCATCCCGCCCGAGTCGCCCCGGATGACGGGTAAGGGGGTGGCGCCCGGCGACCGTTTTCGGTAGTCCATTCCCGTGTGCGGTGATCGGTTCGATTCCGTGCCGGTCCGCGCGTGACTCCGGCCGCCGCTCACCCGTTGTCCATGTCGGCGAGCCGGGGACGACACCCGGCCCCGTACCAGCCGGGGTCCCCCGGCACCCACGCACAGATCGAGGAGCCACCCGTGCCGCGCATGCTCGACGTCAGCGACGACGTTCGCGCCGAGATCGGCGACGCAGAAGCCGACCGCCTGCTGGCCGGTGGAGACGCCCCCGGCAGCTACGACTGCACCTCCTGCCGCACCCCGGGCGACAGCGAACAGGAGCGCACCAGCACCGTCCTGTTCGTCGGCGAGGAGACCGCGGTGCTCGCCTTCGCCCATGCCTCCTGCATCCCCTCGCAGGTCGTATCGGTCTCGGAGGAGCAGCTCAAGGGCGCCGTCCAGTCCATCACCGCCGCCCAGCAGTCCGGGACGGCGCCCACCCGCCCGGTCCCGGTGAGCGAGCGACAGGCGACGCTCGGGATCACCTGCGGGCTGGTGCTGGTCGCGGGCGAGCTGCGGGCGGCGCTGGTCGTCGAGCCCGACGGCCCGATCGCCCGCCCCGGTTCGGTCAGCCTGGACGACGATTTCCTGCCGCTCCTGCTGGAGCAGGGTTTCCACCCGGTCACCGATGTGGACGTCCTGCCCGCGCCCAACCCCGGCTGGTCGGCGCTGCTGGCCATGGGCAAGCTGCACGCCGTGCTGCAGCCGGGCAACACCGGCAGCCAGGCCGCCTGGTGGCAGGCGCACCAGCCGCTCGCGGTCTCCGACGGCTGGCGGGCCGCCGCCACCAAGTCCCAGTCGGTGCTGATGTACGCCGCGCCGTCCGGCTCCATCGGCCACCAGCCGCGGGAGGACCTGATGCGCCAGGCGATGGAGAAGGCCGCGGCCCAGGGCGTGCTGGTCGCCGGGGAGATGCCGCTGGCCGGCACCTGAGCCTCCGGAGCCCGCCGATCGCGGGGGCGTTCCCGCCGAACCGTACGGGAACGCCCCCGCGATCCGTCATTTCCGGACCCAAGCCGCATCCCCGGCGATTCGGGTTCGTTGGTGCAGACGTGCACCCATACGACCCCTTCTCCCGCTCCCGCCCTCCGCAGCAGATCCCCGGTATGCGTCCGTCGCAGGATCCCGGGGCCACCACGACCGGCCGTTCGGCCACCCCGATCTACGACGCGCTCTACGCCGAGTACCGGCGGGCGTTCCGGGCGCTGCCCGGCGACCGGACCGGTGAGGAGGAGGGGCCGGGCCCGGGCCCCGGCTCCAGCAGTTGGAGCCGGGCCGCGGCCTCGCCCGGCCAGTGGGAGCGCGTCGCCCGCCAGCCGTACCGGCCGCGCGGCGCGCTGCCCGCGCTGCCGCCCGGAACGCGCGGCGCCCGGCCGCACGATCACTGATCCGTGCGACCGGGCGCCGGGCCCGGACCGGGGCCGGACCGCCGTGCGGACCGGCCCCCGCCGTCACTTCTTCTTCTGGCTGCGCTTCTCGCGCACCCGGACGGAGATGTGGATCGGGGTGCCCTCGAAACCGAACTCCTCGCGCAGCCGGCGCTCGACGAAGCGGCGGTAGCCCGCCTCCAGGAAGCCGGAGGCGAAGAGCACGAACCGCGGGGGCTTCGTGCCCGCCTGCGTACCGAAGAGGATGCGGGGCTGCTTGCCGCCGCGGATCGGGTGCGGGTGGGCGGCCACGATCTCCCCGAGGAAGGCGTTCAGCCGGCCGGTGGGGACCCGGGTCTCCCAGCCGGCGAGCGCCGTCTCGATCGCCGGGACCAGCTTCTCCATGTGGCGGCCGGTGCGCGCGGAGACGTTCACCCGCATCGCCCACGGCACCTGCACGAGATCCCGCTCGATCTCCCGCTCCAGGTAGAAACGGCGCTCCTCGTCGAGGGTGTCCCACTTGTTGTACGCGATGACCAGGGCGCGCCCGGCCTCCACGGCCATGGTGACGATCCGCTGGTCCTGCACGCTGATCGACTCGCTCGCGTCGATCAGGACGACGGCGACCTCGGCCTTCTCGACGGCGGCGGCGGTACGCAGCGAGGCGTAGTAGTCGGCGCCCTCCTGGAGGTGGACCCGGCGGCGGATACCGGCGGTGTCGACGAACTTCCAGGTGGTGCCGCCCAGCTCGATCAGCTCGTCGACCGGGTCGCGGGTGGTGCCGGCGAGTTCGTTGACGACCACGCGCTCCTCGCCCGCGACCTTGTTGAGCAGCGAGGACTTGCCGACGTTGGGGCGGCCGATCAGGGCGATGCGGCGGGGGCCGCCGAGGGCGGTGCCGAAGGTCTGCGCGGGCGCCTCGGGCAGCGCGTCGAGGGCGGCGTCCAGCATGTCGCCGGTGCCGCGGCCGTGCAGTGCGGAGACGGGGTGCGGCTCGCCGAGGCCCAGCGACCAGAGCATCGCGGCGTCGGCCTCGCCGGAGGGGCCGTCGACCTTGTTGGCGACGAGTACGACGGGCTTGCCGGAGCGGCGGAGCAGCTTGACGACGGCCTCGTCGGTGTCGGTCGCGCCGACCTTGGAGTCGACGACGAAGATGACCGCGTCGGCCGCCTCGATGGCGAACTCGGCCTGCATCGCGACGGAGGCGTCGATGCCGAGGACGTCCTGCTCCCAGCCGCCGGTGTCGACGACCTTGAAGCGGCGGCCGTTCCAGTCGGCCTCGTAGGTGACGCGGTCGCGGGTGACGCCGGGGCGGTCCTCGACGACCGCCTCACGGCGGCCGATGATGCGGTTCACCAGCGTCGACTTGCCGACGTTGGGGCGGCCGACGACGGCGAGGACGGGCAGCGGGCCGTGCCCGGCCGCCGCGATGTCCCCGCCGACCTCCTCGGGGTCGAAGCCCTCCTGCGCGGCGAGCTCCATGAACTCCGCGTACTCGGCGTCGCCAAGCGCACCGTGCTCGTCGCCGGTGTCGATCTGGTCGTTCATGAAGTCCGTTCCTCGTCCTGCTCACTGTGCGGCGTCGCCGCGTGGCTTCGTCATCGGCGGGCCGCGTCGGTCCGCCGCTCAAGTGTCGGTCAGCGCCCGGTCAGGCGCCTGGCGTTTTCCAGGTGGGCGGTGAGCCGGCCCTGGATCCGCACGGTCGCCTCGTCCAGCGCCTTGCGGGTGCGTCGCCCCGAGCCGTCCCCCGCCTCGAAGGCGTCGCCGAAGACGACGTCGACGCGGGAGCGCAGCGGCGGCACCGCCGGGGTGAGGCGGCTGCGCCGCTCGGCGGAGCCGAGCACCGCCACCGGGACGACCGGCGCGCCGGAGCGCACCGCGAAGTACGCGAGACCGGCCCGCAGCGAGGCGAAGTCGCCCTCGCCCCGGGTGCCCTCCGGGAAGATGCCCAGCACGCCGCCGTGGTCCAGCACCGCGAGGGCGTCGGTGATCGCCTTGCGGTCGGTGGAGGCGCGGTCCACCTTCAGCTGGCCGATGCCCCGCAGGAACGGGTCCAGCGGGCCGACGAACGCTTCCTTCTTGATCAGGAAGTGCACCGGCCGGGGCGCCGTGCCCATCAGCATCGGGCCGTCGAGGCCGTGCGCGTGGTTGACCGCGAGGATCACCGGGCCGGCCGACGGCACCCGCCAGGCGCCCAGCACCCGCGGCCGCCACAGGCCGTACATCAGGCCGATGCCGATCCGCCGGCCGACCGCGGCACCCGACTCGCTCGGGGCCACGTCGCTGGCGGTCACCGGGCGTCCCGCCCCGCCTTCGCGGCACCCGCGCCCTCGATGAGGGTGACGACGCACTCGATGACCTGCTCCAGCGTCAGCTCGGTGGTGTCCACCTCGACGGCGTCGTCGGCCTTGGCCAGCGGGGAGGTCTTACGGGAGGAGTCGGCGGCGTCGCGCTTGATCAGGGCCTCGCGGGTGGCGGCGAGGTCGCCGGCCTCCTTGCCCTTCAGCTCACCGCTGCGGCGGGCGGCGCGCGCCTCGGCGGAGGCGGTGAGGAAGACCTTGAGGTCGGCGTCGGGCAGCACCGTGATGCCGATGTCGCGGCCCTCGACGACGATGCCGTGCGGCGCCTCGGCGGCGATGGTGCGCTGCAGCTCGGTGATCCGGGTCCGCACCTCGGGCACGGCGCTGACGGCGCTGACCGCGGAGGTGACCTCCTGGGTGCGGATCGGACCGGCCGCGTCGAGGCCGTCGACGGAGATGGTCGGGGCGGCCGGGTCGGTGCCGGAGACGATGGCGGGCTTGCCGCTGGCCTCGGCGACGGCGGTGGCGTCGTTCACGTCGATGCCGTTGTTCAGCATCCACCAGGTGATCGCGCGGTACTGGGCGCCGGTGTCGAGGTAGCCGAGGCCGAGCTTGGCGGCGACGGCCTTGGAGGTGCTGGACTTGCCCGTGCCAGCGGGGCCGTCGATGGCGACAATCACTGCAGCCGGGGCGGTCCGGGCGGCGGTTTCCACGGTGGTGAACACCTTTCTGGTTGCACGGGGCGGGGGTCCACGGGCCGAATGGCCTCCGTCAAGGTTACTGGCTCCCTTGCGGCCCGTGGTCCACGGTGTCAGCGGCGGATCGACCAGCCCCGTTCCTTCAGCTCCGCGGTGAGCTGCGGCACCGCGCCCGGCTCCACCGTGAGCTGGATGAAACCGGCCTGCTGACCGGTGGCGTGCTCGATGCGGACGTCCTCGATGTTGACCCCGGCGCGGCCCGCGTCGGCGAAGATCCTGGCCAGCTCGCCGGGCTGGTCACCGATGTGGACGGCGACGACCTCGTACTCGGCGGGGGCGGAGCCGTGCTTGCCGGGGACCCGCTCGCGCCCGGCGTTGCCGCGGCGCAGCACGTCCTCGATGTCCTCGGCGCCGCCGCCCCGCTTCTGCTCGTCCGCGGACTCCAGGACCCGCAGCGCCCGGACCGTGCCGTCCAGGTCGGCGGCGACCTCGGCGAGGATGTCGGCGACCGGGCCGGGGTTGGCGGAGAGGATGTCGAGCCACATCGCCGGGTCGGAGGCGGCGATGCGGGTGACGTCCCGGATGCCCTGGCCGCACAGGCGCACCGCGGTCTCGTCGGCGTCCTTGAGGCGGGCGGCGACGAGGCTGGATACCAGCTGCGGGGTGTGCGAGACGAGGGCGACGGCTCGGTCGTGCGCATCGGCGTCCATGACGACCGGGACGGCGCGGCAGAGGGCGACCAGCTCCAGCGCGAGGTTGAGCACCTCGGTGTCGCCGTCCGGGGACGGGGTCAGCACCCAGGGCCGTCCCTCGAAGAGGTCGGCGGTGGCCGCGAGCGGACCGGAGCGCTCCCGGCCGGCCATCGGGTGGGTGCCGAGGTAGGTGGAGAGGTCGCAGCCCAGCTCCTGGAGCTGACGGCGCGGGCCGCCCTTGACGCTGGCGACGTCTATGCAGGCGCGGGCGGCGCCGCGGCCGAGCACCCCGGCGAGGGTCTCCGCGACGTGGGCGGGCGGGACCGCGACGACGGCGAGGTCGACCGGGCCCGGCGGCTGCTCGGCGGCGCCCGCGCCGAGCGCCGCGGCCGTGCGGGCCTGCGTCGGGTCGTGGTCCTCCAGGTACACCCGCACGCCGCGGGCCTGGAGGGCGAGCGCGACGGAGGTGCCGATCAGGCCCGTGCCGATGACGAGTGCGGATCTCACTGGGCGATGTCCTTTCGCGGCGCCGCGGTGGCGCCGTGGTGCACAGGCGGGGCGCCGGGGCCGGTGCCGACGGCCCCACCGGCCGCCCGTCCGCCCACGTCCTGCTCCCTGCCTCGGTGCGTACACCCCGCACGCACACGATCAAGCGTAGCCAGCACCACCGACAGCCGTGTGCGGCGACCGCCCACCGGACGGCCGCCGGCGGGTCAGGCGTCCCAGGCGGAGCCCAGGGCCAGCAGGACGGCGCGGTGCTCGATGCGGGCGGTCCACTCCCGGGGCCAGGCCCCGGCGCCGAGGCGGGCCCCGGCGAACGCCCCGGCGAGGCAGGCGAGGGAGTCGGAGTCGCCGGAGCTGACGGCGGCCCGGCGCACCGCGGTGACCGGCTCGTCGGGGAAGAGCAGGAAGCAGTACAGGGCGGTGGCGAGCGCCTCCTCGGCGATCCATCCGGCGCCGGTGGCCTCACAGGGGTCGGCCTCGCGGTCCGGGGTGCGCAGCGCGGCGTCCAGCCGGTCCAGGACGCCCAGGCAGTCGTCCCAGCCGCGGGCGGTGTACGCCTGCGGGCCGGCGTCCCCGGAACGGCGCCACAGGTCGCCGAGCCACTCCTCCCGGTAGACGGTGCGGGAGGCGCGGGCGTACCCGCGCAGCAGGGCGGTCAGCTCGTGCGGGTGCGCGCCGTCGGCGAGGGTCCGCACGGCGTACGCGGTGAGGTCGGAGGCGGCGAGCGCGGTGGGGTGGCCGTGGGTGAGGGCGGCCTGGAACTGCGCGGCGCCGGAGCGCTGCTCCGCCGTGAGGCCCGGTACGAGACCGACGGGCGCGACCCGCATGTTGGCGCCGCACCCCTTGGAGCGCATCGGGGCGGCCTCGGTCCAGTGGGTGGCCGGTTCGGCGAGCCGGGCGCAGGCGGTGAGGCAGGTGGTGCCGGGGGCGCGGTTGTTCTCCGGGGAGCGCCACCAGGCGACGTACTCGGCGCGGGCCGGGGGCTCCAGGGTCCGGGCGGTGAGCGGCCCGGCCCGGCGCGCGCTCTCCAGCGCCCGGCCCAGGGCCAGCGTCATCTGGGTGTCGTCGGTGATGAGCGCGGGCTCCGGCAGCGGGAGGCCGCGCCAGTCGCCGTGCCTTGCCTGGATCTCCGGTACGCCCAGGAACTCGGTCGGATAGCCGAGCGCGTCCCCCAGTGCGAGCCCCATCAGTGCGCCGGTCGCTGTCGACCCCATGAAAACCACCCCTTAATCGTCACGGTGACAATAAGGGGTGGTGATCACGACCGGCAAGCGGCGTCCGTTACAGGTCGACCTCGCGCATCAACATGCCGACCTCGGTGTTGGTCAGGCGGCGCAGCCAGCCGGACTTCTGGTCGCCCAGCGCGATCGGGCCGAACGCGGTACGCACCAGCTTGTCGACGGGGAAGCCCGCCTCGGCCAGCATCCGCCGCACGATGTGCTTGCGGCCCTCGTGCAGGGTGACCTCGACGAGGTAGTTCTTGCCGGTCTGCTGCACGACGCGGAAGTGGTCCGCGCGGGCGTAGCCGTCCTCCAGCTGGATACCGTCCTTCAGCATCCGGCCGATCTCGCGCGGCAGCGGACCCTGGATCGCGGCGAGGTAGGTCTTCTGGACGCCGTAGCGCGGGTGCGTCAGACGGTGGGCCAGCTCGCCGTGGTTGGTGAGCAGGATGATGCCCTCGGTCTCGGTGTCCAGCCGCCCGACGTGGAAGAGCCGCGTCTCACGGTTGGTGACGTAGTCGCCGAGGCACTGGCGGCCGTCCGGGTCCTCCATCGTGGAGACGACCCCGGCGGGCTTGTTCAGCGCGAAGAAGAGGTACGACTGGGTGGCGACGGTGAGGCCGTCGACCTTGATCTCGTCCTTCTCCGGGTCGACGCGGACGCCCTGCTCCAGGACGATCTCGCCGTTGACCTCGACGCGCGCCTGCTCGATCAGCTCCTCGCAGGCACGCCGCGAGCCCATACCGGCGCGGGCGAGCACCTTCTGCAGCCGCTCGCCCTCCTGCTCGCCGAACGTCTTCGGGGTCTTGACCTGCGGCTTGTTGTGGCGGGCGCGGTTGCGCTCCTCGATCTTGGCGTCCAGCTCGCGGGGGCGCGACGGCGCCTGGCCCCGGCCGCGCTGCGGTCCGCCCTTGGGGCCGCCCTGCTTCGCGCCGGTGCGGGGGCCGCCCTTGGCGCCGCCCCGGGCCGCGGCACCCCGGGCGCCGCCGCTCTTCGGGGCGCCGCCGCGGCCACGGCCCTCGCCGCCGCCCGGCCCGCCGGACTCGCCCACGTCGTAGCGGCGCTCCTCGGGACGGGGGCGGCCCGCGCGCTGCTGCTTGTCGTCGCGCTTGTTCCCGGCGCCACGGTAGTTGCCCCTACCGCCGCCGCTGCCCGTGCTGTTCCTGCCGCTGCTTCGCATCAATGATCCGTCTGAGAGTCGCCGCTGTCGTCCACTTCGAACGACGGGATACCTTCCGGGGAGTCGCGCTCGACCGCCTCCGCCTCCGGGAGGAACGGTGCGAGCTCCGGGAGCTCGTCCAGGCCACGCAGACCCAACCGCTCCAGAAAGTACGTCGTCGTCCTGTACAGGATCGCACCTGTTTCGGGTTCCGTCCCCGCCTCCTCCACCAGCCCACGCTGCAGGAGGGTGCGCATCACGCCGTCGCAGTTGACCCCGCGAACGGCGGAGACCCGGGAACGGCTGACCGGCTGACGGTACGCGACCACGGCCAGAGTCTCCAACGCGGCCTGGGTCAGCCGGGCCGTCTGCCCGTCCAGGACGAAGCCCTCCACGGCGTCGGCGTAGGCGGCGCGGACGTAGAACCGCCAGCCTCCGGCGACCAGCCGCAGATCGAACCCGCGGCCCTGGCGGGTGTACTCGTCGGCCAGCTCGCGCAGCGCCGACGCGACCGCGCGGCGGGGCCGCTGCACCACCCGGGCCAGGTGCTCCTCGGTCGCCGGGGCGTCGACGACCATGAGGACCGCCTCCAGCGCGGGCTTCAGCTCCAGCTCCGCGGTGCCGGGCGCCCCGGCCGGCTCCCCGGGCCGCGCGGGCCCGCCCTGTTCCGTCACGTCGTACGCCTCACCGGCCCCGCTCACGCGCGCTCTCCCTCGGTCTCGTCGGTCGCCTCGTCCATCCGGTCTTCCGCCGCCCCACCGGGCTCGGGCCGTCCCTCGTATCCATCGGTGACCTGCGGTGCCGCGTCCTCGGGGCCCGTCCAGCGGACCGTGAGGGTGCCCAGGGCCTCCGCCTGGTCCAGGGCCACCGCCCGCTCCCGGTACAGCTCCAGCAGCGCCAGGAAACGCGCCACGACGGTGAGGGTGTCGGGGGCGTCGGCCACCAGTTCGGCGAAGGTCCGCACCCCCGCCTCCCGCAGCAGCGCCGCCACCACCCCGGCCTGTTCGGCGACGCTGACCAGCGGTGCGTGAATGTGGTCGACGTAGACCTGCGGACGGGCCTTCGGCTGCATCGCCTTGACGGCGAGCCGGGCGAACCCCTCGGGGCCGATGCCCAGGACCACCTCCGGCAGCAGCTCGGCGTGCTCGGGCTCCAGCCCGACGGTGCGCGGGTGGCGGCGCGCCTCGTCCGCCAGCCGGTCGCCGAAGATGTCCGCGATCCGCTTGTACGCGCGGTACTGCAGCAGCCGGGCGAAGAGCAGGTCACGGGCCTCCAGCAGCGCCAGGTCCGCCTCGTCCTCGACAGCGGCGACGGGCAGCAGCCGGGCGGCCTTGAGGTCCAGCAAGGTGGCCGCGACGACCAGGAACTCGGTGGTCTGGTCGAGGTCCCAGTCCGCGCCCATGGCCCGGATGTGCGCCATGAACTCGTCGGTGACCTGCGAGAGCGCCACCTCGGTGACGTCCATCTTGTGCTTGGAGATCAACTGGAGGAGCAGGTCGAAGGGGCCCTCGAAGTTGTCCAACCGGACGGTGAAACGGCCGTCGGTGGAGCCCTCGGCCCCTGGGCTCCCCCCGGCCGGCCCGGGGGCCTCCGCGCCGGGCCCGGGTCCGCCCGGCTCCGGCGTGCCGGCCGCGGGGGCCTCCGCTGCCGCCGGGGCTCCGCCCGGATCCGCCGGGGCCGCGTCCGGGTCCGCGGTGCCGTCCTCCGGCCCCCGGCCGAGGGTACGGCGCGGGGGCCGCGGGGAGGCGGTGTCGTGCTGGGTCGTCGGCATCGTGGTCCAGGGTGCTGCGGTCCCCGCGCGCGGGCGGGCTGGCGCGCGGGCGGCGGGCCCGCGTAGGCGGCAGGCTATCGGGGCCCGGGCCGGCTACCGGCCGCGCAGCCGCCGTACCAGGATGCTGGCGTCGCCGCGGGACTCCAGGTCGGCGAGGACGACGGCGACCGCCTCGCGGACGATCCGGCCGCGGTCGACGGCGAGCCCGTGCTCACCGCGGAGCACCAGCCGGGCGTGTTCCAGATCCATCAGCTCCTCGGCGGAGACATAGACGGTGATCTTCTCGTCGTGGCGCTCGCGGCCGCTGGGGCGGCGGTTGGCGCCGCGGCCCCCGCGGCGGCGGGCGGCGCCGCCCGGCTGACCGGCCACGGCGGCCGCCTCCGGCGCCGCGCGGTTCTCCGGCCGGCGGTGCCCGCCCGCGGCCTCCTGGTCGGCGCCGCGCCCGCCGTGCTCGGCGGATGCGGTACGTGCCACGGGGGCGTCCGCCGCACCGGCGGGCGCCCCCTCCAGCTCACCGCCCGGGGACGGCACCCGAGGCGTCTCGTCGCCGGCTTCGCCCGTGCGGCGGGGCGGTGAGGACTGCAGGCCCGTGCCCCCGGTGGTGCGGAACAACTCGTCGGCGCCCGGCAGACTCACTCGGCGTGACACCGGGCGAGCACCTCCCTGGCGAGCTGACGATAGGCGGCGGCCCCCACGGAGTTGGAGGCGTACGTGGTGATCGGCTCGCCCGCGACGGTCGTCTCGGGGAAGCGGACCGTACGGCCGATGACGGTGTGGTAGACGTGATCGTCGAACGCCTCCACGACGCGCGCCAGCACCTCACGGCTGTGCACGGTGCGGGAGTCGTACATCGTCGCCAGGATGCCGTCCAGCTCCAGCTCGGGGTTGAGCCGCTCCTGGACCTTCTCGATCGTCTCGGTGAGCAGCGCGACACCACGCAGCGCGAAGAACTCGCACTCCAGCGGCACGATGACCTTGTGAGCCGCCGTCAGCGCGTTGACGGTGAGCAGACCGAGCGAGGGCTGGCAGTCGATGACGATGTAGTCGTAGTCGTTCATCAGCGGCTTGAGCGCGCGCTGCAGCGTCGACTCGCGGGCCACCTCGCTGACCAGCTGCACCTCGGCGGCGGAGAGGTCGATGTTGCTGGGCAGCAGGTCCATGTTGGGGACCGCCGTCTTGAGCAGCACCTCGTCGGCCGACATGCCCCGCTCCATGAGCAGGTTGTAGACCGTCAGGTCGAGCTCCATGGGGTTGACGCCGAGGCCGACCGACAGGGCGCCCTGCGGGTCGAAGTCGACGAGCAGCACCCGGCGCCCGTACTCGGCGAGTGCGGCGCCCAGGTTGATGGTCGAGGTGGTCTTGCCGACCCCGCCCTTCTGGTTGCACATCGCGATGATCTTGGCGGGGCCGTGCTCCGACAGCGGTCCCGGGATCGGGAAGTACGGCAGCGGACGGCCGGTCGGGCCGACGCGCTCGCGGCGCTGACGGGCAGCGTCCGGCGCGAGCGTGGCCGCGTACTCGGGGTCCGGCTCGTACTCCGCGTCCGGATCGTAGAAGTGCCCCTTGGGCAGGTCTTCGTAGTCGGCGAGACGGGTGGGATCTCCACTGCCCCGGTCGCCGGCCGTGGCGTTCACGTAATGGCCGTCCATGCTCTGGTGGGCTGTCGAGGTCGTGCTCGGGTGGGCTGCGGAGGTGTGGACCGCTACGGAGCCGACAGCCTCGTGCCCCGAGGGGGCCTGGCCCCGCGCAACTGCTCCTGGCTGAGCACCTCCGGGAGTAATTGTCGACTCATTCACAAGTCGTCGTACCTCCTTGGATGGAACCAGGAAACTTATCGATAGGTCAGCGTGACACCATGCCGACGGTTGGCGACTCTATGGCGTGTCGGGCGTCCGCAGCAACACAATCCACCCGACCCGGCGCGATGTGACGGATAAGAAACCCGCCCATGTCAAGGGTGCAAGCCGCGCGCACATGAGGCTTCGGGGGTACGCGAATCACCTCAAGGGTTACGTACGACGCGAGATGCGCGCCCCCACTCCGGGACCGCGGCCGGGGCGTGGTAGGGGCGCGTCACCCACACGCGACCGGCCGGGTCCCGTCGACGGGACCCGGCCGGTTCTTCCGCGCGGACGCGCGGAGTTGACGCTCAGCCCAGCAGGTCGCTCAGCTCCACGGAGTCCAGGCCGTGGGCCTCGGCGACCTCGCGGTAGACGACCTTGCCGTCATGGGTGTTGAGGCCCTTGGCCAGCGCGGCGTCGCGGCGCAGCGCCTCGGCCCAGCCGTTGTTGGCGAGCGAGACGATGTACGGCAGGGTCGCGTTGGTCAGCGCGTAGGTGGAGGTGTTGGGCACCGCGCCGGGCATGTTGGCGACGCAGTAGAACACCGAGTTGTGGACCTGGAAGGTCGGGTCGGCGTGCGTGGTGGGGTGCGAGTCCTCGAAGCAGCCGCCCTGGTCGATCGCGATGTCGACAAGGACACTTCCGGGCTTCATCTTGGCGACCAGCTCGTTGGTGACGAGCTTGGGGGCCTTGGCGCCGGGGATCAGGACCGCGCCGACGACGAGGTCGGCCTCGACGACGGCCTTCTCCAGCTCGAAGGCGTTGGAGACGATCGTCTGCACCTTGGTGCCGAAGATCCGGTCGGCCTCGCGGAGCTTGTTGATGTCCTTGTCGAGCAGGGTGACGTGGAAGCCGAGGCCCACGGCGATCTGCACGGCGTTCCAGCCGGAGACGCCGCCGCCGATGACGACCGCCCTGCCCGCCTGGACACCGGGGACACCGCCGGGCAGCACGCCGCGGCCGCCGGCCTGGCGCATCAGGTGGTAGGCGCCGACCTGCGGGGCGATACGGCCCGCGACCTCGGACATCGGGGCGAGCAGCGGCAGCGCGCGGTTCGCGGTCTCGACGGTCTCGTAGGCGATGGCGGTGGTGCCGGACTCCAGCAGCGCGTCCGTGCACTCGCGGGAGGCCGCGAGGTGCAGGTACGTGAAGAGGGTCTGGTCCTTGCGGAGGCGGTGGTACTCCTCCTCGATCGGCTCCTTGACCTTCAGGAGCAGGTCGGCGGTGGCCCAGACCTCGTCAGCGGTGTCGAGGATGCTCGCGCCCGCGGCCACGTACTCCGCGTCGGGGATGGAGGAGCCGACACCGGCGTCCTTCTCGATGACGACCTGGTGGCCGTTGCGGACCAGCTCGTTGACACCGGCGGGCGTGATCGCCACCCGGAACTCGTTGTTCTTGACCTCGCGGGGGATGCCGACCTTCACGTCGATCACGGTCCTTGAAAGAGTGCTTACAGGAGAATTATCCCTCATGTGACACATGACGGAACTGACCGCGAGCGACGCGGCGAACCCAGTCTATTGAAGGATCCTCTCTTGTCTAGCCTTGCAAAGCATTAATTGTTTCGGGGACCACCACCGATTTCGTAGGTCACTTGCGGTGATCTTGGAGGAGTTGTTCCCCGGCGGCACGGTGCAGCCGTGCCGCTGCCGGGTCGCCGAGCCCGTCGAGGAGGTCCGCAATCCGCAGCTGCAACCCCGCCTCCAGCCCCGCGTCGCCCGCGCCACGTGCGGTGTGCAGGGCCTCCAGGGCCGCCCGCAGCGCCTCCTCGGGCCGCCCGGCACGCTCCTGGACGTGCGCCACTTCGGCGGTCGCACGCGCCTGACCTGCGAGATCGCCGAGCCTGCGGGAGGTGCGGGCCGCCGCCCGCCACTCCTTGAGCGCCTCCGGCCACCGCCCGGCCCGGCCGTGTGCCCCGCCGATCCGGCCGTGCAGCCGCGCCGCGTCCGCCGTCTCGCCCCGGCTCAGCCGCAGCTCCAGCGCCCGGCCGTACCAGTCGGCGGCGCGCTGCCAGTCCCCCAGCTCGCTGTACGTACCGCCGAGCGACTCCAGCGCCCGGCCGGTCGCCACCGCGTCGCCCGCCGAACGGGCCGCCTCCAGCGCGCCGCGGTAGCGGCCGAGCGCCGCCTCGGTGCGTCCGGCACCGCCGTCCAGATCCGCGAGGTTGAGCAGCGCCGCCGCCTTCTCCCGCCCCAGGCCCCGGCGTTCGGCGACCTCCAGGACCAACTCGTGCAGGGCGTAGAGGTCGCCGGCGGCCGCCTCCGGGCCCTCGTGCGCGATCAGCGCGCGGACCAGAGTGGCGATCAACCGCCGGTCCAGCGTGTCCAGTTCGCCGTCGGAGACCGCGAGGCGGGCCGCGTCCAGCAGGGCGGCGCGGCGGCGGCGCAGCCAGGCGGCGGCCGCCGCGCGCGAGGGGAAGCGCAGCGCGAACGGCAGCCCCTCGGCCCGCTCCCGCGCCGGTGACCCGGGCGGCTCACCACTCCCCCGGCAGGACTGGAGCAGCCGGACCGTGCGCTCCAGCATCCGCGCGCGGGCCAACTGGACCTCGGCCGGGCGCTCGTGCGTCCGCAGCAGTTCGGCGGCGCGGGGGGCGAGGCAGCCGGGGAGCCGGTGGCGGGGGCCGGAGGCGGTGCCCGGGGAGGACGGTTCGTCGTCCGGTCCGTCCGCCTCCCGGTGCAGCAGCCCCAGCGCGGCCAGATCGGCGAGGGTCGCCTTGGCGGTCTCCACCGTGCAACCGGCCAGCGCGGACGTGGTGTGCGCGTCGACGAGACCGGGCGGGGCGAGGGAGAGGAGCCGCAGCGTCCGGGCCGTGGACGGCGGCAGCCCGTCGTGGGCGAGCTGGAAGGCGCGGTACAACGGGCGCTCCCCGGCGGGGAGTTCGTCCGGGATCTCCACCGCGCGCAGCGCCGTCCGCAGATCCGAGACGGATGCCTTGGGGCGGGCTGCGAGCCAGCCGCCCGCCAGCACCAGTGCGGCGGGTTGCCCGCCGCACTCCTCGATGACGGAGTCGGCCGACCGCGGGTCGACGGTGATCCGCACCGGACCGGCGAACCGGGCCAGCAGCGCGACCGCCGCGGCGCCGTCCAGCCCGCCCAGGGTGCACGGCCGGACGTCGGGGATACCGGTGAGCGGCCCCTCGGAGACCACGACGACCAGGCAGTCCGGCGCATCGGGCAGCAGCGGTTCGACGTGGTCGGCGCCGGGCGCGTCGTCGAGGAGGAGGACCGCGCGGCGGGCCGCCAGCTCCGCGCGGAGCGCCTCGGCCGGTTCGTCGTCGTCCGAGCCCGCCGGGACGGCGGCGCCGAGCGCGGTGAGCAGCCCGCGGGCGACGTCGCCGGTGGGGACGGGCGCACCGTCCGGCCCGGACAGCCGGGCCCGGAACACCCCGTCCGGATAGCTGCCGGAGAGCGTCCGCAGCAGCTCCTCGGCGAGCGCGGTACGGCCGCAGCCGGGCCGCCCGGCGATGAGCAGCACCCGGCTGCGGGGACTCTTCCGGCCGGAGAGGGTGTCAAGACCGGCCCGCTCGATGTCGGCCCGGAGCGCCTTCAGCTCCCGGGACCTCCCCAGCAGACCACGGGACGGCAGGTCATGGGCGGCGGAACGGGCCGGCCCGACCGCCGGCGGAACGGTGGGACGCGGGGGCACGACGGGGCGGGGGACGGAGGGGGCGGCGGGGGCGGCGGCCGGTGCCGCGGAGGGCCCGGAGTACGCATCGGAGGACGAAGGGATCTCGGCCGGGGACGCGGAGGCGGAAACCTGCGCCACGGAGGACGCCGGGGCGCACGCCTCCGGCACGGAGGGCGTGGGCACGGCTGCCGGCGGCTCGTCCGGCGGACCGGAAGCGGAGGGTACGGAGGCGGGCGGCGCGAAGGCGAGCGGCTCGGAGCCCGAGGGGACGGAAGCCGGCGGCACGGAAGCGGGCGGCTCGGAACCCGAGGAGGCGGAAGCCGGCGGCGCGGACGTCGGCGGCTCGGAACCCGAGGAGGCGGAAGCCGGTGACGCGGAGGTCTTCGGCCCCTCTCCCGTCGCCCCGGCGGCCGGCGCCCCGGAAGGACCGGCCACCTCCCCCGTCGCCCCGGCGGCCGGCGGCGCCACCGGCATCGCGGGCACGGTCGACGGCGGCCGGCCGGCCGCCGTGGCCTCGCCGTCCGCCGGTACCCGCCCGCCTCCCGCCGGTGCGGCGCGTCCCGCCGCCTCCGGTGGGAGGTGCCCTGTGCCCACCGCCTGGTCCGTCACGGGCCACTCTCCCGTCCACCTGCGCATACGAGCCCGCCGCCGATCGCGGACGGGAACGTTGCCGAGGGTAGTTCACACCCCGTCATGCCCCGCGCTCCGCGCGGCTCTTGGCGGTCGGGTCACTCGGCCGGATCAGCGGATCATCCGACCGGGACGGTCTGCCGGCACGGTGGACCGGCGGCGGGCCGGCGAGGGATCAGGCGCCGAAGGGACGCGCCGGCCAGGGCGCGTCGGCCGGGCGCAGCGACTCCAGGCCCGGCCCCTGCTGCGCCGCGACGAGCGACAGCACGCCGACGACCAGACAGTTGTTGTGCAGCTCCCCGGCGAGCACGCCGCGCACCAGCTCGTCCAGCGGAACCCGCGCCAGCTCCATGTCGGTCTCCTCCTCGGAGACCGCGAACCGCTCCCCCTCCGCCTCGGCGAGACCGCGCGCCAGGAAGACCCGGACCGCCTCGTCGCAGCCGCCCGGCGTGGTGTAGACGTCGGTCAGCACCCGCCAGTCGTCGGCCTTGACGTGCGCCTCCTCGTACAGCTCCCGCTGGGCGGCGTGCAGCGGGTTCTCGCCGGGGACGTCCAGCAGCCCGGCGGGGATCTCCCACAGCTTGTGGCGCACGGGGTGGCGGTACTGGCGCAGGACCAGGACCCGGCCGTCGTCGTCGAGGGCGAGGACGGCCACCGAACCGGGGTGGACCTGGTAGTCACGGCGGGCCGTGGAGCCGTCCGGCATGACGACGTCGTCGGTGCGCACGCTCGTCTTGTTCCCGGTGAACGGCGTCGCGGTCGCGGTGACCGTCCACTCCTCGGGGGTGTCCTCGATCGCCATACGTCCTCCTGATCGTCCTGGTCAACGCAGAAACCGGGGCAGCGATCCCGTACGAGATCCCTGCCCCGGTCCACCGTAACGGCCGGGTGCCGCTTACTTACCGGCGCCCTTCTCCGGCTCCGCGGCCTTCGCCGTCTGCTCCGCTGCCACCTGCTGCGCGACGGCTGCCTTCACCAGACCCGCGAAGAGCGGGTGCGGGCGGGTCGGGCGGGAGCGCAGCTCCGGGTGGGCCTGGGTGGCGACGAGGTAGGGGTGCACCTCGCGCGGGTACTCGACGTACTCGACGAGCTTGTTGTCCGGGGAGGTGCCGGAGAAGAGCAGACCGGCCTTCTTCTCCAGCTCACCGCGGTAGGCGTTGTTGACCTCGTAGCGGTGGCGGTGGCGCTCCTCGACGTACGGCTGGTCGTCGTAGGTCTCGCGGACGATCGAGCCCTCGGCGAGCTTCGCCGGGTACATACCGAGCCGCATCGTGCCGCCCATGTCGCCCTCACCGGCGACGATGTCCATCTGCTCGGCCATCGTGGAGATGACCGGGTGGGCGGCGGCCGGGTCGAACTCGGTGGAGTTGGCGCCCTCGATACCGGCGAGGTTGCGGGCCGCCTCGATGACCACGCACTGCAGACCCAGGCAGAGGCCGAGCAGCGGCAGCTTGTGCTCCCGGGCGTAGGTGATCGCGCCGACCTTGCCGTCGACACCGCGGTCGCCGAAGCCGCCGGGGATGCAGACCGCGTCGCAGTCGCCGAGCTGTTCGGCGGCGCCGGCCGGGGTCTTGCAGTCGTCGGAGGTGACCCACTTGATCTTCACGCGGGTCTTGTTGGCGAAGCCGCCCGCGCGCAGCGCCTCGGTCACCGAGAGGTAGGCGTCCGGCAGGTCGATGTACTTGCCGACCAGCGCGACCTTGACCTCGTGGTCGGGGTTGTGGACGCGCTCCAGCAGGTCCGCCCACTGGGTCCAGTCGACGTCGCGGAACGGCAGGTCCAGCTTGCGGACGACGTAGGCGTCCAGGCCCTCGGCGTGCAGCACCTTGGGGATGTCGTAGATCGACGGGGCGTCGATCGCGGCGACCACGGCCTGGTCGTCGACGTCGCACATCAGCGAGATCTTGCGCTTGATGGCGGTGGGGACCTCGCGGTCGGCGCGGAGCACGATCGCGTCGGGCTGGATGCCGATGTTGCGCAGCGCGGCGACGGAGTGCTGGGTCGGCTTGGTCTTCAGCTCACCGGACGGGCCGATGTAGGGCAGCAGCGAGATGTGTACGACGAAGACGTTGTCCCGGCCGACCTCGTGGCGCACCTGGCGGACGGTCTCCAGGAACGGCAGCGACTCGATGTCGCCGACCGTGCCGCCGACCTCGGTGATGACGACGTCGACGTCGTCGGTCGCCATCCGGCGGATGCGGTGCTTGATCTCGTTGGTGATGTGCGGGATGACCTGCACGGTGTCGCCCAGGTACTCGCCGCGGCGCTCCTTGGCGATCACGGTGGAGTAGACCTGGCCGGTGGTGACGTTGGCGCTGCCGTCGAGGTCGACGTCGAGGAAGCGCTCGTAGTGGCCGATGTCCAGGTCGGTCTCGGCTCCGTCGTTGGTGACGAAGACCTCACCGTGCTGGAACGGGTTCATCGTGCCGGGGTCGACGTTCAGGTACGGGTCGAGCTTCTGCATGGTGACCCGCAGACCCCGCGCCTTGAGGAGCGCGCCGAGGCTGGAGGCCGTGAGGCCCTTGCCGAGCGAGGAGGCGACGCCCCCGGTGACGAAGATGTGCTTGGTCGTCGTGGCTGCGTTCTGTCGAGAAGCAGAGGGCGGCATGGCCAAGAGGGGGCTCCCGTGGTCGCGAGTGGAGAGGTGCGATGCGGCGCCGTCCCCGGGGTACGAGGGGTGCCTTCGCTGCGGCTCGGGGGGTGCCGTGACATCTGCCGTGACATTTGTGGGGCCCACCGGTCCACGGGATACCAGGCTATCAGCGACCGGGGATGGTCGCGCCCGGCGGCGTCCGCCGCGGCCTCTCCGCCCCACATCACCCGAACGAGTGACGTCGCCCTCCGTGGGCGTCGCGCGGGGCCCCATGCGCCGTCGTATCCTGCTCGGACACTCGTTACGAGCCGTCCGGTGAGGCACCACCCCCGCCCGATTTCCGGTCCCGCTGCTCGACAACGTTTCATGGGCAGGACGGACAGCTATCACGTCCCGAGGGGGCGTGACTCCAGTTCGACAGGAGATGCACGTGGCCGGGCGCATCGAGGACTACGCACTCATTGGCGATATGCAGACCGCCGCACTCGTGTGCAGGGACGGCATGGTGGACTGGCTCTGCCTGCCGCGTTTCGACTCCCCGGCGGTCTTCGCCGGGCTGCTGGGCACCGAGGAACACGGTTTCTGGCGGATGGGCCCCGCCCACTCCGAGGGCACCCGCCCGCTCCCCGCCGACCGGCGGCGCTACCGCGGCGACTCGCTGGTCCTGGAGTCGGAGTGGGACACCCCGCAGGGCACCGTCCGGGTGATCGACTTCATGCCGCCGCGCGACGGCGCGCCGCAGCTGATCCGCATCGTCGAGGGCGTCAGCGGCACCGTCCCGGTCCGCTCCGAGCTGCGGATGCGGTTCGCGTACGGCTGGGTGGTGCCGTGGGTGCACAAGGTCGACGGGCGGACGGTCGCGGTGGCCGGTCCGGACTCGGTGTGGCTGGACACCACGGCGCAGACGTACGGCGAGGAGCTGACCACCTACTCCGACTTCACCGTCGCGCCGGGCGAGCGGATCGCCTTCACGATCAGCTGGCAGCCCTCGCACCACCAGCCCCCGGCGCTGGCCGAGCCGGAGAACGCGCTCGACGCCACCGAGGAGTTCTGGCGCGAGTGGGTCGAGCACTGCACGTACCACGGGCCCTACCGGGACGCGGTGGTCCGGTCGCTGATCACGCTGAAGGCGCTGACGTACGCGCCGACCGGCGGGATCGTGGCCGCGCCGACCACCTCGCTGCCGGAGGACCTCGGCGGCTCCCGCAACTGGGACTACCGCTTCACCTGGCTGCGCGACGCCGCCATCACCCTGTCGTCGCTGCTGCGGACGGGCTACCGCGAGGAGGCGCGCGCCTGGCGCGAGTGGCTGCTGCGGGCGGTCGCCGGGGACCCGGAGAACCTCCAGATCATGTACGGCATCGCCGGTGAGCGGGAGCTGGGCGAGAACGAGCTGAGCTGGCTGCCGGGGTACGAGAACTCCCGGCCGGTGCGGGTCGGCAACGGCGCCGCCGGCCAGGTCCAGCTCGACGTCTACGGCGAGGTCATCGAGGCGCTGCACCTGGCGCACATGACCGGGCTCGCCCGCAACGACTACGCCTCGCTGCTCCAGCTGAAGCTGATCGACTGGGTGGAGAACCACTGGCACGAGCCGGACGAGGGCATCTGGGAGGTCCGCGGGCCGCGCCGCCACTTCGTCCACTCCAAGGTCATGACGTGGGTCGCGGTGGACCGCACGATCAAGCTGATCGAGGCGGGCGACGTCGAGGGACCGCTGGAGCGCTGGAAGGAGCTGCGCGAGCAGATCCACCGGGACGTCTGCGAGAAGGGGTACGACAAGGAGCGCAACACCTTCACGCAGTCCTACGGCTCCCAGGAGCTGGACGCCTCGCTGCTGCTGATCCCGCAGATGGGTTTCCTGCCGCCGGACGACAAGCGCGTCATCGGCACGATCGAGGCGATCCAGCGGGAGCTGTCCACCGAGGACGGTTTCATCCTGCGCTACCCGACCTCCGGCGACGAGGCGGGCGTGGACGGTCTGGAGGGCGACGAGGGCGCGTTCCTGGCCTGCTCGTTCTGGATGGCGGACGATCTGGCGATGATCGGGCGGGTGGAGGAGGCGCGCACGCTCTTCGAGCGGCTGCTCGCGCTCCGCAACGACCTGGGGCTTCTGGCCGAGGAGTGGGACTCCAAGAACCAGCGGCAGGTGGGGAACTTCCCGCAGGCGTTCAGCCACGTCCCGCTGATCGACACCGCGCTGCGGCTGACGGCGAGCGGCGCGTACGGCGGCGGCTGAGCCGCCGGGTACGGACGTACCGAAGGGGGCCGCTCCGGGTGGGGCGGCCCCCTTCGGCGTGCACCGGCGGTCAGGTCCCGGCGCGGGTGCGGGGCGCCAGGGCGAGGGCGAGAACGGGCAGGGTGAGGAGGGCGGCGACCCCGTTGAGACCGCCGTAGCCGATGAGGGCGACGAGGCCGCCGGCGACGGCGCCGCCAGCCGCGCCCGCGAGGTTCATCAGGGTGTCGGCGAGGCCCTGGACCTCGGAGCGCTGCGCGGCCGGCAGCGCCTCGGTGAGCAGGGTGGACCCGCCGATGGTGACGAAGGACCAGCCCAGGCCGAGGGTGAACAGGGCGCCGACGGTGGCGACGTGACTGGTTCCGGCGAGCCCTGCGACGGCCGCGGTGAGCAGGTAGAGCCCCTGGCCCAGGAGGATCACCGGGATCCGGCCGAGGCGGTCGGCGAGCCGTCCGACCAGCGGCGACAGCGCGTACATCCCGGCGATGTGGAGGCTGACGCTGAAGCCGACGACGCTCAGATCGGCGCCGTGGTGGGCGAGGTGGATCGGGGTCATCGTCATCACGGAGACCATGACGGCGTGGCCCAGGACGACGGTGACCAGGCCGAGGCGGGCGGCGGGCACGGCGCGGACCACGCGGAGCGCCTCGGCGAAGCGGGCGGTGAAGCGCGGGGCGGCGGGCGCGTCCGGGGCGGGCGCGGCCGCCCCGGGTATCCCGCCGTGCCCGGCGCGGGTCAGGGCGGCGGCGAGGTGGAGCGGGTCGGGGCGGAGCAGGAAGTGGTTGAGGGCCCAGCCGCCGACGAAGGCGACGGTGGAGAAGAGGAAGGTCCCGGCCTCCTCGGGCAGGCCCAGCGCGCGGGCGACGGGCTCGCCCGGGCCGGTGAGGTTGGGGCCGATGACGCTGCCGACGGTGGTCGACCAGACGACGAGGGAGAGGGAGCGGGCGCGGTTGCCGTCGTCGGCGAGGTCGGCGGCGGCGTACCGGGACTGGAGGTTGGTGGCGGTGCCCGCGCCGAGCAGGAGGGTGCCGAGGAGGACCGGTTCGGGGCGGCCGAGGCGGGCGCCGAGGAGGACGGTCACCGCGCCGATGGCGGCGATCAGCCAGCCGGTGCCCAGGCCGATGCGGCGCCCCCGGGAGCGGGAGAGCGCGGCGAGCGGCATGCCGAGGAGGGCGGCGCCGAGCGTAGCGGAGGTGGTGGCGAGCCCGGCGAGCGCCTCCGAGCCGCTGAGCCGCCCGACCAGCAGCGCCCCCGCGGAGAGCGTCGAGCCGATGCCGATGCCGGCCACGACCTGGGCGGACATCAGGACCCGGACGGTACGCCGCTGGGCGGTGGCGACGGCCGTACGGTCCGGGCCGGACGGCGGGCCACCGAGGATGCGGTCGGCCGGGCCGTCGGACGTGTGTGCGGTACCTGACATGCGGCACAGCGTAAGAGCCGGGCGCGGCGCGGCCCCACCCAATTCCGGCCAGGCCCGGGCGGGGCGGCCGGAATGCCGCCCCGGCGTGCGGCGGCCGCCCGGTGCCGGGGGCGGCCGCCCCGGGCCGTCAGAAGGCGGTGAGGGTCAGGGTGATCTCCTTCGGGGCGCCGTCCTCGATGTACGAGGCGAACCCGGCGACGTCGTCGAAGGCGAAGCCGTACGCCTTGCCGTCGCGG
Organism: Streptomyces sp. NPDC014733; assembly: GCF_043083385.1. Classification (NCBI taxonomy): domain Bacteria; kingdom Bacillati; phylum Actinomycetota; class Actinomycetes; order Kitasatosporales; family Streptomycetaceae; genus Streptomyces; species Streptomyces sp. NPDC014733. The sequence goes on along the minus strand of NZ_JBIBYO010000003.1, from coordinate 22,012 downwards.
GTGGCCTCGTGCATGGCCTTGGCGTAGTGGTTGGTGAGCTGCTGCCGGTAGAAGGCGGCCGGGTCGGTGCCGGGCTGGGCGTCGGCGGTGGTGAGGATCGAGCGGTTGAGGGCGGCGCCGAGGATCGCGGCGACCGGGCCGAGGGTGCCGTCGTTGGGGGCGGCGAGGGTGCCGTCGCAGAAGAGGACGTCGCGGGTGGACGGCTTGTCGAAGGAGACGGAGCCGGGGCCGGTGAAGCTGAACCTGCCGCCGGAGACCCGGCCGGTGAAGGTTCCGGCGTCGGTGGTGACCTTCAGGTCCTTGCTCTCGTACGCGGACCACGCCTCGTCGATGGCGGGGGCGAGGTAGTCGGTGGCGAAGAGGCCGCTGTCCAGGCCGTGTCCGGGGGCGATGACGCGCTTGTCGTCGACGATCAGCTTGCCGAAGCCGTCGGCCGCCTCGACATCGGCGAAGACCTTGGCGCGGGCGCCGTCCTTGAGGGCGCCGGTGGTCTGTTCCTTCGCGCCGTTGAGCTTGATCGCCAGTGGCACGCTGAACATGTCGACCATGGTGGTGTTGCAGTACATGCCGCCGGAGTTGTAGGTGAACTCGGCGCAGTCGTGCAGCACCGGGTAGTTGGGGTCGCCCTCGACCCAGCCCGCCGGGTAGGCGAGCGCCGCCTTGCCGTTGCCGTCCTCGACCGCCTTGAACTTCAGCGGGTCGCCGAGCGCGACGTAGATCCGGCCGGACATCTGCGGCAGGTTCAGCGTGGTGGTGCCGCTGCCGGCGAGCGGGATGGCGTAGTCGGTGAAGCCGTCCGGGCCGTTGTCGGCGAGGGCGACGGGCGCCAGTTGGCCGTCGGGGGTGACGCGGACCTGCTGGGTGCCGTCGTTGCCGACGATGTAGACGCGGATCGAGGCGTTGTCGTACGCGCCGGTGTCGTTGACGATGTGCAGCGGCATCCCGGCGGCGGTGCCGCCGAGGAGGGGCGCGGGCTGCGCGGACGCCCGGGTGGCGAGGGCGAGCCCGGCGGTGGTGGCGGCGAGGGAGCCGAGCAGGGTACGGCGGCTGATCACGGGGGACTCCTTACGGGGTACGGGCGGAGGCGGGCCGGGCGACGGAGATGGCAACGTTGTCGACCAGCAGGGAGGCGCCGGATTCCGTGGCGTCGGTGGGGGTGGCGCGGCCGGCGACACCGTTGGGGAAGCCGCCGCCCATCGCGAGGTTCAGCAGCAGGAAGTGGCCGTGGTGGGTGGCGCGGGCCCAGGTGTCGGCGTCCATCTCGGAGGCGGCGACGGTGTGGTACGCGGCGCCGTCGAGGTACCAGGTCAGCTTCTCGTGGGCGGGGTCGGTGCGGTCGAGTTCGAGGGCGTAGGTGTGGAAGGCGTCCCGGCAGCCGGTGCAGGGGCGGGAACTCCCCTTGCCCTGCGTCTCGTTGCAGGGGCCGCCCGGACTGACGCCGCAGTGCAGCGTGCCCCAGAGGGTGTCGGCGCCGTTGACGTTCTCCATGACGTCGAACTCGCCGATGCCGGGCCAGTTGGTGTACGTGCCGCGGAAGTCGGCGCCGAGCGTCCAGAAGGCGGGCCAGTAGCCGAGGGCCTTGTCGCCGCTGACGTCCGGCAGCTCGACGCGTGCCTCGACGCGCAGCGCGCCGCCCTCGGGTGCGGCGAAGTCGGTACGGCGGGTCTCGATACGGCCGGAGGTCCAGCCGCCGTCCTTCTTCAGCGCGGTGATCTTCAGGTGTCCGGCGCCGTCGAGCTGGAGGTTCTCGGGGGCGTCGGTGTACGTCTGCACCTCGCCGGTGCCCCAGTGGTCGGGGCCGCCGGGGTAGCCGGTGCCGGTGTCGGTGATCCAGTCGTCGGCGGAGGGGCGGGAGCCGGCGGCGCCGTCGAAGTCGGCGCGCCAGACCTCCTGGAAGGCGGGGGCCGCCGCCTTGTCCGGGACGGTGTGCGGGGCTGCCCACCAGGGCACCGCCGTCGCCAGGGCGCAGACAATCGCCACCGCCTGCGCCCTGAGTTCCATGATCATGTCATTCTCCTCGACACGGTGGGGGGTTCGGGAGGAGTCTTCCAGAAGCGTGCCTGAGAGCGCTCTCAGCTGTGGTGGCACCCTGCCGACTCGATGAGACGGCGTCAACCCGCTCTGAAGAAAAAGGAGTTGGACGATGACGGAACGGAACGTCCGACGGCCCACGCTGGAGGCGGTCGCCGCGCGCGCCGGGGTCTCCCGGGCGACGGTCTCACGGGTGGTCAACGGCGGCGCCGGGGTGCGGCCCGCGGTGCGGGAGCGGGTGGCGCGGGCCGTGGCCGAGCTGGGGTACGTCCCCAACAGCGCGGCCCGCTCCCTGGTCACCCGGCGCACCGGCGCGGTCGCGGTGGTCATCGGGGAACCGGAGCAGCGGGTCTTCAGCGATCCGTTCTTCGGGCGGCAGCTGCGCGGCATCGGCCGGGAACTGGCCGCCGCGGACGTCCAGTTGCTGCTGCTCCTGGTGGAGAGCCGGGCGGACTGGCCGCGGATCGGCCGGTATCTGGCCGCCGGGCACGTCGACGGCGCGCTGCTGTTCTCGCTGCACCACGACGATCCGCTGCCGGCGGTGGCGGCGCGCGCCGGACTGCCGGTGGTCTACGGCGGACGGCCCGGCTGGGCAGGCGCCGCCGACGACCCCGAGGTGCGGTACGTCGACACCGACAACCGCGACGGCGCCCGGCAGGCCGTACGGCATCTGCGGGAGCGGGGGCGGCGCACGATCGCCGTCATCACCGGGCCGCTCGACCAGACGTCGGCCGCCGACCGGCTGGCGGGCTACCGCGAGGCGCTGGCGCCGGGGGCGTACGGCCCCCGGCTGGTCGCGGACGGCCGGTTCACCGCGCGCGGCGGGGAGGCGGCGATGGCCCGGCTGCTGGACGCGGCGCCGGAGCTGGACGCGGTGTTCGTCTGCTCGGACCTGATGGCCTCGGGCGCGCTGCGCACCCTGCGGGAGCGGGGGCGGCGGGTGCCGCGGGACGTGGCGGTGGTGGGCTACGACGATCTGGAGCCGGCCGCCTGGACCGATCCGCCGCTGACCACGGTGCGGCAGGACGTGACGGAGATGGGGCGGCTGATGGCACGGATGCTGCTGCGGGAGGTGGCGGGCCCCGCGGACCGGAAGGACGCGGTCCCGGCGGCCGTCGTCACCCCGGCACTGCTGGTGGTCCGCGCCTCGTCGGGCTGACGGGCGGCCACCACAGCCGCTGTGACGTGGGACGACGCGCTGCGGGTACCGTCGGTGCCATGGGGCCGGAGACGACGATCGAAGCGGAGATCACCGTACGCAGGGCGCTGGAGCTGCCCGCGCTGCGGCGCGGTCTGCCGGAGGTGGTGGCGGGCGCCGCCGGGCTGGACGGTCCGGTGCGCTGGGTGCACGCCGGCGAGGTGCCGAACATCGCCTCGCTGCTCAAGGGCGGCGAGCTGCTGCTCACCACGGGGCTGGGGCTCGGCGCCCGCCCCACCGAGCAGCGGGCCTTCGTCCGCGATCTCGCCGACCGGCGGATCGCGGCGCTCGTGGTGGAGCTGGGGGCGCGGTTCACCACCCTGCCCGCGGCGCTGGTCGACGCGGCCCGCGAGTGCGGACTGACCCTGATCCAGCTGCACCGCGAGGTCCCGTACGTCACGGTCACCGAGGAGATCCACACCGAGATCGTCAACAGCCACTACACGCTGCTGCGCCGCGCCGACGCCCTCATCCGGCGCTGTACGGACACGCTGCTGCGCGGCGGCGGCGCCCCGGAGGTGCTGCGGCTGCTGGCCGACTTCACCGGCAATCCGCTCTGTCTGGAGTCGGCCGACGGCAGTCCGCTCTATGCGGCGGGCCCGCAGGGTGACGACGACGGGCCCGCGGCCGCCGATCCGCTGCTGGCGTGGGAGGGGCTGCGGGAGACCGGCGTCCGCGTCGACGTGCCCGGCGGCGGGCCGGGTCCGGACGCCGTACGGGCGCGGCTGGTGCTGCTGCCGGTCAACTCCCCGGCGGCGCCGGTGCACCGGATCGCCGCGGCGCGGGCGGCGGATCTGCTGGCGGTGGTGATGCTCCAGTCCCGCCAGGAGGAGGTGCTGGCGGCGCGTGGCCGGGGCGACTTCCTGGCCGATCTCGCCGAGGGCCGGGTGTCGGCCGCCGAGGCGCCGGGACAGGCGCGGCTGCTGGGGTTCCGGCCGGGCGGCGACCCGGTGGTGCCGGTGGTGATGCGGCTGCCGTCGGGGCTGGTGTCGGACGGCGGCTGGGCGGTCCTCGCCCAGGCGCTGCGCGAGGAGCTGACGGCGCTGGGCGTCCCGGTGCTGCTGGGCGTGCGGCCGGTGGAGGGGCGGGTGCCGCTGCTGGTGGCGCTGCGTGCGGGACGGTCCCGGGAGGCGCTGGCCGACCGGGTGGCGCAGGCGCTGCACACCGGGGTGGCGCGGGCCGGTCTCGACCGTCCGGCGGCGGCGCGGCCGGTGGTGGTGGTCGGCGCGGCGGGCGAGTGGGCGGCCGCCGGGTCCGGGCTGCGGCATGCGGCCCAGGCGGCGGCCGCCGCGCAGGGGCTGCCGCACCAGCCGTGGTACGACGCGCGGCGCCTCGACATCGAACTGCTGCTGTGGCGGCTGCGGGAGCACGGCGGGGAGGAGGTCCTCGCGGACTTCGTGACCCGCGCCATCGGGCCGCTGCTCCACCACGACCGGGCGGCGCGCCAGCCGCTGCTGCCCACGCTGGAGGCGTATCTGGCGAGCGCCGGCCGCAAGGCGGAGACGGCCCGCGCCCTCAACGTCAACCGCCAGACCCTCTACGACCGGCTGGCCCGTATCGCCCATCTCCTCGGCACCGATCTGGACGATCCGCAGACGGTGCTGGGGCTGCGGCTGGCGCTGCGGGCGCGGCGCCATGCGGAGAAGGGGTAGGGCGCCGGACGGGCCGGGGCCCGGTCGCCGCGCACCGGCCGGGAAAACCGCTCGCCCCGGCGCCCTTCCTCCCGGACCCTTCGGGCATGGAGTTCCTCTGCCACCACCGCGACCGCCCCGGCTCTCTGACGCTCCGTCATGAGCTGGTGGAGGAGCACTGGTCCTACATGGACCGGTACGCGCGGGAGATGATCGCCCGGGGCCCGACCCTCGCCGACGACGGCGAGACGCCCACCGGCAGCGTGCACCTCCTGCGCCTGCCCGGCCCCGCCGCCGCCCGCGCGTTCGCCTTCGACGAGCCGAACCAGCAGGCCGGGATCTACCGGGACGTGCTGGTGCGGCGGTGGCGGAACGCGCTGGGGCGCACCATGTGGGAGTTCCCCGGCGGCCGGACCGGCGGCGACCGCTTCCTGGTGCTCGGCCTCGGCGCGGGGCGCCCCGCCGACCTCGCGGTCCCCCGCGACCGGGACGACCTGATCGCCTACGGACCGCTGCTCTCCGACGACGGCACCGCCTGGCTGGGCACCGCAGCGCTGGTCCGGGCGCCGGGCCCGGAGGCGGCCCGCGCCCTCCTCACCCGGGACCGCTACGCCGCCGTCGAGGTGCACCGCTGGCAGTTCGGCGGACGCCCGTCGTAGCCGGCCGTCCCCGGCGCCTCCGGGACGCCGCTCCGCTCATCCCCGGGCCGTCTCCAGCGCCGTCCCCACCCCGAGCGCGACGAGGACGCCGCCGGTCGTGCCCTCCAGCCCGCGGAGTACCCGGGGACGGCGCAGCCAGGCGGAGAGGCGGCCGGCGCCGAGGGCGATCAGCAGCAGCCAGCCCGCGGCGATCACCGCGTCGACGGCGCCGAGCAGCAGCGTCGCGCCGAGCACCGGACGTCCCTGGGGCAGGAACTGCGGGACCACCGCGACGAAGAAGATCCCGACCTTCGGGTTGAGCAGACAGCTCAGCAGGCCCTGCCGGAAGCCGCGCCGCGCGGTGGCGGCCGCCTCGGGGGCCGTCTGCGCCGTCTCCCCGGAAGCTCCCGGCCCCGGCGCGGCGGAGCGGCGGCACGCCCACAGCGCCTGGAGGCCCAGCACCGCCAGATACCCGGCACCCAGGAGGCGTACCGCGGTGAAGGCGGCGTCCCAGCGCTGGAGGGCCGCGGCCAGGCCGAAGGCCGCCGCCACCGCCCAGGCCAGCGAGCCCGCCGCGGCACCGAGAGCGGTGGCCGCGCCGGACCGGCGGCCGCCGCGCAGACAGTTGCGCAGCACCAGCAGGGTGTCCGGGCCGGGCACCACCGTCATCATCAGGGCGAAGAGCGCGAAGCCCGCCATCGCCGCCGTCATACCGTCCGCCTCCGCCGTGCCGCCGCCGTTCCGTCCCGGTCACCGTAGCGGCCGCGGCCGGTGCGGGCTCAGGCCGGGGCGTGGGTGCCGCCGGGCCGGGCCACCTCGTCGTAGACGCTCAGCACCTGGGCGACCGTGGCGTCCTCGGTCGGCCAGTCGGCGGCCCGGAGCGGACCGGCGGCGGCGAGGGCGGCGCGCCGGTCCGGGTCGGCGAGGAGGCCGAGGACGGTGCGGGCCAGGTCGACCGCGTCGCCGGGGCGGGTCAGCTCGGCGGCGGGTCCGAGGAGTTCGCGCAGTTCGCCGGTGGCGGCGGCGACCAGCGGCGCCCCGGCGGCCAGCGCCTGCTGCGCGAGCGGCGGCCGGGCGTCCCAGCGGCCCGGGACGGCCACCACATCGGCGGCGGCGAGGAGTTCGGGCAGATCTGCGCGGTGCCCGGCGAGGAGGACGGGCAGCTCCTCGGTGTCGATCCGGCGCTGGAGGGCGGCGCGGCGGCCCCCCTCGCCGACGACGACCAGCAGCGGACGCGGTTCGTGCGCGACCCAGGCGTGCGCGGCGTCCAGCAGCAGATCGTGCTCCTGGCGCTCCTCCAGCGGACCCGCGGCGAGCACCAACGGGCGGTCCACCGCGCCCAGTTCGGCCCGGACCTTGTGGCGCGTGCGGTCGGCCCCGCCGTCGCCGGCGGGACGGGGGCCCGGCGGGGCGAGCGGCGCCAGCCGGGCGTCGCGGGCGCCGCGCTCCCGGGCGCGGTCCACGAGGCCGGCACAGACGCCGAGGACGACGGCCGCGGCGCGCGCCAACTGACGCTCCCGCAGCCGCACCAGCGCACCCGGCGCGCGGGCCGCGGTGTGCCAGGTGACGACGAGCGGGAGCCGGCCGCCGCGCGGGCCGCGCACCGTGCGCAGCACCGGCAGGGCGCTCAGCCCGGCCCGTACGCCGTGGGCGTGGACCACGTCCGCCTCCCGGAAGGCGCCGCGCAGCGCGGCGAGGGCGGCCGGGTCGGGGCGGGCCGCCACCGGGACGAACCGGGCCCCGGCCGCGGTGAAGCCGTGCGCCTCCTCGGCCGGGGGCGGCGCGCAGACGGTGACCTGCACGCCGCGGGCGACCAGCCCGGCGGTGAGCGAACGGACATGGGCGGCGCTGCCCGTGGCGCCGTGGCCGAGCACCTGGACCGTGCGCAGTGGCGCCTGGCCGTGCGGCGGGGGCGGCGTACGGGTCACGGCGTGGGCTCCTGGGTCGGCGGGCTGGGTCCGTACGGCGAGGCGGTCGGGCGGATCGGACGCCGGCGGGTCGCGGGGAGTTGCCCACCGAGGGGCGCGCGGGGCGTCTGCGGGCGCCGGGGGCGTACGCGGGGAGTGCGTGCGGCGTCCGCCGCGGCACCGCGCACCAGGATGCCAGGCCGCACGCGTCAATTCCGCACCGTTCGCCCGCCGTTCAGGTGGGATGTCTCACCCGCCCGACCGCTGGACCACCCCCATGGGGGACAGAACAGTCGTTCCCCGGCACCCGGTCGGGGCCGGTCCGGGCGACCGTCCCCGGATGTCGCCGACCACCGCCGCCGCCACCAGCGCCGCGGCGTGCGCGGCGAGCCCCGCCCGGCCGTACCGGGCCACGACGGACAGGCCCAGCGCCGCGCCGAGCGCATGCGCACCGGTGTCGCCGAGCATCGTGCGGGCGGCGACGTCGTCGGCGAGGACGGCGGCCGCGGCGCCCACCGGAGCGGCCGCGGCGCGCCCCGCGGGACCTCCGCCGGCCAGGCCCGGCGCGCCCAGGGCCAGGACGGCGCCGACGGCCCGGCCCGGCCGGAGGTCGAGGAGGTTGACCAGATGGGCGCTCCCGGCGACGACGACGCCCGCGAGCAGCGCGTCGACCGGCCGCCGCCGCAGCACCGCCCCGGCGGCGAGCCCGGCGCCGCCGATACCGAACAGCTTGACCGTGCCGGAGGTCACCTCGCCGTGCGCGAGCGCCGTGAGATGGGCCCGGAAGCCGCGGCGCGGGTCACCCGCGCCGCACAGGTCGTCGTACGCACCGCAGGCACCCGCGGCGAGGACGGTGAGCGCCGCGGCGGTGCGGGCGCGCGGCGTCCCCGGGGCGGCGGCCACCGCACCGGCGGCGCCGAGGGCGGTGGCGGGCCCGGCGTACAGCGTGACCGGGCGTCCGGCGTGATTGGTGCGCCGCCACCGCGCGGCGCCCCCGGGCGGTCTGCGGCGCAGCGCCGCGTGCACGGCGCGGGTGGCGGCCACCGCGCCCGCGAACACCGCCGCCCGCCCGTCCGTGAACACCCCACGTACCCCGATCGTCCCGCTCCCCTCCGCCGAGGCGGCGCCCGTCGTCACCGTCCCGTACGGGCCGTCTCCAGCAGCTCCTCGGCGTGCGCCCGGGCCGTCTCCGAGTCCTCCTGACCGGCCAGCATCCGCGACAGCTCCCGGATGCGCTCCTCGCCCTCCAGGACGGTGACGCCGCTGCGGGTGACCGAGCCGTCGTGGGTCTTGGCGACCAGCAGCTGGCGGTCGGCGAAGGCCGCGACCTGCGGGAGGTGGGTGACGACGACGACCTGCGCGGACTGCGCGAGGCGGGCGAGGCGGCGGCCGACCTCCACCGCCGCCTTGCCGCCGACGCCCGCGTCGACCTCGTCGAAGAGGTACGTCGGGACGGGGTCGGAACCGGCGAAGACGACCTCCACGGCGAGCATCACGCGGGAGAGTTCACCGCCGGAGGCGCCTTTGGAGATCGGGCGGGGCGGGGCGCCCGGGTGCGGGGCGAGCAGCAGCTCCACCTCGTCGACGCCGCTCGGACCGTAGACGACGGACCGGCCGCCGACCTCGACGCCGTCGCTCTCCTCGGCCGCCTCGGTCTGGCGGATGTCGACGCTCACCCAGGCGTGCGGCATGGCGAGTTCGGCCAGCTCCGCGGTGACATCGGCGGCGAAGCGGGCGGCGGCGGCGGTCCGGGCGTCGGTCAGCTCCTGGGCCAGCGCGCCCAGTTCGCCGCGGAGGGCGTCGCGTTCCCCGGTCAGCTCGGTGATCTTGTCGTCGTCGCCGTCCAGCTCGGCCAGGCGCGCCGCGCTCTCCTGGGACCACGCCAGGACCGCGTCGATGTCCTCGCCGTACTTGCGGGTCAGATGGGTCAGCGCGGCGCGGCGCTCCTCGACGGCGGCGAGCCGCAGCGGATCCGCGTCCAGCCCGTCGGCGTACCCGGCGAGATCGCCCGCGGCGTCCGCCATCAGGATGCCGATCTCGCCGACCCGCTCGGCCAGCGCGGCCAGCTGCGGGTCGTGACCGCGTACGGCGTCGAGGGCGCGCCGGGCCCCGGCGACGAGGGTGGCGGCGTCGACGCCCTCGGGGTCCTCCGGGTTGCCGGCCAGTGCGGCGTGCGCGGCGCCGGCGGCGGCGGCCAGGGCCTCGGCGTGGCCGAGGCGTTCGGCCTCCGCGGCGAGCGCGGTGTCCTCGCCGGGCTGCGGTTCGACGGCGGCGATCTCGTCCAGCCCGAAACGCAGCAGATCGGCTTCCTGGGCGCGTTCACGGGCCCGCGTCGTCAGGGTGTCCAGCTCGGTGGCGACCGCGCGCAGCCGCCGGTGGGCGGTGGTGTAGCGGGCGAGGGGCGCGGCGACGGCGGCCCCGGCGTAGCGGTCCAGGGCCTCGCGCTGACGGGCCGGGCGCAGCAGCCCCTGCTGGTCGGTCTGGCCGTGCACGGCGACCAACTCGTCGGACAGCTCCGTCAGCAGGCCGACCGGGACGGACCGGCCGCCGACATGGGCGCGGGAGCGGCCCTCGGCGGAGACGGTGCGGCTGATCAGCAGCGCCCCGTCGTCCAGTTCGGCGCCCGCCTCCTGGGCGCGGACCGCCGCGGGCGCCGCGTCGTCCATCGTGAGGCGGCCCTCGACGACCGCCGCCTTGGCACCGATCCGCACCAGCGCGGGGTCGGCGCGCCCGCCGAGCAGCAGGCCGAGGCTGGTGACGACCATGGTCTTGCCCGCGCCCGTCTCGCCCGTCACCGCCGTGAAGCCCGGGGACAGCTCGACTACGGCGTCGTCAATGACGCCCAGGGACCGGATCCGCATCTCCTCCAACACGGATACGACCTTACGAGGTCCACCGGCCCCCTCGCGACGGACTCCCGCCCCCGCCACCCGCCGGGGTGGCCGCCCGCTCCCCGGGGCGCCCGGGATCGTCCCGGTACACCCCGGTACCGGACCGGTCAGTGCGGGGCGCCGCGCCAGCCGGCCACCGGCAGGGCGAACTTCGCGACCAGCCGGTCGGTGAAGGAGGCGTGGTGCAGCCGGGCCAGCCGGACCGGGACGGCGCCGCGGCGGACCTCGACGCGTGCCCCGGCGGGCAGCTCGACGCTGCGGCGCCCGTCGCACCAGAGCACGCCGTGCGGCGTCTTGGGCTGCACCTCGACCGCGAGCACCGACTTCGGGGAGGTGACCAGCGGCTTGGCGAAGAGGGCGTGGGCGCTGATCGGCACCATCAGCAGCGCCTCCACCTCGGGCCAGACGACCGGCCCGCCCGCCGAGAAGGCGTACGCGGTGGAGCCGGTCGGGGTGGCGCAGACGACGCCGTCGCCGCCGAAGCGGGAGACCGGGCGGCCGTCGACCTCGGTGACGACCTCCAGCATCCGCTCCCGGGCGGCCTTCTCCACGGACGCCTCGTTGAGCGCCCAGTCGGTGTGCACGATGCTGCCATTGTTGCGCACCAGCACATCGATGGTCATCCGCTCCTCGACCTCGTAGGAGCGGGTGACGACGCGGTCGACGACCTTGTCGAGGTCGTCGCGTTCGGCCTCGGCGAGGAAGCCGACCCGGCCGAGGTTGACGCCGAGCATCGGGACCCCGGAGGTACGGGCGAAGTCGGCGCCGCGCAGCAGGGTGCCGTCACCGCCGAGGACGACGAGCAGTTCGCAGCCCTCGGCGGCGCTCTGCCGGGAGGCGACGCGTTCGACGGCGTCGGGCAGCGGCAGGTCCGCGGCCTCCTCGGCGAGGACACGGACGCCGATACGATGGCGCAGCAGGCCCGTCACGACGCGTTCGGCGCTGCGGATCGCCGCCGGACGGCCGGTGTGGGCGAGCAGGAACACCGTCCGTCCCGGTTGTCCGCCCGGGTGCGGTGCGCTCTGTGGAACTGCCTGTGTGGTGGTCAACGCGGCCCCTCCGCCACTGCACGGTCGACATCCGCCGGGTCGAGTGCGGGCGCCCCGGCGCGGAGCCACAGAAAGTACTCGACGTTGCCGGAGGGACCGGGCAGCGGGCTCGCGGTCACGCCGAGGACGCCCAGGCCCAGTTCGGCGGCGCGGGCGGCGACGGCGCGGACCGCCTCGGCGCGCAGCTCCGGGCTGCGGACCACCCCGCCGCTGCCCAGGCGCTCCTTGCCGACCTCGAACTGCGGCTTGACCATCAGGACGAGGTCGGCGCCGGGCGCGGTGCAGGCGGTCAGGGCGGGCAGGACCAGGCCCAGCGGGATGAAGGAGAGATCGCCGACAACCAGGTCGACGGGGACCCCGTCGATCGCGTCGAGGGTCAGCTCGCGGACGTTGGTGCGGTCCTTGACGGTGACCCGCTCGTCGCTCTGCAGCGACCAGGCGAGCTGGCCGTAGCCGACGTCGACGGCGACGACATGGGCGGCCCCGGCGCGCAGCAGGACGTCGGTGAAACCGCCGGTGGACGCACCGGCGTCGAGGGCGCGGCGCCCCTCGACGCGCAGCCCCAGGGGGACGAACGCCGCGAAGGCCCCGGCGAGTTTGTGCCCGCCGCGCGAGACGTAGTCCGGGTCGTTCGCGTCCTCGCGGACGACCACGGCGGCGCCGGTGGCGACCTGGGTGGCGGCCTTGGTCGCGGTCGTGCCGCCGACGGTCACCCGTCCCGCGGCGATCAGCTGACCGGCGTGCTCCCGCGAGCGGGCCAGCTTGCGGCGCACCAGCTCCGCGTCGAGTCGGCGTCGTGCCACTCCTGCCACCTGTGGTTCAGCTCCTGAGGTCGTTCGTCGCCGTGCCGTGTCCGGCCGGCGTGGGGGCGGGCGGCCCGGGCTGCCCGTCGAGGGCGGCCAGCGCGTCACGCAGCCCACGGTGCACATCCTCGTACACCGCGAGGTGCGCGCCGACGGCGAGGTGGTCGGCGTCGGCGAGGCGGCGCAGCGGGGTGTCGACGGCGGGCTCGCCGGTGGGGGCGAGGGCGACGCCGAGCGGCTGCGGGGCGGCGGGGGCGGCGCTCTCGTCGGGTGCGGTGCCCGCCCCGGTCCCGTCGGGCTCCCGCGTGGCGTCCGGTGCGGGGCCGGGCTCCGGCGTGGCCGTGGCGGCGGGCCCGGGCTCCGGCTCGGGGCTCCGGCCGGGCTCCGCGGCCGGGGGCTGGTGCGGGCGGTGCGGCGGCGGGCCCGGCGTCGGCTGGTGCATGCCCCCGACGCTACCGCGTACCGCCGGGCGGGCCCGCCACGCCGCCGGGCGGGAGCCGTGGCGGCACGGCGCCGGGCTATCGTCGGCGGCGATGGCAACTCTCGACCAGTGCCGCGCGGCCCTCGACCGGCTGGCCCGGAACATGTCCGGTGCCGAGGGCGAGGTGCGCAGCGCCGCCGCGCTCGACCGCTCGCTCAGCTGCCGCCTCACCGACCCCGACGTCACGTTCCTGGGACGGCTGGCCCACGGCACCATCGAGGACGTGACGAGCGTGCCGGGACCGCCGCCGTACAAGGCCGAGATCCGGCTGGTGATGTCCGGGGACGATCTGGTCGCGCTGGTCGACGGGGAGCTGGACTTCGCGCGGGCCTGGGGCCGGGGCCGGGTGCGGCTGGAGGCCGGGGTGCGGGATCTGCTGCGGCTCAGGAAGCTGCTGTAGCCGCCGCGGGGCGCCGCGCCGCGCGGGCCGCCGGGACGATCAGCGGGGTGCCGGTCTGCGGGTCGTCGATGATCTGGCAGCGGAGCCCGAAGACCGACTCGACCAGTTCGGCGGTGACGATGTCGCGGGGGGCGCCCTCGGCGACGACCCGGCCGTCCTTCAGCGCGATCAGATGGGTGGCGTAGCGGGCGGCGTGGTTGAGGTCGTGGAGGACGGCGACGAGGGTGCGGCCCTGTTCCTCGTGGAGGGCGGCGCAGAGGTCGAGGACCTCGATCTGGTGCTGGATGTCGAGGTAGGTGGTGGGCTCGTCGAGGAGGAGCAGCGGCGTCTGCTGGGCGAGCGCCATCGCGATCCACACCCGCTGGCGCTGGCCGCCGGAGAGTTCGGCGACGTACCGCTCGGCGAGGTCGCCGATGCCGGTGGCCGCCATCGACTCCCGCACGATCCGCTCGTCCTCGCGCGACCACTGCCGCAGCACGCCCTGGTGCGGGTAGCGGCCGCGGGCGACGAGGTCGGCGACGGTGATGCCGTCCGGCGCGACGGACGACTGCGGCAGCAGCCCGAGGGTCCGGGCGACCTGCTTCGCCGGGTACGAGGAGAGCGCCGCGCCGTCCAGCAGGACCTGGCCGCCGGCCGGCCGGAGCATCCGCGCCAGCGCGCGCAGCAGGGTCGACTTGCCGCAGCCGTTGGGGCCGACGACGACGGTGAAGGAGTGGTCGGGGATCTCCACCGAGAGGTCGTCGGCGATGACCCGGCGGTCGTAGGCGAGGGTGAGGTGCTCGGCCGCGAGACGGCTCACTGGGGGCTCCTGGGGGTTGTCTTCGGGTCGGGGGCCGGGGGCGGGGCGCTCATATCCGTCCGGCGCGGCGCTCGGTGGCCAGCAGCCAGATGAGGTAGCCGCCGCCGAGCGCGCCGGTGAGGACGCCGACCGGCAGCTGGTCGGCGCCGAAGAGCCGCTGCCCGGCCCAGTCCGCACCGACCAGCAGCGCGGCGCCCATCGCGGCGGAGGGCAGCAGGTTGGCGCCGGGCGCGCGGGTCAGCCGCCGGGCGAGCTGCGGGGCCGTCAGCGCGACGAAGGCGATCGGCCCGGCGGCCGCGGTCGCGGCGGCGACGAGGACGACGGCGGCGAGCAGCGCGACGGCGCGGACCCGCCCGGTGCGGACACCGAGCGCGCTCGCCGCGTCGTCGCCCATCTCCAGCATCCGCAGCGGCCGCCCGTACGCCAGGATCAGCGGGACGAGGACGGCGCAGACGGCGGCGAGCGGCCACACCTGGGACCAGTCGCGGCCGCTGAGCGAACCGGTCATCCAGGTGGTGGCGCCGGTCGCCTCGACGATGTCCGCCTTGGTCAGCAGGTAGAGGACGAGTGCGTAGAGCATCGCGGCGGCGCCGATGCCGACGAGGACGAAGCGGTAGCCGTGGATGCCGCGCTGCCAGGCCAGCAGGAAGATGGCGAGGCCGGTGCCGAGGCCGCCGACGACCGCCCCGGCGGCGACCGCGAAGGTGCCGCCGTGCAGGTACACGATGACGAAGAGCGCGCCGACGGAGGCGCCCTGGCCGAAGCCGAGGACGTCGGGGCTGCCGAGCGGGTTGCGCGAGACGGTCTGGAAGACGGCGCCCGCGATGCCGAAGGCGGCGCCGACCAGCAGCCCCACCAGGACGCGCGGCAGCCGCAGTTCACGGACGATGAACCGCTGGCCCGCCTCGCCGCCGCCGGTCAGCGCCCGCAGCACCTCGCCGGGCGTCAGCGGGAAGTCGCCGGTGCCGATGAGCGCGACGGCCGCGGCGAGGGCGAGGACGAGCAGCGCCGCCCCGGCGGCGACCGCCCGGACGCCCAGCCGCAGCGACAGGCCGCCGGGCGTCCGGAGGGTGGTGGTGCGCCGGGTGCGCCGGGCGTCCGGCGTGGTGGTCACGGGGGTGTTCACAGCTGGGCCGTCCTCCGGCGCCGTACGAGGTGGATGAAGACCGGGCCGCCGAGGACGGCGGTGACGATGCCGACCTGGAGTTCGCCGGGCCGGGCGGCGATCCGCCCGAGGATGTCGGCGCCGAGCAGCAGCACCGGTGAGAGCACCGCGGAGTACGGCAGGATCCACCGCAGGTCCGGGCCGGTCAGCGCGCGGACCGCGTGCGGCACCATCAGGCCGACGTAGACGATCGGGCCGCAGGCGGCGGTGGCGCCGCCGCACAGCAGGGTGACCGCGCACATCGCCAGGATCCGGGTCCGGGTGAGCCGGGCGCCGAGCGCACGGGCCTGGTCGTCGCCGAGCGCCACGGCGTTGAGCGGCCGGGCCAGCAGCAGCGCGAGGACCGCCCCCGCCGCGAGGAACGGCGCGAGGTGCCGGAACGTCGGCAGGGTGGCGGTGGCCAGCGAACCGACCGTCCAGAAGCGCATCTTGTCCAGCGCCGCGGAGTCCAGCAGGTTGACGGCGTTGGTGTAGCCGGTGAGGACCGCGGTCAGCGCGGTACCGGCGAGCGCGAGCCGTACGGGCGTGGCGCCGCGGGTCCCGCCGAGGACGTGGACGGCGGCGGAGACCACCGCGGCGCCCAGGAAGGCGAACCAGACGTAGCCGGTGAGCGAGGTGACCCCGAGGACGCTGATCGCGGTGACGACGGCGGCCGCGGCACCGGCGTTGATGCCGAGCAGCCCCGGGTCGGCGAGCGGGTTGCGGGTCAGCGCCTGCATCACGGCGCCACCGAGGCCGAGGGCGGCGCCGACGACGAGGCCGAGGAGGGTACGCGGCACCCGGACGTCGTGGACGATGACGTCGGTGTCGGTGCCGGAGTAGTGGACGAGACCGTGCCAGACCTGGTCGAGCGGGATCTGCTTGGCGCCGACGGCGAGGCCGAGCGCGGTGAGGACGGCGAGCGCGCAGACGGCGGCGACCAGCCCCGCGAGGCGCACGAGGTGACGCCGCGACGGTGTCACCGGCGCCGGGACCGTGGGGGTTTCGGGGGGACTGTCTACCAACACGATGAGTTAGGTTAGCCTACCCTCACACTTCTGACTCCCCCGCCCCTTCCAGGAAGAAGCACCTCCCATGCGCACCTCCCGCACCCTCACCCCGTCCCGACGCGGCCTCCTCGCCTCCGGCGGCGCCCTCGGCATCGGCGCGCTCCTCGCCGCGTGCGGCGGCGGCAGCGGCAGCGGCGGCACGGGATCCGGGGCGACGGGCGGCGGCGCCTGGACGTTCACCGACGACCGGAAGAAGAAGGTGTCGCTCGGTCACCCCCCGCAGCGCATCGTCGCGTTCACCGGCACCGCCGCCGCGCTGCACGACTTCGGCGCGGACACCCGCATCGTCGGCGTCTTCGGCCCGACGAAACTGCCGAACGGCAAGCCCGACCCGCAGGCCGGCGGCCTCGACGTCGACAAGGTCACCGTCCTCGGCAACGCCTACAACCAGTTCAACGTCGAGAAGTACGCAAGCCTCGCCCCCGACCTGCTGATCACCAACATGTACGAGCCGGGCGCCCTCTGGTTCGTGCCCGACGACCGCAAGAGCAAGATCGCTCAGCTCGCCCCGAGCCTCGCGCTGACCGCCTCCCGCACCCCGCTGGTGAAGATCATCGAACGGTACGCGGAGCTGGCCGGGGCGCTCGGCGCCGACCTCAGGGCCAAGCGCGTCACCGACGCCAGGGCCCGCTTCGAGAAGGCCGCCGCCGACCTGCGCGCCGCCGCCAAGGCCAACCCCGTCAAGGTCCTCGCCTGCTCCGGCAGCGCCGACCTCTTCTACGCGTCCAACCCCGGCATCAACGCCGACCTCATGTACTACAAGTCACTCGGCGTCGACCTGATCGTCCCCGACCACCTCGACAAGGGCGGCTACTTCGAGAGCCTGAGCTGGGAGAACGCCGACAAGTACCGCGCCGACGTGCTGCTCCTCGACAACCGCACCGCCACCCTCCAGCCCGAGGACCTGGCGAGCAAGCCGTCCTGGGCCCAGCTCCCCGCCGTCAAGGCCGGCCAGATCACCCCCTGGTCCAGCGAGCCCCGCTTCTCCTACGCGGGCGCCACCCCGCTCATCGAACAGCTCACCCAGGCCATCCGGAGCGCGAAGAAGGTGCGCTGAAGCGGTACGTGCGGGACGGGCCCGCCGGCCCGGGCGGGCGGCGGACCCGGGACGGGGCGCACCCGCCGCCTCCGGCGTCCGCCGGTCCCGCCCGAACCCGGTGGCCCGCCGCCCGCGCTCACATCCCCAGCGCCCGCAGCGCCCTCTCGGCATCGCCCGCATACGCGCCGTCGCCCGCCGCCGTCCACGCCGCCGCGCAGAGCGCCCGCAGCCCGTCCAGCGGCGCCCCGTCGCCCTCGACGTCCAGCCGGCCGCGGTGGTCCACCGCCCGCAGACCGCCGCACCGGAACCCGTCCCCGTCCGGCACCACCGCGGGCTGCGGCACCAGCAGCCCGCGCAGGTCGGCGTCGACATAGGCAGGCCGGTGCGGCGGCGGCGCGACCAGCAGATCGGCGGGGGTGGTCACGCCCGTGAGGACCAGCAGCGCGTCGACCCCGCCGTTGAAGGCGCCCTCGATGTCCGTGTCGAGCCGGTCGCCGATGACCAGCGGCCGGCGCGCACCGGTCCGCAGCACCGTCTCACGGTGCATCGGCGGCTGCGGCTTCCCCGCCACCCGCGGCGACCCGCCCGCCGCGATCCGCACCACCTCGACCAGCGCGCCGTTGCCGGGCGCGATCCCCCGCTCCCGCGGAATCGTCAGATCCGTGTTGGACGCGAACCACGGCACCCCCCGCTGCACCGCGTACGCCGCCTCGGCCAGCCGCCCCCAGTCGATCCCCGCGTCGTAGCCCTGCACCACCGCCGCCGGATCGTCGTCGGCCGACTCCACCGGCTCCAGCCCGCGTTCGCGCAGCGCCACCCGGAGTCCCTCACCGCCGACGGTCAGCACCCGGGAGCCCGGCGGCACCTGCTCGGCGATCAGCCGGGCCACCGCCTGCGCCGAGGTGATCACGTCCTCGGCACCGGTCGGCAGGCCGAATCCGGTCAGTTGGGCGGCGACGGTCTGCGGGGTCCGGGCGGCGTTGTTGGTCACATACGCCAGATGCATCCCGCCCTCCCGCGCCGCGGTGAGCGCGTCCACGGCGTGCGGCAGGGCCACGCCCCCGGCATAGACGACCCCGTCCAGATCCAGCAGCGCCGTGTCGTACGTGGCACCCAGCGCACGGTCACACCCCTTGGGCCGCCCGCGCATCCGCTCCGTCATGCCGCTCCGCTCCTCACCGCCCGCCCCGCACCGCGCCCGGTACGGACCCCGCGGGCCACCGATACATCCAGCCATGTCCTGGCTCTCCCCCGATCATCCCGCACCGGGTCGGCGCCGTAGCATTCCCCAATGACCGATACCGACGGCCTCCGCCTCCTCCCGTTCCGTGGACTGCGCTACGCCCCGGACCGGATCAGCAGTCTCACCGCGGTCACCTCTCCCCCGTACGACGTCGTGGTCCGGCCCGACGGCGTCCGACTGCTGGAGACCGCCGACCCGTACAACATCGTGCGGCTGATCCTGCCCCAGGCCGCCGATCCGGCCACCCGGCACCGGCAGGCCGCCACCACCTTGACCCGCTGGCGCGCCGAGGGCGTCCTGGTGACGGACCCGCTGCCCGCGCTCTACGTCTACGAGCAGCGGAGCGGCGACATCCTCCAGCGCGGGCTGATCGGCGCACTGCGGCTGGACGGCCCGGTGCTGCCCCACGAGGACGTCATCCCCGAGGTGGTCGAGGACCGCGCCGCACTGATGCGCGCCGCGGCCGCCAACTTCGAGCCGCTGCTTCTCGCCTACCGCGGCGACGGCTCGGTTACCGGCGCCGCCGCCGTCATCGAGACCGCCGTCCGGCGCGCCCCGCTGCTCGCCACCACCACCGAGGACGGCTTCACCCACCGCCTCTGGGCCGTCACCGACCCGGACGAACTCGCCGCGATCGACGCGGACCTGTCCGGCCATCAGGCGCTGATCGCCGACGGCCACCACCGCTGGGCCACCTACCAGCGGCTTTTCGAGCAGACACCCGGCGCCGACGCCGACTCCCCCTGGGCCTTTGGCCTGGTGCTGCTCGTCGACACCGCCCGCCACCCGCTCCAGGTCCGCGCCATCCACCGGGTGCTGCCGCATCTGCCGCCCGCCGAGGCGCTCGACCGGCTCGCCGGCGCCTTCCGGGCCCGCCGGCTGCCGGGCGACGCGGCCGCCGCCCTCGCCACCCTGGAGAAGACCCCGGGCAACGCCTTCGTCCTCACCGGTGGCACCGGCACCTACCACCTCCTGGACCGCCCCGACCCGCAGCTGCTGGCGGAAGCGGTACGCGCCGACCGCCCGGAGCTGTGGCGGACCCTCGACGCCACCGTCCTGCACTCCGTCCTCCTCGACACGGTCTGGCAGATCCCCGACCACCCCTCGCACATCAGCTACCTCCACCACACCGAGGCCGCCCTCGCCCAGGCCGCCCGCCACGGCGGCACCGCCGTCCTGATGCGCGCCGCCACCGAGGAAACCGTCCGCGCCCTGGCCCGCCAGGACGTGACCATGCCCCGCAAGTCCACCTCCTTCGGCCCCAAACCGGCCACCGGCCTGGTCCTGCGCACGCTGGACTCGGCGATGGACTGACCGGGCGCTCCGCCCCGGCAACGCACGGAGGGCGGGACCCCAACGGGATCCCGCCCTCCATCCGTCACATCATCCGCGACGCGGCACCGGCTCAGCCCTGCTCGGGCGCACCGCCCTCGGCACCGTCCCGGCGGACGTCGTCCGCACGGTCCTCACCGGCGTCCTCGTCGGCCACATCGACCGCCGCGTCGACGACCCCGGCACCGGCCTCGGCCGCGTCCCGGTCCGCCGCCGCGGGCTTCCCGGCCGCGGACTCCTCGTCGTCCGCCGACTCGTCCAGCGCGTCGGTGAACTCCACGCCGTCCAGCTCGGCCAGCCGGTCCGACGCGTCGGTCGTCCCGCCCTGGTCGGCCTCCAGCGCCTTGGCGAACCAGTCGCGCGCCTCGTCCTCCCGGCCGACGGCCAGCAGCGCGTCGGCGTACGCGTAGCGCAGCCGCGCCGTCCACGGGTGCACGGCGCTCGACGCCAGCTCGGGGCTCTGCAGCGTCACCACCGCGGCCTCCGCCTGCCCCATGTCCCGGCGGGCACCCGCGGCGACCAGCCGCATCTCGACCTGTCCGGCCTTGTCCAGCTTCGCCACCTCGGGCTCGCCGGCCATCGCCATGGCCTTCTCCGGACGCCCCAGACCGCGCTCACAGTCCGCCATGACGGGCCACAGCTCCACGCTGCCGGTCATCCGCCGCGACGCCCGGAACTCCGCCAGCGCCTCGCTGTACTTGCCGACGGCGTACGCGGCGAAGCCCGCCGCCTCCCGCACCGCCGCGACCCGGGACGCCAGCCGCAGCGCGACCCGCGAGTACCCGTACGCCCGCTCCGGGTCCTCGTCCAGCAGCTTCGCCACCATGACGAGGTTCTTGGCGACATCCTCGGCGAGCGTCTTCGGCAGGCTCAACAGCTCCTGCCGCACGTCCTTGTCGATCTCGTCGCCGGTGACGTCCTCGGGAATCGGCAACCGCTTGATCGGCTCCCGACGCTCGTCCCGCCGATCGTCCCGCCGCTCATCACGCCCACGCCCGGCCCCGTAAGGCCGCCGCCCCCGCTCATCGTCCCGGCGGAAACCGCCACGGTCGTCGCGTCGGTCGTCGCGACGGAAGCCGCCACGGTCGCCACCGCGGTCGTCACGTCGGAATCCGCCCCGGTCGTCACGTCGGAATCCGTCCCGGTCTCTACCGCGGTCGTCGCGTCGGTCGTCCCGGCGGAAGCCGCCACGGTCGCCGCCCCGGTCGCCACCGGACGGACGGTCGTCCCGACGGAACGACGACCGGTCATCACGACGGAAACCACCACGGTCACCACCACGGTCATCCCGGCGGAAGCCACCACGATCGCCACCGCGGTCGTCCCGACGCTCATCACGCCGGTCGTCCCGGCGGAAGCCGCCCCGGTCACCACCGGACGGACGGTCGTCCCGACGGAACGACGACCGGTCATCACGACGGAAACCACCACGGTCCCCACCACGGTCATCCCGACGGAAGCCACCACGATCGCCACCGCGGTCGTCCCGACGCTCATCACGCCGGTCGTCGCGACGGAATCCGCCCCGGTCACCACCACGGTCGTCCCGACGCTCATCGCGTCGGTCGTCCCGGCGGAAGCCGCCCCGGTCACCACCGGACGGACGGTCGTCCCGACGGAACGACGACCGGTCATCACGACGGAAACCACCACGGTCACCACCGCGGTCATCCCGACGCTCATCACGCCGGTCGTCCCGACGGAAGCCACCGCGATCGCCGCCGCGGTCGTCCCGACGCTCATCGCGTCGGTCGTCCCGGCGGAAGCCGCCCCGGTCACCACCGGACGGACGGTCGTCCCGACGGAACGACGACCGGTCATCACGACGGAAACCACCACGGTCACCACCGCGGTCATCCCGGCGGAAACCACCACGGTCACCACCGCGGTCATCCCGGCGGAATCCGCCCCGGTCACCACCGCGGTCGTCCCGACGCTCATCACGCCGGTCATCGCGACGGAAACCGCCCCGGTCACCACCGGACGAGCGGTCGTCACGACGGCCGTAACCGCCACTGGACGGGCGCCCGCCACGGTCGAAGTCGCGTCGCGGGCCCCGGTCGTCACGCCGGAAACCACCGCGGTCGCCGTCGTCACGCCGCTGCGGCCGGCGCTCCGAACGATCGTCGGAAGAGTTGGTGGACATCGACGTGACTCCTGTCTTCGGCACTGCATTCATTCTCACGCACCGACCACTTCGGCGCGCTTCGGCAAAACAAAAAGGACCCCTGGTCCCAGCATGAACGCTGGGACCAGGGGTCCTGAAAAATTGTTCGGCGGCGTCCTACTCTCCCACAGAGTCCCCTCTGCAGTACCATCGGCGCTGAAAGGCTTAGCTTCCGGGTTCGGAATGTAA